>JADQBA010000006.1 GCA_016903675.1 Stigonema ocellatum SAG 48.90 = DSM 106950 | reverse complement strand
GAAATTCATAGCCGCGTTCCCAATCAATTAATGCAGCAGTTTGAGGAAAAAAGAACTGCATTGCTTGAGGGAAGTAAGCTTCTAGAACTTCTTTCCACGGACTATCAAAATCGGCACGTTCATTAACATCGGTCATGAGTTGATGACAAAGATGAAGAAAATTATGAATTATACTTTGAGCAGTCAGCTTTTAGCTTTGCCTAGGGCACGGACTTCATCTTACAGCTTTCAGCCAAGAATTTATAGCTAATAGATCCTAGCTAAATCAAAAGCTCAGTTTATTCCCGTGCGAAGTATAATACCCTGCTAAGCAGTCAAGCTCACTTAGCTTCACCAATGAGTGTAAATGCTCCCCAAATTTTAGGTTCAGGATGCCGTTTCATTGTGGTGAGCATAGCTTGCCGCAAAGCTTGAGCTTTATCAGGATTGTGTTGAAGATTGCGATAAAACTCGGTCATCAAATCGGCTGTAGGCATATCCTGTACAGCCCATAAGGCTACTATCATACTGGGTACTCCAGCGGCAAAAAAGGAGCGAGACAAACCGATGATTCCATCTTCAGTGATTCTGCCACGACCAGTATCATAAGCACTCAAGACTAAGTATAGGACTTACGCACGCTCCACGCATTCTTGGCGCACGGGCGCGTCTTGGCGGTTCGATAAATCAGGGTTTCTGACAATTTTTGCGTAAGTCCTGAAGTAAATAAATTGATTACTATAAACACAGCCATAGCAATCCTATATCATTTGTGAAGAATTGATAACTTATAGGTAGGGCTTTAGTTCACATGGTGATTTTCGTCGGCTAAAGCCCTAACTAGATGCGATTTTCACCAATCAAATAGGAGTGCTATATGGAACAACGCTCACTAAGGGGACAACGCTCAGTAAGGGTACGCCGAGATTGCCTAACAAGAGTACAGTCCAAGCTGCTGCAAAATGGCTTTTTTAGTCAGAGAGATTTTGTTGAACGTCTGAGCGCTCAGGGTCAATATATATCCCAAGCTACAATCAGCAACTTCCTCAATGGTAAAGCTGTAGACCGCACAAAATTTATCATGATTTGTGAAGCTTTGGGATTAAAATGGCTAGATATTAGGGAATTCCCTCCAGGACAGAACAATCCAGCACCATCGACAGATAACCCCACAGAATTTTCACCCCTTACCAAAGTTTTTGCGTCCCCATCTCAAGAACAAGTGCTTAATATAACTGATTCTCAGAAATTACCCTTAACAGAAATTCTATTAGAATACCCAGAAGGTTCAGTAGCACTGGATTCTCCCTTTTATATCGAGCGTCCCCCAAAAGAAAAACAGTGTTATGAGGAAATTAGCAAACCGTCAAAAAAATACAACCAAGCGTTGCACAAGTTTCAGGAAATCAAGAGGCTCTTACCCCAGCATTTTAAATATTTGATGGGTCATTCCTTAGTTCGTAATAGCGTGCGATCGCGCTCATAATTAGGATTTTTTTGGAGATGGCTAAATCAGTCATCGCAGTGGGTAAAACGACTAGGATGTTGGGTTAGGAATCTTTTGAGCCGAAGGTAAAACATAATCTCAGGCAAATTAAGGTGCGATCGCCACCCACGTAAACCAGTTTTAGAGCAAAGCAGACTAACATTAAATATAGAATAAACGTCGCTATTCAAATGAACCCTATGGTTACAAATCCTTTGACACTAAACCTAGACACTGTTCACCTCACAGACGAACAGTTCTATGAACTATGTCAAAATAACCGCGAGTTGAAGTTTGAACGCACGGCTCAGGGAGAATTAATGATTATGTCACCCGTTGGAGGAGAAAGTGGCAACCGCGAAGCAGACTTAATTATTGATTTGGGAATTTGGAATCGCCAAACGCGACTGGGTTACACCTTCAGTTCCTCCACCATATTTCAATTACCCAATGGAGCAGACCGTTCGCCAGATGCCGCTTGGATTGAACGAGAACGTTGGGAAGCACTGACTCCTGAGCAAAGACGCAAATTTCCACCCATTGCACCAAACTTTGTCATCGAATTAAGGTCAGCAACCGACGACCTAGACACCCTACGCCAGAAAATGCGGGAATATATGGATGCAGGGGTGCAATTGGCATGGTTAATTAACCCTCAACAGCAACAAGTGGAAATTTATTGTCAAGGACAGAATGTGGAAGTGCGAAATCTCCCTACACAATTATCGGGTGAAGATGTATTGCCAGGATTTAGCTTGAGTTTATCTTGCTATTAAGTGCGTTTTGGTTCGTAGTTGCGCTTCAGCGCATAAAATCGTCGGTTTATGCGCTGAAGCGCAACTACAAACAAATGCTATTAAGGAAGTTGCACACGATCGCCATCTTTGAGATAGGGTGCACCAGCAGTAACGACGCGATCGCCTCTGTTAAGACCTTGGGTAATTTCAATGTCGCCACCCTTGATGATTTCTCCTACTTGCACTGGCTTGGCTTTCGCTACATACACCTTGGCTTGTCCTGAGGCAAGAGACTTGTCTGTGTCTTCACCCGATAGGGTGAAAACAATGGCTTTGCCATCTGGTTGCGGCAGTACTGCTTTGGAAGGTACGCTGATTCCCATAGCTGTATTGGTAGTTATTGCCGCACGGGCAAACATCCCGGAACGCAGCAAAGATGTTGGTGGTAAGTTAATTTTCACTATCGCTTTGCGATTTATCTTGTCAACCAGAGGTGAAATTTCCCTTACAACTCCTTCTAAATGGATACGGCTATCACTATCGTTCGTAATTTGTGCTGATCCACCAATTGCTACTTGAGACAGTTGCACTTCTGGAACGAGTGCCTGTAGTTCCATCTGCCCATCGCGGATAATTTCAAAGAGCTGTTTTGTTCCAGTCACATCACCTACTTCGACGTTCTTTTTAGCTATTATTCCCGCCACAGGAGCACGAACTAAGGTTTGTGCTAACTGTGCTTGGAGTTGTTTGACTTTGGCAACACTGGTTTGTACGTCGGCTTGGGCGCTGTTGATATTTGCTTGGGCGCTACTGATAGCTGCCACTGAGGCGTTGACAGCTGCCACTGAGGCGTTGACAGTTTCTGTTTTTGTTGCCGCACTGGTGGTGCGATCGTCGAATTGCTCGCGACTAATTGCTCCTGCTGTGGCTAGTTGTTGGTAATTTTTGAGTTTTACGAGGGCGTCCTTTTCGTTGGCGCGGGCTTGGGCTACGTTTGCCTGGGATTGGGCAACGTTTGCTTTTGCTTGAACTAGGGCAGCCTGTTTTTGCGCTAACAGTGCTTTGTCAGATTCTACCTTTGCCTTTGCTTGGTCGATTTGAGTTTGTAGCACCGAATCGTCTAAAGTTGCCAGCACCTCATCGGCTTTTACCTGTCTCCCCTCATCGACTAAGATTTTTTTAATTTGCAAACCACTCGTTTGTGGCATAACTAGGATCTGTTGGCGGGCTGCTACAGTACCTGTAGTGTTGAGGCTGCGGGTGATGCGGGTTGTTACTGCATCAGCGACTGTCACAGTTGGGATGCTGCTGCTTGCCTGTTTTGGTGGTTTGGTAATGGAACCCTCGCTTGGGCTTGGTGACAAACGCATACCCATCCATGTGATTCCTATGCCTAAGCCAGTTCCTAACAAGAGTGGAATTAGCCAAGGTTTACTAGAACGTCGGTGGGAAAATGGTTTTTTCTCTATCCTGGTGTTCTCAACCTCCTCTGGTTCTTCAGATTCAACTTCTGTGAAAGCTTCATTAGTCACAGTGATACCTCCGTTTCATCTGGGAATTTGCTTAAGAAAATTTATAATTATAGGAATCCTATTTGATTTTTGAAATACACGTAGTAGGGTGGGCACTGCCCACCAAAACCTGGATCTGGTGGGCAGTGCCCACCCTACACTACTTAAAATTTTTCATGAATGATTTAGGATTCCTATAGTTAATTTATATTAACTTATATTTAAAAGTATACTCCCCTAGTCACTATTGCTTTCACTGCAATCATCGTCCGGTTTGTGATGAAAACGCTCAATTCCATCGGCGATCGCCCGCAGTCCTGCTACTAGGTGTACCCTGTTTAACCAGTAAAAACCTTCCTGACCTACCTTCTCATACTCAATCACGCCAGCCTCCTTAAGAATTTTCAAATGATGGGAAATTGCCGGACGACTGAGACGAAAGTTGCCGGCAATGTCGCCAACATTAGTGCGTCCTTGATGAAACAACAACGAGATGAGTTCCAGGCGCACAGGCGCACCTATGGCAGTGAGAAACCTCACGGCTTCTTCTTTCTGCATGTTGTATATTTATTTTTGGTTAGGTAAATAAGTTTAAACTTATTTACCTATAATTTGTCACGGGTTTTTGGCTTTGTCAAGGATTCATCTATATTAAAAAAATTAGGCGTTGCTGAATCTTGGGATGAAACGCTCACGCAAAGACGGGGCTATTGTTATAAAGTAAAAAAAGACTGATAAAAGATAGACTATGTAGTATCAAAATTTACATATAATAATGATTTTTGTCTCAAATGAGGTGATTTATGCAACTAGAAGATTACTTTGATTTTCAGCGTTCCGATGACATTCGGCTCAAAGGTACAAGGGTAGGAATTGAAACCATCCTTTATGAGTACATCTATCGCGCTCGAACTCCAGAAGAGATTGCCAATATTTATACATCGCTAACACTGGAACAAGTTTATGCGACGATTCTTTATTATCTCCACAATAAAGAAGCGGTAAGCGCCTATATAGCTGATGGGTTGGAGTGGAGTCACAGGATGCAAGAAGAACAACGGCGCAATCCTCCGGCAGTTGTAGTCAAACTGATGAAACTGAAGGCTTGAAGTATCTGAAAAAGAGGCTTTGAAAAAAGTAAATGACTCTCAAATATCTGCTGGATGAAAATGTTGCTCCTCTTTGTTGAAACAGCACCGCAGCTAAGGACTACACCACCAGGCGCGTTCGTAAAGCAACCAATCAGAAGCTTTTTAATTTTTAAGTGGTGGTAGCACAAACAAAAAGCCACAATAGGAAGACACAGGCTTTGCAAACAAAGTCTTGTCTTACATAAGGAGTCTGTTATCAGTGGTATTAGAAGTCCAAAAAAGCACCTACGAAGCTAAAACCCAAGAAATCGCCAAACAGCTTCTAGCCGCAACCCAGGAAAATCGTTCGTTTCTCGCCTCCTTGCGGGATCAGATGCGCTGGGATGATAAATTGCTGGCTTGGGCGATGAGCAATCCTGGGTTACGGGTGCAGCTATTTCGCTTTATTGACACTCTTCCTGCTTTACAAAGTAAACCGGAAATTGCAGCGCATTTACAAGAATATCTAGGGGATGAGTCGGTAGAACTACCAGCAGCCCTCAAGGCTATGCTAAACTTTGCTAACCCCGACTCAATGCCTGGGCAAGTCGCTGCAACAACTGTTAGCACAGCAACAGAAACATTAGCTCATAAATATATTTCAGGAGAAAATATTAAACAGGTACTCAAGACAATTGAGCGCCTGCGTAAGGAAAAAATGGCTTTCACCGTAGACTTATTGGGTGAGGCGGTGATTACCGAAGCAGAAGCCCAGTCTTACCTGGATCGATACCTGGAATTAATGCAACAACTGGTGGAAGCATCCAAGAGTTGGACTCCAGTTCCCTTAATTGACGAAGCCGATGGCGAAGTGTTGCCAAAAGTCCAGGTTTCTGTGAAGCTAACGGCGTTTTACTCTCAGTTTGACCCCTTGGATGCTGAAGGTAGCGAGGAAAGGGTAGGCGATCGCATCCGCTTCCTGTTACGTCGTGCTAAAGAATTAGGCGCTGCTGTTCATTTTGACATGGAACAGTATGCTTATAAAAACCTAACTCTCAGCATCTTGAAAAAGTTGTTGCTTGAAGAAGAGTTTCGTTCTCGCACAGATATTGGTATCACAATCCAAGCATATCTGCGTGACAGCGAACGAGATGTGCAAGACTTGATATCCTGGGCAAAACAGCGTGGTTATCCCGTGACCATTCGCTTGGTGAAGGGTGCATACTGGGATCAGGAAACCATCAAAGCGGCGCAGAAAGATTGGCAACAGCCAGTTTATAATGAGAAAGGGGCAACGGATGCTAACTTTGAGAGGGTAACTGAGTTATTGCTCTTGAATCATGAATATGTGTATTCTGCTATTGGTAGCCATAACGTGCGATCGCAGGCTCGTGCCATAGCAATAGCAGAAACTTTAAATATCCCTCGGCGTCGCTTTGAAATGCAAGTCCTCTACGGAATGGGCGATAAACTCGCTTCATCGTTGATTGATAGGGGCTATCGAGTCCGAGTTTACTGTCCCTACGGCGAACTTCTGCCAGGGATGGCTTATCTCATTCGCCGCTTGCTTGAAAATACTGCTAACAGTTCCTTTTTGCGGCAAAATATGGAAAATCGTCCCGTAGAGGAACTCATTGCACCCCCCCTAGTAGGACAAGCAAGCCCAGAAACAAAAAAACAAAAGGAAAATTCCTTCACTCCCCACTCCCCACTCCCCACTCCCCACTCCCCTTTCTTCGGTGTGGCGGATACGGATTATGCTGAGGAGGAGGCAAGAAGGAAATCTGCTCAAGCTTTTCAAGAGGTACGGGGTCAGCTTGGGAAAACTTATCTACCGCTGGTGAATGGTGAGTATGTTGATACACAACAGATTGTAAATTCTCTCAACCCCTCGAATATCAGTGAGGTGGTTGGTAAAGTTGGACTGATCAGTGTTGAACAAGCCGAAGAGGCGATGCAAGCTGCAAAGGCGGCGTTTCCCGGTTGGCGTAAAACACCTGTCAGAGAACGCGCCCTTGTATTGCGGAAGGCTGCTGATTTGATGGAGGGGCGTCGCGCTTTCTTAAATGCTTGGATAGTTTTGGAAGTTGGGAAACCAGTGCGTGAGGCGGATGCTGAGGTTTCGGAGGCGATAGATTTCTTTCGCTACTATGCTTCGGAGATGGAACGGCTGGATCAAGGTTACAATTACGATATCCCAGGCGAAACGAATCGCTATATTTACCAGCCACGAGGAATTGCAGTGGTGATTTCTCCTTGGAATTTCCCGCTTGCTATTGCTATGGGGATGACGGTAGCAGCGTTGGTCGCAGGCAATTGTACTTTGTTGAAACCTGCGGAAACATCTTCTGTCATTGCGGCGAAGTTGACGGAAATCTTGGTGGAGGCTGGGATACCCAAAGGTGTCTTTCAATATGTGCCAGGAAAGGGTTCGACGGTAGGTGCTTATCTGGTGAATCATCCTGATACTCATGTGATAGCTTTTACTGGTTCTCAGGAAGTTGGATGTAGAATTTACGCAGAAGCTGCGATTCTGAAACCCGGTCAAAAGCATATGAAGCGGGTGATTGCTGAGATGGGAGGCAAGAATGCCATTATTGTAGATGAAAGTGCTGATTTAGACCAGGCAGTTGTGGGGGTTGTGCAGTCGGCATTTGGTTACAGCGGACAAAAGTGTTCTGCTTGTTCGCGAGTGATTGTCCACAAAGCTGTTTATGATACTTTTGTGCAACGTTTTGTGGCAGCAACGAAATCACTTAATATTGGGGAGGCGGAGTTACCCAGCACCCAGGTTGGTCCTGTAATTGATGCAAATGCACGCGATCGCATCCGCGAGTATATCGAGAAAGGTAAGGCAGAAGCTAAAGTTGCTTTGGAAATGCCAGCACCAGATAACGGGTATTTTATTGGTCCTGTTATCTTTACGGAAGTCTCACCAAATGCGACAATTGCTCAACAAGAAATTTTTGGTCCAGTTGTGGCAGTGATTCGGGTAAACGACTTTCAGGAAGCACTGGAAGTTGCTAACGGTACTAACTACGCCTTGACCGGTGGGCTTTACTCCAGGACACCTTCCCATATTCAAAGGGCGCAAGAAGAGTTTGAAGTCGGGAATTTGTACATTAACCGCACTATCACGGGTGCTATAGTTTCACGGCAACCGTTTGGTGGTTTTAAGCTTTCTGGAGTTGGTTCTAAGGCAGGAGGACCTGATTACTTGCTTCAATTCTTGGAACCACGCACGCTGACTGAGAATATTCAGCGGCAAGGTTTTGCGCCCATTGAAGGGGCAGATTAAATTAGTAGGGTGGGCAATGCCCACCTGATAATTCAATACGTTTCTACGACCTCGTTTGTGCCCCCACTTACCGTTAATTGAACTGTATTGCCTTATAATTGAACCGCCAAGTCCCCAAGAAGCCAAGAGATTTTGATGATGAATGTAGTTATTAAAGTTGCTGAATTTCCTAAAGATTTTCCGGCAATTCAAGCCATCAGAAAATCTGTCTTTCAGAAAGGACAAGGGGTAGATCCAGCTTTGGATTTTGATGGTTTAGATGAAGTTTCTGAGCAGTTAATTGCTTCTCTAGATGATCAATACGTGGGTACTGCTAGGATTAGATATTTGGATGATAAAACTGCGAAAATAGAGAGGTTAGCTGTTTTGCCTATAGCTAGAGGGCAAGGTATTGGCAAGAAAATTATGGAAAAGGCATTGGAGATTATAGCCAGCAACAATATTCCATTCGTTGTGATTCATGCCCAAGAGTATGTGAAAGGTTTACATCAGCAGTTGGGTTTTCAGGAAGATGGAGAAATATTTGAAGAAGCAGGCATTCGTCATGTAAAAATGGTTAAATACTTAGGAGTTAGGAGTTAGGAGGAAGTGTTCTCGCTCTGCTCTGAATTCAGGTAGTGCATCAGTACTGACTTTTGCATAAGTCAATCATTGTCCCTTTTCATCTGCGTTTATCTGCGTTTATCTGCGGTTTCACACTACTCCAAGACCGAATGAGCGCAAGAAGTCTACCGCTTTATAGTTTTTTTAATCCAGCAAATAATATTATATTTCATCAAAAGTCATTAATCATCAGCTTCCTTATAATACTTTAATATCCTCCTATGAGCGCCTTTACATTAAACTTGGGAAAGATATCTGAACTGTTGAAGTTTGCCAAAATTTAAGTCATAGCAGCTGTTAAGCGAGGTGGAGTAATGACAGATGGTAGTGTGAGAATTGTCTCTTTGATTCCCAGTGCAACGGAGATTCTAGCAGAACTGGGGTTGGCTAATGCAATTGTCGGGCGATCGCACGAGTGTGACTATCCTCCAGAAATCCAAGATCGCCCAATTTGCACTCAAGCACGCTTGAATACCAATGCTCCCAGTAGCGAAATTCACGATAAAGTCAACAACTTGTTACAATCGGCTCTCAGCATTTACCAAATCAAGACGGATGTTTTAGAAAAATTGCAGCCCACCCACATTGTTACCCAAGACCAGTGTGATGTTTGTGCTGTCACCTTAACAGATGTTGAAAAGGCAGTTGCTTCTCTCACCCATAGTTCGCCTCAGATTATTTCCTTACAACCTAATCTTCTTCAAGATGTCTGGGCTGATATTGAGCGAGTCGCTCATGCCTTTGGGGTAAACTCCCAACGGTTACTAGAAAACTTAGAAGCTCGCGTCAAAATTGTAGAGCAAAAAACACAAGGACTATCTCAAACAGAACATCTCCCAACTGTTGCCTGCATCGAGTGGACTGACCCAATGATGGTCGCTGCTAATTGGATTCCTGAATTAGTTTCCTTAGCAGGAGGAAAGTCGCTATTTGCCATCACAGGACAGCCTTCTTCTTCTTTTAAATGGGAAGAACTTGTAATAGCCAATCCAGATGTGATTATCTTTATGCCCTGCGGCTTGGATTTAGATCGTACTCGCCAAGAAGCCCAGTCGTTAACTTATCGTCCAGAGTGGTCACAACTCCATGCTCACCAAAGTGGCAGAGTTTACATTACTGATGGCAATTCCTACTTCAATCGCCCAGGACCCCGACTAGTGGATTCTTTAGAAATTTTAGCAGAAACTCTGCATCCTGAAATTTTCCAATATGGCTATAAGGGAAAGGCTTGGGAAGTTCTGTAAATTAGGCTTTGCTGAATTACGTTTAGTTACAGATTAATTTTTCCCAACCCTTGTAGAGACGCGATTAATCCCGTCTCTACACAATCCTCATTTTCACTCGGTGTGCTGTCTTTTGCAAGAAATCTTCAAGACTGGGAGCGGTAAATCATCATCTTTCAGCATAGCACTCAGTAGGGGTGTAGGGCATAACTTATATGCCCACACCCTTATTCCCCTACAAGAAAGCGCGAAATTCTGAGATTGTTAAGTTTTGTAAAGAAAATGACAGCTTATTATAATAATTTGTAATAAAACAGAAGACACCAACATAGTATAAAAAGAATTTGAAAGGGAAAATCACAGAAGAGGGTTGAGAAAGTGCTGAATTAACCAGGTTTTACAGTTTCTGATTTTCAGATGAAGTTTTGTTAAAAAAGTTTTAATCTGAAAGCCTGGAAAGCTTAAACTTATACCTGGATGTCTGTGGTAAACCTTTCACAACTGCTCAGGCAGTCTGACATCAAAATAAACTGAACCATTCAGTTTGAAGTCCAAATGATTCTTGACCAAGCAAATTAGGAGATTTGAAGCAATGGTTTTAGATGCATTTGCAAAAGTAGTTTCCCAGGCTGATACGCGTGGTGAATTTCTCACAGACGCACAGTTGGATGCCTTGAGCGAACTGGTTAAAGACGGCAATAAGCGTACAGATGCCGTTAACCGTATTACCAGCAACGCATCTTCTCTCGTAGCCAATGCGGCTCGTGAGTTGTTTGCTGAACAACCTCAGTTGATCGCTCCTGGTGGTAATGCCTACACCAACCGTCGTGCAGCTGCTTGTTTGCGTGACCTGGAAATCATCCTACGCTATGTCACATATGCAATCTTTGCTGGTGATGCCAGTGTACTGGATGACCGCTGTTTGAACGGTCTGCGTGAAACATACTTGGCGTTGGGAACCCCTGGTGCTTCTGTGGCACTAGCTGTTCAGAAAATCAAGGAAGCTGCGATCGCTATTGTCAATGACCCCAACAACATCACCAGAGGTGATTGCAGCGCTTTGACATCTGAAATTGCTAGCTACTTTGACCGTGCTTCAGCAGCAGTGTCATAATCACGAGCAAGGCTGATATTGACTGAACAACTTGTCCATCGGACAAAAGAAAATTTCAACTAAAAGTTTGTGAAAAGGGAGATACCAAAATGACAAAAACCCCTCTAACCGAAGCAGTTTCAACCGCAGACTCTCAAGGTCGCTTTCTCAGCAGCACTGAACTTCAAATCGCTTTTGGTCGCTTCCGTCAAGCTCCAGCTAGCTTACAAGCAGCAAAAGCATTGAGCGCCAATGCTCAACGTTTGGCAGAAGGTGCAGCTCAAGCGGTGTACAACAAGTTCCCCTACACCACTCAACAGCAAGGTCCTAACTACGCTTCTACCAGCACTGGTAAAGCGAAGTGCGTACGTGATATCGGCTACTACTTGCGGATCGTTACGTACTCCCTAGTTGTAGGTGGTACAGGTCCGTTGGATGATTACCTGATCGCTGGCTTGTCGGAAATCAACCGCAGCTTTGAACTGTCCCCCAGCTGGTACATCGAAGCCCTCAAGCACATCAAGGCTAACCACGGTCTAAGTGGCGACCCCGCTGTTGAAGCTAATTCTTATCTCGACTACGCAATTAACGCTCTAAGCTAGAGTGTTTATTCCGCCCGGAGAGGAGATCAGCTCTGATGACAAGTAGGTACTAAGAGTTGTTTACCTCTCCGGGCAGCTTAATTTTTCCAGCCTAATAATAAATTAAGAAAAAAAATTGCAAAAAAGCTTTTGATTTGCAATTAATAATGGGGGAGGCGAATATGGCATCGTTGGCAGAGGCAGCAAGATTAGGGATTAGCGCCTTTGAAGACTCACCACGGGTCGAGCTACGTAGTGATAGGGGACTTGAAGAAGTAGAAATTGTCATTCGGGCAGCCTATCGTCAGGTTCTGGGCAATGAATATCTCATGGACGAGGAGCGTCTCGTCAGTGCTGAGTCTCTCTTGCATCAGGGAAAGATTACCGTACGGGGTTTTGTACTAGCAATTGCGCAGTCGGAACTCTATCGAAAAAAGTTTTTCTACTCAAACTCGCAAACTCGGTTAATCGAGCTAAATTATAAGCATTTATTGGGTCGTGCGCCCGAAGATGAGTCAGAGATATCCTACCACGTTGACCTTTACAACTCACAAGGCTACGAAGCTGAAATTAACTCCTACATTGACTCACAGGAATATATAGAGAACTTTGGTGACAATGTTGTGCCCTACTATCGGGGCTTTAAAAGCCAAACTGGGCGGAAAAACGTTGGCTTTGGTCGGATATTCCAGCTGTACCGGGGTTATGCCAGTAGCGATCGCGCTCAAGGACAAAAACAAGGACGTCTCACCTGGGAATTGGCTAAAAACATCGCCTCACCAATCTACCCAACCTCTACAAAAGCCTTAGCGGGGATCTCTAGCGGTAGCCGAGGAGAAACATACCGGATCAGGTTGACACAAAAGGCAAGCCCGAATTCGACGGTAGTGCGCCAAAGTACCACAGAATTGCTCGTACCCTATGAGCAACTTTCTAGTAAGTTGCAACAGCTTAATCGCAGGGGCAGTAAGGTAATCAGCATCACACCTGTATAAATTGGTTGTTGTTAGTTGTAAGTTGTAAGTTGTTAGTGGAACCAACAACTAACAACTAACAACCAACAAATAACAATTGCTAAAGATTAAAGGAGAATCTAAAGATGGCTATTACAGCAGCAGCATCCCGCTTAGGAACATCAGCTTTTAGTGATGCCGCACCAGTAGAACTGCGTTCAAACGCAACTAAAGAAGAAGTTGAGCTGGTAATTTCAGCCGTCTATCGTCAGTTGCTTGGCAACGACTATTTGATGAAATCTGAGCGGCTCACAAGTCCTGAATCCCTCCTACGTGATGGGAAGCTTAGTGTACAAGATTTCGTGCGTCAAGTTGCTAAATCGGAACTGTACAAATCCAAGTTTCTCTACAACAATTTCCAAACTCGGGTCATTGAACTGAATTATAAACATTTGTTGGGTCGTGCTCCCGAAGATGAGTCTGAGGTGGCTTATCACTTGGACTTGTACCAAACCAAGGGATACGAAGCCGACATTGATTCCTACATTGATTCGCCAGAGTATCAGGAAAACTTTGGCGAAAATATTGTGCCCTACTATCGAGGCTTTAACACTCATCGAGGGCAGAAAACTGTGGGATTTACCCGGATTTTTAAGCTTTATCGGGGCTACGCCAATAGCGATCGCGCCCAACTTCAAGGCAATTACCCTCATCTTGCTGATGAATTAGCTCGGAATACGGCTTCCACCATTGTTAGTCCCAGTGGTGCCAACGAGGATGGCTTTGCCTACCTTCCTTCTAGAAGAGGCGTTACCCCCAGCACTGGGTTCGGTGGCGGAGTAACATATGGCACAGAAGGCACCAGACTATACCGGGTTGAAGTGGCTGGCAGTGTTGGACGTGGGTATCCTAAAGTGCGCCGTGTTAACCAAGCTGTTGTCATCTCATATGAAGAGCTATCGCCCTATCTACAGAGAGTAGCAAAGCAAGGTGGCAAAATCGCCAGCGTCAAGCCAATTTAGTTTTAATAGGCGTATAGGGGTGTAAGCTATATGGGTATAGGACCTTACACCCCTACACCCTTACACCCCTTCGTGATCAAAAGATTTATATTTGGATGGAGATATTAATTTATGCTTGGTCAAATTGTAGGTGGAAGCTCTGCTAGTCGCTACTTTCGTTATGAAGTTGTCGGTATCCGTCAAAACGAAGAAACAGACAAAACAGACTATCCCATTCGCTCTAGTGCTAGTGTGTTTATCACTGTGCCTTACGAGCGGATGAGCCAAGAAATGCAGCGAATTACTCGCCAGGGTGGCAGAATCATCAACATTCATCCATTAAACCCTGAAGGTGAAGTTGGTAGCTAGTTCTCTATCGTCACTATAATTCGTAGTTCGTAATTCGTAATTCGTAATTGATACCCCCCGACTTCAGTCTGCGGCGTGGGACTTGGAATAAACCAATTTTTTCCATTAATAAATTAATTTGCAAGTACCCTAAATTTATTAATTACGAATTACGAATTAGTAATTATTTAGTCATCCTGTCTCATGTTGAATTCCAGTCGGGAAAATTTAGCGTCTTCATCATCGACAGGCGAACCTGTCGGTAGTGAATCTTTAACAGTAGAGCAGGCAATAGCCAATCTTGAAAGTGCAGATCTAGGTCTGCGCTTTTATGCTGCTTGGTGGTTGGGCAAGTTTCGGGTGCGTGAGGAGGCTGCCGTGGTAGGACTCATCAGGGCATTAGAGGATGAAGCTGACCGGACGCCAGAAGGCGGATATCCCTTACGCAGGAACGCAGCTAGGGCACTGGGGAAACTGGGTGATCGTTCCTCAGTGCCTGGTCTAATCAAGAGTTTGGACTGCTCAGATTTTTATGTGCGGGAAGCGGCGGCTCAATCCCTAGAAATGTTAGGCGATCCGGTTTGTATACCAGCCCTGAGCAAGTTATTGGTAGTTGGCTTGCAGTCCGAAAAGCTAGTCCCACAGCCCGACTTCTCTCAACCCTATGATGCCATATTAGAAGCATTGGGAACCCTCCAGGCAACTGAGAGCATACCTCTAGTTCAGCCTTTTCTTGAGCATCCAATAGAAAGAGTGCAATACGCTGCGGCGCGAGCCATGTACCAGCTAACCCAAGAACCAGTTTATGGAGAACGGCTGGTAGAGGCTTTGGCAGGTAAGAATTTGCAACTGCGTCGCACAGTGCTTGCGGACTTGGGTGCCATTGGTTATTTACCTTCTGCAGAGGCGATCGCCCAGACCCATGCTGAGAATAGCCTGAAGCTCATTGCCCTTAAAGGATTACTCGAACATCAAGTTAACCAAACTCCCGAATCTTCTTTATCAGAAGCTACTATTAAAATTATGACTTTAATGGACTCACTGCTTTGAAGAGTTAGGAGTTAGGAGGCGCGGAGTTATAAATCAATACGGTTGCTGTTAAGATAATTTGCAACAACTATAACCTTTCTAAAACTGTTGTGTGGAAAGTCTTCACATAGGTCAATCTACTTTCTTCATCACTCCTAACTCTTAACTCCTAACTCCTAACTCTTATGATTACTGACGCCCAAAAACTGATTCGTGCTGTTGAAGAGGCAGATTCCTCGGCTCGCTTATTAGACGCAGTGCAGCAGCTGGCCGCATCTCAGTTACAAGAAGCCATTCCGACTCTGATTGCAGCTTTAGGCTACAACAATCCAGGAGCTGCGGTAGCAGCAGTAGATGGGCTGGTGCAGATCGGGGAAGCTGCTGTGCAACCATTGCTGGAACTGATGGATAATTATAACTACGGAGCTAGAGCTTGGGCAATTCGTGCTTTAGCCGGAATTGGCGATGCACGTGCGCAAAATATCTTGCTTGATGCGGCAAAAACAGATTTTTCCTTGAGTGTGCGGCGGGCAGCTGTTAGAGGATTGGGCACTATACGTTGGTATCAGTTACCACCAGAGCAAGTACAATCGGCTCAAGCTCAGGTACTAGAAGCCCTACTACTGGTTTGCCAAGACCCAGAGTGGGTAGTGCGCTATGCTGCTGTGACAGGTTTAGAGGCATTGGCTCAAGCTCAACCTGCTTTGAGTGCCAAAATTTTAGCTCAGCTTGAGCAAATAGCCCAAATAGATACAGACTTGGCAGTTTGCACCCGTATAAGGATGGCGCAGCAACAACTGCAAAATTTGTTAATTGCTAATTGTTAATTGTTCATTAGACATAGTCGTGAAAATTAATTATGCGTTTTCTACAACCCAAGAAACCGTAAATTTACGGTATCCACATTGTTTTTTACGACTATGTCTATTCTTGGCAATTAGCAATTACTATCTTTCAAGATGAGGTCGATCAAAGCATCAATTATGCGCTGCTCAAAACCTGGGCAAAATTCGCTCTTCCTGTAGAAAACCAGATCAAAACAAGATACTGCGCTGGTTTGTGTACATAAAAACTGCTAGGAGGAAAATTAAACTACTCAGTTTAGTTTAGGTATACTATAGACGAAACAGTTTAGTCTTACACCTGCCGGAAACAAAGGTGCTATGGTGGAAAATCCCAAGATTGAAAAATCATCGTCTCGTCTACCTATTTTCGGTCCTCCTGTTATTCGGGCTATATTGGTAGCTTTAGTTGCTGGTGTACTCATTTACACAGTATACCATCGCATTAATCTCAGAACAGTACAAAAGCACGAGGTTCCAATCATCCCACAGGTAAAAACTGTGACAGCCCTAGGAAGGCTGGAGCCAAAGGGAGAGGTGATTAAACTCTCTGCCCCAGCGTCACTAGAAGGGAATAGGGTTGAAAAATTGCTAGTAAAGGAGGGGGATAGAGTAAAGCCGGGGCAGATGATTGCGGTTTTAGATAGTCGCGATCGCCTGAGTGCGGCATTAACAGAAGCACAGGAAGCAGTGCGAGTGGCACAAGTAAATCTTGAGCGAGTCAAAGCAGGTGCGAAACAAGGTGAAATTGAAGCGCACAAAGCAACTGTCGCTCGCTTAGAAGCCGAAAGAAGGACACAAATTGATGCACAAAAAGCAACTGTTGCTCGTCTAGAGGCAGAACAAAATACCCAAATTGAGGCACAAAAAGCAACCATCGGTCAGATAGAAGCACAAGCATACAACGCCCAATCAGAATACCGACGCTATCAAACACTTTATGAACAGGGAGCGATTACTGTATCTTTACGGGATAACAAGGGCTTAACTGTTTCTGTAGCCCAGCAGCAACTAGCTGAAGCACGCGCTAACCTCAAACGTATTCAAACTTCCCTACAGCAGCAACTGGCTGAAGCACGCGCTAACCTCACACGTATCCAAACTTCTGGAGAACAACAAATCAAAGAAGCGAAAGCTAACTTAAACCGCATTGCCGAAGTCCGTCCAGTGGATGTATCAGCCGCCCAAGCAGAAGTCAATCATGCTATAGCATCCATGAAAAGAGCGCAGGAAAATTTGGCACAAGCTTACGTACACGCACCTCAAGAAGGTCAGGTGTTCAAAATTCACGCCCATGCCGGTGAATTAATTTCTAATGACGGTATTGTCGAGATGGGGGACAATAACAACATGTATGCGGTAGCAGAGGTTTACCAAAGTGATATAGGCAAAGTTCGCCTAGGGCAACGGGTGCGGCTCACCGGTGACTCTCTGCAAGGTGAATTACAAGGAACTGTCGCTAGGGTTGGCTTACAAGTGTTGCGGCAAAATGTCATTAACAGCGACCCCTCTACCAATATCGATTCTCGAGTAGTGGAAGTCCATGTGCGACTAGATAATCCCTCCAGCGAGAAAGCTGCCACTTTAACCAATCTGCAAGTAAAGGCGGTGATTGAACTGTGATTGGATTTATCCAGCAACTACAACGGCGAACTCCTCTGGGATGGCTGCAATTATCTCACCAGAAGGGTCGTTTTTTAGTGGCATTGTCAGGCATTGCCTTTGCCGATGTTCTGATGTTTATGCAGCTAGGGTTTCAGGCTGCCTTGTTTGACAGTAATACCAGGCTACATCGCAGAAAAGCAGGCAGATATTGTGTTAATCAGTCCCCAGGCACGTAACTTAGGAAACATGTCTACATTGACTCGACGGCGACTGTACCAAGCAATGGATATACCAGGAGTGAAGTCAAGTTCTTTCCACGGATGTCAATGCCCATATGAAAGAATACGCCACTTTCAAAGCAATGGGTTATCGCAATTTCTACTTGCTAGGGGTGGTATTTGAAGAAGCCATAATTATGGCGGCATTAGGTTTTCTACCTGGATTTACCGTATCTTTAGGATTATACGCCTTAACACGTAACGCTACCAATCTACCATTATACATGACCTTAGCACGAGCATTTCAGGTGCAGATACTAACCTTTATTATGTGTCTAATTTCAGGAGCGATCGCCACTCCATCTTGTCATGCCTCACGCAGCAAGTAGCCTTATTCAAGCGGTAAGGTGCTGTAAAGAATTGCATATTGTAGATTTTATCGGCTTTTTCGAGACTCTATTTTACTGTCAACAGTGAAATTACTAATCTAAAATGTAACATTTTCTGAAAATTAAGGCTTGAAACCTAGACAGATTAAGTCTTTACCCATATTGCATGATTTTACAAGGCTATAGGCGATGGGGCCAATAAGTTTTACTCGCGATCGCACAATCGACGCATTTCCACGTAAATCCCAAATAATGGATTTTTGATTTCAGCGAATTCATCAATGTGAACCCATTCCGGCGACATATCATCCTTCGTCAATTGTTCTGTTATCGCTTCAGCCGCTAAATCGGCATCTATTGGCACAGGTGATGTTATGGTCGTCTTTCCCGCTCCATCCTGATCCGCGTATTTAACCAAATAGTGAAACATTTCAACCTCTTTTTTTTGTACGATGCTCGTGTTTACTCGGTTCTCTCGTTCCGCGAAAACAATCTAATTCAAACCGTGATAAGTCATGGTAGAGAGAATTGTTTACTATCACGGTAATGTATCTACTGTGGCACAAATTCCAGATGATGTTTCTGAAGGTAGTGTCTTGAGATCCACTATCGCTCTTGGTACAGGAGGTCAGACGATCCCAACAGAGATAAAAATAATTGATGTCAAAAACAAAGGCAGGTATGCTGCTATGATGAAGGTATAAGACAATACGTTTTTCTGATGGCAATTAACTCAATTTTGATGTGACAGACAACCAGATTCTTACCTGTCCCATTCCCCACTCCCCATTCCCCACTCCCCACTCCCCATTTTTATCCTTCGCGTACTAAGGCTTGATCGCCCACACTGACCCTCACCAATTGGTTGTCGTTATCAAAGGTTGCAGATATGGGAATCTTGTCCGCGACTCTTGGAATAGCTACCGCGCCAACAAGCGTACCATTGGATTGCCATTGCCCCACATACCGTGCTGATGCCAGATGGGGATAAAAGGAACTGCAAAACTGGTAGATGATCCGGCGCAGTCCGGTGACAACTATACTGATTGGCAGGTAATCGAACCATTGCTGTCCAGTTTGATGGATGAGGGGTAGTTTGGGCATAGCAAGAAATAACAACGCTAACCTTGGATCGTCCCCATCTAATCGATGAAACATAAACTTGTCTTCATCTCTGGTAAAAAATAATTTGGCGTTACCGGAGTCCAAGTAAAACGAGCCATCAACTGCCATTCGGACGGTGACGATGAGATGACCGCAGGCTCGCCCTTTTCGAGTGAGGCTAAAGTGTAGTTGGGAATCTAGGGGGAAGGTGAGTGCTTTAGCGAGGGCACGATCTGGGGAAATTGGCTCCAGCATGGCTTTTTCCCCAGGCGTACTCTCAGCACAAAATTCGCCATCTACCATCAGGTTGGCAAAACTGAAGGTCGCGGTAGCTGCACTAAGTTCTGGGGTGAGTTGTACTTGGATATGAATGTGGGGTTGAGGAGAGTAGCCCGAGTTGCCGCAACGTCCGATTAAGGCTCCTCGTTCGATGCGATCGCCTGAGTTCACAACAATACTCTTATGGGCAAAATGAGAGATTTCGACGTAAAAACCTCTTTCATCGTACAAAACCACACAATTACCCCAGTTATTGTCCGAGTCTACACTGCCAATGGCACGATCTGGTAAATCGCGCACAACCTTCACCACCCAACCCCGCACAGGAGACAGCACAGGTTTTTGAAAGGCGTAGTAGTCTGTCAGTTGCAAGCCACTACCGCAATAGGTTTGACCTTGATCATCTTGGATGAGAAAATCATAGGCATAGCGCCAGATACCCTGATGGGTCCATTCTCCGTCAAAGGCCTGCCAGACCATCCAACGTCCGACAAAAGGTAAGGATAGGGTGCGACCACTGCCCTGATATCGTCTCCGTGCGGTTAATTCGTAATCCAGAGTCTTCTCAGGCGACGATTGAGGATATTTCGCCAGCAACTGATGACCCATAAGTCCCAGCAGATACAACAACGACAACGTCACTAGGTTGTAAGGCAATGCATGTACTGGCAACCCCACTGCCCCCCAGAAGACGCTAACGGCTTCACTCACTAAGGCTGCTAGAGTAACGCCAAGATATGCCAAGGCATAGCTGCGGGGCGATGGCAACAAATAAAACCCACCGATGGCAAGTGCTACCAAAATAAAATTCAGCGCCGCAGGATCGAAATAGACATAGGCAAATGTCCCAGTGAGGATGCCACGAATGGTTGTGCCCAAGGCATAGCTAGACACTGCCAGCAGAAATTGAATACGGGAGTTCCACAGCAGCAATAGGGCAACCACCATGCCGACCCAAATATTAGGCAGGAAAAAAATCAGTCCCAGGGTGCGTAACAGCCCTTCGATGTAAACTGGCATACCAATGGAATAGGCATATGCAGGGACAATGGCGTGTTGCAAGCCAGCATAGTGAAACGCTGCCAGATGCACGATCCAGCTTACGGCAATGAAGGGCAAACTCAAAATCGGCAGCAGGAGATAAGTGTAGAGAATATGTGACGCAGTGTAAGTCAACACAAACGCCAGCACTCCCGCTGTGGCTGCTAGAAACAGCGCTGCCGCACTGGGTTGGAACAGATAACCGACACTCAACCCCGCCAGAAGCGGGTTGAACAGGAATGGTCCTCGTTCTAGATAGGTCTGTCCGAGTTGGGCTACTCTGGCAAAGGCGACTGCCGCAAGCACCCCCATCAACCCCATCACCAGCACTGATGGTTGCAGCAGCATCGCACCAAGCAGTAACGCCCCTGTTCTGACTCCGCGCAAAAATAGGATCTCGGCAGTAGCAGCGCACACCGCTCGTACGAGGTTCATCATCAGCTACTCTCCCGTGGTTTGCTTCTCATTAGGGGTATAGGGGTGTAAGGGTGTGGGGGTGTAAGGGTAAGTAATTATTCAATAAGTGCTCTGTTCAAAGGCTCTATTTCCCCTACACCCTTACACCCCTACACCCCTACACCCCTATACTTTGAGTCTCTCAGGCAGATGTTCGCGGCGTTCTAAGTCGCTGAGATCTTCGGCTTCTCGAATCAGTTCGACATCGCCTGTTTCGGCTACCAACACTACATTGGGACGATATTCAATGAACTGCAACCATTGTGTATTGTTGTAAGCACCAACGGTGGAGATGACTAGTCGGGTACCGCGTGACAGGGAGGGTAGAGAAATCCCCTCATCAACGGCATCGATATTCATACACAGAGGTCCGTAAATCACCGAGGGTTCGCAGGGACCAGAAATTGGGCGATCTAGGGCAATATCAAAGCGATACCAAAAACTGGTGAACAGCAGATTGACACCAGCATCCATCACATAGGCACGGGTACCGTCGGGTAAACGCTTGGTGCCGCACACACTGGTGATGAGTGTCCCGGCTTCATCAATTACCGCCCGCCCAGATTCGATAATCAGTTTTGGTGTATGTCCCGGTTTTAGTGTCGCCCACAAAGCATCACAAATCGCGTCTGCATATTCATCAATGGATGGTAGCATCACATCTGCTGCATGGTATGAACCTTTCAAACGGCTACGGGACGGGAAGCCACCGCCAATGTCGATGTAGTCCATCCGCCAACCGCACGCTTGCTCGATCTCATAGCCAAATGTTACCATTTTCTCGACTTGGCGGCTATAGGCAGCAGGTTCCATGATGAATGTCCCAATATGGCTGTGTAGCCCTTTCACCCGCAATTTGCCACTACTGGCAATCCGTCGGATAGCGTCCATTGCCTGACCCGATTCTAGATTGAAGCCAAAGCGTGACCAGCAGGGTTGAATTCCTGCATCCAGGTTGAGTCTGATGCCTACTGGAATGGTCTGACCAAGACGGGTGGCGATCGCCTCTAAATCCTCAATTTCATCATGGTGATCGATATTGATTGTCACTCCATCGCCCACGGCAGTTTCCAAAGTGGCCATGGGTTTGTAGGGTCCGTTAAGAATGATTTGGTTTCCTGGAACCGAGAGTGCTTTTGCTTTATCGTATTCCATTTTTGAAACCAATTCAGCCATCGCCCCTTCTTGGTGCAAAATGGCACAAATTGCTTTCAAATAGTTGGTTTTGTAGGACCAGCCAAAAGTCACATCCGAGTAACGGGTAGCAAATGCATTGCGGATGGCGCGAAACTTACGACGTAGTGTCTGTTCTGAGTAGACAAACAGCGGTGAGCCGAATTGGGAAACTAAATCATCAATGGCAACACCTGCGATGTCCGTTTTGACCTTGCGGTGCATTGGGGTGCCTCCCGCAAACTTATTCATCAATCCGCTGCGTAGTTTTTGAATGACGGGTTTTTCGTACTGGGTTGTCATCGTTCTCCTAAAGTCACCAGAGCTTGTAAAGGGGTTGCGTCAGTCACCATCTCGTAGGTGTAGCGCATGAACAATTTGCCTGCTTCATAGGTGGGCAGAGGGGGTAAGGGTAATCCGAGCGCTGCCCGTACCAGGCGTGTGGGAAGATTGATGCCTACTCCAGTAGCAAAGTAGGTCCACGCTGGGAAGCGGGGATTGATCTCGATGAGATACATAGTGCCGTCAGCATCGGCAATCAATTCCAACTCAAAAGGTCCCTTCCAGTGGGTATGCCGCAGAAATGCTTCCGCTGCTTGTTGTAAACCAGGATTGTGAATGGTAACACCACTCCAGATTTTGCCCAGTTCTGTCACCAACATCTTCTTGATCGCCACCAGTCCGAGATGACCCCCTTCCCCATCACCGATGCCTACCAAGTTCAGCTCGATGCCGGTGACAATCCGCTGTACGATGATTGGATAGCCGCACTCTGCACTCAACTGATGAAAGCGTTGCAATGCAACTCCTGCGGTGGATACCCAGTAAGCTTTGTGATATGGTCCTTTGATCATCAAGGGAAACCCCAGTTTCGTTGTGGCATCCTGTAATTCCCGGATTGATGTCACCGTGACTGTCTCTGGTGTGCGGACACCAAATGCCGTAGCTACTTCGCTCAACTTTGCCTTATTGCGTAAGGCAAACTGCTTTTTTGTAGGCAGATAGGTTCGGATGCCTAAGGATTCCAATTCCTCGGCACACTTGATGTAAAGCGGCAATTCCATATCGAAATTGGGAATGACGCAATCGAGTCCAACCTGCTGCTGGATCTGGTGCAACCGCTCAATCAGCACCTCCGGCTCCGAAGAGGGATAAGGCATGAGGTAGCGACGATCAAACAGCCAATCCATATACAACCCAGGCTCCATTGCATTGTAGGCAAGTCCAATGATTTGGCATGGCAATTGGTTGTCTTCCCGTAGGCTGCGGGCAATGCCTGTACCGGGACCTGGATTATCGACTGCATTGATGCCTGTAATGGCGATTGTCAAAGGTTTCATTAATTATCCTCTGTTATATCAAGTCCGGTTAATTGCTCATGATAAAAAGACCCCACCCCTAACCCCTAAGCGCAAGCTATTAGGGGTGCCGAGGGCGGTTCGGGGTTCTCTCTTAATTGTGGGTAATCAGACGGATTTGATATTAGTCCCAATGTGTTGAGTTGCTGGTAAAAGTCGGCAACATCGCGTTCTGCTGTAGTGTGAGCAATCTCAAAGCGATCGCATAAGAATTTGACAATTTGTTGCCGGTTTTCGCCGTGTCTAAGTCGTTGTAAAACTAGCTGACCACAACGGTTTAAAGTAAAGCTTTCACCTGTGGTAGCGTCAAAAGCAAAGCCATCTTTGGTAACAGTTAGGGATTGAAATGCTGACATCCGTTTCTCTTTGTTGATTTGAGAATGAGTTGAAGTTGATCTCTGTCCACGACGCGGAGCGGGGGCACGCAGGCATTCGCACCCACCCAATATCTCCTTTATTGTATAAAATGCAGCCTTCCTTGGTGTGAAAATATGAAAAACCGGATTGTGACATTGGGGGTTGCGCGGCTCAGATAATAAATCTTACTCTTCCTCATCTATGCTATACCTCAGTAAATACACTATTGAGTAATGTTGTATGCATGTCTATTACGTAGAAGACGAAGCCAAGATTGCCCGTTTTTTGTGGAAGAATTAGTTGCTCGGATTCATGCGGTGGTGCGCCGGGTTTCTGGCGATCGCCAGAACATATTCTGCGTTGGACTAATCAAACTTGACCGCATCACCCATGAAGTGACCTGTCATCAACCATCCAGGCAGATCAGGATTTGCTCATCCAGGTGTTGCACAACTTGATCAATAACGCAATCAAATACAACTTGCCCAACGGTTGGATACGGATTCATGCACGTTATCAGGGAGATACTGTAGCTGTGACTATCAGTAATCGATCCAACGATATTCCAGCAGGAGAGCGGGAGTTGATTTTTGCGCGGTTCCATCGGGGAGATCCTGATCACACCCACCAGATTGAAGGGGTGGGACTCGGACTGAGCCTGTCGCGAGAAATTGCCCGCGCACACGGCGGCGATCTCACACTCGATCAGGCACCAGCTAGTCAGACAACCTTTACCTTGACACTACCCAAGAACCGTTAGCCTATATGGGGAGTGGGGAGTGGGGAGTAGGGAGTGGGGAGTGGGAACATGCTAGACAAAAACTATAAGTTAATAGTAGAATAACGTCTTCCAATAAAAAATGCCCCAGTTTGTGCTGGGGCTTAGTTGCTTAAACGTTTCCTAAGTAACTATAGTGACCAACGTGCCATTAGGGAATTAGAAATCTTACGTAATAAATTTAGTACAAAAATAACCCCTACACAGGGGTTATTTTTGTATTGGCAGCTTAGTCCAATGCTCACAAAATTGACATAAATTTTCAAATAGTTCATTTATCGACTGAAAAGCTAAAGTTATGACAACTTTACAATCATCTATATGAAAAGGTATAAGTTCAGTCATCGGATGAATTTCGGCTCACCAAATCCCTCTCAAGAAAGATAGGGGTGTAGGGGTGTATTGTAGTGGGTGTAGGGGGAAGAGGGAAGAGGGGAATGGGGGTGTTTGTTCCATTCATAGGGGGTGGTGCGCCGCCTGTGGGGTGCTCCTAAAAAAATGCGCAGGATTGATCGAGAAGCCCAGGAACTTTGGTTTATGAAGGTTCTCGACGCTGCTGCTGGTAAAAGCCGACAACTTTTTGGACGTAGTCAGATGTGAAGCCACTGTTGCAGCCTGTGTAGTTGCCAGTCATCCACCAACAGGCGACGGTACGCACAGCGGCAGTTTCGTTATTTTTAGTGGCGTGCAACTGCTTGTCTAACTCACGGCGCGTGATGCACGAAACCACTTTGCGTGCGATCGCGGTTTTTTCAAACTGGGTCGGTGTTAATTCTTGTTTGAGACAATATCTGGACCAGCCTTTGAGAGTTTCTGGTTGCACTTTCCATTCGCTGTAAAGTCCATCGTTTGGGGAGTTGGTTTGCGGTGCAGCCCGTCGTAGTGCTTCTACCATCGCAGCAACTTGGGCATCAGATACCTGCTGTTGTGCTTGAGTGACTAACACTGGTAACAGTCCGAAACTGACAATCACTCCCGTTAGTAGTAATCGCATTAGGTTTTTCCTCATTCCAAGTTATATCTAAATTTTTGACCTAAACTCATAGCACGCAGAGCAAATAGCTTCTAGCTATGGGGTAAGTGCCGCAAGGTCTTGAGTCCCCAGTTAAACTTCTTTCTGATTTTGGATGTATAATTTTACCATATCCAATGGTGTACCCCCAACAGTGGACACGAAGTAAGAGTTAGTCCACAGGGTTGGAAGTTTCGATTTTAGGTGTGGAAATTCAAGCCTAAGGTATCTGGATGTTGCACCTTTAAACCGCTTAACCGCTTTATGAATACCGAACTGGGGGTCTACCTCGATTAGTAAGTGAACATGGTCAGGCATTATTTCCATCTCGATGATATCGACATGTATTTCTTTTGCTATTTGTTCTAACAAATCTTTAAGCCTTGAATCAACGCCGTCTTTAAGAACACTACGCCTATACTTAGGAGTCCACACAACATGGTACTTGCATGAATAAACAATATTGTTACTATATTTAAATTTTTTCATTTAGGAATTGCGCTATACAACTTATATTTATATAATAATTGAGTCGAAGCTATATAGTCAACATAGTAATTATTCACGGTGTCTTATACGTAAAAAATTTGGGCTTATTGCAATACGCCCCTACCAGTACCATTTGGTGCTGAGTCCAAGAACCAAGCCTATGGCAATCAGCGCTACGTGCGGGTTCCTCCGACAGTCGGATATGTAAGAAGATCGGCACTGAAAAACCGAACTATATGAATTTATGTATTGGCTCATAGTAGCTCCGTGGGCGCTCATATTTAGGGCACCCACGGAGCTACTACAAACCTTTATTTATCGAAGAGACGCTTTCTCTACGAGACAAGTTTCTTGAGAGCACCCCACCGGCGGCACACCACCCGCTACGAATGAAAGAAACACGAATTCCCCCCCCTCGGACACTCCCCCCTTCCCCCCCTCCTCCAACTCGTGTTTCTTGAAAGCACCCCACAGGCGGGACGCCACCCGTTACTCATTACAGAAACACCAATTCCCTAACTCTCTAACTCTCCCCCTCCCCCCCTCCTCCAACTCGTGTTCCTTAAGAGGAAACCCAGATATGGTGGGCAGTGCACCGACCCCTACCTACACTTAAAATTTTTCAGAAAAGATTTAGGATTCCTTATGGAAATTGTGTGAATAAGTAGTCTTTGTGATGTAATTTTAGTAGTGGAGAAGTAACCCAAAGTACTGATGAGACAACCTATGAAAAGGAGTCATTCGTCAGAATCCAGGAGTCAGAATACCCCATTCCCAGTGAGTTGTGGGGTTTCAAGCCTCGGAAAAACTTTTCGTTATGCTCCACGATTAGAATCAGGGGGTATAAACCACGATTCATCTACCAGTCGCACAGAATACCCAAGGTGTATTCTTCTTCGGTAAAGTTATATGTCTGAAGTAAATTCTCAACAACCCATTAATGTGGCTACCCTTGTAGAGAAGTATGCAGCGGGAAAACGGGACTTTAGTAGAGCAGAACTGGGTAATGCCGATTTGCAAGGTGTTAACCTTAGAGGTGCTGACCTTAGTTATGCTGACTTGAGTGAAGCGAATCTGAGGGGTGCTAATCTCAGGGGAACTGACCTAAGCTACACTGACCTCAGTCAAGCTAATCTGAGTGATGCTGATCTCAGGGGAGCCTTGTTGATTTCAGCTAATCTACGCCACGCTGATCTCACAGGAGCGAACTTGGAAAAAGCAGACTACGATCGCAGCACCTATTTTCCCCTAGATTTTGATCCAGTTAAGGCGGATATGCAGATTATAGAGGAATGAGCCACACCCACGGCTCGTGCCTCTGGTTTTCAGGCTAAACACAGGCAACTCGCGCTCCCATTCACCCGCTCTTTTATACATACTTTTCTTCCATTATCCTCACAAGTTCCTCATATTGATTTTCTAATCTTAATTGTAGCGGTCTTACATGATTCGTGAACGCAAATAAACCCTGTCTGTGAAGGCTGGCAAATTTGCAATCTTCTTGAGAATGACTAGAAAAACAGGGCTATTTCATTGGTGCAAAACGCAACCCACATGCCTTGTCATAAATTACGCACGGCTAATAGCTGAAGTCGGCATACCGCCGACTAGAAGTTTCACCGTCTGTTTCCTGCTCCCTGGCCAAAAAACACATAACTGGCAGGTTCCTCTGCCCCATCAGTAACCGTTGCCACATCTCGCAGGTAAACGGGCTGATTATGAACAACACTCACCACCAATCCTTGAGCATCTTCAGCCGAGCGGATAAAGCTTTGCGTTCTGACTAGGAAGGAGTGATTATTTTGACTCAAAGCACCACTTGCCAGTTCAGTGTTTTGAGATTGGAACGTTTGAGCAATCTCCAAAGGCGTTAAGCCAAAGGCATTCAACCGGATTGGATCAAGCTCAACCCGCAACTGGCGCTTTTGACCTCCAATGAGAGTTGTTTCGGATACATCGGGGACTTGCTTAATTTGTTCATCCAGTTGTGCGGCTATCTGGCGTAATTCGGCAGCATTGCTTTGCTCACCCCACAGTGTCAGCGTGAGAATCGGCACTGCAGCCCGGTGCGATCGCAAATTTCCTGCACGCTGCGTTCCAGGTCACAAATCGCCGCCAAGATTTGCAATCGCGTGGGATCTGCCAGTGAAGGTATTTTTTAATGCCCTTCCTGGCATTCCCACGGGAGAAGGTACAATTACCACATCTTCCGGACTGGCATGAAGATGAAACTCCTTGTAACGAATATCTGCATCACATTCATCGGTGGTAATAAATCGAGTCCCCATCTGTACCCCCTTGGCACCCAAAGCCAACATCCGATCAATATCAGCACGGTTCCAAACTCCACCTGCTGCAATTACTGGAATATCAGCACCCACTTCCGAACACAGATATTCCACCAATTCCGGGATGACTTGCTCTGCATTTAAGGCAACATTACCTAACTCTTGGTATTTTGCACCCAAATGACCCCCCGCCGTATTCGGGTTTTCCACCACAAAGGCATCAGGTAAACGTCCATAATGACGTTCCCACGAACGGCAAATCACCTTAGCAGCACGGGTACTGGAAACAATCGCCACTAGTGCTACATCCGGATATCTCTCTGTATATTCAGGTAGATGCAATGGTAAACCAGCCCCAGAAATCACTAAATTCACACCATGTTCCACGGCTGTACGTACCAGAGTTTCATGATCTCGCGCTACCACCATTGAGTTAATCCCAATCACCCCATTTGGACTGATTTGACGGGCAGCAATCCGTGCAGGAGTTACAGACACCTCTGCCTTGTCCTCCTGGTCCCCCAAGTCCTCCAAGTCCTCCTTGTTCGGATCTCAAATAGGATTGCTCTATTTCGTCAATGCGTAAGTCCTACAACATTAAGGTGCTAGCCGTTGAATCTCCCAAGACCCGTTATCTTGACGGGAGTACAAAAAGCGATCGTGCAGTCTATTGGGACGCCCCTGCCAAAATTCAAAACTGCGAGGAATCACACGATAACCTCCCCAAGCAGATGGTAAAGGGACTTCATGATTCATAAATTTTTGTTTCATCTCTTCAAATTTCATCTCCAAAATTTTACGTGATGAAATAATCGTACTTTGTTGCGAACACCAAGCTCCGATTTGACTACTTCTGGGACGAGTTGCAAAATATTTGAGTGACTGAGCCGGAGAGATTTTTTCAGCAGTGCCAATAATTTGAACTTGACATTCTAATGGTAACCAGAGAAAAAGGAGCGATACTTGGGGATTCTCTTGAATTTGGCGAGCTTTTTTGCTTTCATAATTCGTAAAAAATACGAATCCTTCTTTGTCAAAATATTTTAACAGAACAGTACGCAAAGAAGGTTCTGCTTGTGCAGAGGCAGTGGCTAAAATCATCGCATTTGGCTCTAGTAAATTAGCTGCACAAGCTTCCTGAAACAAAATTTGAAATTGCTCAAACGGGTCTTCCTTTAAGTCTTGGCGTCTAAGACCTGCTTGTGTATAATTTCGCCGTAAATTTTCAATGTCCATGAGCAATATAGTATATAGGAATCCGGATTTTTTAATGATAGGGAAACCCAATCACACCCCACTCCCCACTCCCCACTCCCTCTTAATTTCGACTTTTAAAATTTGGTGAGGATATACAGCAGGACAAACAAGATAATCCAGATAACATCGACAAAGTGCCAGTAAATTTCTGCCATTTCCACACCAGTGTGTTGATGAGAGGAATAGTGACCGGAACGACGCGATCGCCAAACCACCCCCAGTATCAACAACAGTCCCACAAAAACGTGCAAACCGTGGAAGCCTGTCATCAGGTAAAAGCAATTAGAAAACACATTGGTAGCCAGTCCATAACCCAATGTCAGGTACTCATAAATTTGACCTGCCAAGAACACAGTCCCCATGATGGCAGTGACAACATACCAAACACGCAATCCTTGAACATCATTCTTTTTAATCGCAGTATCACCTCGATGAATCACAAAGCTACTAGAAACCAGAATAATCGTGTTAATTGCAGGGACAAGTAACTCAACTTCCGTTCCTTCGGGTGGCCATTCTGTAGCTGATCCCTTCAAAACTAAGTAAGTAGCAAATAAAGTACCAAACATCAGTGATTCTGAGATGAGGAATGTTAGCAACCCCCATAGGCGTAAATCAGGATGTTCTTCCTGATGTGCAACATCTGTTGGTATCTCAGCGACTTGAGATGTATCAATGGTTGAACTTTCCATAGTTTTTATATGTTTTGGTCAGTGGAGTTTTTCCCGTAGTCGTAGGGACCGTGAGTCACAACAGGCGATACTTCCCAGTTTTCAATTAAGGGTGGGGAAGCGGTTGTCCATTCCAGGGTTAAGCCATTCCAGGGGTTATCCCCTGCGGGAGTACCGCGCATCCAACTCCAAATGATGTTGATCGCGAAAGGAAGGACTGAAATACCTAAGACAAATGCGCCAATAGTACAGAGTTGGTTAATGCTTGTAAATTGCGGGTCATACATGGCAACTCTTCGTGGCATTCCTTGCAAACCCAGTTGATGCATGGGTAAGAAGGTGAGATGAGTCCCAATAAAAGTTAGGATGAAGTGGATTTTGCCTAAAGTCTCATTGAGCATCCGTCCTGTCATCTTGGGGAACCAGTGGTAAATGCCTGCATAGATACCAAATACGGAGCCACCGAAAAGGACGTAATGAAAGTGACCGACTACATAGTAAGTATCATGGACGTGAATATCAAACGGTGCAGTACCTAATGTTACGCCACTTATTCCACCAAACACAAACATCGACAACAATCCAAGTGCAAACAGCATGGCACTGGTGAAACGAATTTTACCGCCCCAAAGTGTTGCCACCCAGCTAAAAATTTTGACTCCTGTCGGAACTGCAACAAATAAGGTGGAGACAGTGAAAAACAAGCGCATCCAACCTGGTGTGCCACTGGTGAACATATGGTGCACCCACACAAACAAACCGACGATACAGATGGTCAAACTGGAGTAAGCGATCGCCTGATAACCAAAAATCGGTTTACGGGCATGGACAGGGATAACCTCCGACATAATACCGAAGACTGGCAGAATCATTAAATACACTGCCGGATGAGAGTAAAACCAGAACAGGTGTTGGTAAAGTACCACATTACCGCCTGCATCTGGCTTGTAAAAAGAGGTGCCAAAGTTAATATCAAATAGCAACAGTACCAACCCAATTGTTAATACTGGTGTCGAAAGCAACGCTAGTAAGGAGGTTGCCACCATCGCCCAACAAAACAGTGGTAATTGCGTCCACTTCATGCTGGGTACTTTCATTTTGAGGATGGTGACCATAAAGTTCACCGAACCCAAAATTGAAGAGGTTCCGACCAAGGCAATGGCGAGAATCCACATTGACTGGGCGGTAGTTGCAGTGATTTCACTCAGAGGTGGATACGCAGTCCAACCAGATTGTGCGCCGCCAAACAAGAAACTTGCTAAGATTAACGCACCAGCCGGAGGATTTAACCAGAATGCGATCGCATTCAATCTCGGAAATGCCATATCCCTAGCACCGATAAGCAATGGCACCAAAAAGTTACCAAATCCACCTATAGCACTCGGCACCACCCATAAAAAAATCATGATTGTGCCGTGGTTGGTCATAAAAGCGTTATAAAGACTGGGATCAAGAAAATCCGCGTCAGGTGTTGCCAGTTCCACCCGCATGGCAACTGCCATCAGTCCGCCGATGAGATAAAAAATAAAGGCAGTGACCAGATATTGAATACCAATGACTTTGTGGTCAGTATTGAAAGTAAAATATTCATACCATTTCCACGCTTTTTTTGGCACAATTCTGTCAACAACAATTGTGCTGTCTATGGGAATTTCGGTTTGGGTCATAAAAAATTGAATTTGTTGTTAGTTGTTAGTTGTTAGTTGTTAGTTGTTGGTTGTTGGTTGTTGGTTGTTATAGCAATTCGTGCAGGAGTTACAAACACCCGCCCCCTTCGGGGAAAGTCAAAAGTCAAAAGTCAAAAGTCAAAATTAATACTTTTGACTTTTGACTTGATACTTTTGACTTCCGCGCAGCGGTTTGTCCCCCTTGTCCTCCTTGTCCCGATCTCAAATAAAATTCCTATAGTAGTTGATAGTGTTTGTTAAGCAGTAGCACTATTTTCTGCCAACCATTGCTCAAACTCTTTTGGTGTATGAACAATCGCCTGCGTTCTCATGCTGCCATGATAAGAACCGCATAGTTCTGCGCAAACTATCGGGAAAGTACCTGTTTTCGTGGCAACAAACCGTAACGTTGATTTTTCTCCTGGTAGGACATCTTGCTTTAAACGAAATTGAGGTATCCAGAACGAGTGAATCACATCTTGGGCAGCGAGATTAATTTGTACATCCTTGCCAACAGGGATGTGCAATTCCCCAGAGACAATGCCACTTTCGGGGTAGTTAAAAATCCAGGCATATTGCATCCCAGTAACATTAATTACCATGGACGGGGCTTTGGCTTCCGTTTGGTCTGTTCCTGTTAAACCGTAGGTAGGAGAAGTCTTGCGGGTTACAGGATTTGCATCATCCGACATTTGAGCAACGAGAGTCGCGGAATGATTGTGTGCCATCATCGTTCCCCCTACAGAAAAGCCACCCATTTGTTGATACACCTCAACACTGAGAATGCTTAGACCGATGACAATAAGCGCCGGAATTACCGTCCACAGTATCTCCAAATTAAAGTTGCCCTCAATTGGGACTCCATCAGTTTCATCCCCAGGACGTTTGCGATACTTGATTGCAAACAGCAGAATTGCACCTTGAACAATTAAAAAAAGTGCGGTGGCGATTGTCACCATTGTGTTAAAAAAATTATCAACCAAGGGTGCTTGTTCAGATGCTTGTACAGGCATCAAATTATGGTTTTGCCCAACCCAGAGGCTAATTAGAGTAATTAAGATGCCAACAATTAGGCTGAGGAGGGGGGCTGGTATTTGTTTCATTTGATATTTTTTAGTAATGAGAGAACCTACAAATTAATTTAGTTGTGTATGACTTTCCTGAATAGCTCGTAGTCATTAATTCTGATGAGTTGAGGAGTTCGTAGTAAGGACTTTAGTCCTTGACTCCAAGAGCGCAAAGAGCGCAACTACGAACCCTTCAAATAGACTACTGGTGGTTTATGTGATTACTTTTGAGAGGTTCGTAGTGAGCGATTCATCGCTCACTTTCTAGCACTAAAGTGCTTACTACGAACTATCACCTTACTGGTGGATCGTGCCATCAGGCATAATAGCCCCCTGAAGGTTAGCACCAGTGAGGATGGTTTGGGTGAGGTCAGCTCCTCGTAAATCAGCATTATGCAAATTAGCTCCACTTAAGTCGGCATAACTAAGGTCTGCCTCCCGTAAACTAGCTTCACTCAGGTCTGTTTGATATGAATTATCAGTTAACAAAACCCCTAAACTTGCCCGACACAGTCTAGCTCTATCCAATTTGGCGTAACGCAATAAGACTCCATTCATTCTTGCATAGCTTAGATCTGCGTCACTCAAATCACTATATTCCAGATCAGTTTGTTGCTTGGAACTAGGACGTAAGTCTGCCTCAAATAGCATCGCTTGTGAGAGGTCTGCATGACTCAAATTAGCTCCACACAAAAATGCCTTAGTGAGATTTGTTTTCTGGAGTATAGCTCTAATCAACTTAGCTCCACTTAAGTCTGCTTCCCGCAACTGGGCTTGACACAGGTTGACTTCCCTCAAATCTGTACCCCAGAGAATGGTTTCACTCAGATTCGCTTCACTAAGATTTGCTTGAAAAAGTATTGCTTGTCCTAATCGTGCTTCCCGCAGGTCACTATTCCTTAGGTTAGCACCACTAAGATTGACATTCACTAGTTCAGCTTCTCGCAGATTTATCGCAGATAAATCTACATCGGGAAAATCTCGTTCTGCTGCCGCATATCGACTCAGAAGTTCATCCGCTTTCATCTCACACCTCCAGGAGACCTTCTAAAAACCTGATCAAACCTACCATAGTTATTATCCGTTTGCTAGTATCGGTAACCTTGCATTGTCCCCTACAAAAAGGGGCAGGCTTTAAGCCACTCCTTTTAAGTGACTGAGACATGGAAACTGTTTATCAGTTTTTTTGGCAGTATAGCCACAGCCGATGGTGTTAAGTATAATACTTTCCTACCTGATTTTCACTCTTCAACTTCACTATTCTTTATTGTTTGCCTCCCCCAATCAAGCAATCCGTGCAGGAGTTACAAACACCCCCACCCCTTTGGGGAAGTCAAAAGCTAAGGTAATAAGTCACGCATTGTTTTGAATTTTGACTTTTGAATGAGTGAATTTCCGCGTAGCGGCTTGTCCCCCTCTTAAATTGGGGTTGCTGAATCAAGATATGAATTGTGAAAATCACGATTTTGTAGAACGCCGCGCGTTCTACAAGGGTTTGGAAAAATTACAAATCTGTAACTAAACGTAATTCATTACTAAATTCAGCAACGCCTTAAATTGCGCTAAAATTGAGAACGCGCGACGACACTTGAATCTCATTTTTGGAGATGTCTGTTGTGGAGAGCCAATCGCGCATCTGTAGCAATTTAACGAACCGTTTCCCGCACTGCTTCTGTGTTGATCGGCTTAATCAGGTAGAGGGACAGGAGATTCCAGAGAATTGCCGCAACTAAGGGCAGTTTACGAACAAGCTTCACAAATTTAGGTTGAGAGCTGCGATCAATCTCCAGCAACTTCAAATTGTAATCTGAACAGCGATGTAGACGTGGGAAAAATTTTGGATGTTCGGTATTGAGCATTACAGGAAAAGCACGACCAGCAGTTTCGTTGGTATTGCGAACCACTTGCCGATCAAATTCTGTTGGGTCAAGTCCCAGTGAATCGTAAAAACCAGCCCGTTCGTGAACTGTCAGCGTGTGGGTGGCAAATACTGATAATAAGAAAAAGCGACTCCAGAGTCTGGCTTTCCAGTTATTCCAGAGTTGAGGTTGCGAGCGCAACAATGCCTTAAATATATCCCCATGACGGTTTTCGTCCTGACACCAACTCTCAAAGTAATGAAAGAGGGGGTAAAATAGATGCTCTGGGTGCTTTTGCAGATGGTGATAAATAATGATGTAACGCCAGTAGCCAATTTTTTCTGACAGGTAGACGGTGTAAATCACCCACTCAATGGGAAAAAATGTATAAGTACGGGTTTTCGTGACCTCAGCAAGGTCGAGCGAGAGTTTAAAGTCGCCCATCGCCTTATTGAGAAATCCGGCGTGACGGGCTTCATCACGAGCCATCAGCTGAAATATTTCAGCCAAAAGTGGACTGCGTTCTTTGAGTTTACGAGATAGTTCTTTAAACAGCAGAAATCCAGAAAACTCTGAGACACAGGAACGTTCAAGATAATCAATAAAAGCGCGGCGTGCCTCTGCGTCAATATTTTCCCAAGACTGCTTAAACGCTTCATCCCGCACGAAATGGTGGCGATTATAGTCTGTCCGCATTTCTTCTAGCATCGCCTTCAACTCTGTTTCCTGGGCAGAAAGATCCAGGCTGGCAGCAGTTTCAAAGTTTGTGGTGTAAAACCGGGGGGTGAGTACAGTTTCTTTGGTTGGTGCTTTAATTCCGGGCTTCGGTTCCTTAAGGGCAGACTGGGGTAAGGTATTAACCATGAGTAATCCGCTAATCAGTTTAAAACTTGTATAGCTATAAAGTTATATTATATTGAATTTTTTGACTAGACCCCGTAGCCGAAAGATTTACATTCCTTTAAAAATCTTCAAATCTCTATGTCTGGCCAAGACGGTTCGGATAAGCACCTTTCGGCGGGGGAGGAATAATCGGCGTTGCTGAATAATGGGATGATTTCGGTGCTTCGCGGAGAAACAGAGACGCGGTGACACGGTGATTATAGAGCAATGCAAATTCCAAAATCATCCCGCAATTATGCAACACCGAATAATCTAATAGACTCTTCATCTGTGTTGTGGTCTGGGAAAAGGGTAATTCACATCTTGCACCAACCAGGTAGTACATCAAAAAAATAACTCAGTATTTAATGGGTTTCTCACCCAGACCACATCCGCCTGGGACTTGAAGTCCCAGGCTAATAGCATAAGTCCTCTAAAAGAGGACTGAATGATTTAAAGCAATGTCAATTTTGTGACTCCTTGTTTGGTTATTTGTGGTTTCTACTTAGAGGTGCAAGATATAAGCCTCTAACTATCGCGCAAAGAGCGCAATCGCAAAATATAAAAGAAACACATTTTTCCCCTACACCCCTGAAACTACACCCCCTTAACCGAACCCTATTGGGGCAACGGGCACCACGTTGTATTACAGTCAACTCAGTGTTTCATGGATTCCGATGGATATCTTTTATCAATTCTTCCCAAGTTCGTATACCCACAATACCATCTGCTGTTAAACCGTGTTTTTGTTGGTAATTTTTCACGGCTTGTTCTGTTTTTTGACCAAAGTTTGCATCATAGTCTTCATTACCAAGATAACCATTGACTATGAGAATTTTTTGCGCCATTTTTACTGTTTGACCTTGGTCGTAACGACGAATATTTGGTAGAGAAACACTTGTAGCCTCTGTGGCTGGAGTTGTTGTTGGTTTAAATTCAGCTTCCATAGTAAATAAATACCTGATTATTATTCAAGATATAGCAATCCTATTTCAGTTGTGAAAATTCTAGAAATAGACGTAGGGTGGGCACTGCCCACCAAAACCCTGATATGGTGGGCAGTGCCCACCCTACACCACTTAAAATTTTTCACAAATCATTTAGGATTGCTATAATTAAATTTGTTTCAACAGTGACTGTCCAAGTTGCTTTGGGGTAAAGTTAAATATTTATTTAAGTTTGTGATAAATGATTAAGGAACTTCCAAATAAAAAAATGTCCAATTCTTACGGTTGACTCTTAAGCATCAACCTTCAACAGCCTTAACTTGGATAATTTATTTCTTGGAGTTCCCTAACCTTGAGCAACTTTATTTTTAGAGTAAAAAGAAAATGTGATGAACTTGTGAGGAAATACGGTTGTCTCTTCGTTTTTTTGATTGGTTGACCCATAATCGCGACGTATTTGCCGCTTATAAAGCTAGTTTGGGCTACATTTGGGCTTAATTTTTGTTTACAGTTTCACCTTTATTAGACCACAGTCGTAGGGGCGCGGCGGCGTTGCGCCCCTACATGCATTGTGTGGTTCATTTATTTGAAAACTGCTGTAAGTCCGATTATTAAGATATGAAAACTTTTATTCACTACATCACTAATCAGTTATAAAGTTTTTTAAGATTGGCTGATTGAGCAAGGAAGCTAAAGCATTACTCAACACCGCCATCACTTAAAATTGAGGTATTTGACATGACCCAGGATTTAGCCGAACGCCTACGAGAAGGAACTAAACATTCCCATACCGCCGCCGAAAACACCGCATTTATGAAGTGTTTCTTGAAAGGAATCGTTGAACGAGAACCCTTCCGCAAGCTACTAGCAAATTTGTATTTAGTCTATAGTGCATTGGAATCTGAACTGCAACGGCATCACGACCATCCTCTGCTTGGACCAACTATTTTTTCTGAATTAAACCGCACTGCTCATCTGGAAAAAGACCTGGCGTTCTACTATGGCGACAACTGGCAGGAGCAAATTGTCCCGTTACCTGCTGGTGAAGCTTATGTAAAACGGATTCACGAAGTCGCCAACACTGATCCCCTTCTGCTGATTGCCCATGCCTACACCCGTTACATGGGCGACCTTTCCGGGGGTCAGGCATTGAAAAATATTGTTCGTTCTGCGTTGAACTTACCCCCCGATCAAGGAACTGCTTTGCATGAATTTGAGCAACTGCCAACGGTGGAGGCAAAGCGGATATTCAAAGAGAAATACCGGGATGCACTCAAGACTCTGCCACTCGATGAGGCGACGATTCAGCGGATTGTAGATGAAGCCAATTATGCATTCACCCTCAACCGGGACGTTGTCCACGAACTGGAAGATGAGGTCAAAGCAGCGATCGGCGAGCATGTCTTTGATCTACTCACCCGGCAGGAAATCCCCGGTGCGACCGAGCGATCGCCGCATGATTCTGCAAAAGAACCTGTACTGGACCACAGCATTTAGGAGAACACCCACCCATGCAACGACTGCTTCCCACGGTTCAGTTTGACTGCCAATTACTCCAAAAGTATGACCAACCTCTGCCGCGCTACACCAGCTATCCGCCTGCAACTGAGTTGAAACCAGAGTTTGAAACCATTGATTTTAGAGCCGCGATCGCGGTTAGCAACTACAAAAAAACGCCTCTATCGCTCTATTGTCATATTCCATTTTGCGACAGTGCCTGTTACTTCTGCGGTTGCAACACTGTGATTACGCGGCGCAGAGAGATTGCTGATCCCTATTTGGGCTATCTGGTTCGGCAGATTCAGCAGATGGCTCAATGGATTGATCAAGAACGCACCGTCCAGCAAATGCACTGGGGTGGGGGCACGCCAAATTACTTCTCCCTCAGCCAGATTGAAACGCTGTGGGCAGCCATTCATGAACATTTTCGATTTGATCCCAAGGCTGAAATCTCAATTGAAGTCAATCCCAAATCATTGGATCAGAACTATCTTTTTGCCTTGAAGAACCTGGGCTTTAACCGGATCAGTTTTGGTATTCAAGACTTTAATTTGAACGTGCAGGAAGCTGTCAATCGGGTGCAGCCGGAATCGATGTTATTTGATGTCATGCAGTGGAGTCGGGATGCAGGGTTTGAGAGTGTGAATGTAGATCTGATTTATGGACTCCCGTTCCAAACGCTGGAAACATTCCAAAACACAATTCGCAAAACGATTCAACTCGATCCTGATCGCATCGCCGTATTTAATTTTGCCTATGTCCCCTGGCTCAAACCTGTGCAGCGACGAATTCCTCAGGATGCACTGCCCTCGGCTGCTGAAAAGCTCACCATTCTGCAAATAGTGATCGAGGAATTGACCCAACATGGGTATCAGTACATTGGCATGGATCACTTTGCCAAACCGAATGATGAATTAGCCGTCGCTCAACGGGAAGGACAACTCCACCGCAACTTTCAGGGATATACCACCAAGCCAGAATCCGATTTGATTGGTTTTGGGGTGACTTCAATTAGTATGCTGAATGATGTCTATGTGCAGAATTATAAGCGCTTGAAAGATTTTTATCGGGCGATGGATGCAAATGCACTGCCGATTGAACGAGGCGTCACCTTAAATCAGGATGACATCATTCGGCGCACGGTGATTATGGAGTTAATGTGTCAATTCCAGCTTTCACCCGACGACATTGAACAAAAATATCACCTCGGTTTTGATCTAGATTTTGAGACGTATTTTGCTCAAGAAAAATTTCAACTGCGCCGATTGGAAGCAGATGGATTGATCCGGCTCTCTCCCAATCACATTGAAGTTACACCCACCGGACGGTTGCTGATCCGAAATATTGCATCGGCATTTGATGCCTATCTCAGGCAGAACACGAAATCTAACTTCTCAAGAGCCGTCTGATATCATTAGGACTTACGCATTGACAAAAAGAATAAACTATGTATATCTCTCGTTACTGGGCTGCTGCCTTGTAATGCTCTTCAAAGTGGGCTGCTGCCTCCCGATTTGAGGGGTTGCCGAGCCTCCCTTAATCACATTCCCAGGCAGAGCCTCGGAACGAGGCAACGAGGCAAACGCCGGATTTTCCTTGTACACATGATGGTTGATTTGTAAAGTGCGTAAGTCCTGATCATGCAGCCCTTTCAAGGTGAACCAAAAATCTGGAAAATTATGCCCGATTTTCAACATTTGATCTTCGCGTTCTTCTCCCAAGGGGAGACGCTGCGCGAACGTGTCTTCTCCCCTTGGGAGAAGAACACGAAGGAAATCCAAGTCTTACCTCATATCTTGCACCTTGAAAGGGCTGGTCCTGATCATGTTCGGTTGAATACTTATTATTAGGACTAACGCGGTGACACGGCGACGCGGAGAGGTTTTTATGATAAGCAATTAACCGAAACTGATATGAGCCAGGAATGACGAAATGATGGGATGACGAGATGACGAGAAATTCTTAATCCATCATTCCACCACCCAACACTTCCCCATCAGAACTACTATTCGCCGTTAGAAAGCAGGAAGGCAACCAATGCGTATCTTGATGATTCAACCCAACTATCACTCTGGTGGTGCAGAAATTGCCGGAAATTGGCCCCCCAGTTGGGTTCCCTATGTTGGTGGAGCGTTGAAGACCGCAGGCTTTACCGATATCCGCTTTGTTGATGCAATGACTAACTACATTGCCGATGCAGATCTGGCGGAAATTATTCGTGAGCATCAACCTAATGTGGTGCTGGCAACAGCAATTACACCCATGATTTATCAGTCACAACGTACGTTGAAGCTGGTAAGAGAAGTCTGCCCGGATGCAAAAACTGTTATGGGTGGTGTGCATCCAACCTATATGTATCGGGAGGTGCTGAGTGAAGCGCCGTGGATTGATTACATCATTCGAGGAGAGGGAGAGGAGATTACGGTCAATTTGCTGCGGGCGATCGCGAATGGCACAGATGAACAAGACCGACGCGACATTTTGGGCATCGCTTTCCTGGAAGAGGGTAAGGTGGTTGCCTCGCCTGCTCATCCACCGATCAAAGACCTGAATACTCTCACTCCTGATTGGAGCCTGTTGGACTGGGACAAATATATTTACACGCCCCTCAATACACGGGTTGCTGTTCCCAACTATTCACGCGGATGCCCGTTCCGCTGTCGCTTCTGTTCTCAGTGGAAATTCTGGCGCAAGTATCGTTCCCGTTCACCGAAACAGTTTGTCGATGAAATTGAACAGTTGGTGAAAGAGCACAAGGTTGGATTTTTCATTCTAGCAGACGAAGAACCCACGATTAACAAATCTCGGTTTGTGGCATTGTGTCATGAGTTGATTGATCGCAATCTTGACGTTCACTGGGGCATTAATACACGAGTCACCGACATCCTTCGGGATGAGCAAGAACTATCGCTCTATCGTCAAGCGGGACTAGTGCATGTGTCATTAGGAACTGAGGCAGCCGCTCAATTAAATCTGAATTTGTTCCGCAAAGAAACCACCATTGCAGACAACAAGCGAGCCGTTCAACTCCTGCGCCAAAACGGGATTCTGGCAGAAGTCCAGTTCATTATGGGGTTGCCGAATGAAACCCCAGAAACCATTGAGGAAAGCTATCGCATGGCGCGAGATTGGCAGGCCGACATGACCAACTGGAACATGTACACGCCTTGGCCCTTCTCAGAACTCTTTCAGGATTTAGCAGATAAAGTTGAAATTCGAGATTATTCTCACTACAACTTTGTCACGCCGATCATCAAGCCAGAAAACATGACACGGGAAGAAGTCCTTAAAGGTGTGCTTCGCAACTATGCCCGCTTTTATTCTTGGAAATTTCTAGAATACTGGTTTGAGCCAGATCCCTTCAAGCGTCGCTATTTGCTGGGATGTCTCTGGGCGTTTGTTAAAACGACGCTGAATAAACGCTTTTACAACCTGAAGCGAGTGAAGCACAAAGGGCTACACACTGAGATTGAGTTTGGTTTTGATGAACAAAGAATTCTCACTGCCGAACAAATGGCTCAACTCAAACGCGATCGCCCAGCAGATATCGACTTTGTGGGAACGCTTTCAGCCTGCGGTGCGCCAAACGATCTGCCAGAATGTGATACTCATCCAACCCTGCCACAGCCATTTCATGAGGTAATTCAGGTTGCCGTTGTGGAAGATGATCAGCAAACTCGGATTAACTTGCGAGTAAATCTGCGTTTGCAGGATGGTATTGAAGTCGCGAGCGAAGCCACCAATGCAGAGACAGGGTTGGTGCTGCTAGAATCTATCGACGTGGATGTTGCTGTTGTCGATGCCACACTGCCGGATATGGATCTGGCAAAGTTTATTCGCATGGCACGCAAAGTGCAGGCAAATTCCTACGTCACTCCCTCCAGAATTCTGGTTTTGGTCACGCCAGAGCAGCGATCGCTCGTTTCAGATGCACTCGCCGCCGGAGCCGATGCCTTTTGCTTAAAAGATGCCCCCATTGAGCAACTGACGGAAGCTGTGCGAAATACTTATAGAAAGGTTATCGTGCCACCTCCCCAATAAAAGGCGTTGCTGAATTTAGTAATGAATTACGTTTAGTTACAGATTTGTAATTTTCCACAACCCTCGTAGAGACGCGATTAATCGCGTCTCTCAAGGTTTGATTTTTGAACTTTTGTTCGTAGTAAGGACTTTAGTCCTCATGTTCTTGAGGACTAAAGTCCTCACTACGAACTCTTCAAAGGTCAAGTTTATGAACGGCATAGCACCGACTGTAGGGTACTCAGCAATGCCTGGGCTGTGAAGGGTTTTGACAAGGCTCCCTGGATTCTAAGGCTATTGCTTTGAGCAGTAGCCCCATTGAGCATCAGTCCACTTATGGCAATAATTTTTACCTGTAAGTTCATCCGTTGCAACGTGAGAATCGTGGTAACACCATCTATACCTGGCATCATCAGGTCTATCAACACCACACTGATGTCATTCTTGTGCTGAACGTAGAGTTCGAGTGCCCCAGCTCCATTACTGGAAGTTAAAACCCTGTAATTATGGTTTTCCAGCGTAGTTTTAGTAATCTCGCAAATTGTGACCTCGTCATCTACTACCAAAATCAATTCGCCATTACCGTTTGGTAGTGCAATATCGGCTGCTGCTTGAGTTTCATTTACTTGGCTACTCGGTAGATACACCTTAAAGGTGCTCCCCTTGGACACTTCGCTGTACACAGTCACAAAACCGCCGTGACTTTTAATAATGCCCATGACAGTAGAAAGTCCTAGACCGGTTCCCTTGCCGAGATCTTTGGTGGTAAAAAAGGGATCAAAAATGCGTTCCATAATTTCCGGCTCAATGCCCGTTCCGTTATCAGCAACAGTAATCAGAATATAATGACCCGCCTGTGCATCCACATGCATAAGAGCATAGTTTTGATCGATCCAAAGGTTTTCGGCGCTAATGTTCAGACTCCCGCCATCAGGCATGGCATCGCGAGCATTGACTATGAGGTTCATCAGCACCTGATGCAGTTGAGTTGCATCTCCAACAACCATCCAGAGATCGGGTACTATATTACTCTGAGTTTCAATAGATTTTGGGAAGGTTCGACGGGCAATCTGCACCACATCTGAAAGCAAATGCCGAACCTGAACATTGGTACGACTCCCTTCCATCCCACGAGTAAAGGATAGAATTTGCTTGACCAAATCAGCACCACGCTTTGCGCTGCTTTCTAGTATCTTCAGCAGTTGCTGAGTTTTCTGATCAACGTTGGGGAATTTGATAGGAAGTAGTTGAGCTGCTGCCAAAATAGGAGTGAGGATGTTGTTAAAGTCGTGTGCAATACCGCTGGCAAGAGTGCCCAAGCTTTCCAGTCGTTGGGCGCGGAGAAATTGCGCCTCCAGTTGTTTCTTTTCAGTGATATCGGTACTGACTGTGAGAATGGATTTGGGGAAACCAGCTTCATCGCGCACGAGTGTGCAGCGACTTTCAACGATGATGTCCATGCCATTTTTTTGTACTTGGGTTAACTCACCCTGCCACTTACCATCATTAGCCAGTGTTGTCTGTATTTCTTGGAATTGCCGCAACTCTCCAGACTTATACAAAAGCTCAGCAGCATTCTGACCAAGGACTTCTACTGCCTCCCATTTGTAAAGGCGCTCAGCACCTTTATTCCAGAATAAGATTTTGTTCTCCAAGTCACGAACGTAAATAGCGTCTGTTGAAATATCGAGTAGGGCTGCTTGTTCGTATATTTTCTGTGCTGCTTGCTTGCGCTCAGTGATGTCCTCGATTGTTCCCACGTGACCTAGAAACTGACCTTGTGAGGAGTACATTGGGCTAGCAAGAACACGCACCCACGTGACCTCACCCTGAGGGGTAAGAAGTCTGTGTTCATGAACCCAAGAGCGGTGTTCAGACACTGTGCGCTGCCAGTCCTCAAAGACCTCAGTACGATCTTCTGGGTGGATCGCCTGAATCCAGCCATAACCTAAACTCTCCCTTTCGCTTTGACCTGAAATGTGATGCCATAAGTCGTTATTATAAATATGCTGCCCTTGGGCATCGGTCTGAAAGATCACAAGGGGGGCCGAAGAGCAGAGTGTCCGAAAACGGTCTTCGCTTTCCCCTAGAGCCTGTTCCGCGCTGTACCGTTTTTGCCTATCCTTAGCTTCCCTTAACTCTCGCTCCACTGCCGGCACGAGGCGGGTGAGATTTCCTTTGATCAAGTAGTCGTGAGCACCGGCTTTCATTGCCGCAACGGCAGCATCCTCGCCAATAGTGCCGGAGACAATGATAAAAGGTAGATCCATCTGACGGCGTTGGAGGAGTTTCAGGGCTTCTGGCGCACTGAAGGTAGGCAGGTTATAATCTGCAATTACGAAGTCCCAAGGCTGTTGATCTAAAGCTGCCTCCATGGTAACTGGGGTTTCCACCCGAACATAAGTCAGGATGTATCCACCACGACGCAGCTCCCTGAGGGTCAGGAGAGTGTCATCTTCAGAATCTTCAACAATCAGAACACGCAGGTGGGGTTTCATCTGGACTCACTCTAAAAATTGGAAATTGGTGGTGGCTGGTTCATCAGTAGCCAGTACATCCCTAGTTGCCGCACTGCTTCCGAAAACTGGAGAAAATCCACGGGTTTGCGGATGTAACTATTGCACCCCAAACTGTAACTATCGAGTAAATCTTGTTCTTCGCTGGAGGTGGTCAGAACCACCACAGGTAGCAGCCTATTACTTTCATCTTCTCGCAAGCGGCGCAGTACCTCAAGGCCATCAACACAGGGCAGCTTGAGATCCAGCAAAATTACCGCAGGCTTGACGCACAGATCCCGCCCTGCATAAATTCCAGTTCCAAACAAGTAATCTAGGGCTTCAACACCGTCATGAGCCACTACAATCTCATTGCTGATGTGATTGCGTTTAAGGGCTCGGATAGTCAAAGCTTCATCATCAGGATTATCTTCTACTAAAAGAATAATTTTTTCGCTCACGCTCATGCCCCTGCCTCATCTGCTATTAGTGTAAAGTAAAAAGTAGCTCCTTGTTCCACAGCCGCTTCTGCCCACACCCGACCGCCATGGCGATGCACAATTCGCTGCACCGTGGCTAGTCCGACCCCATTGCCGGAAAAATCATTCATTTTGTGCAACCTCTGGAATGGTGCAAATAACTTGTTGGCATAAGCCATATCAAAGCCCGCGCCATCATCTCGAACATAGTAAACTGGGACACCACTTTCGCTTTTGCTCACTCCAAACTCAATTCGTGCCTGGGTGTGTTTAGAGGTAAATTTCCAAGCATTGTTCAGTAAGTTCACCAATATCACTCGCAACAGACGGCTATCGCCTTGGGCTAACAGCCCACTTTGAATGATAAACTCTACCTGCCGCTCTGACTGATGCTGTAACTCAGTGCAAATCTCAGTAGCTAAAAGACTCAGATCCACAGTTTCAACGCGCATTTCGCTCCGCATCACCCGAGATAGGTTGAGGAGGTCATCTATTAATTGCCCCATCCGCTGAGTGGCTGCCCGAATTCGTTGTAGGTAATCCTGCCCAGTTACGTCCAGCAGATCGCGGTACTCTTCTAAGAGAGCTTGACTGAAGCCATCAATACTGCGCAATGGAGCACGCAGGTCATGGGAGACAGAGTAGCTAAAGGCTTCCAACTCCTTGAGCGCGGACTGCAGTTCAATGATTGCTCGTTGCAGTCCCTGGTTCAGGGCTTGAACTGCTTGCTCTGCCTGCTGGCGCTCCAGTACTTCTGCCTGTAGGTCACTCAGGAGTTCTGCATGCTGGAGGGCTACCCCCAAATGGCTAGCAATTTGGGTAGCAAACTCGATCTCTGTCGCAAGCCACTCTCGGGGAGCACGGCATTGGTGAATACAGAGCAATCCCCAGAGATTTTGACCCTGTAGCAGCGGCACCACTAAATTGGCCCGTACCTGAAATTGTGATAGAACCTGAATGTGACAGTCGCTGAGCCCATAATTGTAAATATCTGCAACTGCCTGAATTCGACCGTGTTGATAATGGACTGCAAACTGATCCCCAAAGCAGTGGTCGTGGATTTTTTGCTCCATTGCTGACCCAAAAGCTTGATCCACGTCTTCAGAAACAAATTCCCCATCATCCCAGCCTGAGTTTGGGTAGAAGCGAAGCATGGCGACTCGGTCTGCTGCTAAAAGTTGACGAACTTCGGTAGCTGTGGCTTGAAAAATGCTTTCGAGGTTTAGAGGTTCCCTTAGGCGGGTAATGACACGGAACAATGCTTTCTGTTGCTCCATCTGGAAATAGGCTTGATGGATTTCTTGCTCCAGATGTTGCACTTCAGTTGCCAAAGTCTGCTTTAGCTTCTCAAATGCCGCTTCATCTCGACACAAGTCCCGCAAACTTGCCAATATTTCTGGGTTCATTTAGTTAGACTTCACCTCGTTAATAGTCTTCAATAATTCCTTCGTTGTGTAGGGCTTCGACAAAAATGCTTTGACAGCAATGCCATCAGCAATCTTCGTGTTTGATCCGAGTCCGCTCATGGCAATAACTTTGACATGCGGGTTGATTTTTTGCAACGCGCGGAGGAGTGTTGAGCCATCCATAGACGCCATCATTATATCGGTCAACACTAGACTAATTTCATTCTGATGCTGGATATACAGTGCGATCGCCTCCATCCCATCACTAGCAGTGAGGACTTTGTAGTTATGTCTTAAGAGTACTATTTGGGTAATCTCAAGCACTGAAGCCTCCTCATCTACAACTAGAATCGATTCTCCTTGCCCTGTGTGCATTTCCTGATCTTCTTCCGGCTGTGAAAAGGCTTCAGACACCGCAGGCAAATACACCTGAAATTGACTACCTTTGCCCACCTCACTCGCCACCTTCACAAAACCGCCGTGACTTTTGATGGTGCCCATCACGGTTGAAAGACCCAGCCCCGTGCCTTTACCAACCTCTTTGGTGGTAAAAAATGGGTCAAAAATTCTATCGAGTATTTCAGGCGGAATTCCCATTCCAGTATCCGACACGGTAATCACAATGTAAGCACCCACAGAGGCTTCAAGATTTATCCTGGCATAGTTTTCATCAATGAAAAAGTTTTTGGCACAGACTCTTAAGATCCCACCATCAGGCATCACATCTCGAGCATTGACGGCAAGGTTAATGAGAACCTGTTGCATTTGCGTGGCATCGCCAGAGACAGCACAAAGGTTAGACGGTATGTCAGTACGGATTTGGATTGATTTGGGAAATGTCTGTTTGGCAATCTGCTCCAGTTCCAATAGCAAATGCTTGACTTGTAGAATCGTGCGATCGCCTTCGACTCCACGAGCAAACGACAGCACTTGCTTGACTAAAGCCGCAGAGCGTTTTACACTGGTTTCTAATCTCTGTAGCAGCCCCAGACTCTGCTCATCAGGCAATTTCATCTTTAGCAGTTGCACAGACATCAGAATCGGTGCTAGCATATTGTTTAGTTCGTGTGCCATGCCGCTTGCTAACGTGCCCAAGCTCTCCAGTCGCTGGGTACGAAGAAACTGGGCTTCGAGTTGTTTCTTTTCTGTTATGTCGGTATTGACAACAAGAATTGACTTGGGTTGCCCATTCAAATCGCGTACTAATGTCCAACGGCTTTCAACAATGATTTTCTGCCCATCTTTTTGTACCTGAGTTAACTCACCCTGCCACTCGCTTTTTTGTGCAACAACTTTGTAGATATCTTGGAGTTGCGGTGAAGCACCTTGAAACAAAAGATGGTTGGTTTCCTTTCCGAGGGTTTCGTGTGCCATCCAGCCGTATAGGCGCTCAGCACCCTGGTTCCAGAAAACTATTCTGTTTTCCATATCTTGAACTAAAATAGCGTCTTTTGCAACATCAAGCAGAGCAGCTTGCTCGCTGATTTTCTGTTCTGCCTGCTTGCGTTCATTCAATTCGATTTGTATCTGTTCTAAAAGTGTAGATTGCTGAATGGCGATCGCCATTTGGTCAGCCACGGCGCAAGTTAATTCTACCTCTTCTAACTGCCACAATGCAGGCTGAGAATTTCTCACCAGACCGAGACTGCCCCAAACTGCCGAACCAAAGTGCAACGGGATCAACAACCAAGATCCAGGAAAGGTTTGAGCAAAACCGCGATTGATTTCATCTTGACAAGTACTGGCATCGTCAATCTGAACGACTTCTAATCGTTTAAGTTTGGCGGCAATCTCATTGCCTTCATCTGGAATTTCCAGCCCCAAAGCCCCTGGTATATCTGGAGAACGGCAATAATCCGCTACATTCAGCCAAATCTGCCGTTGTGGCAGATATTGCACAATGTGAGATCTATCAGCTTGCAGGAGCTGCGCAATCTCAAAAACTGCTGTGGAAAAGATGGTTTTCAAGTCAAGAGAATTGCGGATGGTTTGAATGACCCGATTGAGTGCCTGCTCTGTGTGAAGTTGATATTGAGTTTGTTTATAAAGTTGGCTCTGTTGAAGCGCAATAGCTAGCTGCGTTGCTAATTGCTTGAGCAAGTCAATCTCCAACTGCTGCCACTGTCGTGGTGATGAACAATGGTTAGCTACCAGTAATCCCCACAATTGTTCCCCTTGTAAGATTGGTACTACTAAGGTAGCTCTCACTTGAAACTGCTCTAGAAAATCGATATAGCATTGGGGGAGACTGCTTGTATAGATATCGTTGGTCGCTTGGAGCCTACCTTTTTTATAGGCATCGATACAACTTTGGGCAAAGTCCGGGTCTTTAAGACTACTGCCTACAAGAGATTGCCACCCGTCACCCACAGATTCTACGACCACAACGCCACCCCAGTCTGGCTGGAAGCGGTAAATGAACACTCGCTCTGTCTGAAGAAACTGCCGCACTTCAGACACTGTGGTGTTAAGAATTTCTTCTAAATTCAAACTCTGCCGGATGCGGTGAGCAATATCCGTCACCAGTCGCTCCCGCGCTCGTTGCTGTTGTAGTGATTCCTCTGCTTGTTGGAGCTCGGTAGTGGCACGGGTCAAGTTGACTAAATTCCGTCGCATTTCAAGTTGTGCGAGAACTTGGTGACCTAATAACCGTAAACCCTCCAATTGCTCGGGATTGAGATGTTTCTCTTCGTAGTCCATTACACATAGGTAACCGAGTACACATCCTTCCGGTGTCATCAAAGATACTCCAGCGTAAAACCGGAAATTGGGATTTGATGTGACTAAAGGGTTTGCTGCGCAGCATTCATCAACTAACGTATTAGAAGAAACAAGGACGTCATCGTGTAGTAAGCTACATTGGTCCCATAGTCCCCATTCACAAGCCACAGACGTTACATCCAAACCTACCTTTGACTTAAACCACTGACGGTTTTCATCAATAAAACTTATTAATGCAATGGGGGTTCCACAAATATGTGCAGCTAAACGAGTGAGATTGTCGAACGCCTCTTCGGGTTCTGTGTCGAGAATCTGATATTGGCGAAGGGTTTCGAGCCGAGCGGCTTCATTTTTAGATAATCGAGGGTTCACAGTTCACAAATATTAAAGTATATTTTAAGTAACGCTTGCTTAAAATTGGTATAATTTTTAAATGTAATATTTTTCATATTTGCTTTATAATCATACGCTTTTAGATTCAATTTGTTAATTAAGTTAATTTAAAATTAAATATTCAGAAGTTGGTAGTGTATACCAACCAAAGTTTATTAAAGAAAAATTAAGGTTTTCCGAGTAAGATATGAAAAGGGTGTAGGGGGTAGGGAACCCCATAATTAAAATCAGGGGTTTCAAATAAGGAAGCCGTAGACGCTTGCACCTACAAGGGATAAGTAGATCGGCACAGAAAAACCGAACTATATGAATGCAAGTAAGGGTTTGTAATTGCGCTTCAGCGCTCATATCTAGGGCGCTGAAGCGCAACTACAAACCTTTAATTATTCACGAATTCATATCTTGATTCAGCAACGCCTGATATTTTAACTTAACTAGGACTTACGCATTGACAAAAAGAATAAACTATGTATGTCTCTCGTTACTGGGCTGCTGCCTTGTAATGCTCTTCAAAGTGGGCTGCTGCCTCCCGTCAAATCGGGAGGCAGCAGCCCTCCTTGATCTCATTCCCAGCCTGAGGCTGGGAACGAGGCAAATGCAGGAATTTCGTTATACACATGATGGTTGATTTGTAAAGTGCGTAAGTCCTATTAACTTCGTAACGAATTCAAAATATGGTCAAGCGTCGCAAACCCAAAAATGATGGTACAGCCTTCCTCACAAGTTCCTCAAATTGTTTCGCTAGTTATATAAGAAGAAGGCGATCGCGTTCATTTTTTGACGAGATCGGATTTGAAAAGGAGGAAAAATGGCTTTACAGCAAAAAAAAGTCGCTATTGGTAGATTTTCCCACCGGAACGACATGGAACATACACTTGCCGAACTCAAAAAAGCTGGGTTCCCAGTGGCGAAGATTTCTATCGTTGCCAAATATGCAGACCTTGAGGCTCAAGTTGATGGTGTTGGGATGAGTGATTGTAATTTTAACCAAACTCAAGATGATGCAGCAATAGTTATGCTCGTTGGTAGTCTACTAGGTGCTATAATTGGCTCTTTCATAGGCTTTGGGATTCTAGCGACACCCGGAGTTAATTTTATAGTAGCAGCCGGGAGTGCTGGAACGGCTGTCACGACTTTAGCTGGTGCCGGATTTGGTTTAGTAAGTGGTAGTTTAATTTCAGCTATAGCTGGTTTAGGGAAAGTCTCGAACTCAGCTAGAGTTGCTGGCCACCATAGCGGGAAAGATGAGTTTCTGGTGATAGTAGATGGCACGGATAATGAGGTGTATTGGGCAAAGTTCATCCTCAGCCAATCAAATTCAATTAAAGTATGGGTTTGCTAAATTTATATACCAAAATGATGCCAAACATTGGTACAGTTCAAAAATTTTCAAAGATCTAAGAAGATGAATAACAGAACCTTTGCAACCATAGACGGCAATGAAGCTGTTGCTCAAGTTGTCTATGGACTTAATGAAGTCATTGCTATTTACCCCATTACCCCTTCCTCTCCAATGGCTGAGTGGGCAGATACTTGGGCAAGTGAGGGAAAACTAAACATCTGGGGCATTATTCCTTCAGTGGTACAGATGCAGAGTGAAGGAGGTGTCGCAGGTGCAGTGCATGGGGCTTTGCAAACCGGTTCATTAACAACGACATTCACAGCATCGCAGGGATTATTATTAATGATCCCAAATATGTACAAAATTGCTGGAGAACTTACACCTACAGTCTTTCATGTCGCAGCGCGATCGCTTGCAGCCCAAAGTCTCTCCATTTTCGGTGACCACAGCGACGTGATGGCAGCGCGTACCACTGGCTTTGCAATGCTGGCAAGCGCCTCAGTGCAAGAAGCACATGATTTTGCTTTGATCGCAACGCGGGTAACCTTAGAATCACGCATACCTTTCCTACACTTTTTTGACGGCTTTCGTACCTCTCACGAAATTAACAAAGTGGAACTGTTAACAGAGGATGACTTGCTTTGCTTCATCACAGATGAATTAGTGTTCGCCCATCGGTCACGCGCCCTTACCCCCGACAAACCCGTGTTACGCGGTACAGCACAAAACCCCGATGTCTACTTCCAGGCAAGGGAAACCGTCAATCCTTATTATCAAGCTTGCCCAGACATCACCCAGAAAGTGATGAACGAATTTGCCGATATCACCGGGCGACAGTACAAAGTGTTTGAATATTATGGCGATCCAGCAGCTGAACGAGTCATTATACTGATGGGTTCCGGTTGCGAGGCAGTGCATGAAACAGTAGATTACCTGAATGCCCGTGGTGAGAAAGTGGGTGTAGTGAAAGTGAGACTGTATCGCCCATTTGACGCCAAGCGATTTGTTAAAGCCTTGCCAGAAACTACTCATAGCATAGCAGTCCTAGACCGCACCAAAGAACCAGGTGCATCTGGGGAACCCCTCTACCTTGATGTGGTGAGTGCTCTTTATGAAGCATGGGAGGTAGGGAAGGCAAGGGCAGTAGGGGAGGTAGGGGAGGTAGGGGAGGTAGGGGAGGTAGGGGAGGTAGGGAAGGTAGGGGAAAAATATTCTCCCCCATCCCCCCCATCTCCCCCCACTCCCCCCACTCCCCCCACTCCCCCCACTCCCCCCACTCCCCATATCATCGCTGGTCGTTACGGCTTGTCATCCAAAGAATTCACCCCAGCAATGATTAAAGCTGTCTTCGACAACCTTGAGGCTGGTGAACCAAAAAATCACTTCACCATCGGCATTAACGATGATGTCACCCACACTAGCTTAGATTATGACCCTGAATTTAGCATCGAACCAGACAACATAGTACGAGCCATTTTTTATGGCTTGGGTTCAGATGGCACTGTGGGAGCAAACAAAAACTCCATCAAGATTATTGGAGAAGAAACAGACAATTACGCCCAAGGCTACTTCGTCTACGATTCTAAAAAATCAGGTTCTGTCACCGTCTCCCACCTGCGCTTTGGGAACGAACCAATCCACGCTACATATTTAATTAGTAAAGCTAACTTTATCGCCTGTCATCAGTGGGAGTTTCTAGAAAAATTCCCTATCCTTAAAGACATGGTATCAGGTGGCACTTTTTTACTGAATTCTCCTCATGGGAAGGATGAAATATGGGATCATCTGCCGCCATCAGTACAAGAACAAATTATTCAAAAGCATTTGAAACTTTATGTAATTAACGCCTACAAAGTAGCTCGTGAAGCAGGGATGGCTGGACGAATCAACACGGTAATGCAGGTCTGTTTCTTCGCCTTATCGGGTGTACTACCACCAGAAGAAGCTATTGAGGAAATTAAGAAATCCATTCGCAAGACTTACGGCAAAAAGGGCGATGAAATAGTGCAGATGAACATCAACGCGGTTGATGCAACTTTGGATAATCTTTATGAAGTGGTCTACGCCTCTCTAGACCCAAATCCCAAATCCCAAATCCCAAATCAATTGATTCTGCCCCAGCTTTTGTGCGGGATGTACTAGGTAAAATAATTGCCCGTGTTGGGGATGAACTGCCAGTGAGTGCAATGCCAGCAGATGGTACTTATCCCACCGGTACATCGAAATGGGAGAAGCGCAACATTGCCCAGGAAATTCCAGTTTGGGACCCGAATGTCTGTATTCAGTGCGGTAAGTGTGTGATGGTGTGTCCTCATAGTGTCATTCGTAGTAAGGTTTACGAACCAAACCAACTGGATAATGCACCACCAACTTTTAAGAGTAGCGATGCCAAAGACTATGATTGGCGCTTTTTGAAATTCACTATCCAAGTGGCAGCAGAAGATTGTACGGGTTGCGGAATTTGCGTAGATGTTTGTCCAGCTAAGAATAAAGCGGAACCACGTCGTAAGGCAATTAATATGGAACCTCAACTGCCATTACGCTCTCAAGAGCGAGAAAATTGGGATTTCTTTTTGAGTATTCCCAATCCAGACCGACGACAGTTGAAGCTGACTCATATTAACCAACAGCAGATGCAAGAGCCATTGTTTGAGTTTTCTGGGGCTTGCGGTGGTTGTGGAGAGACACCGTATATTAAGTTGGTGACACAGTTGTTTGGCGATCGCATGATCGTTGCCAACGCCACTGGCTGTTCTTCCATTTACGGCGGTAATTTACCTACAACTCCGTGGACGCATAATGCTCTTGGACGCGGTCCTGCTTGGTCAAACTCCCTATTTGAAGATAATGCTGAATTTGGCTTAGGTTTCCGTATTTCCATTGACAAACAGGCAGAATTTGCTGCCCAATTGCTCAAACAACTGGCTACAGTTGTGGGTGAGAAACTGGCAAATAGTATCGTCAATGCCGAGCAAAAAGATGAAGCTGATATTTGGGAACAACGCGATCGCATTACAGTTTTAAAGCAACGCTTATATAGTTTGTTCACTGTTGACGGTTCACAGTTGACAGAATCTTCTTCCCAGTCAACAATTACCACAAAAGCAAAACAACTCTTGAGTATTGCTGACCATTTGGTGAAAAAGAGTGTCTGGATGATCGGCGGTGACGGCTGGGCGTATGATATCGGCTTTGGTGGACTGGATCATGTCTTAGCAAGTGGTCGCAATGTTAATATCCTGGTTCTTGATACTGAGGTATATTCCAACACAGGTGGGCAAATGTCCAAAGCCACTCCAAAGGCTGCTGTCGCTAAATTTGCCGCTGGTGGTAAAGCTGCTACCAAAAAAGACTTGGGCTTGATGGCGATGACTTACGGCAATGTTTATGTTGCCAGTGTGGCAATGGGCGCACGGGATGAACACACTCTCAAGGCATTCCTAGAAGCAGAAGCTTACTCAGGTCCATCACTGATTATCGCCTACAGCCACTGCATTGCTCATGGAATCAACATGAGTACGGCAATGCAGAATCATAAAGCTGCCGTAGACTCAGGTCGATGGCTACTGTATCGGTTTAACCCAGACCGAATTAAGCAGGGACAAAACCCACTGCAACTCGATTCGCGCTCACCGAAACTGCCAGTAGAGCAATCGATGTATATGGAGAACCGCTTCAAGATGTTGACTAAGACTAACCCAGAAGCTGCAAAGCATTTACTCAAAGAAGCTCAAGAGAATGTGAATACCCGCTTTGCAATGTATCAATATTTAGCTGCACAACAACTTTTAAAGCCAGAGTAAAAGAGGTTTTTATGGATTTGACTACAAATTATATGGGCATGACATTGCGATCGCCACTTGTGCCTTCCGCATCCCCCCTTTCTGAAGACGTAGACAACATTAAGCGCATGGAAGACGCGGGTGCAGCAGCGGTAGTGATGCATTCGCTGTTTGAAGAACAGTTAAGCCATGAACGATATGAATTACATCATCATTTGACACACGGAACCGAGAGTTATCCTGAAGCCGTGACTTATTTTCCAGAGCCAGCAAATTTCCGTGTCGGACCAGAAGAATACCTAAATCATATCCGTAAGGCGAAGGAAAAGGTAGGAATTCCGATTATTGCTAGCCTGAATGGTTCTTCCGTGGGTGGATGGACTAATTTCGCCAGACTGATTCAGCAAGCGGGGGCTTCAGCGCTGGAATTAAATATTTACTACGTTCCTACAGAAATGGATCTGACGAGTACACAGCTTGAGCAAACATATATTGACATTCTTCGTGCCGTTAAAGCAGTAGTGACTATTCCCGTAGCGGTGAAGTTGAGTCCCTATTTCACTAACACGGCGAATATGGCGAAACGTTTGGACAATGCAGGGGCTGATGCCTTGGTACTGTTCAATCGATTTTACCAACCAGATATCAACCTCGAAACCCTAGAAGTGCAACCAAATATGATTTTAAGTACTCCCCATGCAATGCGTTTGCCTCTGCGTTGGCTGGCAATTCTTTATGGTCGTATCAATGCCAGCCTAGCAGCGACCAGTGGTATCCACAATGGACTTGATGTCTTGAAAATGTTGATGGCAGGGGCAGATATTACCATGCTTTGTTCTGTGTTGCTGCGGCACGGCATTAATCATATGAGGGTAATTGAGAAGCAAATAAGCGAATGGATGGAGAAGCACGAATATGAATCTGTACGTCTGCTTCAGGGAAGCATGAGTCAAAAAAGCTGTCCTAACCCTAGTGACTTTGAACGCGCTCAGTATATGCGATCGCTCCAAAGTTACAAAGGTGATTGGGAGGCAGTATACGAGCCATCTTATTACTTTGGGTAAAGGAAGTTATGGGCAATAAAAAAAGGATTGGCATTCTCACCAGCGGTGGTGACTGTCCAGGACTTAACTGTGTCATTCGGGCTGTTATTAGCCATGCAACGCTCACTTACAATTGGGAGGTGTTAGGCATTCCTTACGCCACCCAAGGTTTACTTGAGCGCAAGGCGATCGCACTCAATATGCATGGCTTGGATCTGCGTGGTATAGATCCGTTACTTAGTATGGGTGGAACGATTTTAGGAACCATCAACAAGGGAGATACTTTAGCTCATGCTGGTGAGATAATTGCTAGTTATGAAGCTCTAGGATTAGATGCTCTAATTGTCATCTGCGGTGATGGTAGTCTTGCCATTCTTCATGAACTTGCAAGCCTTGGCAAATGGAATTTAATCGCTATACCAAAGACAATTGACAATGACGTTGCCCTTACGGAACGAGCCATTGGGTTTGATACTGCTGTCAGTACCATCGTGGATGCTCTAAATCGTCTCACTTTTACCGCTCCTAGTCATGACCGCGTGATGGTTGTTGAAGTTATGGGACGCGCTGCTGGTCACTTAGCACTGCACTCTGGCATTGCAGGTGGTGCAGATGTGATTTTGATTCCCGAAATTCCCTATTCAATCACAAGTATATGCAGACATCTGGTAGAACTGCGCGTTCGCTGGCAGCGCAAATTTGCAATCATGGTGGTTGCAGAAGGTGCTAAAACAGCAAACGATTCCTTTAGTTGCACGACTGCTGAATCCAGTCATGCTCCTGTCTGCGGTCTGGGTCAGTACATTGCTGAGCAAGTTGATTATTGTAGTGCCAAAAAAATTGACATGAGAGTCTCTGTTTTAGGACATATCCAACGTGGTGGAATTCCATCCGCTTTGGATCGTCTGACGGCGACAGTTTTCGGTAAAGCCGCAGTTGATTTAGTGGCGCAAGAAAAATATGGCTTAATGGTGGCTTGGCAAAATGGACAAGCTGTAGCTGTTCCCCTGAAAGAGGTTGTGGCTAAAAGTCCGTTATCTGTAGATCCGCATAGTGAACTTGTCGAAGTTGCCAGTTCTGTAGGTATTTATATTGGAGAAACAGTCTAGCAGTCGTTGAAAAAAACGGAGTTGCTTTTGGTCTTAGAGCATCCTGAATTACCCCTGCATAATAATCCGGCTGAATTAGCAGCTAGGACAATGGTGCAGCGTCGCAATATTAGTTATGCGACTCAGACATTGGAAGGTACTAAAGCTTGGGATACTTTTATGTCTCTTGTTGCTACTACTCGTAAATTAGGAGTCAGCTTTTTTGAGTATGTGCGCGACCGCATTTCTCAGACTAGAATCATCCCCAATGATGGCGACTATTATTCGTGAAAAATCTTCTGTTCATCCTTTTGGTTAGTCGTGGGTGCGGAATGTCGGATAGACACATTATTTGGGTACGCTTGCTACGCAGCGGCAAGCTGACATTTACGAAGTCAGCTTGCATAGTCGTACAAATAGGGGTCATGGCAGAATATTCCCAGAATCCTACGCTAAGGCCAAAATTGAGAGCAAATCAAAGCCATTCAGCCAATGAGGAACCTAACGGCGATGACGGTAAATCCCAATACATCGGACAACCTTCTATAACCAAAGGTGGTTTCAGACGCTGTGCCGCCCCCCACGCGGTAGCTTCGATGGCTGGAGCGAGATCATTCCTATTCTCCGCCTCAATCTTTGCAGCAAGACCATTTTCAACCGGATAACAAGCAAGTATTGCTGCTGTTCTGGCAAGCGAAGCCCGTACTTCCATACCTTGGCCGCTCGTCACACGCCTAATTAAGCCTCGTATCGCTGCTGCTGCAAGCAAATACCCCGTTGCATGATCTATTGCCTGCACGGGCAACGGAAATGGGCAGTTTTTATTTGCTTTGACCATCCCGGTATGTGCAATACCGCTTGACATCTGTACCAGGCTATCAAATCCCCTACGCAATTTCCATGGCCCGTTCCAGCCATAAGCATTGAGTGAAATATCAACCAGCCCAGGACGCAACTTTTGTCTTTCTTCACTGTCAAGACCAAGATGTGCCAGTGCGCCAGTTCGGTATCCATGGATAATTACATCAGCATCACCCAACAGTTTTTTCAGTGTGGCCATACCGTTGGCATTCTTTAGATCAAGCCGGGCACAGCGCTTGCCTAATACCACTTCCGGCACAACACCTGGTTCTTCCCATCCTATCGGATCAATACGCAATACTTGCGCCCCATAACTGGCAAGAAACCGTGTTGCAACGGGGCCAGCAAGAACTCTGGTCAGGTCAAGTACACGTATGCCTTCTAAAGGCCGCCCTGCCGGAATTAGCCAGTTTGGCATATGAGCGGAATCCGTAGCAGAAATGTGCATAAGCGGCTCAGTGGCTACCGCTCGCCCCTGAGCGTGCATGCTCCAATCTTCTGCTGATCTCATAACGGCGGCACAACCGTTTGCAGAAACTATTGCATCTTCAAGCTCATTTGCTTGCCAACTCGCAACAGCCTTCGTTACGGCTTCCCTATCTTCTGAACAACCAAGCACTTGCAGTGCAGCACGGCGATGGTGCGGTGCATTGGTGTGTAATCTTATCCAGTTGTCACTTGCCTTATAATCACCGGCCACTGCATCCCATTGCGGAGGCAACTGCCACCCTATTGGACGTAACGATGTAGAAAACCACATGGATGCAAGCCGTCGATCCACCTGAATTAGCGGCATCTTGCCACTGCGTATGGCAATAAATTCGGCAACCGCCATTCCAGCAGATGCAAGGGATGCTATCGCCAAATCGGTAGCAGCATAGACCGATGCCAGATCACCAACACCAGATACATTGAGAATATCCATTGCGGCAAGCGACCCGCCAAATGCTTCCTGGATTTCTGCTATGATAGTTTTATGCATGGCCATAATATACCATTTTGCGTCATGTGCCATATTCTATGACGTTTTGTGCACCTTGCTCACCTTTTTATTTTTTCGGCTACCCCGGATTATTGAGCCGATACTAAGTGTTGTTGCGAGTACCCACCAAGCTGCTTTGTGGATGTAACTCCGTAGAGCTTACCATTGGAAAAATCCCAGTACCACCCCTTGTAGCGTGCCGATTAAAAGTAAGATAGCGTCAGTTTTGATCTCCCCAACCATGCCGTGAAAAGCAGTGCTGGCTAGAGCCAAAATACTTAAACCCAAGACTTCGCCTAAAGTAGTCGCCAGCACCCATTTTTCCCATAAAATCAAACCATTATGTGGATTTTTCTTGTGCATCATATCCTCCTTGGCTCAATGGAGAAATCACTACCATCATTACCCCAACTCCTACAAAGCTCACAATACCCAGCCTAAACTAGGAAGTGGTCTAGCTTGCACCGTTGCAGTCGATCTGCGAATTCTAAGTAGATCGGCACACAAAAACGGAACTATATGAATGCAAGTAAGGGCTCGTAGTTGCGCTTCAGCGCTCATATCTAGGGCGCTGAAGCGCAACTACAAACCTTTAATTATTCACGCCGACCTACTTAGCTGGTACAAATTATGTAGCAACAATTTGAGAAACTTGTGAGGAAAGCAATAGAAAAAGCCATAGCTTGCTTTGGCGTCTTGTTGGCGGTATCGAAGCACTTATTGATCCCCCCTATACCTTAAAAAGGGGGGAACTGGAATCAAAGTCCCCCTTGTTCAGGGGGATTTAGTTCTATCTAAAAGTAATTGATACATCACGCTTGGACTTTGAAAACATCCTCAATTCTTTGTAGATAAGTTAGCGCAGGGTATCAGTACAATTGCGGCTGCATTCTACCCCAAACCTGTAATAGTGCGTCTATCAGACTTCAAGAGCAATGAATACGCCAACCTCTTGGGTGGTAAACAATTTGAACCTAAGGAAGAAAATCCGATGATTGGTTGGCGTGGTGCTTCTCGCTACTACGATGAGCGCTATCGGGAAGGTTTTGCTTTGGAGTGTCAAGCAATGAAGCTGGTACGTGACGACATGGGCTTAACCAACGTGATTTTGATGGTTCCATTTTGCCGTACTCCAGAAGAAGGTCAGCGAGTGTTAACCGAAATGGCGAAAAATGGTTTGGTGCAAGGCGAAAAGGGCTTGGAAGTCTATGTGATGTGCGAGTTACCTAGTAACGTGCAGCTTGCGGACGAGTTTAGCCAAGTGTTTGACGGGTTCTCCATTGGCTCAAACGACCTGACTCAGTTGACGCTGGGACTAGATCGGGATTCAGAGTTTGTGGCGCATCTGTTTGATGAACGCAATGAAGCTGTGAAACGGATGATAGCTAAGGCGATCCGCACAGTCAGACAGCACGGACGTAAAATTGGGATTTGCGGTCAAGCACCCAGTGATTATCCAGAGTTTGCTCGATTCTTGGTTGAACAGAGGATTGATTCAATTAGTCTCAATCCTGACTCAGTGTTAAAGACGCGGTTGGAAGTCGCCGCCGCAGAACAAAAGCAGGAGTTGTTAGCAATTACGTGCTCCATCATGCCCCTTGCTCAGTTCTAACTTTGCAAGGACTGATTCATGCAAATACAGCAGATGCAACTGTTGTGCAAGTAGCCTCCTCTTGAGATGAAAAGCCACCCACATGCCTAGGAATTTATTCCTAGGCTAATAGCTGAAGTCGGCATACCGCCGACTAGAACTTTCAGGAATTTTAGTCCGTTGAAATGGACAGTAGCTCTCTCGCTTGAACTTGAGTTCCTGGCATTGAGTGTAGAATGAAATAGCCCTGTCTGAACGTAGAGAAACCGGGTTTCGCCAAAGTTACCCGGTTTCTGAAGCCGATGATTTTCCCAAATTAAACAAGAGTGCTATACAATACTGCTCGTTTAAGATAATTACCTTAATCGCGAAACTTTCTAGAGACGCGATTAATCGCGTCTCTACAACCATAATTAAAATCAAAAAAATCTTAACCAGCGTAGTATTGGAGTGCTATATGGTGAGTTAAAAAATATTTTTACCAAAATGATCACAGGTTTTCCAAAGGAGAAACAAAATGAAAAAGAATTTGAATAAAATAAGCAAATTTCTTGTAGCTTTGCTATCAGCCTTGCTGCTGCTTTTATTATGGGGAACTGCGGTAGTGTAAAATAGGCTAGGATTTACACACTTTACACATTGACCATCATGTGCATAGCAATCTTGTTAAGCTAATAGTCTTGCCCAGCCTCTTGGCTTGATGCTGCCAAAACTTGACGGCATCAGCTTTTGCAAACAGCAGCGGCTTGTGGGCGATCGCACCCCAATTGTCCTACTAACTGCATTTGACCTGTGGACGCTTTTGGGAGATGCGACACAACTGTATGAGCTGTTGATAAACTTATGTATAAATACTCCCTTCGGCAATGCCTGAGGGTGGTACGCTTTTGTTGAGAGCTATGCACGGCAAAGAAATTATTGCAGACTCTTAAAAAGGTCAAAAGCAAGAATTAGGGAGATGAAGGTCAATGAAGATCTTGATTGTAGAAGATGACGAGTTAACTGCCAAAGCGCTCACAAAAGTCCTCGAACACCAAAATTATACAGTTGAAGTTGCCAGAGACGGTCAATTAGCTTGGGATTTAGTACAAGCCTTTGATTATGACTTAATCATGCTTGATGTTATGTTGCCCAAGCTGGATGGCATTAGCCTTTGCCGAAAACTGCGATCGCACGACTTGAAAATTCCCATCCTCTTGCTCACAGGTCGAGACAGCAGCCACGAAAAAGCAATTGGGCTAGACGCAGGTGCAGATGATTATCTCGTCAAGCCCTTCGACACAGAGGAATTAGTCGCTCGCGTGCGTGCTTTACTGCGTCGAGGCAATTCAAACACACAGCCAGTGCTGGAGTGGGGAAGCTTACACCTTGATCCCAGTAGCATACAGGTACACTACGGAACTCATCTTGTACATTTAACTGCTAAAGAGTATGCTCTACTCGAGCTGTTTATGCGGAATTCTCGCCGGGTGTTTAGCTGTAGTGCAATTCTTGATCGCCTTTGGTCGTTTGATAAAATACCAGGAGAAGAAGCAGTCAGAACTCAGATCAAAGGTTTGCGACAAAAACTGAAATCAGCAGGAGCTCCTGCTGATTTAGTAGAGACTGTTTATGGCATCGGGTATCGCCTAAAACCATATAAAGACGTTGCATCCTTTAGTTCTAGTGTGGAAGAAATTCAGCAGCAGACATTGGCAGCATTGGGTGGAGTTTGGAACCGATTTCAAGGAAAAATTAGTCAGCAAGTGTCGGTCTTGGAACAAGCAGCCACAGATGCTTTGCAAGATGCACTAAGTCAGGAACTACATACTCAAGCAGAACAGCAAGCTCACACACTGGCTGGTTCGTTAGGCACTTTTGGTTTTAGCAAAGGCTCCCAACTGGCGCGGAAAATTGAACATTTGTTGCAAACTGGTAAGTCCGTTGAAAAGAAAGAGGGTAAACACCTGCGGAAATTAGTGCTGGAACTACGTGAAGAAATCGAGCAATCACCCAAAGTGCCACTTTCAGCTACCCAGACCAACAAGGATGAAAAATTTGATACGGGTGCAGAACCAGTGGTGATGGTGGTGGACGACGATCCTCTAGTTTTGACCACTCTGCAAACTTTACTCGAACCTTGGGGACTTCAGGTAATCACCCTCAACGATCCCCAGCACTTCTGGGAAACCCTAGAAGCATCTTCACCGAATCTGCTAATTTTAGACATTAAGATGCCGCATTTGAGTGGAGTTGAACTGTGTCGGGTGGTGCGAACCGATCCGCGCACTTGCGGATTACCAATACTTTTTTTAACCGCTCACACAGATGCAGCCACTGTGAATCAGGTGTTTGCTGTAGGTGCAGATGACTTTGTGAGCAAGCCCATTGTGGGCCCAGAACTGGTAACTCGCATTATCAATCGCTTGGAGCGAATCAAACTGCTTCGGAGTCTAGCTAAAATTGATCAACTGACGTAACATTTATAGAACTTACGCATTGACAAAGACAGTGAGATGTGAATAAAGACTTATGGGCGAAATTTTAAGATGCGATCGGCAACTCTTGCCCTGCCTCGTTCCCAGGCAGAGCCTGGGAATGAGATCAAGGAGGGCTGCTGCCTCCCGGTTTGACGGGTTGCAGAGCCTCCAAAAAGAGCATTACAAGGCAGAGCCTTGTAAAGTAATTGTTTCAAATTGTTGACTAAAAATAAATTTTATGATCACAAATTCTTGTGAAAATGAAGTTCAGCAACTGAGGTTAGCCTTAGAAGCTGCCCATGTGGGCATCTGGGACTGGAACGTTTTAACTAACGAAATTACTTGGTCTAGTGTTCACGAACAATTGTTTGGTTTAGAACTGGGCACATTTGAGCGAACCTACGAAGCTTTTGACGCCTGTGTTCACCCTATGGATCGTGAAGGAGTTAAACTGGCGGTGAACTATGCGCGTCAAAAACGACAGAATTACCACCATGAATTTCGAGTTGTCTGGCTTGATGGTAGCATTCACTGGGTCGAGGGCAAAGGTCGGTTTTTTTATGACGAGACAGGTCTTGCAGTACGCATGATTGGAGCTGTTATGGATGTGAGCGAACGCGTACAGGCCCAAGCCGCACTCCGAGAAGAGGCAATTGAACGTCAGCAAGCCTCGCAAATTCTGCAAGCGTCACTTAAAGAACTGGCAGACATTAAGTTTGCCTTGGATCAGTCTTCTATTCTAGCAATCACTGACCTCAAGGGAACAATTACTTACGTTAACAATAAATTTTGCGAAATCTCAAAATATTCTAGAGCAGAACTCTTGGGACAAAACCACCGCATTATTAATTCTGGTGCTCACCCCACTCCATTCTTTCAACAGATGTGGAAGACTATTACCAGTGGGCAAGTTTGGAAAGGCGAAATCAAAAACCGTGCCAAAGATGGAACTTATTACTGGGTAGATACGACGATTGTACCGCTATTAGATAATCACCTTCAACCCTATCAATATGTAGCAATTCGTACTGACATCACCTCACGCAAGCGGATTGAGTCAGCGCTACAAAAAGCTAAGGATGAGCTAGAAATGAGAGTTGTAGAGCGTACAAGCGAATTGATCGGTGTCAACGCGCAGTTGCAGTCAGAACTCGAGGAACGTCAGCGGACGCAGGAGGCTCTTAAACGGTTGAGCCATCAAAATGAACTAATTTTAAATTCAATGGGAGAAGGCTTGTGCGGATTGGACAAGTCGGGCAAAATCACCTTTGTGAATCCAGCCGCTGCCAAATTGCTGGGATACTTGGTGACAGAATTAATTGGTCAGCCCATAGATATTATCTTGCCTCCTGGGAAATCAGACGAAACACCCTACACCTTGACAGATTGTCCGATTTATGAATCTATCCGTGATGCATCAGTGCATCAAGTCACTCACGAAGTCTTTTGGCGCAAAAATGGTACGAGTTTCCCCGTTGAGTATGTGTCAACGCCAATTCAGGAACAAGGTGCGGTGATGGGAGCTGTTGTCACCTTTAAAGACATTACCGATCGCCAGATCATGGAGCGGATGAAGGATGAGTTTATTTCTGTCGTCAGCCACGAACTCCGCACACCCCTGACTTCAATTCACGGTTCCTTGGGTATGCTTGCTAGTCGGCTGCTCGATCCTTGCTCGGCGCGGGGTAAGCGCCTGCTAGAAATTGCCGTAGACAGCACAGATCGCTTGGTAAGACTCATCAACGACATTTTGGATATCGAGCGCATCGAGTCAGGTAAGGTGATGATGGAGAAACAGGTTTGTAATGCTGCTGATTTGATGACCTCAGCATTAGAGCTAATGCAAACTATGGCACAACAGTATGGGGTGAATTTATCAATTTCACCCGTATCAGTTGGGCTGTACGCTGATAGCGATCGCCTGATCCAAACTCTAACCAACCTGTTGAGTAACGCCATCAAATTCTCACCCTCTGGCAGTACAGTTTGGTTAACTGCTGAGCGTCAAGGCGATGTGATACTATTTAAAGTCAGGGATCGGGGGCGAGGTATTCCCGCCGACAAACTGGAAACTATTTTTGAACGCTTTCAACAAGTTGATTCCTCCGATTCGCGCAACCATGAAGGAACTGGCTTGGGCTTAGCAATTTGTCGCAGTATCGTGCAACAGCACTCCGGACGTATCTGGGCCCAGAGTCAGTTGGGTCTTGGTAGTACGTTCTACTTTACTCTACCAATCCTCGTCTATGACGAAAAGTCGCGTAACAGCGCCAGAATTTGAGCAACGGGTGCTGGAACTACTCTCCAGAATTACCCACAACCAACACTTGGATAGCAGTTATGACAGACAAACGCATTTTAGTGATTGACAACGAGGAATACATTCGGGAAGTCGTTCAGATTTGCCTGGAAACTGTGGCGGGTTGGGAGGTTCTGACTGCTGCTGATGGGCATTGTGGGCTAGCGTTGGCGCAAAGTACACAGCCCGATGCTATCCTGCTGGATGTGATGATGCCTGATATGGATGGTCCTACGACTTTTCAAAATTTACAGGCTAATGTTGCAACGGCATACATTCCCGTGATTTTGCTGACAGCTAAAGTGCAAGCTTCTGACCGTCAACGATATGCATCTATGGGGATAAAAGCAGCGATCGCTAAGCCCTTTAATCCGCTACAGTTAGCAAGCCTTGTGGCAGAAGCCTTGGGCTGGAGTTTGTAACAGATTTATGACTCACATAGAAATTTTCCCGCCGACTTACTTAAATAAAGTTTATGTTATATTCAATCTATCTATATAAATAGATAAAATTGGTACAAAATCCACCATTATTCGCTGGAGGATGTTACGTGCAAATTACCATTGACTTACCCGACGAAATTGCCAGTACAATTCAGGAAAAGTGGGATAACTTCCCTCGAAGAGTACTAGAGTGTTTAGCAATTGAAGCTTATCGGCAGGGTGTGATTACTTCTGCACAGGTGGGAAGAATGCTGCATTTATCTTCTCGCTATGAGGTAGATAATTTTCTCAAGCAGGCAGAAGCCTATTTACACTATGATGAAGTTGATTTTGAGCAAGATTTGCTAACGATGCAAAAAATAGTAGTTCAGGGGAAGACAGAAATTTAATGGCAGTTGTCTCGGATACTTCACCGTTGTGTTATCTGGTGCTGATTGATTTAATTGATTTGTTGCCAGAGTTATATGGCAAGGTGATGATTCCTCAAGCTGTGTTTAATGAGTTATCTGTACCCCAAGCACCTGAAGCCGTCTAGACCAATTAGAAGCTACCCTCAGTCGTTTTGCTGAACTTAGCTTTCGCTCGTTACCGCCACCATGATGAAGCTCTTAGTAGACTAGAAGCTAACTCAGTTAGACATGATGAAGCCCTAAGTCGATTAGAGGCTAATCTAACTAGATTAGAAGCCAATTCAGTTAGGCATGATGAAGCGATCAACCGGATGGAATCGGCAATAGAAAATATGACTTACAGATTAGATCGGGTTGTGGAACAGTCAGCGTCGGAACGTGAAACTTTTATTGCAGAAATTCCTGAAATCTGGCGGTATCTCCGCTATTAACCTGGTAATGGCAGAAGTGGTCATGATGATGCCTAAGTCGCGGATCAACAATACTGGCATATCCTCGGGATTGGCGATCGCTCTCCGTGACTACAAGTTTTTGGCGTTGCTGAATGGTCGTATGAATTGACATTTTTCAAGTTGATTAAACAACGATTCTTTGCGCGGCAGTTGCTCTACTTGGGGAGACCCCAAGACCGCACTGCCTTGCCTTTGCGCCTTTACGCGCGTGTAAATTCATACCGTGATTCAGCAACGCCAAGTTTTTTATTTCCATTGTGGAATTTAGAACAGAGATCTTGTAGTTATAAAAGGACATGCCGTGCGAATGAGGTACATAGGTCGCCATTCACAGAAGAGTGCGATCGCTATTGGAACTGTAATTGCATGGGCATCTGCATCATAGACTAATAGTTGTTCAATCTTCACTTGCTGTTTTTCATAGTCGTGCATCCACCTCCGTTACCACACTGGGAGATCCATTTGTTGCAAGCCCACTCAGCATCCCTTTCCTTATGCCCCCACCAGATAGTGACATCCCCCACAGGTTTACTATTGTTGTAGCAGGTCCAGATGGTATTTATACCGCTACCTGAATTAGAGAAATTTTGCCCTAATGCGGCAAAAACCAGAACACTGCCAAAGATTATTGCTACAAAGCGTAGCCAACGATTAGAGATGGTTGCTGCCACCTCAGCACCAAACAGCTTAAAGTTGCCTCCGAGAAATCCAATTAAAATAAGAACTCCGCCTAGAACGAGTAATCCGAGCGATATACTTCCTGGCATAGCCTACCTCAAGAAAAAATTGCACCGCCGCTAATTTTAGTCAGCAATTCTCATTTTTTAAAATACGACATGGGGGTAGAGTGCGATTGGCACTGATTGTGCATTGTATCGGCTCAAGAAATCGTGGTTGTGCTGCCTGAGCGTGATGTTCAGGACTAGAATTTGATCATAGTAAAAGAATGTGAGAAACTTGTGAGAAGTAAAATCGTGATTTGATTAGGACCCGCAGCTGAGTATACCGCTACTAAGGATACGGTATTAGAAAAAGCATCAATCAAAGCATCCTGTAGTCTTTTACGTTCTTGACTAGATAAACTCATTTATCAATTCCTCTTATCTCCAAGACGAGTTGAGAATTGTTGTGGCTGACTTCAAGCAATTACCAAATCACCCCATTACTACTTATTTACTTTGCCTCTTGTGACAAATTCACCAGACACAACATCCGATGTAGATACATCGCTAGCTTTCAACAACTGCTCGATCAACTCGACCACCACCTGACTCAGGTTTATGCTACTGTAAAAGTCCCGCCAATCACACTAGAGAAACTATTAGCACAAGCAGGATTGTTGGCGCTACCAATAAGCTCGAAGTCCTTTACGAACATATCTATACCTCCTTTGTCTACTGTATAGAAGCCAGCGCTATTTGCGGTATAAGAGACTGTATAGGTTCCAGAACCGAAAAGCAGCGTATCAAAGCCATTGCCACCATCAAAGTATCCGGTCCCAAATCCTTTGACGATGTCGTTACCATCCCCCATATTGATCGTGCCATTGCAACCATTGCCACCAGTGAGAGCATCGACGATGTCGTTACCATTCCCCATATCGATAGTGCCGTCGTTGTCGATGCCGAAGCTGCCAGTGTTGCGGATGCCAGTGAGTGTATCGTTAAGTAGCTTGCTCAACTTCTGTCTCACGCAAGAGCGGTTTTATCGTTAAGTTCCAACCTTCCTCTAAAGACCTACGGAAGAATCCTGACATACTCTGCTTAATTTTCCCAGCTTGCTCCTGGGCTATAGTATAGGCTAGAGCCTCAGAAAACTTATCACTATACTTCACCCACAACCGCTCAGCCGTAGAAAGCCCCAGGTCAATCCCGGCATTCTGGAGCGCAATAAACACATCTTCCGGAATGCCAGAAGAAACAGCAGATGGGATTACAGATGAAATTGAATTAAATTGGGGTTTCGGCTTTTCTTCAAGGAATGATGGAATGCGATTCATCTGGTTGTAAAGCAAGTCCACCGCCTCTTTAAGAATGAACTGGCGCGGTCTAGACGTTGCCTCATGAATGGATTCAATCTTGCTGCCTGTCAAAGCGTCAAGTTCTGGTGCTACATACACTCTGGGTAGCCCCTGTCCCACATATTTCCATGGGGATTTGGGGGTGTCCCTGTCAAGGACGCTAACTTCTTCAAGTTGTTCTTCTTTTAAAGAAACAACAACACTATTTTTGTTTGCGTCCGTTTCAAGGCAGTCCGTATTAAGGACTACCTCATGATTGCTGGCTAGTTGCTGTTCATCTTCTACTGACTCAGTATGATGTGATGATGGAAACTGCAAAACTTTCCTTGTACGGATGTCCTTAATACGGACTACTGGCTCTGGCAACCACTCATCTACTGGTTTGAAGGAATACTCAGTACTGGTTCCTGGTCGTTCATTCTTTTCTAGGATATTCTGTTCAACTGCAATGGACAATCCCTTCAAAACTGTTTTTCTGTCACAACCAGTACGGAAAGCAACATTGTCAGCCGACTCGGTGAATGTGTTGCCTGAGATTGTGCGGTACAACACTTGGCTGAGGCTAAAAGATTCTACTAGTGTTGGTCTTGCCTCTATGGTTTTACAAAATCGGAACAGCGCCGCGTCTTTCTGTTCTGGTGGTAAATTTTGTATCCACTCAAAGGTGACTTGTTGGGCACTGAAATCTTGTTCAAATGTGGAGTTTTCCCATAGGGCATCTGTCCCCGTGCAAGACGCAGGAGAATTTGATATAATCGGGATCATAGACTGTGCTAACAGTTAAAAGTTGTATATGTAGCCCCTACTGTTTGTGGTCTTGCCTAGCAGTAGGGGTTTTGCATTACTGCAATTGGCAATGAAAGCCAGTGCATCTCGATAACTTCAAGTTCCTAACTGAGAATTTCAAACAGCATTGATGCCAACAGGCTACTGATAGCGGGTGATAGCGGGAAAGAAGTTGTCCTCAGCATTCCCACATATCAGTAGATCCAAGTGATTTGTTTACGCTACCTTATCTGATGCTTGTTCTGTATACTCAGGGCGTTTTCGGCTTTTTCTAGTCGGAATATCTTCTGGTTTTCTCATATCAAACAAGTCTCCAATATTTTTTCCAAAGTAGTTACACAGGGTTTCAACCGTGCTGACATCAACACGACTGAAGTTGTTTGTAAATAATCGGTTGATGGTCGTTATATCTAGTCCTGTGTTTTTTGCCAGCTGTCTTTGGGACAACTGCGGGTCTTTCTCTGCCATCAACACGGCTAAGCGACAGAACATTTTCTTCATGCCTCCATCGTACTGATGTACACAGGCTATCACAAATTTTGAGGAAGAGCAAATAATGTATGGTCTAAACCAAAAAATATATGCGATAGTACCAGTAAACTTTGGCACTACCGCATACAATTATCTATAGAAGGGCAAATAAAATTTGCCAAAAAATCAAGGGCGATCGCCCTCCTTCCACAGATCGCGATCGCCCTCGAAAACCCAACCAAATCAAAGTCAGGTATTGTATTATAAGTGAAAAAAGGGATGCAAGCCCCCAAATCGATGGAAAACAAAAAAAAATGTATTTCGAGACGCATAGCGCAAGAAATACTACGTCCGCTGACTCAAGCCCCTAAATTTATTTATGGGGTTCCTACCTTAGATTATTACCTTAGCTTTTGACGAACCCGAAGGGGCTGACGGTTGAGTTGGAAGTTGTCGGCTTTGACGACAACCTCTGAATACTGCTCGCACAGAGCTTTCCAGGCATCACGAGGATTTTTCTTCCCAGCCAAAACTGCGATGGTGTCATACACGCGCTCAACGACCATCATCAGTTACACGGATTTCGCCGTAGGATGATAATCATGATTATTACGATATTTAACATCTTCTATTACGAAAATTTTAAATTCATGACCATTAGGACAATTTATTATTAAATCCGTCTCGATTTGTTCACTATGTTCACTATGTTCACTATTTTTTGGTAATTCATCTTTTTTTAAACCATCTTTAAATCGTAATTTATATCCTTCTTGTAAATCATATTCAAATGTTTTTGTATGATACGAACAATCTGGCTTAGGGCATATAAAATTATGGATATTAGACATTGAACTCAACCTTTTATACTAGAAGGCAAAAATAGATAATAAACGAAAACATCCAAAACCAAAAAAACAAATCCAATAATCAAAAAAACCTGAGCAAGTGTCAAATATTTTGACTTATGACAAAACGCGCTTATATAAAAATCATGTGATGCTCGTGGAGAATTAATTTTAGTATAAAAAACTTTATGTGGAAAACACTGAGCAGCAAATATCAAAGAAAATATCCAAAAATCTAATGGTAAAGTTAATACTAAAATACATAGAAAACGAACAGTATTTGAATTAAAAGAAGATAAACTATTTTTCACTTCACTAAAAGATATAGCCGCAAAATATATGGTCTGTGAAAAAGAATTAATAGTAATATATTGCTTTGCTGTTTCTTCTAAATACTGAAGTGAATTCTTAAGTCTATTCCGTGATAAATCAATCCAAAATATATCTTCTGGAGTAAGCTCTTCACCTTTTACAAAATTTGATGTACTAGAATCTTCATCTTGCATAATCTTAGTAAAATCCCTGTTTTTTATTGAGAATAAGGTGTTTTAATTGAAAATTAAAACCCGATTTTTAACCCATAAATTGAGCAAAAGTACAATTCCAGAACCATAACTTAAGCAATAGTCAACGAAAAATTAGGGGTTTGAGCGATAAATATGCCCCAGGGCATCTAATTGTGCATCTATGAGGATAAAAGCAGCGATCGCTAAGCCTTTTAATCCGCTACAGTTAGCCAATCTTGTGGCAGAAGCCTTGGGCTGGAGTTTGTAACACAATTTGCTTTCTCATTCATTTAGGACTAGTTATGCATAGAGCATCATTTATTTTGCAGGGATTGTTGCGAAGAGCGATCACAAAGCCAGTTCATCTAAACTTGATAAGTAAGTCGGCACGATAAAACCCATCTATGTTTAGTTTTGTAAAAACTGTGGAATGACCTTGTTAAGTACTTAAGCAAAAAGTGTGAATTTATTTCTGTATCCGATCCCCTCAAGGGTCAATTACCCAGTCGCTAGTACCAACAATATCCCATGTGGCTTGACCAAATCCAGTACTGCCTGTACCATCGCCAATTAGGTTGTAGCCAAGACTAGTAAATGTACCAGATACGTCAGGGTTGACACCGTCAAGAGTGTTGAGGTTGGCGGCGATAATTGTGTTGCGCACGTTATTGGAACCACGAACAGAAGATGAAGTTGACGGAACATCGTTTTGATACACCCCTCCACCATTGGCTGCTATATTTTGGGTCACGGTACTGAACAACAGGGTTAGGTTGCCAGTGTATTCGTTATAGATGCCACCACCGCTGCTCGCAGAGTTACCGCTGAAAGTGCTGTTACTTAGAGTGAAGGTACCACTGTTATAGATGCCACCACCGCTGCTTGCCGAGTTACCACTGAAAGTGCTGTTACTCAGAGTCAAGGTACCACTGTTAAGGATGCCACCGCCACCCCTACCGAAGCCTGCTGAGTTGCCACTGAGGGTGGTGTTGCTTATCGTCAAGATACCACTGTTAAGGATGCCACCGGCCCCCAAATCGCCGCCAGTGGAGTTGTCACTAAGGGTGCTGTTGCTCACAGTCATTTTGCCAATAATGTTGACGATGCCACCGCCGCCATTACCGTAACCTGAGCCACGTGTGGTGTTATTGCTGAGGGTGGTGTTACTTACGGTCAAGGTAGCATTAACGTTAAAGATGCCACCGCCGCTGCCGCCATAGCCATAGCCGCTGGCAGTGTTATTGCCCAGAGTGCTGTTGCTCAACACAACAGTGCCACTCTCGGTAAATATGCCTCCACCGTTGCTTGCTGAATTACTACTGAGGCTGGTGTTACTCACCTCAAGGGTTCCACCACGATTATAGATGCCACCACCACTGCTACCGTACATGCCGCTGCTGCTGTTACCACGGAGGATGCTGTTGCTCACATCAACGCGACCACTGTCGTTATAGATGCCACCACCACTGGTACCGTACATACTGCTGCTGCTGTTACCGCTGAGGATGCTGTTGCTCACATCAACGCGACCACCGCTGTTATAGATACCTCCGCCCCCGATAGCGTAAATGCCCCTTACCGAGTTATCGGTAATGGTGCTGTTGTTTAAGAGAACCGTACCGCCGCTGTTATAGATACCTCCGCCACCCATAATGTAGTTGCTGTTTGTCGAGTTATCGGTAATGGTGCTGTTGCTTAAGAGAACCGTGCCACTGTTATAGATGCCAGCGCCGCCACCGTTGCTGTTGCCACTGATCGAGTTACCTCTGATGGTACTATTGAGAATATTCATTGTACCAGTGTTATAAACGCCGCCGCCTTTGGTAATAAGGTCGTTATTGATGAGGATATTACCGCTGGCGGAATTATTGCCAACAATGCTGTTATCTAGGGTGAGAGTACCAAAGTTGTTAATTCCACCACCGCTATCACCCGTCACACTACCATCAGCGACAATCAATCCAGACAGATTCACCGTTGCTTCTTTCTCAATCTCAAACACCCGCGACGCTTTATTCCCACTCAGCGTCACTAAATCTGCGCCTGTAAGTGTATCTCGTGGAGCAATAATGTCCAAACTATGGGTAATATCTAGTTCTCCCAAGTTCAGAGTAATAGTCTGTGCAGTGGAGAATAAAGAACGGTCAAATACTATTAAATCTGGAACAGTGTCAGCATTCGCCTGATTAATAGCATCCCTTAAGGTGGTAACGCCTGGTCTTGTGGAAACCACATCGTCAACACTATTCACCACAATGATACCTGTGGGTGCCACCGCTGTGGAAGTACCTAGCAAGTCTTGCATATTATCTGCAAACACAAATGTGGTGGTAGATATTAGAGGATTGGTTGGTATTGAATCCATAATTGTTGATTGTTGGTTGTTTTAGTAATAGGATGGCTCGTATACTCCCCCCCAATCACCTTTGTAAGTTTGGAGCGATCGCCTCCTTCTTAATAACTAGCGAAACAATTTGAGGAACTTGTGAGGAAGGCTGTACCATCATGTTTGGGTTTGGGACGCTTGACCATATGTGAAATCACGCTCTCTCGTAGAGACGCGATTAACCCTTGTCTCTACAAGGGTTTGGGAAAATTACAAATCTGTAACTAAACGTAATTCATGACACTTCCAGAAAAACTAGTTCAAACTCCTTACCCTGTCGCACTTCACAATAAGGTTGGTGGCACTCCGGACATTCATTCAAGTCGCTAATCGGGTGAAATTCAATGTTGCAATTCGAGCAATAACAGACAACAGGAACATTCTCCACTTGGAGTTTGGCATCAGAAGCAATTGTTCCTTTCTTGGTAATATCAAAGGCAAACTCTAAAGAATCTGCCACTACACCAGACGCCTCGCCAACCCGCATTTGGACTATACGAATATGTTGAGCGCCTTCATCTTTGGCACGCACTACAGCAGCATCGAGGATATTTTGCATCATTCCAACTTCATGCATAATTATTTTATGGTAGTTTTTATCAGTTGGTAAATTATTTGAAGTGCTATTTCTATTCCCCGTTGCGCAACGGGTGATAGACTCTCGCCCAATTCAAAGTTCACTCCTGGTATTGTGATCCACCATCCTTGGGGTGAATAACCATAAAGGGCTTGTGTGAGCGTCAGTAAGTAACTAGGATTGCTGCTGTGTCCCATCGTCACATTGGTATGAGTAAGTTCTATAGGACACACTTGTACATTCTGTTCTACTGTGGCAGGATACGCATCAACAAAGATGACAACATCAACTTTTGCTAAGAGATCAGCCAGTTCAGGAGTGAGTTGGCGAACACATAATGTACACAAATTCACGAGTTTCCAACTTGCTATCAAATCACTCACCCGTTGTCCTACAGCATCATCACTACGCAGATCGTTGCCGTAGCCAATCAATAGAATAGCTGGGTAAGTTTTGATGATAACATTTTCCATAGTTTTCGCCCCATATGAAAACAAAGGGAAAGATTTGAAACGAGATGGCGTAAGCCACGATGTTTCCATGGGTCATTATCCAAATCCCCTAATTTTAATTATGGGGATTTTCCTGTTGCCCCTTCTCTGTTAAGAGTTCCGTTTTCATTAAAACTATCTATCAATTCATCCTCACAAATAGTTAGGTTATTTGGCTTACACCACTTAATCTGGTTACTAATTTCTTGGGAACCTTCCTGTACTAAATCCTCAAAGAAGCCAGATTGGGCTTGTTCAGCTTCCAAATCACTTAAAAAGGGACCAAAATAGTAGGTACAGTAGGTTGAATGAGACTCTTTAGTAATAATTTCTACCCACCAAGCAAATTCCAACAACGACTCTTGAATCATTAGTAAAGCACCCAGTTAAAAAACCTAAATTGCTACACTTGACCTGAGTAAACCAGGATTATTTGCAACTAAAATTGCGTTTCAGCTTTGATGAACTGCAACTGAACCCGACTGTTGCAGAGTTAGGATCTGGGGACTTAGCCAATCAGCGTTTTCACGCAGGATATGCAGAATACTACCGTGAACCAATGTTTCTATCTGTTTCCCCTCCTGTACAGGGGAAGAGTAGCGGTTTTTGGGGTTGCTGGATAATTCCTGTACTCCTTCGACTACATAGCAGTTAGGAACATGACTTAGAATGTGGGCAATTAACTTTTGGCGCAATTCAGGAATCGAAAAAGCTAATTGATAAGGATGTTCAGGGTACTCATCCAAGACATTCTCAATTTCTTGAATGACCATTGGCAATGTTAAATTAATCAACGTATGCGACATTAGTATTGTTTGTTGAAGAAGGCAGCTAAGCGGCTATGTTCCGCCTCAATTGGGGATTGGGACCCCAATAATAAAGATTTGTTAATGAAATCACGGCACCCAGTTTACAGATGCTTTAGAAACCGAATCAAATATTGCTGATGTTATAACATATAGTCGTTAGTTGTGAGGAACTTGTGAGGTGTAAAATTTAATATAAAGTAACTCTCACAGTTAACTACCTACACCTGCCAACGGTAGCGGTGTAGGCTTGCGGAAAACCTAGCGAGATCGCGGCTCATGGTACCTCTCGTCTCTCGTTACAACCATCGGCTTGTAATGCTCTTGTCGTGGGCTTCGGCAACCCATCAAACTAGGAGGCAGCAGCCCACTTGATCACATTCTGTGGCAGCAGCCCAAGAACGAGGTAGGACAAGACTTTTATCGTAACAAGCCGTAAGGTTTCACATGATGGTCAATGTGTAAAGTGCTTAAGTCCTAGATTTTATACCTAAATTTTGTATAATTAATTTTGTTTTAGTACTTAATCATACTAGGGTATCTGTGTTCGCAACGGTGGCAATTTTGCATGACTGGCTGTAATCTATGTTAATATGGGGCAATCTATGTTTAAACCAAATCTCTGCTGAAGTAACTTGTGATCAGCAGGTAATTGGACTCACGGCTACTGAATACAATCTGCTAAAATTGTTTTTGCAGAACCCCAATCGCATCTTTAGTCGGCGGTTGATTCTTGATCGGCTTTGGGGTGTTGATGATGCACCAATTGAACACGCAGTTACAACTCACATCAAAGACTTACGCAAGAAACTCAAAGCTGGCGGTCTCACAGATGACCTTCTGGAAACGGTTTATGGTATGGGCTATCGCTTAAAACCTGCGCCGACTCTTGCTGTTACGCCTCATCCGGCAATTGTAGAGGAAAAGAATGGGGAGAAAACACCCTGTACCCAAGATTTACCGGCCATTAATCGAATATTAGAACAATTTCGCGATTCCTTTGATCAACAGGTGGCGGTGCTGGAGCAAGCAAAAACAGCGCTTTTGTTCGGGAATTTACACCAGGCGTTACAACAGGCGGCAAAGCATGAAGCTCACAAGTTGGCTGGTTCTATGGGATCTTTTGGGTATCCAGAAGGTTCTAGAATAGCACGAATATTAGAGCATTTGCTGATTGACGATCGCACCCTGACAGATGATGAGATAATCCAGTTTTCTGAGTTAGTCAAGGCATTGCAACAGCAGTTAACTTTGCCGACGGTGACTCCAACCGCCCAACCAGTTTCTCTGCGTCAGACACATCGTGTACTGGTGATTGATGATGATGGTATACTGAGCGAGCAGTTACGGGCAGAAGCGGATGCTTGGGGAATGGAATTGACTTTTGTCCCGGATTTAACAACTGCTCGTTCGCGCCTAGCTTTGGCAACTCCTGACGCAGTTTTACTGGATTTGAACTTTCCTGACACAGAAGAAAATGGCTTAACCTTACTGCGAGAACTGACAGCAAAATCGCCTGATTTGCCAATAGTCGTTTTTACTGGGAGGGATAGCCTAGCCGACCGCTTGGCAGTTTCACGCTTAGGCGCAAGGCAATTTTTACACAAACCAGCCACCACCGAGCAGATTTTTCAGGCGATCGCTCGTGTGCTACTTCGTCCTAAAATATCAGAAGCCAAAGTCTTAATCGTGGACGATGACCCTATAACACTCGCTCGATTAGCGGCGTTACTGACTCCTTGGGGGCTGGAGGTGACAACTTTGAGCGAACCACAGCAATTTTTAATGGTGCTTTTTAGTACAATACCAGATTTATTGGTTGTGGATATAGAAATGCCTACGTTTACTGGCTTGGAGTTGTGTCAGGTAGTGCGGCAAGATGCTCAATTGGGGGATTTACCTATTTTAGTGGTGACAGCACATACTGAAGCAGCAGCCCTTCAGGAAGCATTTGCAGCTGGAGCCGATGATTTTATTACCAAGCCAGTGCTAGGGCCAGAACTTGTTACACGGGTACTTAGCCGCATTGAAAGAACGCGATCGCGTTTGCAGCATGGCAAAGCCAGGGAGTACTGATGACAGTTGTCCTTTCGATACTGCCAATTTACTATTTTTTGATTCACCCTCGATATCAACTTTGGATGAATCCACCAGCGAATGTATTGGGGCTAGGCATTTTCCTACTGCTTGCCTTGACTATCAACTTGCTCACTGCCAATTGTATCCAAAGTATACAGAAGCTTCAACAACTCATCCGGCAATTGGCTCAGGAAAATGCCAAACAACTGCGGATGGCTCTGTCTGCGTCGCAGATGGGGATGTGGGACTGGAATATAGTGACAGGAGTACTTAATTGGTCGCCAGAGCATGAGCAATTATTTGGCTTGACTCCTGGCACATTTGATGGTAAGTATGAAACCTTTGATGCCCTCATTCATCCTGAAGATCGCCAAGCACTCAATCAAGTATTACAACAGGCAGTACAAACTCACAGTACCTATCAACATGAATATCGTGTAGTTTGGGCAGATGGTAGCATTCACTGGTTGGAAGAACGGGGACACGCATTTTATAACGAAGCGGGTCAGCCTGTGCGAATGACGGGAACTGTCATGGCGATTGATGAGCGCAAACAAGCACAAGCAGCGCTGCAATACCAATTTGAGCAACAACGCCTAGTAATGGAGATGACCCAGCGCATCCGGGGAACGCTGAATTTAGAAGAAATTTTGGAAACAACCGTTGATGAAGTGCGGCAATTTCTACAGTGCGATCGCGTCATTATCTTCCAATTTTCGCCAGGATGGGGTGGAACTGTTGTTGTCGAGTCGGTTGTAGATAGCTGTTTAGCTATCTTACCCCTGGCAATCTACGATCCTTGCATTGGTGAAGAGAACGTCGCACCCTTTAAACAAGGCTTAGTCACCGCAAAAGCTGATATTTATCATGCCGGAATCAGTCCTTGTCACGTTGAATTTCTCGCCAGTCTCCAGGTTAGGGCCAATCTGGTTGTTCCCATTCTCAAGGGAGATGAATTGTGGGGGTTACTAACGGCTCACCACTGTACAGATACTCGTGAATGGCAAGCTTCAGAGATTCAACTGCTGCGACAGTTAGCCGCCCAAGCGAGCATTGCTATCCAGCAAGCCGCTTTGTTTGCACAGGTACAGACTGAACTGGCAGAACGCCAGAAAATCGCAGCCAGCTTGCGGCAGAGCGAACAGCGATACCGCTCATTGGTGAATGCGTCGGCGCAGATTGTTTGGCGCACTGATGCCCATGGGATGGCAATCATCGCTCCAGAGGGTTGGGAAGAACTCACCGGACAACCCGCAGCAGCACATCTGGGATTGGGTTGGCTTGATACTGTTCACCCTGAAGATCGCGATCAAACTGTCCAACGCTGGCGAGAATCTTACACTAATGGCACTTTGTACGAAACAGAGAATCGACTGCGGATGAAAGATGGCAATTACCGCTATTTTGCTGTTCGGGGTGTGCCAATTTTAGATGAAGATGGCAATATTAGGGAATTCATTGGCACTTGTACAGATATTACAGAGCGCAAACAGGCAGAAGTCACCCTACGAGAAAATCAAATCCAGCTTCAGCGACAACTGGCTGAAATCGAAACCATCTACCAGTCAGCGCCCATTGGGTTGAGCGTATTGGACACCGATCTCCGCTTTGTCCGCATTAACCAACTGTTGGCACAAATGAATGGGTTTTCCGTGTCAGCGCATATTGGTCGTACAGTGCGTGAGTTGCTACCCGATCTGGCTGACACCGCCGAACCACTGTTGCGCCTCATTCTAGAAACAGGCAAACCCCTTCTCAATGTAGAACTTTGTGGGGAAACTCCGGCTCAACCTGGCGTGCAACGAACCTGGCTAGAGAGCTTTTTACCGTTAAAGGATGACGATCGCATTATTGGCATTAGTACCGTTTGCAAAGAAATCACCGAACGCAAACAAGCCGAGGAAGAACTCAAACAAGCCAAGGAAGAGCTAGAAATCCGAGTCAAAGAGCGCACTGCACAACTGACCCAAGCAAACGCTAGTCTTAGAGAAAGGGTGATACAGCAGCAACACGATATCACCGCAAAAAAACAAGCAGAATCAGCTTTGCGCCAGAGTGAAGAAAGGTTCCGTCAGTTAGCAGAAAATATCCACGCAGTGTTTTTGATGATAGATGTTGAAACTCGGCAAGTTCTCTACGTGAGCAATGCCTATGAAATTATATGGCAAAGGAGTTGCCATCGTCTTTATCAAAACTGGTCAACTTGGTTAGATGCAATTCACCCAGATGATCGCCAAGGTGTTGAAATGGCATTCATTGAACTGTTAGAAACAGGAAAATACGATATAGAATATCGCATTATTCGACCCGATGGTTCAATCCGTTGGATTCGCGATCGCGCATTTCCCATCAAAAACGAAGCAGGAGTTGTTGTCCGGGTGGCTGGAATTGCAGAAGACATCACTGAACGCCACCAAATTGAACAGATGAAAAGTGAGTTTATTGGCATTGTCAGTCACGAACTCCGCACCCCCTTAACCGCTATTCGGGCAGCTTTGGGCTTATTAAATACTGGTATTTACGACAAAAAACCCGAAAAATTCAAACGCATGATTGAGATTGCATCCACCGATAGCGATCGCCTAGTGCGTCTGGTCAACGATATTCTAGATTTAGAACGCCTAGAATCGGGTCGCGTTGTCCTACAGAAAAAAACTTGCCCTGCGGCTGATTTAATTCAACAAGCAATAGAGGGAGTGCGAGTGATCGCCAATCAGCAACATATTACCCTAAAAATGCACCCCAGCGATGCTCAAGTTTGGGCAGCAGGTGATGCGATTATTCAAGCACTCACCAACTTGTTGAGTAATGCCATCAAATTCTCACCTGCCGATTCTACCATTACCCTGAGTGTCCAACAGCAGCCAGATTGCGTACTCTTCCAAATTAGCGATCAAGGACGGGGTATCCCCCCAGACAAGTTAGAAGCTATCTTTGTCCGATTTCAGCAAGTAGATGCCTCGGATTCTCGTGATAAAAGCGGCACAGGCTTGGGATTGGCAATCTGTCGTAGTATTATTGATCAGCACGGTGGAAAAATCTGGGCCCAGAGTACTGTTGGTATGGGCAGCACGTTTTTCTTCACCCTGCCATTGCCACCAGAGGAGCAGTTGAATTGACTCATAAACAAGTATTAATTGTGGATGATGAAGAACGAATCCGCGAACTAGTACAGGCCTGTTTAGAAGACCTGGGAGGATGGGACACCCTGACCGCTGCATCAGGGCAGAAAGCGTTAAAAATCGCACAGACAGAACCCATTGATGCCATTCTTCTTGATGTCTCAATGCCTGATATGGACGGCTTTGTAGTCTATGAAGAACTCCAGGCAAATTCAGTAACCCAAACGATACCAGTGATATTGCTAACAGCAAAAGTTTTGCAAAGCGATCGCGATCGCTTTGCCCAAATGGGAATTGCCGGCGTGATTACCAAACCCTTTGAACCCACCGCCATTTCCTCCGAAGTAGCAGAGATTCTCGGCTGGAACAAACAATAGGCAAGAGGTACGCAGTCAATACGGTTCGGATAAGCACCAGCCGACCAAAACCCGGTTTCTTCAACCGTCAACGACCCTTAACCGAACCGTATTGGGTACGCAGTGGAAAATCGCGTAATTTTTCAATTTGTAACAAAATCTAGCTCTTTATTAGTTCTTTATTGTTGTAATTTACCTTTTTAGGGTACAGAAAAAGGCGTTGCTAAATTTAGTAATGAATTACCTTTAGTTACAAATTTGTAACTTTCCACAACCCTTGTAGAGACGCGATTAATCGCGTCTCTACGATCTTTTATGGAGTCTAACTTAATGAACTTTTTGAAGGATGTCACTATAACCCCCAAAACAATATTGCTCATGGATGATGAAGTCAATGTGCGGGAAATTGTAAAATTGTGCATCAAAGATTTAGCGAGTTGGGATGTATTAACTGCCGATTCTTCATTCAAAGGATTAGAGATAGCAGAGCTTAATCGTCCTGATGCCATTTTATTGGATATCTCAATGCGTGGCAGTTTTATGTTTTTGAAACAACTCAGAAATAATCTAGAAACTCAATCAATCCCCGTTGTGCTATTAAGTGCTCAAGCACGGTGGCTAGATTCGCAATTTCTGCAACAGTATCAAGTGGCAGGTGTAATCCTCAAACCATTCAATCCGGTTACACTCACTGTTGAGATTGATAGACTGCTAAGCAATTCCATCATGTGAATGGCAGACTTATTAAGCTAAAAGTCTTGCCCTACCTCGCAGCCTCATCTGCCTCATTCCCAGGCTCTGCCACAGAATGTGATCAAGGAGGCTCTGCCTCCCGTCAAACTGGGTTGCCGAGCCTCCGACAAGAGCATTACAAGCCGATGCTTGTAACGAGAGATAAACCACAATTGTGTGTCAACCTCGTTACAAGGCAGAGCCTTGTAATGCCCTCTTGTGAGGCTCCGCCTCCTGTGATCCACAGGAGGCGGAGCCTCCTTGTAAATGCGTTCCCAGGCAGAGCCTGGGAACGAGGCAGTGCAAGGAAATCATTTTAATAAGTTTGATATTCACATAATGGTCAATTTGTAAAGTGCGTAAGTTCTGTCCTCTTGACTGGGTAGCGATGCATTATTAATCCCGCCAAACTTCATTAATAACACTCCCATCAACACCAACTAATTGAATATGCAACGGCATTTGTCCTGCTGCATGAGTCGAACAACTCAAACAAGGGTCAAACGCTCGAATTCCCGCTTCAACGCGGTTTAACATCCCCTCAGGAATTTCTGAACCGTGAATAAAATGCCGTGAAATTTGCGCGACTGTGCGATTCATCGCTAAATTATTCTGACCAGTGGCAATTATCAAATTCACCTTTTGAATTAAACCGTTTCCATCAACTTTATAGTGATGGAACAAAGTACCACGAGGCGCTTCACTACAGCCTACTCCTTCTAGTTTGTTAATGCCAGCATCAGCACGCAATTTAGTAGATAACAAATCTGGGTCGTCCATCATAATTTCAATGCGTTCAATGCATGCCAAAATTTCAATTAAACGAGCATAATGATAGAAAAACGATGAAGTAATTGTGCCTTTACCGTAATCTCTAAACTCTCTTAATTCTGCATCAGCTAAAATTGTGCCGATGCTAGTACAAATATTTAGCCGTGCTAAAGGTCCTACCCGATAAATACCACTATCTAAACGACAATGGTCGCTCTGGTCAGGATAACCCAAAGGACGATAGTAGGGAGACTTTAAATAGGAATCCGGTTGAACTGCTTCACCGAGAAATTCTTGATAATCAGTTGGATCGAGTTGATCAGCAATGATATTAAGAGTACTATCTACAAAACGAATATGTCCGTCGTAGTTCTCCCACAAACCGTCAGGGGTGACTAACCCCATAAATAAGCTAGGAAAATTCCCAAAGGTTTGCACTTCTTTTTCATAATCCTTAAGTAAACCTTTAAATCTACCTAGTGCATCTAATATTATGGTATAAGCATCTGGGATGCGGTTCTGAATATGGGCGCGTCCTTCTGCCGATAAGGGTTCACGCACACCACCAGGAACCGCCCATGCTGGGTGTATCTTCTGCCCTCCCAATAGTTCAATAATTTCTTGTCCAAATTGGCGTAAGCGGATTCCCCCACGAGCAAGTTCTGGTTCAGCAGCAATTAAGCCAAATACATTGCGTTTTTGGGCATCGCTATCCATTCCTAATAATAAATCTGGGGCGCTGAGGTGGAAGAAACTTAGGGCATGGGATTGGATAATTTGTCCTAAATTCATCAAGCGGCGCAGTTTTTCAGCAGCTTTGGGAATTGTCACCGCAAGGATGCCATCGCCCGCTTTGGCAGAAGCTAACAAGTGACTCACCGGACAAATACCACAAATTCGCGCTGTAATTCCTGGCATTTCCCACAGCGGACGACCTTCACAAAACTTCTCAAAACCACGAAATTCTGTGACGTGAAAACGAGCATCGCTTACTTGTCCTGCATCATCCAAATAAATAGTGATTTTAGCGTGTCCTTCAATTCGAGTAACCGGGTCGATAATTACTTTTTTCATGGAAGTTAACCAAACTTAATAAATTCGCGTCCTTCTAGCTGCGGTTTTTCTCCTTGCAGTAACGCTTCTAGTACTGCTTTAATCCGAGTGGCTGAAGGTGGGCAGCCTGGTAAATACACATCAACTGATACTACTGTATGCACTGGCATCACCCAATCTAGTAAGGTTGGTACGATACCAGGTTCATGGGGAATTGTGCCGTGAATATCGACCAATTCTATATAACAACGCTGAAGAACTGGTTCGGCACTACCTAAAGGATTGCGTAAAGCAGTGACATTGCCAGTGACAGCACAATCGCCGAAGGAGACAAGAATTTGCGATCGCGATCTTACTGTCTGAATCATTTGCAGGTGCTCCTCATTAGCAACTGCACCCTCAACTAACACCACATCCACACCTTCGGGATATTCCTTAATATCAACAAAGGGACTATAAACTAAATCCACTTGTGCGGCTAAATCAATCAACCATTCGTCCAAATCGAGAAAAGACATATGACAGCCAGAACAGCCGCCTAGCCAAACCGTTGCTAATTTCAAAAGAGCCATTGCTTCTTCTCCCGTGCTGTGACAAGGAATTCCAGTTTGGCGCGATCGCGTTTCATTTCTCCCACACTTGAACCTTGGTAAAAAATTGCACCTGTTGGACAAGCGTTCACGCACTTACCGCAGTTCGTACAAGTGTCTGAGGTTCCCCAAGGCTGATTTAAATCAGTAATTACATAGGAATTTGTGCCTCTACCCGCCATATCCCAAGTATGCGCTCCTTCAATTTCATCACACACACGGACACAACGTGTACAAAGAACACAACGGTTATGGTCAATGCCAAAGCGCTCATGGGAAATATCAACTTGGCGGTGAGGAAATTGGTATGCTAACCGCACATGATCCATACCCATTTCAATTGCCAAGTCTTGTAATTCACAGTTACCATTAGCTACGCAAACTGAACAAATGTGATTGCCTTCCGCAAATAACATTTCTATAATCGTGCGACGATATTTTTGCAGGCGATCGCTATTTGTATGGACTTCCATACCTTCAGCAACTTTCGTCACACAAGCAGGTTGGAGTTTATGACTACCAGCAATTTCTACCAAGCAAAGGCGACAAGCGCCTACATCCGAAACCCCCTCTAGATGACACAGAGTTGGGATGTGAATTCCAGCTTCTTGCGCTGCTTGGAGGATAGTTTCATCCTCAGGGGCACTGACGAGTTGGTCATTAATTGTTAAAGTTTTTACTATCATGACTGGTGCAAGCTAATCAACGCTAAATACTCATCCCGGAAATACTGCAAAGTACTAAATACCGGATTCGGTGCTGACTGACCCAAACCGCACAAACTGGTATGCTTCACCATATCGCACAGTTCCTCCAGCAGTTCCAAGTCAGCAAGTGATGCTTTGCCTGCTCGGATCTTAGTTAACAATTGATACAACTGCACCGTACCCACACGACAGGGAATACACTTACCGCAGGACTCATCCATGCAAAATTCCATGAAGAAGCGGGCCACATCCACCATGTTGGTGTTTTTATCCATAACAATCATGCCGCCGGAACCCATCATGGAACCAAGTTGGGCGAGGGATTCGTAATCAACGGGAGTATCAAAAGCTGAAGCGGGAATGCATCCTCCAGAGGGACCACCTGTTTGCACCGCTTTGACTGTACCACTATCTGGAACACCTCCGCCCATCTCTTCCACAATTTGCCGCAGGGTGGTTCCCATGGGCACTTCGATTAAACCAGTGTTGCGGATTTTACCAGCTAGCGCGAAAACTTTTGTCCCTTTGCTTTTTTCTGTACCGATGCTGGCAAAGGTTTCTGCACCTTTGCGAATAATCCAAGGGACATTGGCAAAAGTTTCCACATTGTTAATTAAAGTCGGAAATCCCCACAAACCACTCTGGGCTGGATAAGGGGGTCGGGGACGAGGTGTACCTCGTTTGCCTTCAATTGATGCCATTAACGCGGTTTCTTCACCACAAACATAAGCCCCAGCACCAATGCGAATATCAATCTTAAAGTCGAAGGGTGAGTCAAAAATATTACTTCCCAACAAACCACGCCGTTGTGCTTGGCGAATGGCAATCTGTAAGCGGTTAATAGCGATGGGATATTCGGCACGGATATAAATGTAACCTTGAGTTGCACCTACAGCATAGGCAGCGATCGCCATTCCTTCTAAAACGCGATGGGGGTCACTTTCTAGTACACTCCGATCCATAAACGCGCCTGGATCACCTTCATCAGCGTTACAAATCACATATTTGTGTTCTCCCCCTACCTTAGCAACAGTAGCCCATTTCACACCAGTGGGATAACCAGCACCACCTCGTCCGCGCAATCCACTGCGGGTAATAGCATCCACTACCTCACTAGGGGTCATATCTCGCAGCACGTGGTAAAGTGCCTGATAGCCGTCGCAAGCAATGTAAGATTCAATGCGTTCTGGGTCAATTTTGCCGCTATTTTCTAAAACAATGGGTAGTTGCTTGGTAAAAAATGGATGATTCAAATCTCCTTTTTGTACCTTTACTTCACCGCCATGTAATGCCGCGACAATTGAGGGAGCATTTTCAGGCGTCACTTTTTCGTAGATTAGGGGCGCAATGCGTTGCAAAGCGACTTCGCCGTCAACTTGTACCAAAGGACCTTGGCAACACAAACCCATACAACCCACACCAGCAACTTGCACTCTTTCTGCCAGTCCTGTTTCTATTGTTACCTTGGACAAGCTATTTTTGACCGCGATCGCACCAGATGACAGACAACCCGCCGCCATACAGCAACGAATGCGAATAGCCTTGGAGTTGGCGCGTTCCTTCTGAGCTATTTCCTGTAGTTCAGTTAGATCCATGTAGAAGCCATCCTTCGATTTGTTCTGTAATTAACTCTGGTGTCTGGTGTCCGCACACAGTGCCATCAAACACAACTGCTGGTGCAATTCCACAAGCACCCAAACATCTTGCTGTTGAAAGTGAAAGTTCACCATCTGGGGTTGTTTCACCCGTATGGATTTTGGCGCTCTTTTCTACGCTTGCTAGTAAATTTGCTGCACCCTTAACGTAACAAGCGGTACCCGTACATACCACACAGCTATGCACGCCCTTTGGTGCTAAAGAGAATAAGTGATAAAAGGTTGCTACACCATAAACACGGCTGGGTGGCAGTTTCAAACTGTGGACGATGTAGAGTAACAGGTCATTGTCTAAGTAGCCGAAGAGTTCTTGTGCCTTGTGCAAGACTTCAATTAGCGCATCCTGCTGATATTGATGGCGCATGAGAGTTGCATCAAGTATCAAGAAGCGTTGATCACCGCTAGGATGCGCTTGAGGCGTACTTTTTGCATATTGGGTTTTTTTCTTGACTGTCTTTACGTCCATGCTTGTGTTCTGAAGATTTATGCGCGTTTTCGTAGTCAAAAATTTTGTCTTGTTGCTATCTACCTGATTACTTACCGTTATAGATCAACAATTTGAGGAAGTTGTGAAGAATTATGTTTCCAGACAGCGTTTTTTCTGCTTTCAGAAAATATCCTGATGAATTTGCTCAAGAAATGAGGATAGCTGCTGCTGCTAGACGGGTAGCTAAAAACGAAAATTCCTCTTACAATCTGCCCACTTTGAACTCGCCATTTTCAGGATAGTATCAGGGATGATATCAAATCCAAGGAGGCAAGAAATGGGATTGGACCAGGTGAGAATCGTATTGGTAGAACCAGCAGGTCCAATGAATGTCGGTTCGGTAGCACGGGTGATGAAAAATTTTGGGTTAAATCATTTAGTTTTAGTCAATCCCCAGTGCGATCTGCTCTCAATAGAAGCAAAACACATGGCAGTTCATGCTCAGGATGTTTTAGAATCTGCTGTAAAAGTGGCAACACTGCCAGAAGCATTACAGGGATGTACGCGGGCGATCGCCACCACAGCTCGTGTTCGTGACTGGAAAATGCCTCTAGAACATCCCCGCCTAGGACTACCCTGGTTACTGGAGGAACCAACAGAACCAGCAGCGCTGATTTTTGGTAGGGAAGACCGAGGATTAAGCAATGAAGAATTAAACTATGCTCAACGGTTTGTTCGCATTCCCACCAGTCCCAGTTATACATCGCTGAATCTGGCTACCGCTGTTGCCATCTGCTGTTATGAACTAGCACAAAGTGTCCCACTGCACTCAACTGATGAAGAACACAGAGATTATGTTCCCATGTCTGAATTTAAACCCGCACCTTTAGACCTTGTGGAAGCATACTACCAGCAATTAGAATCTCTACTACTTCAAATTGGTTATCTGTATCCCCACACAGCAGCTAGCCGGATGGAAAAATTCCGACAAATATATAATCGTGTTCAGCTACAAGATAGGGAGGTAGCCATGTTACGAGGTGTTTTGCGGCAGGTAGAATGGGCGCTGGGTAATGATAAAGATGTTACAGAGGGGTCAGGGAATAGCCATACATAAACTCAAATTAATTGAATTTTGACCCTAACAGAGGAGACCATTTTCCCACCTTCGGGTACCTCATCCCGTGGTAAGCGCTTTGACCATTTTTTCAATCATCCTCCCAAAACTATGAACTATAGCTTAAACTAAACACAAAAATGCTAAGGGGTGCTAAAAATTGATGTCAGTATCATTTCCATGCGTAATAAGAATTTATCAGGGGCTTTTAGAAGTCAAACTCTCATAGATATTACTTAGATTATATACTTTATTATTACCATCTGATTTTATGGCAACGAGAGCCTCCATCACTGGTTTCTGGCGGCGTCAACCCGCCAAAGGTCACCAGCCCCCTCCTCGCAAAGTTAAAAAGTTGGGGCATAATCAAGCAAAATTTGCTACAGAGCCGCTGCGTGCGTCCTACAAAGTCAACCCACCTCCAAACACTGCTACACCAATAAAAAGAGCAGGGGTGGGAGTACCAGTCATGAAACCAATGACTACCGAGAAGCGGAAAATCCCACCCTTCAACCCCAATGCTGTACAGGGAAAGATCCCACCGTTCAATCCCAACACTGTTAATGTCAAGAAAGTTCGGATGCGGAAACAGCGGAAGCAGGAGTTACCAAAAAAAATTAGTCACTCCCGAAAAACCCGATTAAAGCCCATGGCAAAAACTATGTTGTATGCCTTGCGGTTGTTGATTGTCGGAGTTGGCATCGGTGCCATCGTGGGTACACTGTTGTCAGTATTGGACCCTGCTACTCGCATCGCCACATCGGGATCGCCATCTAACACCACCGTTGAGCAAGCACAGCCACAACCAACTCCAAATACAGGTTCCAGCTTATTTTTATCTCAGGAAAATATCTCCCTGAAAACTGCTATGCAAAATCTATTAGTAAGCACACCAAATCTTACTCCAGGAGTTTTCTTTGTAGATTTGGATAGTGGCGCTTACGTGGATATAAATGCTTCCTCGACTTTTGCGGCTGCTAGCACGATCAAGCTTCCGGTTATTATAGCATTTTTCCAGGATGTGGATGCGGGAAAAATCCGTCTGGATGAAACACTGACCCTACGGCGGGAGATGGTTGTGGGCGGTTCCGGAGATATGCAGTACAAACGTGTTGGAACTCAGTTCTCGTTGCTAGATGTAGCCACCAAGATGATCACAATCAGCGATAACACAGCAGCCAATATGCTGATAGACCGACTGGGTGGAATGGAGGTGCTCAATCAGCGTTTCCAGAGTTGGGGGTTGACAAACACAGCTATTCGCAATCATCTTCCTGATTTGCAAGGTACAAATTCCACTAGTCCCAAGGATTTGGGGAGTTTGATGGCGATGGTGATTAAAGGAAATGTGCTGAGTATGCCATCGCGCGATCGCTTGCTAGATATTATGCGCCACACTGTGAGAAACCAACTGCTACCTTCCGGTTTGGGAGGAGGCGCAACCATTGCCCACAAAACAGGCGATATTAGTACCATGCTAGCAGATGCGGGTTTAGTTGATATGCCTACTGGCAAGCGCTACATAATTTCTGTTATGGTACAACGTCCCAATAATGACCCCCGCGCTGAAAGACTAATTAGCTCAATTTCTCGTGCTGCTTATCAACAGTTTAGTCCAACTGCTGCCATACCCAGTAGTACAGTTCGGACTATACCCATGCCCGCAACTGGTTATCCGCCCACCATAATCAATCCCGCTTTCCCTAATGGGACAGGAAGCACTATACCCATGCCAGTAACTGGTTATCCGCCCACGATGATCAATCCTGCTCTACCCAATGGTACAGGAAGCACTGTACCCATGCCAGTAACTGGTTATCCGCCCACCGTAATGAATCAGCAGTATTATTATCCTTATCAAAGATAAATCACCCGATTCAGTACATCAACTGAATTATGAATTATGAATTAAGTAGATCGTTAAGAAAAACCGAACTATATAAATTTATGTAAAGGTTTGTAGTTGCGCTTCAGCGCTCATATCTAGGGCGCCGGTCAAGTAATAGGGATTGACAAAAACGTAATTATGTAGAGTAGACGAAACGTCTGTTTCTAGCTCAAATTTTCAGTCTAGTTAAGAGCGATCGCATTAAAACTTAGTCCCTAAAAGTTCGATTTACATAACATGCATATCCTACGCTTGGTGTTAACTACTTGTACTTGACCGACGCTCTAGGGCGCCCTCTGCGCAACTACAAACCTTTAATTATTCACGCCGACCTACTTATGAAGAAAATTAGTTTTATAGATACAGAAAACCCTTGAGGTTGAGCATGGTAATTCTATGCTTCAGGAAGGTGTGGCTATTAGTAGCACTGACAATCAGCTTTTGGGCTGACTAAATTATGAATTATGAAACTTTTTTTTCATAATTCATAATTCATAATTCATAATTCAGATTACTGACTTACATGACTAGATTGACGACAATCCAGTAACCTACAAGCACGAGAACAACACCTATCCACAAAGTTGCTCTATTTAGTTCAGGGAACTTAATGTTTCTGAGTTGAGGTAGATTATTTCTGTTCATAATGGTAATTTTTTCAAGTCAATTTTCACTACTTGAGTAAGTTGCAATGTGCAGGGATTAATCATTAGTAGATAAGGCTAGTAGCTCTAGCATTACCGGGTTTGTAGGCATACCCCTACCGACTAAATGATCTATTTTTCACCAATGATTTAAGGTTCCTATAGATTATGCTTTTTCCCTACTCAGTTACTTCCTTCTTAGGGAAAAGTTCAGCGATCGCCATTCCCGATTAAAAATCTCAGTCTCCTCAAGTTGCACCAGTACACACAGGATGTGTGCCTGTTAGTTCTGGCTTTTCCACCACAATGCACATGTTTGTTATTACTATTCTAGCCATATCCACAGCCAATGGCTGCTTAAGTTACTAATCTTTAAATATCTCCACCTACTGCTCGTTAGTGGTATCTCGACAAATATTGGTTTGTCTAGTTTCCTATAGCAATCCGTGCAGGAGTTACAAACATATCTCCCTTGTCCCCCTTGTTCGGATATTAAATAGGATTGCTATAGAAGTGTTCATTTTGAGTAATTTGTCATCTCTCTATGGATATAATCAATATATTTTAATAGTCAAAAAAAATAATAATATTTTGTGTTGTTTATATGACAACTTCCCATCCTAGGGTAGACGAAAATGATAGCAAGATAGATATAAATTTATTCTTGTACTCTTACTAATGTTGTTTTCAAACTTAACTCTCACGCAGAGTCAGTTGATTGAAACTTTTTTTTAGTAAGAAAGTAGGCGTTTTGATTTAAATCTTACTTTGAAGGAGGTTTTTTATGCGGATTGCTCAGGTGGCTCCACTATGGGAGAAAGTACCCCCTCCTGCTTATGGTGGAATAGAGTTAGTAGTGGGGCTGCTGACTGATGAGTTAGTCCGACGTGGACACGAAGTAACGCTCTTTGCGTCAGGAGATTCTATCAGTCTGGCAAAGCTTGAATCAGTTCATCCCCGTGCCATACGACTTGATCCCACTGTCAAGGAGTACAATATCTATGAAATGCTGCAAATGAGTCGAGTGTATGATCGCTCAGTTGAGTTTGACATTATTCACTCACACATGGGTACGGCTGCACTAGCCTACGCCAATCTAGTAAAAACTCCTACGGTTCACACGTTGCACGGAATTTTTACTCCTGACAACGAAAAAATGTTTAAATATGCAAAAAACCAACCTTATGTGAGTATTTCCAATGCACAGCGGGAACCAAGGTTAGACCTTAACTGTGTAGCGACGGTGTACAATGGTATTGATGTTAGCAGTTATAAGTTTTATGCCCAACCAGACAATCCACCATACCTAGCGTTTCTAGGTCGGATGTCTCCAGAGAAGGGACCGCACCTAGCGATCGCTATTGCAAAACTTGCAGGCTGGAACTTGAAGATGGCTGGTAAGGTGGATGTAGTTGATGTAGAATACTTTGAAAAAGAAATCAAGCCTCATATTGACGGCAAGCAGATTGAATACCTGGGTGAAGCCAACCATGCTCAAAAGAATGTCTTGATGGGTGGCGCGGTAGCAACTCTGTTCCCCATCACTTGGCGAGAGCCGTTTGGGTTGGTGATGGTTGAGTCGATGGCATCTGGTACCCCAGTGATTGCTATTAAACTAGGGTCTACAGAAGAGGTAATAGTCCATGAAAAGACGGGTTTTCTTTGCAATAGCGTTGAGGAATGCGTCAGTGCGGTTAGCAAGGTTGGTGAACTAGACCGCCATACCTGTCGTGAGCATGTATTGAACTGTTTTAGCGCTGAGAAAATGACTGATGGCTATGAGGCAGTTTATCGAAAAATTCTAGCGGAGCCATTTGCAAAGAAGAATGGGCATTTTCACGGTGCGGTTAGTTTAGCTAAATCTATGTAAGCTCATCCCACACCAAAGTTCAAACCTCAACCGGACTCAGTTGAGGTTTGAAGGTTTTTTTTAATCGGGGGTTGCTCATAAGCACCAGTCCAGAAACCCAATTTTGTACAAGTTACTGGGTTTGTTTGCCCTTAACTAGGTTGCCAAATTAACCAGAGCCTCTCGCTGGAATCGGACTACGTACGAGCCTGAGCTTCGATAATGTCCAGATGTAGATACGCTGAATGTGATGACATTCTGACCAGAGTCAAATATCTGTTTCACTATACAGGTCTGCATCTTATTATTGCAGTAGGCTCGGATGTGATTTCCAATTTGAAGCTCCAACGCTTGAACTTTCATGACTACTTAACCTCATCAAGAAAAAGGCTCAGCTAACAGAGTCCAATACAAATCTGCTTGCCAGCACAGTGACTAACTCGCTGTTTCTCCTCCATTAAGCCACACGACGATTTCAACGTATGCGGATTCATGCTAGGAGTTGGTAGCAGCTTTGCACCCTAATTTATTCAAATCGCTTAGATAATTGTGTGACACAATTATCTGCACGGCAAATAAACTCCGTCGTGTCGGCTTTCCGCTCCGATTTAAAAATACGGTGCTACCAGCCTTCCCGCATTATTTAGGTGTACTGCTACATCTTATTTAGCCGATTATTACAGCGCTGATATTTTTATTATAAACTAAAATTGTTATAATATCAAGTCTTCTTGGTGTTCAGGCGGCAGAAATATTGAGAATCGCGGATTGACGAGGGAAACCAACGCCAGTTGCCGTGAGATCCCGAAACCCTCCAAGCAACTTCTATGGTCCTTCTCCTGAGGTCGCCTAGTAGCGCGAACAGCACTGGCTCTTTAGATTTATCAGGTGTTTAAGTCATAGTGCGAGCGATCGCCAATAGCAGTGATAGCACTAGACATCTGGTGAAAAAGTAGAGACGCGATTAATCGCGTCTCTACAAGGGTGGACGGTAATGCTTGTTTCTATTTGATACGCACCTACCGAATATTCTTCAATTTCAAACACCCGCTATTTGTATCAGACTCTTAAAAATCCGCAGCAAATCGTATAATTCATTACCTGGATTACGCATTAAAAACCCCTTTGATAAAGCGTAACGGGGTGGATTTGTTTTAACTAATTTAACGAAAATACACTCGCTACCTGTAGCAATCAGACCAAAACAGGGTTTGTCTGAATTAGGGCCATAATTTTTTTGCGACTAGGGAGTACATCAGTATTATATGTTATTGGCGACCGCAGTCCCTCCCGCTGTTCAGACTGCGATTGACTAGTTTCAGTCTCCTTGCGGGGATTCAGTTAATGGGGACATTCTGGGCATCCAACCGATTGGTAAGGCAGTCTGTAGGACCAATTGCTGCAATTGGCATTTTGGCACATATGTAGATTTAAGAGTAGGTATCGTATGAATCAAGTGCAAGAGTGTCAAATTATATAACACCCCGGTTAAATACCGGGGATTTTTATTAGACATTTCCAGAAATAATAATCTTGTGGCGGTTCGGGAGAATGAAGCAAGAGGGATTAATGAGCAGCTGGAGCTTTAGCACGAACACCGCCTTTACCTAAAAATAGTAACAGCGGCAGTGAGCAAAGAAACACAATTCCCACCACCCTAAAGATATCAGCGAAAGACAAAACGGCAGCTTGTTGATTGACCGTCTGATCAATTACGGTTAGTGCCTGCTGATGAGCTGTGGCTGCATCCATCCCTCGGCTCTGAAATAGCCCAGTCAACAAGTCGAGGCGTTGATTGGTTTGGGAATCGTAAGGAGTAATATGAGTCACCAGCATGGCTCGATGGAAAGCCTCCCGTCGATCCAGCAACGTAGTCAGGATAGCAATTCCTAGGCTACCCCCTAATTGGCGGGTGAGATTGTAAAAGCCAGATCCGGCTGAAATATCTTCTTTAGGTAGGGGAGCCAAAGTTGCCAGACTTAGGGGGAGAAACATCAGAACTGTCACTGCTCCTCGCGCTATCAAGGACCAAAATAAATCATCTGTCCCTGTCTGTGGGGTGATGCTTGACAGTTGAAACATGACTAATGACATGCCAATAGCACCGCTACCAATCAGCAGTCTGGCATCCACTTTACCAGATAATTTACCTAACATAATCATCGTGATCGCTGAGGCTAAGGCTCCAGGAGCCAGCAACAGTCCCGTCTGCGTTGCCGTAAAGTGGAGTATACTTTGGGCAAAAATTGGTACAGCAAAGAGCGCTCCGTAAAGTCCCATACCAAGAATTCCTGAGTAAAGACTCCCTGCTGCTAGGGAGCGGTGACGCAGTACTCTTAAATCAACCGCAGGATGTTTGGTCGAGAGTTCTCGCCAGACGAACAGTCCCAGTCCGATGAAACCAACCATTGTGAGGGTGGAGATGAAACTAGATTCAAACCAGTAGTCTTTTTGCCCTTCCTCTAACACCGTCTGGAAGCTGCCTATGGCGATCGCCAACAGCCCAATTCCCCACCAATCAACGCTTCGATTTTGCTCCTCACCTTTGTTTTTGTCCTTCAGTAAAAACATCCAAACCATGACCACAGCCAAGATACCAAAGGGAATATTGACAAAGAAGATCCAGCGCCAACCCAGTCCATCGGTTAGATATCCCCCTAGAGTCGGACCAATGGCAGGTCCGGAAATCACCCCAACCCCAAAAACCGCTTGGGCGATACCTTGCTCTTCAGGTGGAAAGGTCTCGAAAAGGATTGCTTGAGCTTTGGCTAGCAACCCTCCACCGCATAAACCTTGAACAATGCGTGAAACAATCAGCATCGGGAGACTAAAGGAAAAACCGCAAAATACTGAGGCAATGGTAAAACCAATCAGTGAGAAGATGAAGTAGGTCTTCTTGCCAAAGTAATCTCCCAGCCAAGCAGTTAAAGGAATCAAGATAACGTTGGCGATCGCATATGCAGTTACAACCCAGCCAACTTCGGTAATTGTTGCTCCTAAACTCGCTTGAATATCTGTCAAGGCAACATTGACAATGCTGGTATCAATGAGTTCTAGAATGGCACCTAGAGAAACTGCGGCTGCGATCGCCCACTTCCGAGGTCCATAGACATAACCAGACTGTATAGGATGTTCTCTTCCCATTGGCAACCTACAGGAGCGGGGTTGCTGACATCATGAATGCGAGCATTTACTTGCATTCATTATAACCAGTGCTTAACAAATTGTAAAGCGCTCCCGTGATTGTTCAGATCGGGGTTAAAGCAAAAAACCCGCCAAAGCAGGTTTTAACACAACAAAACTATGAACCAGAAATTTTTCAATTAGCCAGAATACTTAACTTCCGCTTCTAACTGACGAATTAGCCTTTCATCACCTTCAGCTTTAGCCACTTCCAAGCGATGCTCTAAGCTTTTTTGAATATTCTGGCGATGTAGTTCTCGCGCTTTTTTGGCAGCTTCCACCCGGTTTGTGAGCATAGCTGTTCTCCTTTGCCTTTTTATGTCTTCTTTTCCTAACATAACAAAAATTTCGTTACTTACACTACAGAAAAAATCTATTTAATATAATCTTAGTGGAATTTATCTTCTTTCAGCAAATGGGTCAACAACCACTCCTGACCTTACTGAGCGATTTTGGCAATGGCGATGTGTACGTGGGCGTGATGAAAGGGGTCATTGCCCAAATCAACCCAACGCTAACGGTGGTAGACTTGACACACCACATACCCCCACAAAATATCACGGCAGCTAGGTTTTGCCTGATGAACGCTTACTCGTATTTCCCAGTGGGGACAGTGCATGTGGCGGTGGTAGATCCGGGTGTGGGAGGTGTACGACGAGCGATCGCAGTTGAATTGGCTCAAGGGTTTTTAGTAGGACCAGACAATGGTATATTCAGTGGGGTACTAAGTCAAAATCCAGCCCTTGCGGTTGTGGAACTCACAAAATCTGAATATTGGCGAACCGCTCAACCTAGTAGGACTTTTCACGGGAGGGATATCTTTGCACCAGTCGGAGCACATCTTGCCAGTGGCGTACCCCTCAAACATTTAGGACGAGAAATTGACCCCGCTACCTTAGTAATGCTGGATATAGCCCAATGCAGTCAAACAGAAACTGGTGTGGTGGGTTATATTCAATATATTGACTACTTCGGCAACCTTGTTACCAACATTCCTGGAAGTTATGTGCAAGGCAAATCTTGGTCTGTACAGATGGCAGGATTGAGTATTCCCGGATGTGAAACTTACGGTAATGTAAAGGTTGGGGATGCGGTTGCTTTAGTTGGTAGTCACGGTTGGGTAGAAATTGCTATCAATAGTGGTAATGCTAAGTTACAGTTGCAAATTTCCGCACAGAATAGGGTTCCGGTATATTTGAGCTTTTTTTAAATTGCTACATAAGTCTAAGAAAGTAAAAATTGATACGCAAATTTTTTAATAGCAAACTATGACTCAACTACAACAATCTCAACCCGAAATTTATCAAGGTCAGTTTGGGGGATTTACAATTACTCAGAGCGATCGCACTGGTGTAATTATCTACCGCACTGGATTAATGATAGCTTCCCTCAGCTTTGCCATCGGTAGTGCGTTGGTTTTGCTCAAAAATGACCCTACTGTTTTCCCATTACTAACGCCTTTGTATGCCTGTTTTAGTCTTGCGCTTGGTGTGAGTTTACTTACCATTCACATCTACATGGCACTACTGCACCGAGTTTTGCAAGTTTTTTGGGCTATTGGCAGTCTTACCGCAATTGTACTGGCTCTGTCTAGCAGTGAACCTTTAGCTGTTACTGTTTACACTCAACCAGTCACCTTGTTGGGAGTGGGTTTTACATTTGCAGCTTTAACAGGGATTTATTTCAAAGAAGCATTTTGCTTTAATCGTCTGGAAACAAAATTATTGACACCAATAGTACCGCTACTGCTGCTAGGACATCTCCTAGGGGTGTTGCCAACTGAATGGGAAGGTGTTTTATTAGGAGTTTGGGCAGTTCTGTTTGTCGTGTTTGCCTTGCGTAAAGCTGTGCAAGCCATTAATCCAGATATAGGGGATAAGTCTGTGTTCGCTTATTTGAAGGAACAGAAAAAAATGGGGAATGGGGAATAGGGAATGGGGAATGGGGAATGGGACAAATTTTCTATTCCCATATCACCAATCCCCAATTCCTATTCACCTTTAGCCATAAGTACTCAGCTAGATTGTAGAAAATAAAATTATGACCAACTAAGATGAACGAAGATTGGACAGTTATTCATTTTGACGGTGCTGCTGAGCCCACCAATCCAGGTCCAGCTTCAGGAGCAGCGATTATTGATTTACCAACAGGGGAATCGTTGACTGTAACTGTGGATTTAGGAGTGCAAACGAATAATGTTGCTGAGTATTCAGGTGCAATTGCGGGACTAAAAAAAGCTCTGGAACTTGGTTGTCAGCGCATCAAACTGTTGCGATACTCCTATCCGCCGAATAGCGATCGCGATTGCTATAACCTATCTAACCACGAAAGCAAAGCTAAATCAACAAGTGTATATAAATCAGACTCAGATTGACTAGTTATAAATCGAGAGAATGAATTCATGCCATATGATTTTATTATGCTTCGTTTCCCTGGTGGAATATGATAAGCTACACCCAATGATGTAAACGTATTCCAATTTCCTCTAGTATCGGCAGATGAAATTTGCATTCTGCCTAAAGGATGTTTACGTATGTTATTTTGCTCCACATTATCTAAAGATAAGAGTGTATACTTATCAGGTATAGGTAAGTATAAAAACAATACAGGTTGTACAAAACCTGGGATTTTTGAGTTGTTTGGACGTATTTCTGCACATATCTTACCGCCTCTACCATACTTAACACAATTTGCTCCTTTAATTTCTTGGATGCGTTCGTGGAAGCATAAAATTCTTTCTCTGACTTGCAGTATTATTTGCTTTTGTTCGGCAGAACAAGGCTTCATAATCTTTGTTAGTAGATTAGGTACTGGTGGCAAATGATCTTGAAGTTTGTGTAACTGTTGTGGCTGATAATCAATTTTAGCTAACTTTGTTTCATTATTGTCTAAATGATTTAACCGTAAATATAATCCTTCATCTTTTTTCTCTTCAATTTTAAATTCGATAAACTCAATTGCTAGCTTGCTATATTCTCTATCTATAAAGTTATGTTTATGAAATTTGCGAGTTATTGCAACTAACTTGACGGGTTGATTGTAATCTACATTGAATGGTTTAATCTCTATAATAGAGGCATAGTATCTTGTTAACTGCTGTACAATTCCTCTATCCTGAGTGTTTTTTAGCTCCATTATTACTAACTGGCCTTCATTTGAAACTGCAATAATATCGCAACGTTCGCCATTAATAAGATGCTGGCGCTCTAAGGGAATTAAACTAAAAAGATGAGTCAAGTTTGACCAAACAAAGTTTTCTAACACTGTTTCATTAGCAAATTCCCATATATTTCCAGATAATTTAATGAGTTTATTTGATAAATTTATACTATTTTTTAACCTATTTACCGAACGTTGTCTGGGCATAGTTAATTATAAGGACGGATTGATGTATCTACAGCCGAGCGCCTTCAATGGAAAGATATATTAAGCCCACATTCCGCACTTCAAAATGTATTATCTCCCTTTTCAAGAAAAATTCTTAATAATGGTTCACAACTTAAATATTAATACTTAAATTCATTGAAAATTTCTGTTGTTTATTTAACCATTGTTGGTGAAAATTTGGAAATCTATGCGTATTACACGATGAAGTGCGGAAAGTGGGTTAAGTTAATGTTAGTGATGGGAGAAATTGGCAGCGATGTCTGAAGACAAGCAGCATTGACGAATATGAATTTCATTGGCTCCCAGCTTAGAAGTGCCAGGAATCTTCTCAAACAGCTTCATCACATCTGCATCCGACCTAGGTGCGTCTCCCACTCGCAAACCCGCCCGGTGCGTTAGCCTATTCGCAATTTTAGGCATTTCTCTAGTTAATTCTTCTGCTGTTCTTGGAAGGTCTTTGAGAGCATCGGCGATGCCTTCGGCACGCGAAGCGCGAACGCGACACTAGAAGCAGTAAACCCAACAGTGTTGGCTGTTACATCACTCAGTGTCTTACCAACATTTTGGAACACCTCCAAACCTGGTTGCACTGATTCAGCCATTTTATCATTACTTGGGATTGTGGGTATAGCAGCTGATATGCTTTCTAAGTTTGGTCTTGAAGCGCTACTGATAGCCATTTATATACAACGCCTTAGCAACGGTGAATCGAGAAGCAAGCTATGCCAAGAGATTCAGCAACTACCTATCTTTGATGATTTAAAACGTGTTCTAAGAGAGGCTATAGGCTGCAATAACACAGGAAACACCTCTCTGGATAAATATCGTAGTTAAAAATCATACTACTTGATGATAAGAATGATGTCCGAGGTTTTCAATGAAATCTCCTAAACACTACAGTTGGTTATAAATTGTAAAGGGTTGCTCATGAAATTATTGGGAACTCATGAGAAGTTTTTGGTATGCGATCGCTCATGGGCGATGCTCGGCAGTCACAACTTTTTAACTTCTGGAGATTCTGGTAGTGAACGTGAGGTGGGACTGCGAACTAATGACCCGCGCATTATTGAAGAATTGATTTCGCGGTTTGAACGTGCTAAAAATTTAGAAGAGGAAGGGCAAGAGCGCATTTCTTGGTAAGCTGCGATCGCATTTCCCACAAATCTGATCATGACTCAAAAAAAATTCTATGTGTAGAATATTTAGCAAATGGCTCAAACGCTATGTAGATAAGTTTAAAGAAGAATTTAATACCAGACCTGAACTACAGCTGGTTGAAAATTTGCAGCAAGAGATGGCGCAATTAACCGCACAAGTTACGGAGTTACAACAGCGCTTTAATCAGTTATCTGCTCTGAACAAGAGTTTAGATAATACTCAGATGATTAGCACACCAAATGAAGCAGTGAATTTTGAGAATGCTGAAAGGAAAAGAGCCAAAAGAATGCGCCAAATGGGGTGGCCTCAAAAACGTCCATCATTATTAAAACAACAGCCAAAAGAAGCACTGGTACAAACAGTTGCTGTTCCTGTAGATACGGACGCTGCTAAAAATGAACAAAACATCCATACAGATACTCAAAAACAGCAAACAGTTACAACGTTGAGTGATGAAGAATTTAAAGTAGAGAGAATGATGCTTTTGTTAGATAGAATTTATGCAGCTGAGGAGGAAAGTCAGGGGGAACCCATCAGTGCTGAAGAATTTTTGAGCCGATATAAAGCAGGACAACGGGATTTTACAGGGATTAATATATCTGGAGTCAATCTGAGTGGACAAACTCTTACCGATCTAAATCTGAGCAGAGCAAACCTAAAAAAAACCAACTTGAGTAAAAGCAGACTAATTAGATTAAACTTCTGTCAGGCTAACCTAAATGAATCCAATCTTAGTGGGGCAGATTTGGCATTGGGGGTAAACCTTAGTGAGGCGAATCTTAGGAAAGCGAATTTAAGCGGAGCAAATATGGAGCAAGCTACATTGATAAGAGCAGATTTAAGTAATGCCAATCTTAGCAAAGTAAGATTTTTGAAAGCAAATCTAGAATTCGCCAACCTTAATGCTGCTAATTTACAGTATAGCTATTATGATGAGAATACCATCTTCCCTACAAATTTTGATCCGGCTTCAGCAGGAGCATATTTGATTGCTCCTAATGCAACATTAAAAAATGCTAATTTAGCAGGTGCTGTTTTGAAAAACGTCAGCCTATTTGGCGCAAATCTGCAAGGAGCTAACTTAAGTCAAGCCAAGCTAGAATCTGTTAACCTCACTGGGGCAAATTTGCAAGGGGCTAACTTAAGTCAGGCAAATTTAGAGTCTGTTAACTGACATCTTGCACCTTCTCAATAAGGGTTGGTGGGCAGTGCCCACCCTACGCAATAATCAGGGTTTTAGGCTGTTTTTTTTGCAATAAGATGATGGTGCAAGATATGAGTTAACCTAACTGGAGCAGAATTGAGTAAAGCAATTTTGACCCAAACAACATTAAGACAGACAATTTTAAAAGGTGCTAACTTGATAGGCGTAAATTTGCTAGGTGCAAGCATTTACTCTGTAACAATGAGTGGGGTAAATTTGAGTGAAGCTAATCTTTGTGGAGTAAATATAAGCAATCAAGATTTGAATGGGGCAGATTTCACTTCAACCAATTTGCGTGGGGCAAGCCTGCAAGGTACAAATTTACAAAAAGCTAACTTTAAAGATGCAAAACTAGGTGGAGCGAACTTGGAACAAGCAAAGCTCACTGGCGCTATCATGCCTGATGGTGCAATTCATGAGTAGACCTTGCCAGAGTGCGATAGGCGTTGCCACTGCCCTTCGGGCAATCGCTCTTTTTATCGGTTTGAGAATGATTAAGATTTGCGATCGCTCTTTCCAAGAATAACAGCAAGTGCGATTGCATCTCCATTTATATGAACATTTTGAGGGCGATCGCACCCCCCACCCCCACGCGTCTTCCCTATCAGTAGCCCTAAAGGATTGGGTAGCGTGAGGTGTCGATGCCACAGGGTTGCCGCTAAGAGCGTCTACGGATTCTCAGGAGTCTAGCACTCGCAGTGGACATAGAGAGCGCGATCGCTCTCCAAATATTAGGGGAAGAATAAAAAGGCGATCACCATTCTCTTGAACCAGTGATCTGCAGTTCTGGCAAGAAGACAGTTGTATGTGGCGTGCGACTTGTGCCCAGGAGCAGTTACATTTGTTTTGTTCTGCGGGTGCATCAATTTGAGGCTGTGACTCAAGCTGCCAATTCTTATTCCAAAGCGAAAAGTCTGATTTATCTTTCATACTTTTCTCCTTCAGGTGCTAACTAAAGAGACTGCTATTTTTAGAATACTAAGCTTTACCAAAGCTAGAGAATTCCTGCAATAAAACGCAAGATTAGACAATAGAGCAACACCTATAGAAGAATGGCACGCTTGTTTTGGGTTGAGACTGACGCACCAGAGGGGAGAAACTCTCTACGCACCAGATGCAATTTTCCCCGCATCACCGCGTCACCGCGTCTGGTGTGTCAGCCCCCGCTCAAGGATTACAAGCGTGCCATTCACCTATAGCAAGCTGAAAAAAGTGTATAAGTACACCTTTTTGAGTCGATATCTTCTAAGCAACGCGATCGCACTCCCCTACCCATGAGCAATTCAAACACAGCGATCGCTACAATAATATAGCGGTTCTCGTTTGAGTCACATACAGCCCTACGCCCGCCCGCTTCGGGCACCCCTCACACACGCGCTTGGGAGAGGGGTAGGGGTGAGGGCTGTTGACTGTATGGGATTCAACACCAGAACCGCTATAATAAGTTAGGATCTACGAAATGCATTTTTTAAAACACAGGCTGCACAAGTTCTTGCCTTGCAGACTTTGTTTGTGTAGACAGAGATTTTTTACTCAATTGTTTTAGTGAAACATCGGGAGGTAATACACTCATGAAAGCATCAGAACTCCTCTCACAATATGCAACAGGCGTTAGGGATTTTACAGGAGCTAACTTGAGTGAGGCTAATCTGGAAGGAGCCAATCTCAGTGGAGCAATTTTAGACAAAGCTATTCTAGATGGAGCCAATTTAAACAAGGCAAATCTTCGGCAAGTTAGCTTTAGTCAGGCTGACCTCAATGGTGCCAATTTAACACAAGCTGACCTCAGCGGTGCTAACCTAAATGGAGCTATCTTGGATGGAGCAATTTTAGACGAAGCCATCCTTGACAGTGCTGATTTGAGACAGTCTGACTTGACTGTAGCTAATCTGACAAGTGCAACCCTTAGCGAAGCGAACCTGAATGAAGCGAACTTGAATGCCGCTAATCTGGATGGAGCTGATTTAAGTGGAGCGGATTTAGCGATAGCCGACCTGACAGATGCAAATTTGAGTCAAGCTGACCTAAATGATGCTAACTTGAGCGGAGCTAATTTAGAAGGAGCTAATTTAGAGGGAACTCTCCTAGACCAATCTCGGCAAGACACTTGAGCGCACAATCTATATTAGAAAATGATAGCTCAAAGGCAGGCATATGTTTAACTATCTCGCAGATCTGTTGAACAGCAGCCTGTTTGTGGTCTGTAAAGTTGATGCAATTACGTAGCAATTCTAGAGCAGCAGTTCCAGGGGAGCAGGGTAATATTTCAGCCTTTGTGTGCCTATCAAACTTGGGAAATACCATCGCCCCAATCGGTAAAGGCAAACGGCAGATCACAGCCAAATCGAGAGTGACATCAATCTTTGGCAGTTCCGATAGGCGATCGCTTGGCACTAGTTCGCCAGTGTTCTGCCGCACTCTCGGAGTTTGAGGAAAAGGGAGAATGCTTCCGGTGGTTAACTCCAAAGGTAGCACATCATCGGACAAGTAACGCCATCCTTGCTGGTACAATTGCGTGACCAGGGTACTTTTGCCGCCACCACCAGGAGCGGCAAAAACCACTGCTTGGGTGTCATTTGCTACTGCTCCGGCATGAAACCACAGCAGATCTGGACGTGCCTGTACTAACCCCATGACAACTTCATATTTGACTGCTTGTAACAACCACATCTTTTCTGTTGTAGATTCATGCACTATCTCGCCGGACTGGATGATGTAGTTTCCGGCTGACTGTGTTATAATTACTTGGCGTACAACTAAGGATGGTTGTGGTTCCAGCATGGCGTGGAACCATCCCTTTAGGGTGGTGTGGACATCAACAATTGGTGTGTCAACCATGACCTGATGTTTTCCGAAGGTGATGTATAGTGGTGACAAGTTCATGGGAGCACCTACAATCTTTCCAACAAGCGTAAGTTGTAAAATTGCATGACAGTTGTGCAGATATCTTCCAGTAATGCCTCCCCTGGACACCCCAACTTTTGACTCAATACAGTTGCCATATCTTCTAAGGTGTGAGTGCCGTCGCAGAGTTGCCAGATTTGTTTGGAGGAGTGGTTAAGGGTAATGCCCAATTCCTGATCGCTGCTGTAGATCAGCAATTCGTCACTCAAATCGTAAACATCGAGGCGTTTGCACAAAGGACGTGCAGTAGCCCAATCAATATCAGGCTCAACAGTTGCTGCTGGTTGATGTCCATCAGGGTGGTTACTGCCAAGGGTACGCCGATGAATGAATCCTAGTTTCTCCCCAAGTAATCTTAGGGGGCGAAGCAGGTAATAGAAAAAAGTCAAGGGCTTGGGCAAAACAATAAGCTGGCGATCGCGTACATTTGGCACGAACAGCCTCCAAACTAAATACTGTATTTGGTCGGAAGGGCGATCGCGCACCCACAATCGGAACTGAGTGGGGGAAAACTGGCGAGATTGCCCCGGTTGTGACCCAAATAAGTAGCTGCATACCTGCTGCATGAGCATCGGAATGGCACGGTCTTTCTGGACTGCTGTCAGCACCGTCTCTGGTAACCGTACCCCTAACAACTGCCACGCTAACCCTACCCCTAGCAACAGCATCCTTTGGCTGTGCAACTGCTTTGCTTGAGTCAGCACCTGGTTCCAATCCAAGTTTGGATAGGTTCGGATCAGTTCTGCCACATCACAAATCCATTTCAGCTTACCCCAGCACTCTTTCCCCCCGTGAGCACACAACGCTAGCAAAAGGTCTTCGGGTGCGAGAGTCGAAACTGTAGTGGATAGCAAACACAGGGGTTGGCAGTGCTCCCATAGCTTCTCAACAGACAGTTCAAAGGGGAAGAACCTGGGCGTAATCCGCCAGTGCAGATCCACAACAACTTTACCATCGTGCCGCACAAAGTCTCGCTCACTATCTGACCAGAGGTTAGCCGCTTCCTGAACATCCTCCACAGCAAGGGTATCGTACCCCTCCGCGACTAGCAGATGTTTCACCCTGATCAAGTCTTGTGGATGAATTAACAGATCTAGGTCACAAAAGGGACGCAACGACAGATTACCATAAAGAGCCACGGCAAGGGCAGGACCTTTGTAAGGCAAAACAGGAATGTGATGTACCTCAAACAATCGGAGAAGCTTTAACAGTTCCTGTGTGAAGAACAGAGTATTGAGGGTGCAGGTCTGGAAGTCTTGGCGAAGTTGGTCCATGACTGGTGCAGGAGCCACATCGGGACAGGTGTCCTGAAGACTTTGATAGAGCAAGCTGGTAACATCATTCTGGGCAGCCAACGACAGCAACCAGGTCCACTCTAAGTCTCCATAGCAGAGGGTTTCGATGATTTCCGCTGTTGCTGTATTGATGAAAGTTCGGGCGCAACAAAGTAGTAGCTGCACTTCTGGAGGTTGTGACTGGTACAGCACTCTGTCAGAGTTGCTGCCTTGGCAGGAAGTAGTCCACAGAGTAGGCATTGTCCAATAGAAGGAGGGGTTCAGCAAATTTTCATCCCTGCTAGGTATTTGTACAGAGAAAACCCCGCTCAGGCACAAAGGTACCATATCTAATGATGCGAGGTATATTCGACCCAAATGAAAATCGCCTTGACATCTTTGAGAAAAGCTGACTATTTCGCCGCGTGAGCGGTGTCACTAACGACCAGTGGTTCCGGTTCCAATTCCGGTTCCAGTTGTGTTAGTTCCGATTCCGGTTCCGGTTCCGGTTGGGTTAGTTCCGGTTCCGGTTCCGGTTCCGGTTCTGGTTCTGGTTGTGTTGGTGGTAGTGCTAGTAGTCCTGCCACGCCCTGCTGAAACTTGTGCGGCTGCCCGTTGGTTCAGTGCCAATGCAGACACTACCGGGATTGACCAGCCTGCTGCAATAACTGCTCGCCTGGTAAAGACTTTACGCCGCTTCTGCAAATCTCTCTGAGACTGATGGGCTAACCATTCCTCCACTGAGGCAGTTTCTTCTGCTAGGTTTGCTAGCGCCCACTCATAGCATTCCTGCGCCAGGTAGCGAGCATACACCACCACTAAATCCGTTGTAGCGTAGGTACGAAGGTCTCCATCTTTTTTAGTTGTCTCTAAAATGCCCGGAATTGCCACTATCAAGTTTTTAGGCTCTTGTCCGGGATGCTGTCGTTCTGACCACAACGGGTCTGCGCTCGTTTGTTTTGCCACTTGCTTGAGTAGTTTTTGAGTGGCTTCCAGCCTTACCCATGCAAGGGGACGTTGACCGAAAAGCGAGACGCAAGCCCCTGACTTTAGGCATGGGGTCAAGTCGGAAAGCGACTTTAGTCGCCGTCAAATATTTTTGCCCATGTTTCGATTAATTCGCTAACACTTGTGCATTGCTTTTTAGCTTCATTATTCAATTTTAGCCATGCAGATGGTGTCACTGTGATATTGTGCCGTGTTTTTACTTCATCGTGCAAGACTGGTTGGTTTCTCATTTTTTTCTTGCCTTTGGGTATTGACGCATTGTCCCCTGAAAAATGAGCCAGCCTTCGCTCGTGGGTCTGTCGGCGTAGTAGGTTATTCGTTGTAATAAGGCTGGCTCATTTTTCTACGTGGAAGACCCCGTGACATAAACGTTAGAGAGTGTGTACACTCTAAGTGTAAACTATAAAAGCTGTGTAGGAAAAGAACGTGCAGATACGATGGAATTTCAAGTTGTTACCCAACCAGCAACAAGAGGCGACTCTTGAAGATTGGTTAGTAACATTGCGAAAACATCGTAATTATGCTTTACGGGAACGTAAAGACGGGTTTGAAACTAACAATGCTGTTGCTGACCAACAAATCATTTATGCTTATGGGTCATACTGTGAACTAGATTCAAAGATAGAATACGGCTCTTGTTGCCCCCTAACGTGTCCAGTACTGAAACATGGCGTCATTCCTCAAAATTTAGAATTAGCGTTTAAGGAATCCAAAATTAGAGATAAAGAAACCAAGAAAGTCTTATCAACTAATAAGGGGTGGGACTCAGCATCTGGTATTCAGATGAAAATTACGTCTCAACTGCGTCAATCATTGGACAGTTTTGCTGCAATTGATTCATGTGTTTTGCAGCGTAATATTGCTAATCTCGATACCGCCTATACAAACTTTTGGAAACATAAAAGAGGATTTCCACAGTTCCTAAGACGACTAGACTCCTTTGAATACAAGCCTGGTCGTGTTTTATTACGCAACATTCGCAAGAATTATGCTAGTGCCTACCTACCGGGAATTGGAGACGTTAAGTTTCACAATAGCCGTGATTTATCTCTGATTCAGGATTTAAGAACTTGCACTATTAAGCGTGAGGGCAGTAACTGGTATATCTCAATGTTGGTTGATATTCCTCTCGTGTTACCGGAATTGAAACCGCTAGATGAGTGTAAATCCGTTGTTGGGATTGATGTTGGTATCAACAAGCTGGTAGCACTGTCAGATGGTAGTTTTCAAGAAAATAAGAGAACGGCAACCAACACTCGTAAAGCACGTAGGTTGGCGATGCGGCAACGCGCTATCAGTCGTAAACAGAAAGGTTCTAAGAACAAAATTAAGGCGATTACGAAATTAGCTAAACAAAAGCACAAAATCGCTCAGTCCAGAGATGGATATAACTGGCAAGTCGCGTCCACCATTGTTAAGACTGCTGATGTTGTAGGTCGCGAAGATCTCAATATCAAAAACATGGTTAAACGTGCCAAGCCTAAACACGATGGTAATGGTGGCTATAAACGCAACGGAGGAAGCCAAAAAACTGGGTTGAATCGCGTTATTCAAGATGCCGCATGGGGAGACATCTTCAGCAAAATCGCTTGGCTTGCACTCAAGGCGGGTAAGCCCGTAGTACCAGTTCCGGCAAAATATTCATCACAGGAATGCCCATCATGCGGTCATGTAGACAAGTCTAACCGCGAGGGCGAAAAGTTTCTTTGCGTCGTGTGTAAACACACCTCTCACGCAGACACCAAAGCTTCTCGGATAATATCCAAGAGGGTGGGATTGGTCTTCCCACAAAATCAAAAGACCCTACCTGCGGACGGTGGGAAAGTTACGCCTCGGAAGTTATCAATACCTGAGTGTGTTGAGTCCAGGAACCATGCCTACGGGCAGTTTGTTCAGATGTCCCTCTTTGATACTTCTGAGTTTTCTGCCGACAATCGGAACTTTAAGAAATATGGCAAAACTTCTTAAAGAATCCCCTGCCTTTAGGCATGGGGAGTACGTCAATAGCTGGGCTGCACTGTGCACGCCACAAATCAGTGAGGCAAACTAGTCCAGTGGCAGGATCATACTCGATGGGCAAGCCTTGATAAGAAAAAGAGGATGACGAACCAAATTTGGACATGAAAAACACACTCCTGCACAGAATAGGTTGAGTAAAGCAGACTGATTCTTACTCCAAAAGATGGATAAGAGGGAAGCTACCATCCAGAGCAAACTAGCAGTTCATGTCATTAGTTTTGTGGGGTTGTGAAAGTTCGTAGTAAGCACAAAGCGTGCTTGAAATCGAGCAGCACTACTACAAATCTCTCACAGTTAATAACATCGACTACTAGCCCAGAACTTTTCGAGGTTCAAGAAACCGGGTTGCAACATCTTCCTGGTGAACTCCTAGAACTTTAATTGTGATATTATTAACACATTTATTACATTTAAAAAGTAGCTTAGCTGACATCTTGCACATTCTCAATAAGGGCTGGTGGGCAGTGCCCACCCAACGAAATTATATGCTTTTTCGGGTTTTATTTTCGCAACAAGACGATGGTGCAAGATATAAGTTGGTAGATGATATACCTATTTTTACAGCTTTATAGCTTGTCTTATCTGCCCTTAAAGAAGGATATTGTGTTAAAATTGAGCGTTTCCAGAGATACAAGAAGCTAACAGTCAATTTCAACAATCCATAGACTAAATTGAAGCAATAGTGCCAGATCAGTTGACTCATTTTGAAGTATGTTGATATCACAGCCATTCGTCTAAAGTTGAGAGCTTCAACATCCATGTGCCAACTGCTAGGAATGAACTGTAATACACCAACAGATATTTGCTTTTCTTTTGAGGGCTTTGCGGCGCGGGGAGGAAAGACAGACGATCATCGAGATGGTTGGGGTATTGCTTTTTTTGAAGAAAAGGGATGTCAGCTTTTTATCGATGCCAAACCTTCCATCGCTTCTCCCATAGCTGATTTAGTACGACGCTATCCCATCCACTCTACCCATGTGATTGCTCATATCCGGAAAGCTACTCAAGGTAAAATTGCCTTAGAAAACTGCCATCCCTTCGTCCGGGAACTATGGGAACGGTATTGGGTGTTTGCACACAACGGCAATCTGCTGGATTTTCATCCCGAAGGTGGGGAGTTTTATCGGTCAGTGGGTCAAACTGACAGTGAAAGGGCATTTTGTGTTATCCTAGAAGTACTACGCCAAAATTTTCCTGAGAGTAAGCCTCCCTTAGACAAACTGTACTCAGTGCTAAAGGATGTTACGCAAAGTTTGGCAGATAAAGGTATTTTTAATTACTTACTCTCAGATGGAGAACACTTTTTTACCCACTGCTCAACTCAGCTAAGCTATATTGTGCGTCAAGCACCCTTTGCCGCTGCCCATCTGATTGATGAGGACGTAAGCGTTGATTTTCAGGAGTTGACTCGTAAGAGCGATCGCGTCGCCGTCATCGCCACTACCCCCCTCACCGATAACGAAATCTGGACGCCAATCCAGCCTGGAGAACTATTGGTTTTTCAGGACGGGTTGCCCCTCAAATTTGCATAACTATAGCGGTTTGCGAGTCAGTAGTTCTGTGGTAGGGGCGCACTTTTCCCAATATTTCTCGGTCATGATGATTTTGTCCGAAGCGAAGGTCGCGCCGACTGAATGAAGCAATCTTGTTTTGGTCGCTTATTGCTTCGCTTCACTCCGTTACCCTCGCTTCGGACAGTTTATTACTAACCTAAAACTATTGTCACTTTTCCTATCGATAAAGTGAAGATTTTCTCTTGTCTTTTTAGCTGTTCTTAATGTAAGATAAAATCACCTTAAAATCCTCTATTCATACACGAAAACCGTAATTGTCAACCAGGAAATAACATGAAATTGTGGCAGGTTGTCTTCAAAAACTTAGGGTTGCTTACTGAAAAAATTACTAACAGGCTGAAGCTGAATTCGTTAAAAGGCTTTGTTTCACTCTTTTTGGTGGGAATAACCTTTTCGTTGGCGATCGCAGCCTGTTCTAGTGGAGATCCGAGCAATTCTACCAATGGTGGTTCAGCTGCTAACAAAAGTGCTAGCCCTGTTGCTGCTAACAAGCAGGATGTTGAACTAACCCTCGTTTCCTTTGCTGTCACAAAAGCCGCTCACGAAGCCATAATTCCTAAATTTGTAGACAATTGGAAAAAAGAACATAACCAAAACGTTACCTTCAAGCAAAGCTATGGCGGTTCTGGTTCTCAAACTCGTGCTGTCATCGATGGTTTAGAAGCAGATGTTGTCCATTTATCACTAGCTGGCGACACCCAAAAGATTGAAAAGGCGGGACTAATTCAGCCTGGATGGGAGAAAAAAGTCCCAAACAATGCCATTGTTTCCAAAACTGTTGCCGCACTAGTGACTCGCCCAAACAACCCTAAAGGTATCAAAACATGGACTGATTTGGCAAAAGACGGTGTAAAACTCATTACCGCTGATCCCAAAACCTCAGGCATTGCTCGCTGGAATTTCCTGGCACTTTGGAATTCTGTCATTAAAACTGGCGGAGATGATACTAAAGCCACTGATTTTGTTACTAAAGTTTACAAAAATGTGCCAATTCTGACTAAGGATGCCCGCGAAGCCTCGGACACATTTCTCAAGCAGGGTCAGGGAGATGCTCTGATCAACTACGAAAATGAGATTCTCTTGGCACAACAAAAGGGCGGGAAGCTGAATTATATTGTGCCTGATGTGAACATCTCTATCGACAATCCCATTGCAGTGGTGGACAAAAATGTCGATAAACATGGTACCCGCGAAGTTGCCGAAGCCTTTGTCAAATACTTGTTTACTCCAGAAGCACAACAAGAGTTTGCCAAAATCGGATTCCGACCTGTAGATGAGACAGTAGCACAAACCAAAGAGCTTGCAGACAAATATCCCAAGGTCAAAAACCTAGGTACAGTTGCTGACTACGGTGGTTGGAATGCTATCGATAAGAAGTTCTTTGCAGATGGCGCTCTTTTTGACCAAATTCAAACAAAAAACAACAAAAAGTAATTAGTTAGTTGTTGGATGTCAAAAAATACTACTCGCCCTGCTTCCCTATGACGGTATCCTCTCCTCCATCGCCTTCTCGAAAACTGATTCCTAAGAAGTCTCCTGGCTGGAAGACTTTTGTGCGTCGGTTATCCCAAATTCCTTGGACATGGCGAATTACCCTGGGATATTTGACCGTGATGTTGTTTATCCCCATTGTTGCCATGTTCGTGAAAGCGAGTACTAAAACTCCGGCTGAGTTTTGGGCTATAGCCACTAGTCCCATAGCACTGGCAACTTACAATGTCACTTTTGTGACTTCATTGCTGACTGCCCTAATTAATGGAGTCTTTGGTACTCTCATCGCCTGGGTTTTAGTCCGCTATAACTTCCCGTTAAAACGGTTCATTGATGCCTCAGTAGATTTACCATTTGCCCTGCCTACTTCGGTAGCAGGGCTAACCCTGGCAACAGTTTACAGCGATAACGGCTGGATTGGTTCGCTGTTGGCACCACTGGGCATTAAGATATCTTTCACCCTTCTGGGGGTAGCAGTGGCGATGATTTTTATCTCACTGCCGTTTGTGGTGCGGACTGTGCAACCTGTGCTTCAGGAAATGGAAAATGAAATTGAAGAAGCTGCCTGGTGTTTAGGCGCATCTCAATGGCAAACTTTTTGGAAGGTGATTTTCCCACCATTGTTTCCCACGATTTTAACTGGTGTTGCTTTGGGTTTTTCCCGTGCAGTTGGGGAGTATGGATCTACCGTAATTATTTCTTCTAATACCCCGTTCAAAGATTTAATTGCACCTGTGCTGATTTTCCAGCGATTAGAGCAGTATGACTATTCCGGTGCAACTGTCATAGGCATCGTGCTATTGGTGATTTCCTTGGTGATGCTGCTGGCAATTAATTTCTTACAAGCTTGGGGACGAAGATATGACTCAAAATGACGGCGATGAGATGCCACCTCGCTTGCATACAAGCACAGCACAAGAAACCAATCAAAAGCGAAGTCAGCCGAGGAATCGGGAAGCCGTATTTTTGATTGCGGTAGTGCTGGGGTATTTAGTTTTAGTGCTATATATTCCTGCTCTTAATGTCTTTTTCCAAGCTTTCAAACAAGGAGTAGGTCCGTTTCTATCTAACTTGACGCGCTCCGACTTTCTGAATGCAGCTCGGCTGACGCTGTTATTGGCTATAATTGCTGTACCTGTCAATACAGTGTTTGGGTTGTGTGCGGCTTGGGCGATCGCCCGTCATAAATTCCCCGGTCGCACTCTCATACTCAGCATTGTTGACCTGCCTTTTTCCATCTCCCCAGTGGTGGCTGGGTTAATGCTTGTGCTACTTTATGGCCGACTGGGGTGGTTTGGTGGCGCTCTTGAATCATATGATATCAAGATTATCTTTGCCTTTCCAGGCATGGTGCTAGCTACAGCGTTCGTTAGTATGCCTTTTGTTGCTCGTGAGGTGATTCCTGTTTTAGAAGAGATAGGTAGCGATCAGGAAGAGGCGGCTAAAACCCTGGGTGCAAACGATTGGCAGATATTTTGGCGCGTCACCCTGCCAAATATCCGTTGGGGCTTACTTTACGGTTTAATTTTGACCAATGCTAGAGCAATGGGCGAATTCGGTGCTGTCTCTGTGGTTTCCGGAAACATTGCCAATAAAACCCAAAGCTTACCTTTATTTGTAGAGGAAGCTTACAAACAATATGAAACGGAAGCAGCTTACTCTGCTGCGGTACTATTAGCTTTGCTAGCAGTGGTGACTTTGGTGTTGAAGGAGATTTTGGAACGGAAAACAGGTAAAAAAATCTGAAATAGTAAAAGTTATGACTACTGACAACACGCTCACCCATAAACGGATTCGTTTAAGGATTCCTAAGGAATATCACCAAGAACCTGTGATTTCTCGTCTAGTTTCTGACTATGGTTTGACGGTGAACATCTCTGCTGCTATTTTAGGCTCCAACGCCATTGGAGATGGTTGGTTTGACTTAGATTTACAAGGCACAGCAGCACAAATTGACAGTGCGCTTCACTATCTCAATGACTTGGGTCTGGAAATCTGGGATGAGAGCAAAACTGGTATTTGGTAATGGTTAGTTGGTTGTTGTTTGGTGTTTAGTGCCAACCAACAACCAACAACTAACAAAATTTAAATCTCATAGTGCCAAAGTTCCTCCTCTTTGAGCACTATCCGATGCAGGGGGAGACGGTCAATCAAACCCTGCTCCTCTAAGTTGATGAGGACACGGGTAATTGTCACCCGATTAGAGTTCAGCATGTCAGCAATATCTTGATGAGTGAGGCGCAGATCAATGAGATGTCCAGTTTCAACTTCACGACCAAACTTTTTAGCTAACCAACCTAACAGTTTCATGAGCATTATTTCCACTGTTTTATAGCTGCGAATCACCATCAATTCTTCAGCCTGTTGGATGTGGGCAAACAGAACCTCTGTCAGTGGATACCACTCTTTTAGAGGCAGGATTGACACTTCTACTTTGGTCAAGCACTCAATCTGATAGGGATCGACCTTCGATAAAGCTCTGCCGACAATATCTCCTGCTCCCCACACTCCCAGAGTGACGATCGTACCGTCTTGATGCCATGTCACAGTCCGCACCACTCCTTTTTCGATTTTCCAAAGACTATTCTCCTTCAGTGATAGTGATGAGCGGGGCTTAAAATGTTTTGTGATGTTTTCATGAGAATGAGTAGGAAAAGGGGATGATAACAACATTGTGGTTTAAGACCCTAATTCCGATAGATGTGCCGTATTTATAATATATACCAATTTCTGTAAGAGGATGACTATGGGCATTGCAGTTGAGAACGTATCAAAACTATACGGCTCTTTCCATGCTGTTGACGGTGTGAGTGTATTCGTGAAAACTGGCTCTCTGGTGGCGCTTTTGGGTCCGTCTGGTTCAGGAAAATCGACATTGCTGCGAATGATTGCGGGATTAGAGGAGCCTGATTCAGGTGAAATCTGGCTGGATGGTGAAAATGCCACTTACAAGTCGGTGCAAAAACGCCAGATTGGCTTTGTGTTTCAGCACTACGCACTGTTTAAGCACTTGACAGTGCGGGAGAATGTTGCCTTTCCATTGGAAATCCGCAAGGTTCCGAAAAGCAAGACTCAACAGCGAGTGGAGGAACTTTTGGAGTTAGTACAGTTGCGGGGGTTTGGCGATCGCTACCCTCACCAACTCTCTGGTGGTCAACGCCAACGGGTAGCGTTAGCAAGATCATTAGCAGTTCAGCCGAGAATCTTGCTTTTGGATGAACCCTTTGGGGCGTTAGATGCCAAAGTCCGGAAGGAATTAAGGATGTGGCTGCGAAAACTACATGAGGAAGTGAATGTCACAACTGTATTTGTCACCCACGATCAAGAGGAAGCGATGGAAGTTTCAGATCAGATTGTGGTGATGAATAAAGGTCGGGTAGAGCAAATAGGTACCCCGGCTGAGATTTATGACCACCCAGCAACGCCGTTCGTTATGAGCTTTATTGGTCCAGTGAATGTTCTTCCTAGTAATGCTGACATTTTACCAGACAAAAGTTTGGTAACAGCTACAACTGATCAGATCTTTTTGCGCCCCCATGATGTTGTGATTCAGACCAGTCCTGATGATGCGACTACATCTGTCAAGGTTTATCGTATTATCAACCTGGGTTGGGAAATCCGGGTGGAATTGGTTCTCATGTCTGGGGAGACGGTGAACGCTTACTTGAGCCGAGATCAGTTCAATCAGCTTAATATCAAGGAGGAGCAGCATGTTTATATTAAGTTCAAGCAGGCAAAAATTTTTCCAACCTATGCTGTTAGTTAAGCGGTGTAACTAATACTCTGGCAAGTCAACTTTGATGGGTTTGTAGTGAGGACTTTAGTCCGCAAAAATACGAGGACTAAAGTCCTCACTACGAACAAATCATCACTCTAGAATATAATAAAGTGCTTTTATCTTAACTTGTGACCAATGGCAGCTTGAAACACTTGCACTCCCAATACGGTTCGGTTAGGGGTTATGTGCGATCGCAGGCAATCGAATCCGCATGAGCAGCTTGCTCAGCGATACAATAGGAGCTACTGCGAGAAAAAGTGCCGGATAAAGTGGCACAAGAATTTTTAAAAAATTTTCTCAAAGAGCGTTAAAATATTTTCTACTCCCGATGGGTTACCAAAATAAACTCTTTGTCCATCATTAATATTAAATTGACTAAAACTATGAAAAAGATTGATGCCTCGTTGCGCCCCACCATCAATTCTGTCTGCATTTGCACCGTTAATCAACACATTTGGCGTGAGTCGGGAAGCTTCTACACCTAGAGTATTATCGGGTGTGATTTGTGCGATCGCCGATTTGTGAGTCCAGACTAGGAAAATCGACGAAGCTAGCAAGATTTGCAACCAGTTTTGTATTTTATTCATCACATATCACTTTTTTTCATTGTTTCAAACCCTCAGATTCATCCCTGAAGTATTAATTACGAATTACGTTAGCGTAGCGAAGCGCGAGTACTCGAGCGTCATTACGAATTACGAATTATTTTTGCTTATTCGCAACGCCAAAATTATGAAACGGACTGTAATTAACTGAGAAATACAAACCATTTTCTTGTAATGTCCGGTTGCTCCCATCAACTTTAATGAGCGGTATACCCCAATCCAAATCTTTGATTAAGATTACTATAAAAATAATTTCCTGTAAGTATCACTTCGTCTTTCTCGTTAATTACCCACCCAGTAGCAGGTACGATTTCTGGTGAGCTTTTAGTTGATAATTGACGACCAAACAACAGCTATTTCTGCATTGATTGAGCTTTTGCAAACAGAATATGATGAAGAAACTCGTTTGAAAGCTGCTGAATGTTTAGGGACGATAACACCTGGAAATAAAGATGCGATCGCGGCAGATATCGAACTATTAAACACTAGTAAGAATAAATGGACTCGCTGGCAAGCTGCTGTGTGTTCAGTTTGCCTGTGCAATACTCTATCAACTAGATGCGATCGTGACTCGCGATATTTCAGATTTTTCTGGTGTAAGTTTACCAGTACTATCTATTCAAGAGCTGCTTTCACAAGTTTCCTGGAATTTGAAGACCGAATGAATTCAGTACTCCTTCAATGTAGCGGTTAAGACTGAAGACTCAAATGACCCCAGCAACGTTGTAGAAATCACACAGAAGCTTATAAATATACTGTAACCGGCTAAAAACTTTATCTATAGGAACCCCTCTCCAAACCTCTCCCCGCGAGTTCGGGGAGAGGCTTAAGAATTTAGTTTTCCGCTACTAAATGCGATCGCATTATTTTACCAAGACAAGTATTTATCACTGCTTGCCTTACCATAAAACTCTGACGGTCAAGTTGCTTGGTTAAATAAATGTGTAAATAATTTTGCATGACTACTTAAATTGTTAAGGCTCCGTTACAAATTTTGGTTCGAGAAAAGAATAAGTGCATCTGCCAAACTAACCAAGACCCCACCCGCCATGCTCCCATGGAAAGGTCTTCTGTAGATGATTTTGGGGACAAGTTGGTAGAGTCATAGTGTAACCATTTGACCGGTAGGTGTCCCATTGGTATCATGGGGGACAATTTAAAAGTTAGTTGCTCATAGTCTAACCAGTTTCCCTCTTTTCGCCAACCAAGGCGATCGCCGAGTCTCTTTTCTGTTTCATAGTCTACTTGACCACCCATTTCGCTCCAGATACTTTGCTGAACACTGAAGCCGAAATAACCATAACTGTATTGTTCCCAAAGTTGATCAATGATTTGGAGGTCTTTACAAGAAAAGTTCTCAATATCTTCCTTATAAACTTCATTCCAATAATTCTTCCTCATGACTTGTAGCATTAATTTAGTGGTTTCAATGTCAGCCTCTTTCCACTTATGTTGCGCAAGGATATTTTCCAGTTGAGTATAATCGATGTTTTGATTGCTGGGAAATTCTTTTGTGAACGTAATACTGTTATTAGTCAGTTCTATCAATCCTGTTTCTTCAACAGAAGATAGAGACGCTGTAGAGACAAAATTTACTTCTGCTATACCTAGCACTTTTCTTTGATCAGTGAGTTGCTTGGATATATAATTAGATATTAAATTAATACTCTTATCTAAAGAGACGCTATTTTCGCTCAAATCAAAATTATGGATTTGCCAATCTAGTAATTGAGATTCAATAAAAGCATCTTTTAATCTTGCCTTTTTCTCATAACTTGTCACCATAAAATCAAGAAAAGTTTCAGAAATTGCCTCGGTTTCTTCAAGACTTAATAAATTTGACTGAGACTTCAAAAGATTATCTCCTAAATTTTTAATATCGCCGACAGTTGCGTAAAAATACTCATCTACTTTTACTACTTCATCTATTAAAGATTGAAAAGGACTAAAGTAATCTTGTAAAGAATTTTCAAAATTGATTGCAGTCTGGGCAATTTTTGCTATTTCTTGACGGAGTTTATGGGCTTTTCTTTGATATTCGTAAATCTCTTGATAGACTTCTAAATCTTTAACTATTTGCTGAACAATTTTTTTTTGATTGTTGGTATCTTCTGTCAGTTTTTTAATTCCTACGCCAAGCAATTTTATTTTTTCTATCATTAAAAAGTAGGCATTGCTCAACAGTAAAACTGCTTTAAAATTTTCTTGTTTTTCCCATGTTAGTTCATCAATAATTTTCTGATTTTTGTGATTTTTTGTTTCTAGTTTTCTTCTTTCATATTCTAAATTTTTTATTTCTAGATATTTTTCTTTAAACAACTTTTTCAAGTCATCCGTTAGCTTTAACAAAAAATGATGATAACTATCCTTATAATTTTCTAAGAAATCAATAATATCACTGTAGTCCTTAATGAATAATTGAATCTCCTCAAAAATTTCTCCCTGACTAATTTCTTCTTTACGCTTAATTATCCCCCCAAGCTGATGACGATATCGAACGCCTTCTTTAATTAATCTTTGACGTTCTCTAATTTTTGTTTGAACTGTTTTTACTCCGCTATTTTTTAGGACAGGTAATTGATAGGTTTGTTCGTAAATCGTAATATTTTCGTAAGTAATTAGTCGTCTTTGCTGTTTAGTTAGCATGACCAAGAGGTGGGGGGATGGGGGGATGGGGGGATGGGGGGATGGGGGGATGGGGGGTAATAAATATTACATTTTTACGGTCTCCCTACCTACTCCGTACTCCCTACCTTAGTAATTTCTTTTGCCTTTTGAAGACGATAATCCTGGACAGTCACAAGTTGCCAACTGGAATCTTGTAATAGTTCCAAAACCCATTGATGATAATTAAACAGACTTTCTCTATGTCCAACACTAATAAAAGTTGTTTTCGTCGCTTGTAACTGTCGATATAAATTACCTTCATTGTTCAAATCTAAAGCACTCGTTGCTTCATCTAATATAGTAAAGCTCGGATGAGTGACTAATAGTCGTGCGAATGCAAGACGTTGTTGTTCTCCCAACGAGAGTATATTTTCCCAAGGAACTTCTGTATCAAAGCCATCGACACGGGTAAGCAAGTTTTGCAGGTTAACTTGTTGCAAAACGAATTCGAGTTCTTGATCGCTCATTTGACGATTTGTTTGAGGATAGAGCAACTGTTCGCGCAATGTTCCTAAAAGTATATAAGGAAGTTGGGGTAAAAATAACACCTCTTCTAGGGGAGGTCGTACCACACGACCAGTTCCTGCATTCCACAAACCTGCGATCGCTCGTAATAGAGAACTTTTCCCGCGCCCACTAGGACCAACAATCAATAAACCTTCTCCAGGTTGAACAGAAAGTGATAAATCTTCAACGATGACCTGCTCATAGTTTGGTGTTTGTAAGGTGACATCCTCGAAAGCCAGACGGTTGTCTTCTATAGTTTTAATCGTACTCACATTCTCTGGTTGTGTGGTAACAAATTCTAACGCATCTGAAAACTTACCTAAACGCTCAACGTAACTGGAAAATCGTCCTGAAGTGCCAAATTCATTGATTAATTCTGCCATAGCAAGAGCAAACAGATTGCAAGCTAAACTGGCTTGGCTAACTTGCCCAAAATCAATTTCACCTCTAATCTGTAAAGGACCGAGTACTATAAATGGAAATATTTGGATAACAGCCTGATATCCTCTACTAAAAATCTCCTTATTTCGCTCCCAATCAATCTTGCGTTCAGCAATTTTCAGGACATTCGTAAATCGGCGCTGAATTATATTTAATTCTTGGTTTTCTCCGTGAAAAAAAGCTATGGATTCAGCATGATTCCGAACATGAGTCAGTCCGTAACTGTAGTCAGCTTTAAATTCGAGTTCCTCTTGATTAATCTTATTCAATTCTTGAGTCAAGTAAACAGCAATCAAATTGCCTACGATTGTATAAACAATCAAAGCAACTGCAACAAATTGGGAAATTGACCAGAGAATTATTAAAAAAGTTATCATTTCCAGCACTTTTTCTAGAAAAGTAGCGGAAAAGCTGAGAGCGTTTCTGGTAATGGGTTCGATTTCTTGGGATAGACGTTGATCTGGGTTATCAATATCGGATTTAAAGTTGATTTTATAATAGGCTCGATTGCTAAAATATTTTTCTAAAGTATGATTATTTAGCCATTGATACCAATCAAGAGCGATTTTTTTTCTGACAAATTTAGAAAATCCTACTAATAGCGTTACGGAGACAAGGGCAGCGCCATAAACCAATAACGTATTAACAAATTGAGTAAGATCTTTATCTTCATTTTCAATAATGAGATCGATCAAATAGCGACTAACGAAGCTATTAAAGGCAGTTACACCCACGAGCGCAATTATTAATAATATCAGGAGAAAGAGCATCCCCCACGCACGAATCACATCGGAAAATGCTCTTCCACCTACCTCGGTGGGATACCAGTAAGGCCCTGTGATCGCTTTGACATCCTCCCAAAATTGAGTAAAAGCCGAAGGAGTATTCGTTATGGGTTGATTAAGAACAGTTTTGGATTGCATATTGTAAAAATCTGTTGAGGCTCCTGAAGCTGTGGTATTTTACTATTTTGTTAACGGTTAACGGTTAACGGTCAACCGTCAACCGTAATTGTGTGGCTAATATTTTTACATTGGGTTCATAAAGCATTTTACCGTGGTTTCCAGGTACTGAAATCACCTTGACAGGCTTGTGAGTATAGGCTTGCCATCCCCAATCCGGTAGATCGTAATCAGAAATAGCTTGGAGTTCTTGCAAAACAATCTGCTGGACTTCTTGAGCGCGGAATAAAACAATGGGGGCAGAAATTGGATGAGTAGGCTGATAATTCGCGTAATTGAGGGTCAGCACTTTCATCACTTTCAAATTTGTTTTGAGTAAGGAGAGGGTTGAGTGTTCCGGGAGGATATTATATCGGTATAAATACTCTGCTGCCAGATCCCAACGGGCTTGATCATCGGGTTGATTGGCTAAATCATCGTATTCCAGTCCTAAAGAAATTCCCTTTATGACTTCAATACGTTGAATCGTTTGCCAGATCCAATCAAGCTCTGCTCTGTGAGTAAAATATTTGGGGTGAGAAACCAGTCCAGCGTCTAAAATAGCTAGTAAACTCACCGTTTCACCTTGCTGTTCGAGCTGGGAAGCCATGGAAAAAGCAACGGCACAACCTGAAGAGTACCCTGCTAATATGTATGGACTCTTGGTTTGCTGTTGACGTAATAGTAAAATCAGTTGACTCGCATGAAGCTCAACTGAGTCAGGGAGTGGTATAGAACCGTCTCGTCCTGGAGTTTCGAGTCCATACACGGGACGTTCAGTTCCTAAATTGATTGCCAAATCTCGAAAATAGAAGCCGTGTCCGTTTGCGCCTGGAAGACAAAATAGAGGGGCTGCATTTCCTTGAGGTTGGAGTGACAGTAAATCGGGATGGGACTGTTGAACCTCACTATTACAAAGTTGTTGTGCCAGTTGAGCAATGGTAGGATTCTGAAATAAACTGCTTAAGGAGAGTTGTTGCTCAAACACCTGTTGAATATTGTTAAGCAGTTTGATCGCCAATAAAGAATGACCGCCCAAGTCGAAAAAGTTATCATGAATCCCAATCTCTTGCCGTTCGAGTATAGCAGACCACACTTGCACCAGTTGTTGTTCAACTTCGTTGCGCGGGGCTTCATATAAGCCCTCAATGACACCATTGGGAGCAGGTAAAGCTTTACGGTCAATTTTACCATTGGGAGTTAAAGGCAACTTATCCAGTACCATGATCTGAGCTGGTACCATATAATCGGGCAGACGGGATTTGAGGTAATTCTTCAATTGGGTAGACAAATCAGTGGTGATTCCCGTTACATAGGCAATTAAACTTTGGTTGCTCTCAGTTTTATATAAGGTGACAATTGCTTCTTTAACTGATGGATGTTTTAACAAAATCGATTCAATCTCACCGAGTTCAATCCTAAAGCCCCGTAGTTTAATCTGATCGTCAATACGACCCAGATATTCAAGGTTACCATCAGACCTCCATCTTGCCAAGTCGCCAGTTTTGTAAATTCGCTCAGTTTTGCTGAATAATTCAACTTCAAGGAATTTTTCGGCTGTCAAATCGGGACGATTGACATAGCCCCGTGCTAAACCAACTCCCGCAATGCACAATTCTCCAGGAATTCCAGGGGGTAATGGTTGATTGTGAGCATCCAATATATAGATGCGGATATTAGACAACGGCTGACCAATGGGCGGTTTTTTGCCATTGGGTTGACACAGGGCGATACTTGCACAAACCGTAGATTCTGTGGGACCATAGCCATTGAAGAAACGTCGTCCTGTTGCCCATTGGGTAACTAATTGTGTTGGACAAGCTTCACCAGCAACGACTATGGTTTGCCAATCGGGTAAAGCGGCTTGAGGTAATAGGGATAAGGCTGAAGGGGGTAATGTAATATGGGAAATTTTGTGTTCTGTTAAGAAGTTCACTAAGTCTTCCCTGGGTAACAATGTTTCTTTCTTGGCAAGATACAAACAAGCGCCTGCGGCCAAAGCAGTAGCAATTTCCCAAACTGACGCATCAAAACTCAAAGAAGCAAACTGAAGTAAACGGCTTTGGGGTTGAAGAAGCAAAACTTTGTCGATCGCCAAAGTCAGATTAGTCAGCCCTCGATGCTCAATCATTACACCCTTAGGTCGTCCCGTGGAACCAGAAGTATAAATCACATAAGCTAAATTATCTGGGGTACTTTGAGGACTGGGATTATAGGTTAACTCCGAACTAAAAGTTACCTCATCCAAACAAATGACTTGACAAGAATTTTCCAGTTCAGCTACGGGTAATTGGTCTAGTAGGAAACTTTGGGTGAGCAACACCGATGTCCTACAATCAAGTAACATGAACTGAATACGCTCTTGTGGATAACTGGGGTCAATCGGCACATAAGCACCACCTGCTTTGAGGATACCGAGTACACCAATAATCATCTCCAACGACCGTTCGACACAGATACCGATTAAGGTGTCTGGCTGAATTTGGTGATTTTGAATCAGGTAATAAGCCAGTTGGTTCGCGAGTTGATTCAGTTGCTGGTAAGTAAGTCGGTGGGATTCAAACACCAAAGCAACATTATCAGGAGTTTTGGCAACTTGTTCTTCAAACAGGTCAACGAGAGTTTTATCTTGGGGATAGTCAGTTTGAGTTTGATTCCAGTCTTGTAGTTGCTGACCTTCGGCTTCTGTGATCAACGGTAGGGTATTGATCGGTTGCCCTGGGTGATCAACAATTCCCTTAAGCAAAACTTCAAACTGTGCCGCCATCCTTTCTATGGTACTCTTCTCAAAGAGATCCGTTGCGTATTCCCAAGTGAAATTTAACTGGTTATCAGATTCTATGACCAAAAGTGCCAGGTCAAACTTAGCAAACGGATAGGTTAATGGGAGCCATTCAATCTCTAGTCCTGGCAAACTCAGGTCAGGACTTTCATTATTTTCCAGTGCTAACATGACCTGGAATAATGGATTATGACTCATACTGCGTTCTGGTTGCAACTGTTCTACCAGATACTCGAAGGGAATGTCTTGATGAGCATAGGCATCTAAACAAGTTTGGCTAACTTGTTGGAGGAACTCAGTAAAGCTTTGTTCAGGGTTTATTTTGTTACGCAGTATCAAGGTATTGACAAAAAAGCCAATCAATCCTTCCGTGTGGCTATGGGTGCGGTTAGCAATAGGAGAACCAATACATAAGTCTTCTTGGCGACTGTAACGAGAAAGCAGAACACTCAAAGCCGCCAACAAAGTCATAAACAAACTTGCTCCCTGTTGTTGACTTAAAGTTTTCATGGCAATAGTTAAGTCGGGCGGTAGGGAGTAGCGATAGTGTTCGCCTCGGTAGCTTTGCAATGCTGGACGGGGATAATCGGTGGGTAACTCTAGTAATGGGGGAGCACCGCTGAGTTGATTTTTCCAGTAGTTGATCTGGGTTTCTAAGACCTCCCCTTGTAACCAGTTTCGTTGCCAGTTTGCGTAGTCACTGTATTGAATAGGCAAGGGAGGAAGGTTTGGGGTTTGACCTTGAGCAAAGGCGGTATAAACTTGTCGTAATTCACGGACAAAGACCCCCATTGACCAGCCGTCACTGACAATGTGGTGCATATTGATCAGCAGCACATATTTGTCATCCCCCAATTGTAGCAGTTTTGCTTTGAACAAAGGGCCGATATTTAAGTCAAATGGTTCTTGAACATAAGTATCGATTAAACACTGGGGATGTGCATCAAGGTTTCGCCAGTCTTGTATTGTTAAAAATTCAATCTTTTCTAAATTTTCGATGACAACCTGGGGATGTCCTGCTACTGTAGGAAAATACATCCGGAGACTGGAATGACGGTTGAGCAGATATGCCAAACTAGACCGCAAGGCATCAATATTGAGATTTCCATCTAGTTCTAACGCCATCGGCATATTGTAACTAGCTGAAAAACCTTGGAGTTGCGCTAAAAACCAGAGGCGTTGTTGAGCAAACGAAAGGACTTTAGGGGCATCATCTGGTAAGGTGGGAATTTCCTCTGCGATGAAAGATGTGGCTCTAGCAGCATTTAAGAATGCTAATATATCTGCTTTGTTGGTTTGAATTTCCTGCTTTAGTTCAGTCGTTAAGGCGTTTTTACTAGTACGAATCCGTAACTTATCACCTTCAGCCCAAATTCGGCAGCCCATGTTTTGCAGACGAAGCATTAAAGAAACCACTTGCTGATTTTGTGTCATATAGAAATCATATTTGATTTTTGGGCGTTGCTGAATCACGGTATGAATTTGCACGCGCGTAAAGTCGCAAAGGCGCAGAGAGAAAGAGTTCAGGACAAGCTCTTTCAAGGTGGGTAAAAAATTGGGAAAATTACGTCCAATTTTCACATTTCTTCTTCGTGTTCTTCGTGTCTTCGCGGTTTAAAAATCTTTTTGAACCACGAAGACGCGAAGGACACGAAGGAAATTCTTGTCTTACGACTTGCACCTTGAAAGGGCTGGTAGTGCCCACCCTACTGAAAATTTTTCATGAATGATTTAGGATTCCTATAGTTCGATTTCCTCTTCGTCTGAGGTTAAAGGGTGTATATCTGCGGTGGAAAAATTAGCCCAAATGCAGATATCGAGATAATTTGCCAATTCACTGAGGGTGGGGAACTCAAATACCTTACGCAAGGGCAGTTCCACTTTGAATGTGTTACGGATACGGGCAATTAGTTGAGTTGCTAATAAAGAATGACCCCCCAAGTTGAAAAAGTTATCATGGCGTGCGATCGCTCGGTATTTTAGCAGTTTCCCCCATAATTCGGCAAGCAATTTTTCTGTCGCTGTTACAGGTAATTCAATGTCTGTTGACGAAACTGGTGTCTCTGTCGCAGGTAAAGCTTTACGGTCTATTTTACCATTCGGTGTCAGTGGTAGTTTTTCTAACACAGTGAAATGGCTAGGAATCATATAATCGGGGAGAGTTTTGCCCAAAAAATCTCGCCATTCAGCTAATAAGGCTGAATCGACTTGATTGGTGCCATACTGTAACGGTTGGTTTGCATAATATTGCCAAGGTTTCAACGGCAAATTGTTGGCGATCGCAAATCGTGGTAGTTTCACCTCTCCAGGCATATTCCGTTGAAAAACAACATCGTAATCCGAAAATCCTGTGGGGCTATACTTTATATAAGGAGTATAGGGCAAATCTCGCACTAAAGTTCGGAACGCTTCGGGTTCTATCCCTGATTTGGCTTGTGCAACTGCCGCTTTTAAGTCGGTGACGGTACCATCTAATTGAGCAATTTGTTCTAACAACGCCATTTCTGAAGTCAGACGAGGATTTGGAATCCCCTTAATGCCTAGCAAATCCGGTTGCTGAGTTGTTAAAATTCTCTCGATAGTTTCCAGATTCAACTGTTGGGTTTGCCAATCTAACCATTCAGGTTCCGCAACGGTCGTATCTATCTGATCTAAGTGTAAAACAACGTCATAACGAAAACGGCTCATTTCCGTCTGGGCATAACCGCGTTTTAATTGAATTTGCACATGACTAATTCGAGGAAATCGTTGTTTTAGGGCGATAAAGAAATCAGGGTCAATCAGTAATTCGCCTTCGTTGCGAATGCTTTTTTGAATCTGTTGACGCAAGTCCTTGATTGATAATTCATCAGGGGCGCGATAAAATTCGACTGCGCTGTGGAAAACCTCCAGCAGATGGAGATTACGCACATCCCCAATAAAGATTGTTCCCTGAGTTGTCACAGCTTTAACAACTCCCTCCAAAACTTGCAAAAAGTAATCCAAGGAGGGAAAATACTGGATGACAGAATTCATGATCACCAAGTCATAAGCATTTGTCTCTATGCCATCAAACTGGTGAGCTGCACTGGTTTTTAAAGTAACTCTGTCGTTGAGAGACTGTTGTTTTAGATGTTGTTCAATATACTGCAATGCTTCAGGTGAAAAATCCGTACCTAGATAATGCTGACAATGGGGCGCAATTTTAAACAATAACATCCCTGTCCCACAACCAATTTCCCAAACTCGTTTTGGTTCAAGTTCCAAAATTTGGTCAACTATTGTATCTCTCCATTCTTGCATCGCCGCTTGGGGATACGGTTCTCCCGTATATCTGTCATTCCAGCCTGCTAGATTGAGAGTTGGATCGTCTGGTGAATTGTAGTTGAAGTAAGTATCATTGAATACTTGCTGCCACCGATATACCTGTTGCCCTTGGAGATCGTCATTTTCTGTTGGTGTTAGGACAATATATCCCACTAGACGTTGATCGAGATCAGTGTCCTGCCGTACAATAACAACAGCTTCCTTAATTTTTGGGTGTTTGACTAAAGTCGCTTCAATCTCACCTAATTCAATGCGAAAACCACGAAGTTTGACCTGATGATCGATGCGCCCTAAGTATTGCAGATTGCTGTCAGAGAGCCAACGGGCTAGATCTCCAGTTTTATAAATCCGCTCAGTTTGGTTGAATAGGTTGATATTAATGAATTTTTCAGCGCTAAGATCGGGGCGATTCAAATAACCCTGTGCTAACCCTGCACCTGCGATACAGAGTTCCCCAGGAATACCAGGGGGAAGGAGTTGGTTGTAGCTATCTAGAATATAAATGCGGGTGTTGGCGATCGCCTTACCGATAGTTGGTTCATGTTGAGCATTTTTGGCAACTTTGGTAAAAGTAGAGTAAGTTGTGTCTTCAGTTGGACCATAGAGATTATAAACTCTGATGGCAGATGTGTTTTGATATAATGCCTGTACCAGACTATTTTTTAATGGTTCGCCAGCTAAATTGATAACTTGAACGCTTGCGGGAATAGCATTCATATTGAGCAGTTCAGCAGCAGCACTCGGCACAGTATTAACCAACGTCATCGGTACAATACTTTTGCGTGCTTGCTCAATGTAGAGTGCATTTTCCACCACAATCACACTACCACCTTGAGTCAGAGGGACAAAAATTTCAAAAATGGAGAGATCGAAACAAATTGAGGTTGATGCTAACACACCTGCAAGCTGTTCTGCACTAAAGACTGAATGCGCCCATTTTACCAGAGCTACCGGACTAGAGTGTGCAATGACAACACCTTTAGGTCGTCCTGTGGAACCAGAAGTATAAATGACATAAGCCAAATCATCAGGGCTACTTTGTGAATTGGGATTGTCCTGTGGCTGATTGTCCCATGTTTCTTGCTCCAGAAACACGACTTGACAGGTATTTTGCAGTTTTTCTAGGGGAAGTTGCTTTTTAATGGATTTTGTTGTTAGTAATATAGGAGCATTACTATCTTCGAGTATTAAATGAATACGTTCTTGGGGATAACTCGGATCAATCGGCACATAAGCCCCACCTGCTTTGAGGATACCAAACAAGCCAATGACCATTAAGAGCGATCTCTCTACGCAGATTGCTATCAATGGGTTGTTAGGTAATTGTTGCTTTCTTTTGAGTTCTAATAGATAATACGCCAACTCCGCCGCTTTTTGGTTTAGTTCTTGATAACTCAGGCTTTGATCTTCAAACACTACCGCAATGTTATCAGGGGTTTGTGCTACCTGTTGTTCAAACAGAGTCACCAGTGTCTGGTCTTGAGGATAATTGATATCGGTTTGATTCCAAACTTGCAGTTGTTGGATTTCTGCTGTTGTGATTAAGGGTAGCGTACTGATGATCTGTTGGGGATTTTGGGCTATGGCTTCCAGCAAGACTTCAAAGTGTCCCGCCATGCGTCGAATTGTATCTGCCTCAAATAAATCGGTGGCATATTCCCACATACAGTGTAGTTGACCGTCCCTTTCGCCAAGATACAGTGTCAGGTCAAACTTGGCAAATGGATAGCTTTGCTCCAACCATTGAATATCAAGCCCTGGTAAACTAACATTCGTCCCCGCCCTGTCGGTGTTTTGCAACACTATCATGACTTGGAATAACGGGTTATGGCTCAGACTGCGTTCTGGTTGCAATTGTTCTACCAGATACTCAAAGGGGATATCTTGATGAGCATAGGCATCTAAGCAAGTTTGACGAGTTTGTTGCAGTAACTCAGTAAAGCTTTGCTCTGGCTTGATTTTGCTACGCAACACCAATGTATTGACAAAAAAACCAATCAATGCTTCTGTATAGCTATGGGTGCGGTTAGCGATCGCAGAACCAACACATAAATCCTCTTGACGGCTGTAACGGTATAACAGGATATTAAAAGCCGTCAACAGAGTCATAAACAAACTCACCCCATGTTTTTGACTTATAGTTTTGAGTCTCTGAGTCAGTTCATGGCTTAAACCATATTCCTCCCGCCCACCTTGGTAACTTTGTTGTGCTGGACGGGGATGGTCAGTAGGCAAATCTAGTAATCGGGGCGCATCGCCTAGTTGTTGAAACCAGTAATTTTGCTGACTTTCTAAAATCTCCCCTTGTAACCAACTGCGCTGCCAAGCTGCATAATCACTATACTGAATAGGCAACGGTGACAAATTAGGAGGAGACCCCGCAGCAAAAGCAGAATAAGCCTGTTCCCATTCCCGCTTAAACACCCCCATTGACCAGCCATCACTAATAATGTGGTGCATATTGAGGAGCAGCACATTTTTCTGCTCACTTAATTGTAGCAGTTGCGCTTTGAACAAAGGGCCAGTATTTAAGTTAAAGGGTTCTTGAGCATGGGTATCTGATAATCGTTGTACGGTTTGTGCTTGAGTGTGGGGATCAAGTTCCTGTAAATCTGTGATGACCAGTACGTCGATATCCTCTGGATTTTGGACGACCACTTGCGCCTCTCCGTCCAAGGCTGGAAAATAAGTGCGTAGAATAGCATGGCGTTGGAGGAGATAGCCAAAACTTGCACGCAACGCTTCCATATTCAACTTGCCATCAAGTTGCAGTGCCGTTGACATATTATAGGTAGCCGAGGTTCCTGTGCCTTCAAGTTGGGCTAAAAACCATAGTCTCGATTGGGCAAAGGACAGAGTTTTAGGGGCATTTTCTCTTTGGGGAGCGATCGCAGTAGGGGTGTATTGCAATACGCCCATACCGTCAATTTCTGCTGCTAAATCACACAATTGGGATTGCTCAAAAACCTTGCGCACAGGCAATTCTACCCCAAAACTGTCCCGAATGCGGGCAACCAGTTGAGTCGCCAACAGGGAATGTCCGCCTAGTTCAAAGAAGTTATCTCGACGACCAACAGACTGGACTTTCAGGAGACTTTGCCATAAGGTAGCCAGCAGTTCTTCTGTCGGGGTTAATAGGACTTCAAAGTCAGTTGAAGTGGCTATGTCTGGTTTTGGCAGCGCTCTACGATCTAGTTTACCGTTAGGTGTCAGGGGAAAGCTATCTAATGCCATAATTTGGCTAGGCACCATATAATTCGGCAGGCGAACTTTCAGGTAGTCCTTGAGTTGACCACCTAAATGGCCAGATTTTTCTTCTACTGTGACATAGGCAACTAATCTGGGATGACTATCAGTTTCATATAACGTGACAACGGCTTCTTTCACTGATGGGTGTTGCAACAAAATCGATTCAATCTCACCGAGTTCAATTCTAAAGCCCCGTAATTTAATCTGATCATCAATGCGACCCAAATACTCAAGGTTGCCATCAGAGTTCCATTTTGCTAGGTCTCCAGTTTTGTAAATTCGCTCAGTTTTACCGAATAAATCAATTTTAAGGAATTTTTCGGCAGTTAAATCGGGACGATTGAGATAGCCTCTGGCTAAACCCACTCCGGCGATGCACAATTCCCCAGGTATTCCAGGGGGTAATGGTTGATGGTGAGCATCCAATATATAGATGCGGATATTGGACAAGGGTTGACCAATGGGCGGTTTTTTGCCATTGGGTTCACAAAGAGCGATCGCCGCCGTAACTGTAGACTCCGTCGGTCCGTAGCAGTTGACAAAACGCCGTCCTTGTGCCCACCGCTCCACTAATTCTGCTGGACAAGCCTCACCACCAACGCTGAGATATTGCAAATCGGGTAAGGGCGCTTGAGGTAAGACAGACAACGCCGAAGGAGATAAAAAGCTGTGGGAAATCTTGTGATGATCTAAAAAGTCAACCAAGACTTGACTTGGTAACAAGGTTTCTTTCTTGGCAAGATATAAGCAAGCACCAGTGACGAAGGTAGTAGCAATTTCACCAACAGACAGATCAAAACTAAAAGACCCAAACTGAAGCAATCGGCTTTGGGATTGAACTTGAAAAGTTTTGGCCCAAGCTAAGCTTAGATTCACCAGTGCTTGATGTTCAATCATTACCCCTTTAGGTCGTCCCGTGGAACCAGAGGTGTAGATGACGTAAGCTAAATTATCAGGTGTACTTTGGGGACTGGGATTATGGGTTAACTCCGACCTAAAGGTTGTCTCATCCAAACAAATGACTTGAGTTGGGTGTTCCAGTTCAACTACGGGTAATTTTTCTCGGAGAAAACTTTGGGTGAGCAACACCGATGTCCCACAATCTTGTAACATAAACTGAATCCGCTCAGGTGGATAATTGGGGTCAATGGGCACATAAGCACCACCTGCTTTGAGGATACCGAGTACACCAATAATCATCTCCAAGGAGCGTTCAACACAGATACCAATTAAGGTGTCTGGCTGAATTTGGTGATTTTGAATGAGATAATGAGCCAGTTGGTTCGCGAGTTGATTCAGTTGTTGGTAAGTCAGTCGGTGGGATTCAAATACCAAAGCAAGATGATCAGGAGTTTTGGCAACTTGTTCTTCAAACAGGTCAACGAGAGTTTTATCTTGGGGATAGTCAGTTTGAGTTTGATTCCAGTCTTGTAGTTGCTGACGCTCAACTTCTGTGATCAACGGTAGGGTATTGATTGGTTGTTGAGGATGCTCGACAATTCCCTTCAGCAAAACTGCAAAATGTTCCACCATTCGTTGAATGGTTGTGCCTTCAAACAAATCGTTAGCATATTCCCATTCTCCTGTCAATCCCTGGGGGGTTTCGCGAAAAATCACCGACAAATCAAATAGCGTCGTTGTATTTTCCCACTTAAAGGGGGTCAGGGTTAATCCATTGATTTCCAATATCTCTTGGGTTTGATTTTGCAAACCAAAGCTCACTTGAAACAGGGGATGATGGGAGAGCGATCGCTCCTTACCCAGTTCATCCACGAGTTTCTCAAAGGGTAAGTCTTGATGGTCGTAAGCATCCAGAGTGACTTGCTTGACTCGTTCAAGTAATTCTAAGAAGGTTGGATTTCCTTGCAGGTTGGTACGCAATGCTAAGGTATTGACAAAAAAACCAATGAGTGGTTCTGTTTCACGACGATTACGATTAGCGATCGCAGAACCAACAACCACATCCTCCTGTCCACTGTAGCGCGACAGTAAAAGGGTAAATACCGTCAGTAAAGTCATAAACAGGGTTGTTCCTGAGTCCTGGCTCAAACGCTTCAACTTCTGTGTTAAATCTTGATTAAGTTCCAAGAAGATACTACGCCCCTTGAAACTTTGCACTGAAGGGCGGGGTCTATCTGTAGGTAATTCTAACAGGGGCGGGACTTCAGCTAATTGTTTTTGCCAGTAATTGAGTTGGGTTTGGAGTACCTCTCCCTGTAACCATTGTCTTTGCCAGTGGGCAAAATCGGCATATTGAAGCGATAATTCGGGTAGGGGAGACGGTTCTCCTGCGCAGAAAGCATTATAAAGGGTGAACAATTCACGGCGGAATATTTGCATTGACCAGCCATCACAAACAATATGATGGATGACGAGCAATAAAAGATGGGATTGGTCAGTGAATTGCAACAACTTTACCCGCAGCAAAGGTGGGTTTGATAAGTCAAAGGGCTGTTGCAATTCTTCTATCGCTAACTGCTGCGCTTTGTTTAACTGGTCTTGTTCTGTCAATTGTCGCCAGTCTAGTACGTGCATCATCAGTTTAGGAGTAGCATGAATCACCTGTATGGGTGACTCATCGACAAATGAGAAAGTGGTACGTAGCACTTCATGACGTTGGACAATTGCTGTTATGGCTTGTTCTAAGGCAGATGTATTCAGAAATCCGCTAATTTGCCAGAAAAACGGGACGTTATAGACACAATTTTCGCCTTCGAGTTGGTCGAGAAACCAGAGTCTTTGTTGGGCAAAGGAGAGGGGAAGAGGTTGTTTCCGCGATATGGGTGTGAGGGGGGGAGTGTGATTTTGTGGGGATTGCTTTTTCAGTTTTTGTAGGACTAGTTCTCGCTTTTCTGGCGAAAGGGCTTCAAGACGTTTTAGGATATCGCTCATAAATAATTAGTTAGTTTTTTTGGTGTTGCTGAGTGGAAATATGAATTTACCTCACGCAAAGGCGCAAAGGCGCAAAGTATCGTTGTTTAATCATCTCAAAAAATGTAAATTCATACGACCATTCAGCGTGGGATATCGGTTTTTACGGGTACGAGGGTTTCCTGATTTCCAGCGGGCGTGACAATCCTTTGAGGTTTGGGTGGAGTGGCTGGTGTACCAATCGCCCAACGGGAAAGCAGTCGCTACAACGGGGGGAACCGAACGTAGTTCGCCCGGAGGGAAACCCTCCTTGCGACTTCTCTGGGCAACGCGCTGCTCACCGCTAAAACTCCGCCCAACGCTTATCGCGACTCTTCCAGGCGTCAATTTATCTAATCTTGGGGTCTAGCCGGGATAAGTGCTAGGACCAGCCCTTTCAAGGTGGGTGAAAAATTGGGAAAATAACGTCCACTTTTCGGCATTTCTTCTTCTCCCAAGGGGAGACGCTGCGCGAACGTGTTCTTCGTGCCTTCTCCCAAGGGGAGACGCTTCGCGAACGTGGTTCAAAAAGATTTTTAAACCGCGAAGACGCGAAGGACACGAAGAAAATCTAAGTCTTACGACTTGCACCTTGAAAGGGCTAGTGCTAGGACTTACGCATTGACAGATATAACTAATTGTGAATTACCTCTGGTGACAAGGCGAGGCTGGGCAAGACTATTATCTTCACAATAAAGCTACGCACATGATGATAAATTTATCTTGTGCTTTCGTCCTATATTGGATCTTTTCAGCCCTAATTGCTGATCTCACCCGTGACACCGTTTAGGGGTACGAGAGATTAAGACTTTGAGGCGTGTATTCCATCTTTATGCCCGAAGTTGTATTCCGCAATTGAAGACGAAGAAATTGTGGTAGTAATAAGATGCGGTGAAACTGAGGTAGCATATGGAGCCATTGACTGCTGGGGCGATCGCTGTTGGGACTGTAATTGCCACTAAAGCATTAGAAAAAACGGGTGAAAAGGTAGGGGAAACTTTATGGGATAAAACTGGTAAGTTTCTTGCATCCCTTGAGAAACAGTCTCCTGGAACTATAACCGCGATTGAGAAAGCACCAGAACAGCCACTTGATTATGGTAAAGCTGTACTTGAGGTGGAATCCGCAGTAAAAGCTAACCCTGAAGTAAATCAAGCTGCACAGGAATTGGTAGCGGCTGCTGAAACTAATCCACCATCAAATTTGGCTGAAATCCTTAGACAGATTTTAGAAGCTGTGGAGAAATCTCAACACCCATATACTCCAGCTTTTATCCAAAACATCCAAAAAGCTATCAATGCCGCTCAAACCCAAACTATTGATCAAAGAGGTAGTACTTTTAACATTTGACTAAAGTCGCCTGTTGGGGAACGGGTAAAGTTAGAAAAACCCTTTCAAGCTCCACCCCTGCCAACTTACTATGTAGATCGTCCCGAATACAGCCAAGACCTAAAAACGCGTCTGCTTAAAAAGTCTTTTGATGCGCATACCTTGGTAGTCACTGCCATTCACGGCTTGGGTTCAGTTGGTAAATCTACCCTGGCGACAGCTTTAGCACATGACCCTGAAGTGCAAGCTCACTTTTGTGATGGGATTCTCTGGGCAACATTAGGTCAGCAGCCTAATCTTCTACCCTTGCTTAGTGGCTGGGTACAGGCATTGGGAGATTACAGCTTTAAGGCTACTAGCGTGGAAGCTGCTTCAAAGCAACTGCGTACACTACTGTATGACAAAGCTGTGCTGCTAGTAGTAGACGATGCTTGGAATACACAGGATGTACAACCATTTAATGTTGGTGGAGCGCGTTCTCAAGTTTTAGTAACAACCCGCGAAGCAGTGATCGCTGAAGCATTGGGAGCCAGCACTTATAGTCTGGATGTTATGACACCAGAGCAGGCTATGGAACTGCTAACTAATAAGTTAGAACATGAGATTATAAGGGCAGAACGTCAGCCAGCTGAGATTTTAGCCAAAGCTCTGGGGTATCTTCCTCTAGCATTGGAATTGGCAGCCGCTCAAGTTAAAAGTGGTGTATCTTGGGCTGTTCTGTTACAAGATATGCAAAGAGAGATTGCCCGGTTAAAAACATTTGACAGGCCGGGAGCCAGAGATGCTACTGATGAAGCAAGTTTAAAACGCCTCAGTTTAACTGCATCATTAAATTTGAGTGTACAGCGATTGTCAGACGATACGCGAGAAAATTTCATTTGGCTGGGAATATTACCGGAGGATGTCACCATTGCTCGGGCAATAACTGCAACCCTCTGGGATATGGATGATGAGCGGGATGCAGGAGATGAATTAAGTTATTTGCACTCTGTCACACTGTTATTGCCTGGTGTACCTTTGGCAGATGGTACACCAACCTACCGTCTACATGACTTATTTCATGACTTGGCACGTAATTTGTTAACGGCTCCACCCAAACTGAAGAGGAGGGGTGATTTACCAGGGTTGGGTATAACTTTGCCTAAAGCCCACGCTACTTTATTGGAGAAGTACCGAAATTTAACCGATAACAATCTGTGGCATACGTTGCCCAATGACGGTTATATCCATCAGCATTTAGTTTGGCATTTGGAAAAGGCTGAACAGGTAGAAGAGATTCACAATTTATTGGCAGAGGAATCAGCAACGGGGGGTAATGGTTGGTATGAAGCTTGTGATCGCTTCGGACAAACTGCCAACTTTGTAACTGATGTTGCTCGTGCTTGGCAATTGGCAGAAGACTCCTGCACTGAAACAACCTTGCCTCAAGTTATTGGATTGCAGGGTCGTTATGCTTTGATAATTGCATCCCTTAATAGTTTGGCAGCTAATCTACCAGTAGAATTGCTGATTGCCTTAGTTAAAGAAAGTGAGTGGACTCCTGAGCAAGGACTCGCTTACGTGCTACAAAGCTCGAATCCAGAACAGAAAGCAAACTTGCTTTCACAGCTAGCCAATTATTTACCACCAAAACTAAAAGAATTAGCACTCTCGAAAGTACTGGCTGCTGCCAAACAGATTCAGTCTGAGGAGTATCGCGCCTATGCCCTAAGAGCCTTAGCGGACAAACTGCCACCAGAATTGTTAAGTGATGCACTGGCTGCCGCCAAACAGATTCAGGATGAGTCTTATCGCGCCAAAGCCCTAAGTGCCTTAGCGGACAAACTGCCAGAGGTGTTAAGTGATGCACTGGCTGCCGCCAAACAGATTCAGTCTGAGTCTTATCGCGCCGATGCCCTAATTCGTTTGGCTGATAAACTGCCACCTGATTTGTTACCAGAAGCTCTGGCTGCTGCCAGGGAGATTCAGTCTGAGTCTTATCGCGCCGATGCCCTAATTCGTTTGGCTCTTAAGCTTTCACAAATACAAAAAACTCCACTTTTTGATTACTGGCGAGAAACGCTTCACATCTTATCTGTTCACACTCGCCCAAACTTACTCAGTGATATAAAAGCATTAACTCCTGTAATATTTACTTTAGGTGGTCAACAGGCAGTAAAAGATATAGCGAATGCCATTCAAGATGTGTCCCGGTGGTGGCGTTAAAGAACAATATCGACAGTTTGTCTACACATTCCTCAAATGAGGTATTAGTTGTAATCGGTTGCTCAATCTATTAATCTCTCGTGGTGTTGAGCCGCGTCACAGGCAAGATCAACAATTAGGTTAAAAACACTGTTTTTTGTCCATTTGGCGCGAATGCGAATAAGAGTGGCTTTTCCTGGGACATTTCGATTTTGATGTATTGTATCACCAATTAATTTTAACCCCCTTAAATCGCGTTCTGAAAGGTATTTTTTGGTCTATTGGGGTGTCAGTCGTTACTGAGATTGCAGTGGTGTCAAAATTATCAGGTAGTGCGATAATGCTCTTTTTAGATCCATTCCTCAAAGTCTCTTTGAAAGGCGATCATTCTGCAAAACCGCTATCTTGTACCCAGTTCTTGAAGCTGTTGAGATGCTTTTTGGCTTAATTCAACATTATCGTTTAATTCCAGGACTTTCTTGAAGTCTTCTTGGGCTTTATCTTTACGACCTTTATTTTTGTAAGCAAGCCCTCGGTT
>JADQBA010000464.1 GCA_016903675.1 Stigonema ocellatum SAG 48.90 = DSM 106950 | reverse complement strand
GAAGAGACGGTACTGACATTTCTGCTTAGAAAAGCAAGGCTGCTCTCAAATGTAGGAGTTTGAGTAGCTGGGGATTGGGGAACGTGGCTAGACCACAATCTGACCGTAGGGGCGGGGTAATACCAATTCGTAATTCGTAATGACGCTCGTGCCGACGCTCGTTCCTCGCTAACGCTACGCTAACGCTAACGCTACGCTAACGTAATTCGTAATTAATAAATTCAGGTTTCATTACTTGTTTTCGGGTCTGAATCTGTTGCCAGATTTTAGAGAATTGGTGTAACCCCGCCCTCACCCTGTGGTCAAACCCATAACATAGTAGCAAAACACAAAAAAATAACAGGGCTTTATCCCTGTATGGTTAAAAAGTTGGTATCTCAAAATATGAGTAATTTTGCCTGTTTAACCACTCAAAGGGGAGTGCCTGAACAGGCAAAACTACTACCAAAGGCATTTCACAGAGACTAAAAAGTCCCTGTCAAATGCGAAAACTTGTAAAAGTGAAGTTGATGGCTCAAGAAACTTATATTAATTGGCAATTGGCGAACGATTCGCGATCTTATTGGTATTAGCCGCAGTATTCGCAAAGTTGGCGTACCAAGTCAGTGGTTACCAGTACCGAATAGAGGTTTAATAGTCCGCCAGACACGACAAAGTGACCATGCACCTTTTTGGGATGTAGGTTATCCAGCAATAATGGTGACAGATACGGCATTCTTGCGCAATCCACACTATC
>JADQBA010000202.1 GCA_016903675.1 Stigonema ocellatum SAG 48.90 = DSM 106950 | reverse complement strand
ACAAACATCACTAGTCCTCACCATCCGAGAAATAGTATTTGAGGTACTTGCTGCTGTGCGGATCAAACAATCCCCACTAGATTCATACCGCGAACTATCTGAAGCAGCGGCGCAGGGCTGGATACTTCCCACGTCCGTTGTCAAGCAGATGATAAAGACAAGACCCCATGGTGAACAATTCATCAGGGGTAGTTTTAAGTTTATACGTACTGGAAGAATTGGTATTGAGGCTGGGTGGAGAGTGGAGAGGCTTTAAGAGTGAAGCGATCGCTCAATTACAATCATTTCAATCCTCTGGGGGTCAAGTGGGGTACAAATCAAAAAAAGTATTTTGTCCCCTAAGTAGCACCCATGCATACCCCACATAGGGGTTATTTTTTGAGGAGAATTTATAAATACTTTGGGGTACACTTAACACCCGCTTATACCCCACGGGTTGTTCAAATGCTTGTTCTACCGCCCTTTGTCTCCACATTAGCACAATTTTTGAGATAAGCATACCTTGAAAAGTCTTTCTCGTTCGGGAATGGCATCGGAGCGATCGCCCAAGAGGACGAGTGTGCTTTCGCGCAATCGCGACCGTTTTCGTGCAGCGCAACAAGAGCAATCGCACTCTTTGCGGTAACGGGTGATGAACCACCCCACCGCATGGCGGATGGGGTTTCTAGTTTACCGTCTCGGTTCAGTAAGACCTATAGTCGTACCATTAGACAAGCTAATAGTCGTACCTTTACGTGAACTGCGTCGCCAATATTGTACAGTTTCCATAAATGGGTAGTTGCTGCTTTTACCGCCTTGGGGTTACTAGAATCGGTGTAGTTTTGCGATCTACTTTCAACGGGGCAGTTACCGTCTCAAAACGATCTCCCTGTACGCATAAACAAATATTGGCGCAAATCCTTGAAGATTTTACGTGTTGAAGGTATTTCTCAACACAACGCGATATCTCCAGTTGTCTAGGTTCATGCTCTGATTGTAACGCAGTGAGCGAGTTACAAAAATTAGAGGCATCGAACCTCTAATTTTTGTGCGCTATCCATCCCCACCCTACTACGTAGAGGGTGGGGAATTCCGCGAATTAGTTAAATTTCAGGCTCATCCTGAAAGATGCTGTTCAGAGAATTTTCAGCGTTCTCTAGTTCATGGAAGATATCATCCAATATTTCGTTTGTTTTGCTTGGATCGGCTGAGATATCCTCGCTTGTGAGAAGACTTGAATATGTCATCTAATCTTTCGGCTCAATCAACTGCTTCTTGGAACTCGCTGTCTTCCTCTAAATCCACAGTTTCAGGTATCGGCGAAATTCTAGCAATTTGGACTAAATGATGGCGATCGCCCCCCATATTTCTTGTGCTTCATGAGGAAGAGTGATCTCAATAATGTCGCCAACGTCAATGTATGTGACCATAAATCAAGTTCCTTTTTTATTGATATCAGTGTCAGCATGATGGAATCGCACCAGCCGAAATTGTCCTCCAACGGACTCGCGGCGAAGCGCAGTTCTTCGTTCAAATCAAGAGAGTACATCGTCAGGCACACCTGTTACGTCGATATCCAAGGATCTGCACATAGTCTTGAGCGAAACTTTGTACAAACGAGCCATTGCAACAATGTTCTCAATGCTGGGCATAGCTTTCCCAGATTCCCAATCAGCCTGCCTACGTTCAGAAACGCCAATGAGTTGTTTAACCTGAGGGCGCGTTAAACTCCGATTTTCTCTTAGTTGCCTCAATGGAGACTTTTCTCTATTTATCGAATTTTCTTCCATCCTACATGACGTAAAATTCATGAATGAAACGTCTTGACAAGAGGGATGAACAGGACGTATCATTCACGTTGAGTCACGCAAGCTTTTGCAGCCAGTTCACTGACTGGTTAATGCCCACGCATGTTTTATCCTACCCGCTTATTAACACTCGTCCATGTCAAAAACAAGAGTGGAAGAACCTACACCTTACCGCATAGCACTTACACCTTGGATAATTATCCAGTGGCATTCACCCACGGAAAGAACTGTTGTTCGTCGATTCCGCAGTCGCTGTTTGATGCCGATAACCATTTAACAACACTACGTCAACTAATGCCAGAAGCCGACTTAAAGGTAATTTTTGAACCACCATCACCAAAATCATGAACAAAACAAAACAAGTCATTAGTGTTGGAATTGCTCTATTTTTCATCACCACAACTACCCTAAAATCAGATCAGGTAATCGCTGCACCTGCATGTAGGGATGTGCCTTCGTGTGGCGTGGCTGGTATCATAATTGGTACTCAGATTATTAGTGGTGTCTTGTACTACATTGTTAAAAATGCAGAAGGTGTAGTACATAAGGTACGTGCTAAGCAATCGACCCCGCCATCACATAGAACAGCTGAACCGGGAAGGCACAGAGTGGGGGATAAAGTCAGACTAACTGGCAGTCGGGTTAGCCACCCTGGTGAATGTGAAAGGCTTGCAAGGGAATACGGACACGACACAGATGGAGGAAGATGGGTAGTAGAAAGCGTTGAAAAAATAGGAACATTAGGCGCACCAGGAAGAATTGGAATTAATGGTGAAATAATGGAAGAAGAAGTTTATTACATCTGTGAGATTAAAAAGGTACAGTAACTATGACTTACACCACTGATCGCTGGGGCATTGCAATACAGTACTTTGAGATGGATAAGCATCTACCAATACTAGACTTCATTGACCCTTGGACTGATTGTTATGGGACTAACCAATACGACGAAATCAACTTACAACGTCAATTTGAATACAGGCTTAATAAAGAATACTTTGACCCTGTTGTTTACAGTAGGGATAACAAAGAAAGGGTCGAAGGTTTGATTGTTGGTGGACAAAGAATTAAGAGATTGCCTGATAATGAACACCTATTCACTGCAATAGAAGAAACAATTAATCCTTATCCCTATGACTCTTCTGTTGGTTTCATTAGAGAGATTTGGCGGTTTAATATTCTTGTTTGCTGGAGAGGTATCAAAACTTACACCAAAGAACCGGATGGTAAGGTGACAGTGAAAAAGCTTGTGTTAAACAAGTAAAAAACACATATGCACTCATATGCACGCCACCCGAAAAGGAGGCATTTTATTTTTAATAATACCATACTTGGCTCAGCCACCACTTTTACCGAATTATAAGAGCGATCTGCGCTCAATGTCTATCGCCCTTGTGGGAGAGCAAAAAAAGAGGTACTACGACACCGCAACTCTCATGCGGCGGCTATCCTTGTTGCCCAAGCTGATTCCATGATTGTCGAGGAGGTAGCACTACTTGAGTTAAAAAAGCAGCTACAAGCATGTTAATCAGTTGGCGCTTTTAGGTGCCCTGGCATCTGCTTGCCAAGATGCTGGTTATGTCTTGACGAGTGTACCTCAACAATCGAGAGCCTGGGTTAAAGATATTTAGACATCATCCAGCAAATACAACCCACTGCTGTCGGTAGGTCGAGCATGTAGATACATTTCAGTTATGGCCACCGAGCTATGACCCAGAGTTTTTTGCAGCAGGTGAATGGGTGCGCCACGGTCTAAGGAGTGAGAAGCGTGGCTATGACGAAGCCAGTGCGGTGATACATTGCCTTCAAGACCAGCACGTTTGGCAGCATCCTTGACAATGTGAAATACCATACTTCGGCACAGATGACCACCTTTACCAGAGACAAAAACTGGATCATCCTTATTGGCATTATTCTTTAATTCAAGGAGACTTCGCCAAATACCAGCGCCAACCAAGATAGTCCTGGTCTTATCACCCTTACCAAACACTGTGATTTGTCCGCCATCTCCTCTGGGTTTAAGGTCACGCCATTTTAATGCACATAGTTCCGATACGCGCAACGCCGAAAAATAGAGTAAACGGACCAGGGTGCGATCGCGTTCATTGGTAGTACAACTGATCACCTGCTGCACTTCCTCTTCAGTTAAAATTCGTTCTGCCAATCTATTCTTCGCCTTAGGGGACTTAACTAGGATTCCCAAATTCGCCGGTATTACCCCCAACTCTTTAGCGAAGGAAAATAAGCTTTTAATCGCGCCCACCGCAACCCGCTTGGAATTATCAGAACTCGATAGCGTCATCACCCACATTTGAACATCTGATAGGGTGCAGTCAGAATACGGTTTGTTATCGATATGACGATTAAACCGTTCGGCATAGCGACGGTAGCCATCGACCGTGTTGGCACTTTTACCATGCAGCCACAGGTCAACCAATTCTGAGTTAGTGAGGGTGGTAGAACTATTCAACATTGGGTATTCTTATGTTGAATGGATCTTTATTAAACCTTACTGTGGGGACATTTATGCTCCGTACGTCCGTAAGATTTTATTTCACTGGATGATAAAGATGCAGTTAAAAGGTTGCCGCCTCCTGGGACCCGTTGGTTGACGTTGCCCAAGGATGGTGATACGAGCGGCAGCAGCGCTTCGTGCTGAAAGAAAGCAGCCAACAGATGAAGTACTTCTAGTTCTGGTTAGGAAACCCTAAAACTGTAGACCAAAAAATTTGTGAGTCAAAAATATGACGGGGCGTGTCAAAGGACTCATCCTTACTGCTACAGCTATCATTACAGCTTCCCTTGGGGTAACAAACCAAGCTTTTGCTCCAAGCGAGTACTTACCGTGCAGGAGAATTTACGATTACTCTTGATGACACGGCGAATGGTAAAGCCTATCAAGGTTGTAATGCTCAATCTTTAGTGCATAAACTTAGATGGTGGAACGGCTTGGCGTGATAACGGCTATCGAGGTATAACTTGGGACAACGGAGAGTATGGTTATTCAATTTCCTGGCGTGAAAACTCTGGGCAAATGTACCTGAATGTCTTTCAAAACAATGAGCGGATACTGCGTCGTCAACTTGTAAGAGTCGAAGAAAATTCAATCCAAAAAGTTCCTGTACGTGTTGTGACCAATTGTAATGTAGTCAATATTCGCTCTGGTCAACTCGCTCTACGCTATAGCCCCAATGGTGAGAAAGCGGGCAGGTTTAGACAATGGCAACTACGTCCAATGAATTAAACTTGATGGAATTTGGGCTTATGTAAGAGTGGTAAAAGGTCCCAACTCAAGAGTTGATGGTTTAAAGGGATGGGTTAACTCAGATTATCTGTCTTGTTCAACTGAGCCGATTGATTAATGGTAAATGCCGGAAGCGGGATTCTCACTTCACCGGATGATAAAGCCCATCCTTCTGATAGCGCCACCCCATCCCGCCTGGGTCACGTTGGCGGCACCAGGACTCGAATTCTTTAGGACTTTTGGTTTCGCGCTCGTTGCGTATTGTTGAGGTGGAAGCTGCTAGCCTTTTGGCCAGATTGTCTTCATTGAATGGTTGAAGTTCGAGTGGCGGCGGGTGGTAGGTAAAAGCTTGTCGTCTTGTGGGACCTGGTTGTTGACGTTGTCCTAGGAGGGCGATCGCACCTTCCATTTGTGCTATCCGCGTCTGAATTGCTTCTAGCTTTTGTTCCAAGCTGGTGACAGATTTCAATATTGAATCAACATCGCTATCACTTTGGTCACGGGATTCTAACTTGGACAGCCTTAAAGCTAGCTGTTTAATAACTTCATTATTAGTGCCAAAATCGATATCGCTGCTGCTATCGATTTCTGATATCAACTCTTGTAACCCTTGAAGCACAGCATTTGTATACCCTAGCCTGTGTAGCCGTGATAGCTCCTGGACTGCCTCAATCAGTGGGGTAGGGACGCGGAGCATTTGGCTGGGTGGGGTCTTTTCGCGTGGGAGTGGCTTCAAAAGGGGCATCTTGATATCATTTACGATAGCGCTGTGGCTATCAGCAATGATGCTACCCTAATTTAGGCAACTTGTCAACATAATTCGTAATTCGTAATTCGTAATTCGTAATTAATAAATTTAGGTACAAGCCAATCGTGAAAATATATACCCATGCTGTACATTTATCTGTAGAATAATCCTATCTAGATTTGTACAGATAGAATTCTAGAACATGGTAGATAAGGACAAATTTTTAGCCACCTTCCGCATTGACCAAGATGAGTGGAAAGATTTTATGGCTCAGGCAAAAGCAGAAGGTAAGAGCGCCTCGGCTGTGCTGGTTGATTTCATTTGCTGGTACAGAACTGGAAACAGAATCGCCCTGTACACCAAATCTAGCACCAATCTCTCCAATCTAGATTCACTGATAGATGAGCGTATAGAAGCTAAACTGAACGAACTGAAAACTCTCGACAGTCAACCACACGACCACATTCTAGACACAATTCTTGATGTTCGGGATAGACGTGTAGAATCTCGTCTATTGTCCATTCTAGAAACAATGTTAGAAGCCAAGCTAGACGACAAACTAGAAGAACTCCAGGGCAATATCCGCCATATAGAATTATCTCTCTCCAAACGTATAGAAACGCTATCACAAACTCCAATAGCCGCGCCAACGCTGCTTGGGGATAGAGACACTGGCAACATTGAGAAAGAGGAGGTAGAGTCGATGCAGCACTCCACGAGAGCAATTGCTAGCTCAAATATCCGCATTGCTAGCTGAAAATGAATCTCTCAAGCAGCAGAACCAGGAACTACAACACTCATTGAACAATTTAGAGTCACCACCAGCACCACAACTACCAGACTATGAAGTAGTGCGTGATCACGTTCTCAAGTCCCTCACACAAGGTAAGGGCAAGGTTGCCACCACATCACCCCAGTTTAAAACTGCTGCTAGGGCTTTAGATCGGTTCATCTTGGAGTTAAGAGAATCTACACCTTACTGCTGGACAGGCTTGCTTGAGTATTAATACTTAGAATTTTCCCAAGACCAGCCAACGATCGCCTGTGGTCGGCTGATTTTCTGTTCTCACCTTGTTCTAAAAAAAATAATTCAAAAAATTGGCTTTAAAGCTTTGCCCTGTATGAGTTTGAGCTTTAGAACAAAAGCATCCGTATCCCCCGATGAAAACACCCGTATCCCCCGATAAAAACACCCGTATCCCCCGATAATCCATTTTTAAAACCCTTACTACATAATAGTTTCAGCCCTTTAGAACAGCCCGGAGTAATTAGATTAAATAGATCAGAATGCCAGTCCCGTCTTTGCGGATCTGGCATGATGTGGCGATGGTATATACATTTCGCCAATTAATGAAATCGCTCCCCTTTTCCCTAGACCTCTCTTGGGTACTGTTGCTACATCTCCGTTGTAAAATTACTTTCAAAGAAATAACCTCCCCTGGATTAACAGGGGAGGCCAATTAAATTCAAAAAAATATTCATAATGCCCAAATTGTACCCTGTTTTGCTCTCGTTGTACAAGGTGGGAGAGAGGTTATTTTTTGAAACCAGCTCTCTTAGCCAAAAGAAACACTCTCCTTATCTCCCGCAATACAAAGACAGATGTAGTGTTTCATACCCACACGGACGCCAGTCCAGCTTCAAAGGGGGTGAGGGCTGATGAACGACAATACCCCAAACCTTTACCCCAACGACTTGACTGCTGCCGAGTACCACGAACTCGCCATTAGCAGCGCCATCCACCCCGCCCTCATCGAGCGCAACTTCATCCACATAGCAGGAGCAATAGTTTACTCCTACCTGTTTATCTCCGGTGCTATCCCCCGCAAGAATGCCGGTCGAGTCACCGACGGTTTCTTAAGGCAGTACCAGCACGCCGAATTAGGGGGAATGTGGATTAGTGGGCTTGACCCCCAAAATAACTGGCAACCGATGGAATGGGGGCGCTTTAAGCCCACCAATCCCCGGATTGATGCAGAAAAAGGCAAGCCTGTCAAGTACGAATCTCCACCCAAAACACCCAACCGCGTCACCTACTTCGATGTCCCCGACTGTATCTGGGACCTGGTTGCGCTCCGGTATAATATTAAGCGGTATCATTCAATCCTTGCCCTGCGCTTGCAAGATAGGTTGCATCCACTTATTTTTTGGGAATGGGTACAGCAACACCCAGAAATCCCCGTAATACTGTGCGAGGGTGAGAAAAAGGCCGCTTGTTTGTTGAGTCTGGGGTTTGTGGCGATCGCACTCCCCGGAATCTGGAACGGGCGCGTTGGTCAAAAAGATTTCGACGAACGCCTGCACCCCGACTTGTTGCCATTAGCACAAAAGGGGCGCAAGTTCATTATCCTTTTCGATTACGAAACAAAACTTAAAACCCAATGGTCGGTGTACCAAGCCACCGTGCGTACAGGGAAGGCTATCGAGGCAGTTGGCTGTATCTGTGAAGTCGCAACCCTACCAGGACCAGAAAAAGGCGTAGATGATTTTGTTGTCGCCCGTGGCGATGATGCCAACACCCTAGTTACTGCTATCATCGATGATGCCAAAACACTTGGGGATTACCAACGCTCATACCACCAAAAACGCCGAGGACTAAGTAATAAGTACAAACCACATCTTCGGGTAAATGTCAAGTATCTAACGGATGCTGTTAGATTACCACAGTCCGGGCTGGTGGTATTATCCAGTGACATGGGGACGGGCAAAACCGAACTAATGCGGCAGTGGCGTGACGAACATCCAGACGGGCGGTTCCTCAACAACGGGCATCGGGTGAACTTGCTGAAAAATCTGGCTCTACGCTTGCAAACCGAGATGTACTCTGACCTGGGTCATACAGGTTTAGCCAAAGCTACTGCCCTCAGCATCACCATCGACAGCTTGTATAAACTAAACACCCAAGCCCTTACCTACGGCTGCGTGTTTATTGATGAAGCTTGCCAGTACCTGACTCACCTGCTGCACAGTAAAACTTGTAAAGAACATCGGGCAGCCATTTTGGAAGTGCTGGAATATATAGTGTATAATGCACCCCTAGTGGTCCTTGCCGATGCGCACATGGATGACGTGACGGTGGACTTCTTCAGGGCAATGCGTCCAAAAGGTGAAGAACCGTTCATTATCAAAAATGAGTGGAAGAATGGCGATCGCACCGTTTACTGGTATGAGGGTGATGATTCAAGCGCCCTGGTCGCCCAGATTTCGGCAGCACTCATGACGGGCCAGAAAATCATGGTGGTTTCCGACTCCAAGCGCTTTATTAAGAAACTTGAACAGTCGCTAACCGTGCAGGTGCGAGTGGACGACCAGAATAAAGCAGGGGGAGATGAGGGAGATGAGGGAGCAGGGGGAGCAGGGGGAGCGGGGGGAGCAGGGGAGCAACAACTACGGGTATGGTCTATCCACTCAGACAACTCTGGCAGTGAAGAAAACGTTGCCTTCATCAAAGACATAACTAACGCTGTAAAGAGTCTAGATGCCCTTCTAGCGTCCCCTAGCTTGGGAACTGGGGTCGATATACCTGAATATCATTTTGATGCGGTTTACGGGGCATTTAACGGGATTTCGCAAACAGCGACCGAATGTGCCCAACAACTGTACCGCTATCGCCCCAATGTACCAATTCACATTTGGGTTTCGGCGCGTCCTCCCTTTGGCTACCAAGACACCAATGCCAGTAAGATTAAAGAACGGTTGCTACAAACCAATGAAATGACGGCTTTCTTGATCCGGATTGACCGCGAAACTGGACGAAGAGGTGCTGAGAAAGACTGGGCATTGGATGCTTATTGCCAAATCATGGCTAACCGGCACCAATCAATCAACAATTTGCGCTATGATTTACGTGAACTGTTGACCGACATGGGTAACAAAATTATACCTATGGGGGCAGAAGAGGATAAACTAGCCCAGGAGCGTCTGAAAAATGCCGCTGCTGCTTTGGACACTGCCTATTATGCAGCAGTTGCCAAAGCAAATAATATCACGGCGAGCGAGTATCGTCTGCGTCAGAGTAAAGATTACCTCAAGCCAGAGGAAATTTTTGAATGTGAGAAATTCCGCATTCACGATGCCTACGGGATGGAGGTGACAGAGGCGCTGGTGGAAAAAGATAGTGGTGGTCGTCTAGTGAGTGCGATCGCTTCAATGGAGGCAATTCTATCAGAGCCAGAGGGCACGATTACAGATCCACATACTGGGAGACTGTACCCCCGACCACCAAAAATTGTGGCAGATAAAGACATACAGGAGAGATTCCACCTACCGTTGTGCATGGACTGGGGGAATTACTCGGCGCGGTGGTTGGCTAGATTTACTTTGGGGCTACCACATATCCTTAAACGCTTAATCGATGGAGAGGAAGTTACAGCCGCAGACCCTGATTTGGTGAGAATGACTCAAATAGCCCAGGAATGTGCCGCCCATGTTAAAGCGATTCTTGGGTTCACAGTTCCCCAGAAATGCCAACCAATTTGGCTGTTGGGGTTACTGGTTGACCAACTGGGACTAAAGCTAGTTTCCCGCAAAAAAGGAAGACGCGGTCAACAAGTTACATATTACTCGTTATCTAAGGAGGAATGGGACTTTGCAAAAGCGGTAATTGCTCACCGCGCTATTAAGCGTGCAGAGAAAGAAAAACGGGCGCGTACCAATTATGAATCACAACAGCGATATCAGGCTGCGATGCAGTTCCAGTTTGGTGTTGCGCCACCAAATGACCCCGTATCAAACCCCCCCCCTAATGGTATAGGGAAACCCCTAGGAGAGGGGGTTAATACCATTAGGGAGAACCCCGAACATGAGGATTTTGAACCGGATGACGGCTACCACACCCCCATAAAAGCTTGTGTAGAACGACTCCTTGAGAGCATTAAACAGGGGGTAGAAGCAGTAAAATCTATCCTCCAGGGTTGGACAACAGAGCGACGGTGGTATACAGTGATGCATCTGGAGGAAATTGCGGTAGAAGAACTGCGGCGATTTACGCAGATAGCGCCCCAATTTTATGAGTGGCTAAATGAATCAGATTTACCGATGGAGAAGAGCGGTGGCTGATTAAGAGTAATTGGAGTCAAAGAACGCTTGTGGGCAAGGTAATTGACTGCTGTTGCGCTGCTTAAAGGTAATCAGTCGTCCGTCTTGGGCTGATAGATTTGCCGTAACTCCTCAACTGTGCTGACTGTTTTTAGTCCTGCTAAAATTTTCCTTAACTGTTCGATATCTTCGATAAGGGAAATCTCTGGCAGTAAGCTTAATCCCTCACTACCAAATTTTATTTCCAAACTTGTGCCAATACCTTCTAACACCCCCAACCTAATACCACTGCGCTCAAAACTCGTAACATACTGCATACGTTGTTCTGCCTCCAATTCTTCAACTGACCGCTTAAATTCTGTTTCCAAATCCAATGGTAGCGTTAGCATCCAATCGATAAAAGCCAACAAGTTGAGAACATCCGACCGCTCAAACCCCTGAGAGTACAAACGTCGAACTAAAGCCAGCTTTTGCCGCAAGCGTTTTGGTCGGTCGCTGCTAGTTTCCAATGCAGCCAGGTGCGCCATAACGACAGTGGCAAACGGGTTGGTACTCGCTTCAAGTTCGGATAGTCGTTGTTGATAGTCTACCAACTTAACCACAGGAAATCTAAAATCTACACTACACCCAAACAACTGATAACCATATTGATCGGGCTTCCAATTTACACGTTCGTCTCCCAGTATTGCCAATGAGGCCACCTCACGGTCGTAGCAGTCGAATATCCTATAATTGTATGAAAATATTCTCTTGGGGAAGTCGTCTTCCTCCTGAGATTGCACCTCCACATGGACAAGTATCCAATTTTCCTCACCGTTAGTCCGGTATAATTTTACCAATTTATCGGCAAACCTTCTTCCTAATTCTGCATCTCGCACCACTTCCTTCAATTCCTTATCCAAGAATTCAGGTTGTTTCGTCCAATCGATTTGGAGGTGTGCTTGGGGGAAAAAGAACAGTAGAAATTCTTCAAAGTATGTCTGTAAAATATCCTTCCAGGGCGAATCATACGCGGTTGGGGGATTAGTCATGTTAGCACTCTCCATATCTGAACTCAGCTGCATTTAAATATACTCTTAAGAGTTATTCGCAACCGCGCACTCCGCGCAATAAGCCAAGTCACTCTTCTTTCTTCTTTAGGACTTACGCATTGACAGAAATATCATATATGCAGTTCGCATTTTTAGCGTCTCAACGTTTGATTTTTCCACGAATGAGAGTGTGACCGAGAGAGCGTAGGGGCCAAGATGCTTGCGCCCCTACAAGTCTGAAACGACCATTATCCGTTGATACACATAATGTTTAATTTGAGAGCGTGCTCCCGTCCTATTCTTAATCCCCAGCGCCTTCTCAATCCGAAGGTACTTCATCGTAAATCCTGGGTTTGAAACCCCGTCCGAATAGGACGGCTTTGCATTTTGTTTTCCATTACCGCCTTGGGGTTACTCAACGGGCGTGTACCTTTGTTTTGTACTTTCAATGGGACAATTACCATTTCAAGTTTTTCACCCTGTACGCATAATGGTTTTGCTCCGGAGAGCCTTCCCTTTTACGGGAGTGATGTTCGCAAGCGCCAAAGTTATCGGTCGGTACTTTCTAAGTGACACTGGTGTTAACCCTATATAAACCTGTTTAATCACCTAGTTCTAGTGGCTCTGAAACTGGCACCGCATCTCAAGGTAGGAACTTAAACGCTTACCGATAACGTAGTACTCAGGGTACTTAAGCTTCTTCAGCTAGTGTGACTTTGGGGGTTGGAACTTCTAGACTTGCTAGAAGCCCCGTACCTAAAGGTCGGGGTTACTGACTCTCTGTGTGGTTTCTGCGCGTTATCTGGTGAATTGTCTTGGTTGTTCTGTGCTAAGTCTAACTCGTTGTTCACCACAAATGCACTCCTGTCTGCCATACAGTTGCCCATTGTCTGCCATACAGTTGCCCATTGTCTGCCATACAGTTGCCCATTGTCTGCCATACAGTTGCCCATTGTCTGCCATACAGTTGCCCATTGTCTGCCATACAGTTGCCCATTGTC
>JADQBA010000507.1 GCA_016903675.1 Stigonema ocellatum SAG 48.90 = DSM 106950 | reverse complement strand
GCGGAACGGGCGGCCGAGCGTGCCAGGAAAGCCGCTGAGGAGGCCGCCAGGCTGGCCGAGCAGAAGGTCAAGGCGGCACAGGCGGCGGCGCTGAAGGCCAAGGCCTCGCCGGCGCCTGGTTCCACCGCCGGTACGCCTGCTCAGCCGGCTCCCGCGAGGGATCCAGCCAGGCAGCAGCCTCTCTCCGATCGCCCGGCACCGTCGCACCCGCAGCAAGCTGCTCCCAGCCAGGCCCCCTTGAGGCCGCAAGAACCCCATCCTGGTGA
>JADQBA010000368.1 GCA_016903675.1 Stigonema ocellatum SAG 48.90 = DSM 106950 | reverse complement strand
CAATACCCGTGAATGAAAACCCTCACCCCTACCCCTCTCCCAAATTGGGAGAGGGGTGCCCGTCTTGGGCTATCTTGAGGGCGGTCATGAGGATGAAATACCAGAACTACTGCCCTCTGATTCTATTCATTCACGGGTATTGGATTTAAACCCCGACTGAAAAATGACCATGTGTAGACGCAAGAGTTCAAAACCCCTACACCCTTAAACTTTCTCAATTTGGTATGGAATGTAGAACCTGTGGGTACTTGGCGAAGTTGTTGTTGGTTAAGACAGCGATCGCACGCGCATATTGAGGATCAGACTGAGTACCAATCAAAGCACGGTTAGCCCCTAGCTGCCGTTGCTGGTCTTGGGTCAAGTTGATTGTCACATCAGGCTTGATCCCCTTATGGTTAATATCCGTGCCATCTGGGGTGAAGTAATGTTCTATTGTGACTGCCAACCCGGAACCATCTGAGAGTTGATGAAGCTGCTGGACTAATCCTTTTCCAAAGGTTTGACTGCCAACTACCACAGCCCTTTTATTATCCTTGAGGGCACCAGTGAGAATCTCGCTAGCACTTGCCGAATTGCCATCTACCAGAACCACCACAGGTTTTTTCGTCAGCGCTGTTTTATTGGCTTTGATCTCCTCCTTACCTCCCACACGGTTGACCGTGCGGACTATGGCACCATTATCCAGCCACATCCGAGCAATCTCAATACTCGAAACCAACAACCCACCAGGATTGCCACGCAGATCCAACACAAACCCATCCGCCTGCTTGGTTTTAAGATCCTGGATTGCCCGACGCATTTGCGCGGGTGCTGCGGCACTGAATTCTTCTAAGCGGATGTAGCCAATGCGCCTAGAACTTTCCTGCTTGAGGGTGTAACTCACCTTTGGCACTTCAATATTTGCCCGTGTGATTTTCACGTCAAAGTTGCTCTGACCTTGCCGTGCAATCCGCAGCATCACCGGTGTACCTGCCTTGCCACGAATCAGCTTGGAGGCATCCTCTACTTTCATTCCTTGAGCAGATTTGCCATCAATTGCTAAAATCCGATCTCCTGCTTTAATACCTGCTTTGATGGCGGGAGCATTTGCCACAGTTTCTTCCACAACCAGATCCTGGGTTTTTGCGTTCTGTTGTAGCTGAATACCAATCCCAGACAATTGCCCAACAATGGATTGCTCAGTCAGCGCCTGGTACTGTTTCGGGTCGATAAACCGAGTGTAAGGGTCTCCCAGCTTTTTGAGAGCATCCTGGATGGCAGTGTAAGCCTGTTCTTTAGAGGTGTAATTTTGGCTTAACAGGCTTTGTCTAGTTGCTTGCCAGTCAGTGTGATTGAATGTGCCATCCACATACTCATTGTCAATGTGTTGCCACACTTCATCAACCACTTGTTTCGGACTATCTTGTAACTCGGCACGAACAGATTTACACCCCATAGGGCTGAATACTGACAAAGTAGCAGTTGCTGCGATCGCTCCACCGATGCAGGCAATTTGAAGCACCGAGAAACGTTGTGAGGATTTAAGCATTGAGATCAGTCTCAGGATACTTGGATAGTTTTTAATTCAGTTTTCCCTAGCTTAGCGAACAATACCGGAGTATTTAAACACTGCTGAAAAATCGTGGCTTTTGTCATATATCAGGTTGATAACTGCTCATTAGCCATGTTTGATCCTCCCTAAGATCGCATCTTCACTTGCATAGTCCAGCAACCAGGCTTCCACTGACTCCTGGGGTGGATGCTTCCTTTGCCAATCAATAGTTCGCAACAGCGCTTCATCTGGCGGTACAATTTCCTTATATCCTAACTCTTGGCGGATACGAGTTGTATCTACAACCCAGTTTTGCTCAGTGTTAATCGGCAATTTCCACTCTGCTGGTAGTTGCTCTTTGCAGACAGCAACAACCTTACCTTCCCATCCTGCTACTTTACCGACTTTCATGATTCGTTCAGCCTCCGAACGCACTTGAGCCTCAGCGACATGAAAAATACGACCAATTGCCCGCTCATCAGTCACTGCTAGGGCGATGGCATATGCCACATTCTCCACATATCCGTAAGAACCACACCATTGAGCTATGCCTTGTTCTAACACAATGGCGGGGCGTTTGTCATCCATCCGCTGTAAGAAAGGAAACAGGCGGTGCTTCGGGTCGAAAGCACCATAGACCATTGGCAATCGTACAATCGTCCCAGGTAAGTCAGGGTCTGCCATAACCACCTGCTCGACTAAAATCTTTTCA
>JADQBA010000133.1 GCA_016903675.1 Stigonema ocellatum SAG 48.90 = DSM 106950 | reverse complement strand
ATAAATCCTCCACGGATTGCTATAGTAATTAATAAATTAAGGGGCACAGCAACTTAATTTATTAATTAAAAAATCAATAAATGCATCATCAATATTCAAACATTGGTGCATTTATGCATGGGCAAATAATTACGAATTACGTTAGCGTAGCGTTAGCGAGTCCTCGAGCGTCATTACGAATTACGAATTATGTTGACGTATCCTCATTAGCTTGGTTATTTTGAACTTCTCGGATTAGAGATTCAAAATCACTATTGTTGTTTCCACTTCTGATATATAAACCTCGGATTCTACTTATAATTGCACTCGCTTCTTTGTATAAAGATTTACTAAGGTTATTTACCAAATTTTTCAGCTTCTCAAACATCCCCAGTTCTGCGGTAGAATATTTCTTCCCATATGGATACACCACTTTTCCTTTTTCTGTTTCATAGTACTCTTGTTCAGGCATCAGCAATGATTTAACTGGTTGCTCCTGTCTTGCCATATCTGCTTCCGTTTTCTTATGGCTAAGAAATAAAACATCGAAAACTTGTCCATTCCAAACTGCCCAATAATGGTTCTGGAAAAACCACCGCTTGCCATCATCACAATTAGCTTCTCTACCTCGGTAAGGGGTTCTACCAGCTTCGCTTAGAAATGGTTTTCGGATGCTTTCAACAGTTATTCCTTGGATACCAAAATATTCTTCTGCTACCTTTTTAAAAGCGCGTGCTAATGTTTGACAATCTCCTTCTAGAGTCCCTTTCAAGAGAGTTTCATGGCTCTTGTTCACCATTGTGTATTGAAAGCTGATGTTTTTAAAATTGTTGAAAAGGTTTTCTAGTATTTTTGGGGCTGGTGATTTTTCGTCTATTCCAGCTACTAATTGGTTTGCTACTGGATAGTTTTTTAAAAACTTCTCTTTTTTTGTTGCTGAGGCTGAGGGTGCTTTATCCTTATCCTTTGAGGCTGCTGGTGCTTTATCCTTTCCCTCCACCCGTTGAACAATGTTCAAATTAGACTGAATCGACTTTGTTGATGATGCACGAGGAACATTTACACCCATTGCCACATTTTGCCCAAAACCAGACCCTCGCCCCACGTTCTTGTGCAACACATCATCCATCTTCGCCTGCAATACCGTCAGCCGTTCCTGTCCATGAGGTGTGATGGTGCCATATTTTGCCTGTAGCTTGAGTTTCGTAGCCTCCATCTGATGCTGTTGAAATTCTTGATTCTCAATTTCCCTCTGGGTGACAGGGGTGTTGGAGTCAAGTTTAGTTTTGTGAGAAAATGGTCGTGACTGGAACTGACTGTGCTCTGATGTAGAAACGGATGAGTCAGCTTTTTTGCGAATTTGCAGCCGTTTGGTCATCGCTAGTCTTAGAACTTAACAATGGAGAATTATAATTATATCACAGTTCATAACCTGAAGCTTGTAGACCATTGTGCGATCGGTTAATTTTCTTGCATTTCCCCCTACTTATTGAGCCGATACCCCAAAATCATTTTATGAATAAAAAATATTCCTCTTTAGTGGTTATGCCTTTGGCAGTTGCAGCAACGTTCCTGCTGAACGCAAGTCAATCCATAGCTAATTTACCGCCATTAATTAAGCGGGAGATTCTCTTTGGGAACCCAGAACGTGCAAAACCCCAACTGTCCCCAGACGGAAAATACCTCACATACCTTGCACCTGACAGAAATAACGTTTTGCAGGTATGGATTCGCACTGTCGGTGAGAAAGACGACCAAGTGCTGACCGCTGACAAAAAGCGCGGTATCCGGAGTTACTTCTGGACTTATGACGGCGAACAATTAATTTACCTGCAAGACTCAGACGGTGATGAAAACTTCCACTTTTATGCTGTCAATGTTAAGTCGAAGCAGGTGCGTGACCTGACACCGTTCAAGGGGGTGAAAGCACAAATGATCGCCCTTGATCACAACTTCCCCAATGAAGTACTGGTGGGGATGAATATCAAAGACCCCCGCAAACACGATGCTTACCGCATCAACCTGAAAACTCTTAAGGCTACCCTGGAAGTGGAAAATCCCGGCACTGTCGTTGAGTCTGTCGCAGATCCCCAGTTTCAGATCCGTGCGGCTGTGGCGACTACACCTGATGCAGGTTCCACCTTAGCAGTTAGGGAAGCAACTAATAAACCTTGGAAGACAATTCGTACATGGGGACCCGATGATCAAGGTGGTGCAGTCGGCTTCCGTGATGGCAAAACGCTGTATATCACCGACACAAATAATGCCAATGCAACAAGACTTTTAGCCCTTAACTTGGCAACTGGCAAAGAAACTGTCATCGCTCAAGATCCGCAATATGATGTTGGGGGGATGTTTGTTAATCGAGTGAAGCGCCAAATTCAGGCAGTTGCCTTCAATAGGGATAAATTAGAGTGGCAGGTGCTAGATAACAGTATAGCCGCAGATTTTCAAGCACTAGCCAAAGTTCGCCGAGGAGAATTTTCAGTAGTTGATCGTGACCTCGCCTCTAAAACTTGGCTTGTTTCCTACAAAACAGACGATGGTCCAGTTTACTACTACACCTACGATCGCGCCTCTAAAAAAAGTCAACTCCTCTTCAGCAACCAACCCAAACTGGAAGGGTTATCGCTGGCGCAAATGACACCAATTTCCTATAAATCCCGTGACGGGTTGACTATCCACGGCTACCTAACAACACCAGTAGGTATTCCGGCAACTCACTTACCCACAGTGTTACTCGTACATGGCGGACCTTGGGCACGGGATACCTGGGGTTACAATCCCATAGTGCAGTGGTTGGCAAATCGTGGCTATGCAGTCCTGCAAGTCAACTTCCGAGGTTCTACTGGATACGGTAAACAGTTCCTCAACGCTGGGAACCGCGAGTGGGCGGGTAAAATGCACAATGATTTGATTGATGGCGTTAGCTGGATTGTTAAACAGGGCATCGCCGATCCCAAAAAGGTTGCCATCATGGGAGGTTCTTACGGTGGTTACGCCACTTTAGTAGGATTAACATTCACACCCGATGTGTTTACGGCTGGTGTGGACATCGTTGGTCCAAGTAATTTGCTAACTCTACTAAAGAGTCTTCCCCCCTACTGGGAGTCGGGGAGGGCGATGTTCTATCATCGTGTAGGTAATCTAGACAAAGAACCAGACTTCCTCAAGTCCCGTTCTCCATTGTTTAATGCCGATCGCATCAAAGCGCCATTACTCATTGGACAAGGCGCAAACGACCCACGGGTGAAGCAGGCGGAAAGTGAGCAGATTGTTGCAGCAATGCGAGCCAGCAATAAGCCTGTAGAATACGTCGTGTACACAGATGAAGGACATGGCTTTGTACGTCCACCAAATAGGCTACATTTCTATGCCTTAGCCGAAGAGTTTCTTGCTAAATACTTAGGCGGACGGGTAGAACCGATGGAGAATATACCAGGCAATTCTGGCGTGATTAAGTAAGGGAGATGGAGAACGAATATGTTGTAATCTCTGAGATGGAGGGCTAACCGATGGATGAACTTAAAGCCAAAATTAAAGAATATGGTCATCTAGCAGCCACATTAAGCCGTCAAGCTGGTGAGATACCTAGTACACCAAAAGAGAGTCGTAAGCGAAAAATGGAACTAATGAGACAAGCTAGAGATGCTAGCAAGCAATGTCAAGCGTTGATACAAGAGTTGAAAAAACAACAAGCCGCGTAACCAAATAACGGTATTATATATAGCAGTCCGTGCAGGAGAGCGCGAACGCTCCAGAAACCGGGTTTCTGCCGGATTGAAATTTGCAACTTAAATAAGAGTATAAAAATGGAAGCTCACAAAATAGAAGCTGTTTTAACTGAAGATGGAACTTTGATGCTGCGGGGCTTACCTTTTCAAGCGGGAGATGCTGTAGAGGTAATTATTCTGTCAGCTAAAACTCCACAGCAGCAAGCAGCAGCCAAGCACCAACCATCTACAAATCTTTATCCCCTGCACGATACGCAGCCATATCGTTACGATGACCCAACAGAACCCGTCGCTTTGTCAGATTGGGAAGTGCTGCAATGATTGTACTCGATACTCATATTTTGGTTTGGTGGGTGCAGAACGATATACGACTGACCAAAAAACATCGTCAGTGGTTACAAGATTACGAGTCAGGCGGTTTAGGAGTCAGTATAGTTTCTTGTTGGGAAATAGCTAAATTAGTGGAGAAAAATCGATTGATTTTGCCCTTACCTATTAATGAATGGCTGGAAAACGCTTTAGCTTATCCAGGAATACAGCTATTAAATTTGACCCTACCGATAGTGGTTGATTCAACTCAATTAAGCGGCTTTCACAGCGACCCTTTTGACCAAATTATTGTAGCTACAGCCAGAATTAATGGGTTTCCAATGTTAACTGTTGATGCAAAAATCCTTAACTACTCCGGCGTGGAAACACTTTCATAAACACTCCTACTCCTAACTTCCCAAAATATAGGGTTTTTAGGATAAAACACATTATGCTTGATGCTGGCGAAAGCGAAAACGGTTAGGGGCTCAATACTGCTCGGATCAGCAAAAATTAGAAACCCGGTTTCTTAAAGAAACTGGGTTTCTGGCACCCCTGTCCCAATTTGGGAGAGGGGCTTTCTGTGAGGGTTTTCATTCACGGGTATTGTAATTAAACGAGTTCATGTTCCTTGTACAGTGGTAAATGGTCAGTCCACATAGGAATCGAAAATGCCGGAACTTTTCAGGCTTTCGTCGATGACAGCAATGACTGCCTCAACCATTCGGACATGCTCACTGTTCGGTAATGGTTCTGGAATCTCAACGGTTGCTTCCGGAACCAAAGGCTCCGCATTTGCAATAGCCTGACAGAGTTTATTCAGAACGACGCGGAGTACGCTTGTCTTATCGGGAGTCAACGCAGAGAAGTCGCCGTCGAGATAGGAAGCTTGTTCGAGTAGCTCTTCCCAATGGGAATGCTGTTTGCCTGCCAACTCAATGATGCGCTCCCAATGCTCCTTTGGCAAACGGGCTTGTCGTCCAAAGTGCCAAGGAGATGGGGGCAGTGGAAGTTCCTCCTCTTCGGAACCTGGTGCTTCAAAAACCGGACATAGTCTGCTCATCGTCTATTCCATCCCCAAACTCTCGTCGATAATCTTAATAACACGTTGAAGCAGAGGTTCCTGATCTACGCCTAGTTCAATGTATTCCACTCCGGATAAAGTGGCAGTGTCGTCTGGTGCTATCCCACGAACCTCGACATTCGACATGTCCGGTGGCTGCGGCACTTTCCTTCGGAATTGTTCCAATGGTAGCAAGCCTTGGGAGCCATCAACATTGTTAATGTAACGCACTAAAAACTTCTTGACTTTTTCATATGCAGGTGAGTTACCAAATCGCTGTTTGAGATCGCTGACCATATCTTCCTCCGAACCGGTGATATTAATCTCATGCGGAGTGACGGAGTAGCCTGCGATCCTGCGACTTTCTGACTTTCGAGCCGTCAAGCTTCGCACTCACGATTTGGGGTAAGGCTCCTCCTTCGTTGAAGGTGAAAAAGTCCAACTCTGCCTGCTCGCCACCGACTTTATTCCCATCAGCATCCTGGAACTCTAGGTACATGCTACTCCAGACAGTCACTCCAGGCTCATTGTAATGGCTTTGCACTCGACTGCTGCCTGCCTCCTCAACCACGTCGCCGGATTTGAGCTTTGTCTTGATATATTTTATTTTGTCCTTATAGTAAAGAGCGTTTTCGTTTTTCTTTTTAATAGTTGCCGCCCATAGCTTAGCAACTTGCTCAACCTTCGCCTCCTGATTGGCGTCCAGTTCCCCTGTGCGATTCACCTAATCCTTCATCAATGGCTTATAGTGCAAGTTTCAAGCAATTTTTTCCGAGGCAAAATCAATTTGCCGTTGTGCCATATCCTTCCATGTACTCAGGATTAGTAGATAGGTCTCCTGGACCAGAGCCTGCGCCGATATAGGCTTGGGCTGCTTCTAGGAAAGATTGGGTCGTTTCTTGGCTTGCAGATGCTAGTTTCAGCCGCTTGCTTTTGAGAAACTCTACAAAGTCCAGAACCTTGTAATCATTTTCCTACGCGGTAAATAGTATCTAATATCACTTTGATAGGTTCTAGTTCGCCAGTATTTTTATGCCGCCTCTTTGATTTCTTTGTAACTCGTGTACAGTTGATACGATAAAGTGCCATAGCTGAAGACCATCTCATCTGTTCGCTGTCGCAACTCCTCAAGGCTCATTAACTCTGCTGAGTCTCCTTCTGTACAAACTGAAATAATGTGATGTCTAGTATGATCCCAAAAGCTAATAGCAACTAAAAATTTAGTATCTCCATCGCTCGCCCAAATCTCAGTTAAACTTGCCACAGTTTGTGGTAATTTCAAATCAAATTCTTCAGTAGGGCAGACCATCAACTGTTCACCTGGCTCTAGTTCAAAGTCTGCAAACAAACCATTGGTTACGGGTAGTTCTTCAAACCGCACCGTATCTTGCAGTACCAGCAACTCAAATCTTCTCGTATCTGTTAGGCTAAACAATAGCGTATCCATCAGCAGCGATGACTGATCATCTTGCGCCAGTGCGACTCGATCAACAGAGGCGATCGTCTGCCCCAGCAACGCTTCAAACTGTCCGTCTAATCTCCCCATCCTAAAGCAGCTCCAATTCCTGCTTCTAGAAATGTAACGAATTCACCATCTACTTGTCGAATCACAATAGCATTTCCCTTGCGACTCCACAAAGCATCTGCAATACTCATATAGCGTCTTTGACGTGTAACTCCTGTTTTAACAATGTCCTCAATCACTTCCTTAATTTGAGCTTCTCCAACTGAAGTTGAAAATGATTGCAATCTCGTTTCGTTCAGTCGTTCTCCGAATTTGCTCAGCATGTTTCCGGAATTTTTGCAAATAATTGTTGCCATAGGAAACCTCCGTTGGGAATTTTTGTGCTGCGCCACTAGCCACTTGGCTCTCTAAGTCAGCCATAGCCCGCTCAAGCTTTTCTAATCTCTGACGAATGCCTGCTTCACCAGCAGTCTGCTCTGCTTGGGGTAGAGTTATTAATTGACGATATTCTTGGTCTATTGCCTTTGCTTCTCCACTTAAAGCAGCAGCCTGCTGACGTAGACGACTGTCAGGTGGAAGCCCTTGTCGAACCTTGACAGACCTTTCACGAATGTTGCGAACCATTTCATCGCACGAGCTGCTACAGCGTCGAATAATGCCATCCTCAATAGTCGCATATTCCTTGAACCCTAATAGACATGGAGTGAAAATGATGTAAGGGCGCTTCGGCCTTGCCCCCCTACCAGGGCTAGAGGGCAACGCATAATCAATTTTCACTCCATGTCTAATATATTCCACTCTGGATAAAGTGGCAGTGTCGTCTGGTGCTATCCCAAGAACCTCGACAAAATATCAGGCGATCGCCTAGAGTCGGCATTGTCTAACATCGGTAACTGAGCCACTAAATCTTGGCGATCTCTGCGTCTTGGCGGTTCGTTAAAACAATAAATTTCTCCTGATTGTTTTGTCACATGCTGGCATGGAACTGCTGTATTTTTGCTTTTTCTGTAAGTCCCTTGGTGTCATACCAACTAACTCCTTTGTCCTGGTTGTTTTTGAACGAAGCCCATTCAATATCAGAACCATCGAAAATTGCCTCATTCAAATCGCTTTCAGAAATGCTTACCGCACAAAGATTAGCTGCTCGAAAACTGGCGCTACACAGATTAGACTTGATAAACTCTGACCTAGTTAGGTTAGCTTTGTCAAAACAAGCTGCGCGTAAATCAGCCATGTAGAACTGTGCCTTCACTAGGTTTGCACCCCGAAAATCAGCACTAGGCGCACAAGTTCTGTCAAAATTAGCTCCCGATAAATCAGTATTGATAAATTGACAACGAAGAAAAACTGTGCTTTGTGCGGGTACACCGGAAAGATCCAAATTGCTGAAATCGAAGTTTTCTATACTATAGAGACTTAGGTCTGCTGCTTGTCCTTGTGTTCCCCCAGAATTGATATAAAAGGCATGTTCTTTAAGAATTTGCCGGAGAGCATTATGACTTAGAGGTTCTGCAATCTGCTGATTCATAGCTTTGCTTTAAAAACGAATATTGATTGTAATAATATGCTTAAGTTCATCTACCGTCGCGTTTTGCTCTAGGTACTGCCACAAAGCTTTGTAATCATTTTCCTACGCGGTAAATAGCATCCAATATCACTTTGACAGGTTCTAGAGAGCCAGTATTCTTATTAGGAAATTGTTTCCGAAGCTGATTCACGATAGAGTCGCCAGACTGCTGGGGTTTCTGGCACCTCAACTATTCAAAACCTACGCAGTATTGGTTAGGGGTTATTCCTCGCTTTCGCGTAATATTAACAGTGATAGCTCCTCTTTAATTTTATTTTCTTGAACAAATTTTTCCAGCACTTCATTATCCTCACCATAGGTTTGGATGATGTCATGATATTCTTCAGCAGCATCATCTAAACTTTCATCTAAAAGTAAGGCTCTCACTAATGAAATACGGTAATAAATCTTTTGGGATTCACTTCCATATTTGTCTAAGTAATCACTAAGTTCTCCAGGCGCTTCAAATAGAAGTAACGGTTTCTGACAAAAAGCTTGGTTAAATGCATCGAAACTATTGCTATATTGTCTATCCAATAAAAATATATCCCCCAGAGAAGAATCTCAGCCGAATCGGGAAACTTCTTATTTAAAAACTTATAAAATTTGATGATATGTTGATAATCTCCTTGAGAAATTAAATATTCACTTCCATATATTCCTTTAAGTTTGGAATCAATCAATTTGACTATACTTGGAGAAATTTCAGTCATTTTTTCAAAACTTTGCATCAATTTCAGTATTTTAAGCAACTTCGGCATCCTAACCAGAACCTTGAGCATAATTAAACGAGTTCATGTTCCTTGTACAGTGGTAAATAGTCAGTCCACATAGGAATCGAAAATGCCGGAACTTTTCAGGCTTTCGTCGATGACAGCGATGACCGCCTCAAGCATTCGGACATGCTCACTGTTCGGTAATGGTTCTGGAATCTCAACGGTTGCTTCCGGAACCAAACGCGCAGCGTCTCCCCGAGTGAGTAGAAGAACCAAGTCTTTCGACTTGCACCTTGAAAGGGCTGGTCCTACGGCATATTTTGCCATCTGCTAATAGAGTTTTCGTCCGGCAAAACTATTTGCCCATCAACTACATCCACTTCTTGCGTATAGAAAGTCTGTGCATTCATATATTGCCTTACTGCTGCTCCTGGGATACCCCCTTGCTTGATCCACTCACGCTGTTCGGGGTATGGACGTGGTTTGCGTCGTCGATCAAAATAATCATTCACGTCCGTGAATGATGCATTCGCTAGATTTATGGCAGCAGTGTCTATTTTATAAAGATATTTTCCCCCGGAAACCTGAGCCAATACCGCGTCTTTCAGTCCTTTATATGCTGCCGTTGAAACATATTGACTTTCATATTTAGCAAGTGTGTTTCCATTTACTAATGCTTGATCCAATACACCTGTTACATGTTCTTCTATAGAAATATTACCATTGTCATTGTGAGGCTGAAAGCCAGTTTGACTTATTTCTTCTGGCGTTCGCGAATCTATTCGATATACGTTATCGGGAAGTTGCTTTTTATCAAGAATTCGTTTCCAAATACGAAGTTGCGCTGCTATCTTATCCCCCGCGCCTTTCGCCTGTATTATATTATCCCCTGTTAATGTAGATGCAGTTTTGGCGGTTGGGAGTTGCCGTACTATCTCATGTAGCTGAGGCGATCGCTGCACCGCCCCCCCATTCTGCTGCACTACATGAGTCAACTCATGCGCCAACAACTCTTGACCGCCCCGACTCCCTGGATTATATTCACCCGAACGAAAGAACACATCCTGTCCCGTCGTGAAAGCACGCGCCTGAATTGACCGATTCAACTGGTCTGATTGACCATCCGTGTGAACCTTCACCCCACTGAAATCTGCGCCAAACGCCTGTTCCATCGGTTGGCGGATATTGTCCGCCATCGCCTGTCCACCACCCCTTGCTTGGTTAATGGACGCTTCTACGTCTGGCGCTGCTGCCATAAAAGCCTCAGCCTGACGCTGCACCATCGGCGACCTTTGTAATTCTTCCTCTTCCTCTGGCACTTGTTGTCGTTGCAGTGTGCTATTGTCCAGAGGTTTCATCTGCAATTCTTCCTCTTCCTCTGGCATTTGTTCGCGCTGGATAGACTGACTACTTCCTGGTTGTCCTAATTTTCCCATCACCTGTTGTGCGACTCTATCAGCTTCTTGCTCATAAATATCTCCTGGCTGATTAACTGTGAGTTTTGCTTGTGGACGCATTGATATTCGACTGAGATCGTGGCTGCGAGGTTGGAAGCGTGCTTGCTGCACTGGAACTGCTTGGGGCGCTGCATACGGTGAATCTAAACCAAAGCCGCGAACCGGGTGTTTGAGGGATGGTATTGAGAAGCCTCTAGTGGTTTTTTTCTCAAGGCTGAGGTGTTCTCTCATTTTCTTCTCTTGTTGCCCAAGCAGTAGGTGAATGAATATTTTGCTAGTACAAACATATATAATACTGCGATCGCACTGATGAAGCAATTAGCCCAAAGTCGAAATTTCAGCAAAACCCATCCAATAATATCAGGAGATCGCCTAGAGGGTCGGCAGTCAGTTAGATTTAGTTTTCGATGATGTTCGGTATTGTCAAGCCCGAAAAATTAAATTATTCTCAGCATTCATATAAAAATGATTATTATTCTTATACTGAGTCTCTTTTATATTTTATTTTCTGGAAGTCCCTAAAGGGCATATTTCTGAAGAATTTGTTGGAGGGCATTGTGACTTAGTCGTTCTGGAATCTGCTGATTCATAGCTTTACTGCTAAATAGGTTTTTTAACCTTCCCTTGTAGCTCTCTGTCTCTAGACCCGCCATCGCCTCTCTTAAACCTTTATCCTTAATCTTACCACCCTCTGCTGGGTCTGCACAAAGACTATCGGGCGTTGCTGAATAGGAGTATGAATTGACATTTTTCGAGTTGATTAAACATCGATTCTTTGCGCCTTTGCGCCTTTGCGTGAGGCTAATTCATACCGTGATTCAGCAACGCCAGACTTTTTGTCGTTGATGGGCTATATCCAACCGCCAATCTCCGCCTCAGTGAGTGATTTCTCTAACTTAGCATACTCCGTACGAGCCGCACGCAGAACATGTTTCATCTGCACCGATTCTCCACCATCGGCAGCTAAAAATGCTGCATTTAAAGCAATATTCCGAATATTACCACCAGTAACACTCAGTTGTGCTAACCTAGTAGCATCCAAACCATCCGTAGGAGTATTCGGCGGAAAAACCCGTCGCCAAATCTCCGCCCTTTGACCTGCATCTGGGAAAGGAAACTGAACAAAAAAGCGGATGCGTCTTTGAAAAGCTGTATCCAGCGAACTCTTGAGGTTAGTCGTCAAAATTGCCAAACCAGGATAACACTCCATCCTTTGCAACAAATAGCTCACCTCAATGTTCGCATAACGGTCATGACTGTCTTTCACATCACTACGCTTGCCAAACAAAGCATCAGCTTCGTCGAACAGTAAAATCACCCCGCCTTCTTCCGCAGCGTCGAACACCTGTCGCAAATTCTTCTCTGTCTCACCAATATATTTACTCACAACCGACGATAAATCAATACGGTAAACATCAAGACGCAACTCATGGGCTAACACCTCCGCCGCCAGCGTCTTACCTGTACCGCTTGGACCTGCAAATAAGGCGCTGATTCCTAGTCCCCGCGTATTCTTAGCAGCAAATCCCCAGGCTTGATACACAGTAGCTCGTTGACGCACATGGGCGGCAACTTCATGCAACATTTGTTCCTGTGCTGGGGGTAACACCAAATCTTGCCAATTCACTGTGGGGGTAATGCGCTGGGCTAGTTCATCCAAGCGCGGACGTGCTTGCATTCGGCAAGCATCCCATAATATATTCCCCAAATCTTGTTCCTGACCCTGACTCAAATTTCCGGCAACCTCAGCATAAGCAGCGCGAATAGTCAAGGGGTTGAGGTTAAATTGTGCAACTAGTCTGTTAACTTGCCCATTCAATTGGGGTCCAAGTTCCGCCAAAGTGCCTTCCCAGAGTACCCTTTGTTCCTCGGTCGTGGGTTTGTGAACATCAAAACTAACCACTGGGCGCTGTGGTAGGTGCATCCGTTCCCGACTAGCTACAAACAAAAAACTATTGACTCGCTCCATGAAACGCCCAATAGTATGAGCGCGGGCTTGATCAGTCATCTCCTTTGTGTCATAATCTAGAAATAAGACACCTCCACAGAAAATCACCTCCCGCTCCCACAGCCGCATCAGAGTTTCCATCTCACTAGGTACGGATGGCACCAGTTGAGCAGGCATGATACTCAGGGTAACACCCAGTATTTTACAGACCTTTGCGGCGATCGCACGTTTACTTGTCGGTTCAGAACCACACAACTGCACAACAGGTGACATCCCCGTCCTTTGTGTATGTGACCAAACCACTGATATTTGCTCCGCTAGTTTCTCATGGGATGACACCAAATCGCTAACATCTAGTAACGGCTCAATCATCCCCACCAGCCGTTCATCAACAGACTCCGTACCGGCAAGATAATGCAAAATCCGTTCATCAATCCTGAGAGGACACAGAGTCAGCGCCCGCCCGTCCCCAACCTCAATCAACCGCCAACGACGTAACGCAGCATGAGGTGCGATCGCATCCCAATGCGGTTCAGGTAATGCCGCTAACGCTAAACTAAACGTTGGGTAACCCCTCTGTGCATCCCCCACAGCAGCAGTACACAAACCACCAAAATCGCCACTAAACTCCATGCAGGCACACATCAAAAGTATATCACGTTCAAACTTAGACAAACCAAAAACTTTACATACTTTATCCAATGCTGATGGCCCTGGCATAGCAGCAGCAGCATCCTGTAAATCTTGCTGCCGTACATACTCTTGTTCTTCAACTTCAGATTGATTCTGGGACCTAAGAGTATATCTCTCTATCATACCACGCACCACAGCAACCGCTGCCAAAAGGTAACGCTGGTTGGCATCATACCAATCTATAGCAGTTCTCATCCGAATCACGTACAATTTTATCTGCGTTTATCTGCGTTTATCTGCGGTTCCTTAAATCGGCGTTGCTGAATCACGGTATGAATTTACCTCACGCAAAGTCGCAAAGTCGCAAAGAGAAAGAGTTTTAAAATACCCCATTTTTTATTTCATACTTCAATTCAGCAACACCCTTAAATCTTCACCACTGTCCAGAAGAATCCTCCTGCTGCAAACCAATCAACTGTCGGCGCTTCCAAGCATAGTAAAGAATATTAACTCCTAACTCCTGAGCAGTACGAATCACAAGTCGGGGTAAACTTAATTCTCTATCCAGTCCCCAAGCAGATGCTAAATCACCAATCACTAGTATAACTCCTCCTCCGATTAAAATTCGTACCACCTGTTGATTGAGTGTTGGCAAAGCAGCAAATAAAAAAGGTCGTGTCCTTAAAGGATGTCGTCGCGATTCTTCTAAGGGTTTCAAAGGGTTTTCCAACTGAATAGCTAAGGCGTGAGTACTTTCAATAAGTTGTGTACCGTCAGCAGGTGCATCCACCACAAGGACTCCACCTCCATTTAAATAACTCTTTAAAGATTCAAATTCACGAACATTCAGAGATAACCCTTGTCTCCCCGTCAGGTACAGCAAATCATATTCTTGGATATTTTCTTCCAAAGTCGCCTGACCAACTTCATCAGCCCCGCGCAAAAAAGGGTATAATGGTTCTACTGATTGAATCAAGTAAGAAAGGTTAAAAAAGTTACGAGCGCACTCAGCATCGCTATGATTCACTTGTGCCATACGTACAATAGCTTGAGGACGTGCTTGTGCTGCACGACGGCAAGATAAATCAATATTGTTGTAACCTGGAAAGAAAACATCCGCAGGCTGGGTAATGGTAGTTTGTCCTGGTTGCAGGAGTATCCGACAAAGTTCTATTTCTAAACTTTCTGGTGTAGAATTTTTTTGGTCAAATCGGTAAGTTTCTTGAACAATATCTCTTTGCTGACCGCTTCGCAGTTCATTGGGATCTACATAACTTACTATTAAGTAAACCATAATCGGGTCGGTCTTTGCTACGTCTAAATCAACTGGAAAGTCAAAAGCCTTGGACACAACTATCAAATTACCAGCCACATCAATAGCAATACCAGGCTGAATTTGCACCCATCTTCCATCACGGTACTTAGCTTCTGCTTGACGGGGTGCAGGAATGACTCGGACGCCTAAACCACAAGCAATTCCTGGTTGGTTCAAGCATTGATAGTGAACATTTTGCTTTCTGCGATGGTAATCATGTGCTTTACTCCAGCGTTTTGCGTCTATGAGTAAACCATCTGAGGCTTGAAGGCGTTCAAATGGTTGGATGGGGGGTGGGGGGAAGGGATGTGTCATATGATTTTAGAAAATTTTTAACAACAAAGAATTCAGGAGATAGGAGTAGCCCTGTCAAGGTGCAAGTCGTAAGACTTGGATTTCTTCGCGTTCTTCGCGCCTTCGTGGTTAAAAAATATTTTTGAACCGCGAAGACACGAAGAACGCGAAGTGTCTCCCCTTGGGAGAAGGAAAAATGCCAAAAATTGAGCATACTTGACAGGGCTAGAGATAGGAGTCAGAATACTGATTCAAATTGTGGCATTTTCTATTGATAATTCATAAGTGCAATAAGCTGGTTTTTCTTGTTCTATGATTCGTCGCACTAATTCTTCGTGGATGCTATTCGGGCGGTCTGGACGTAACCGCACTAAAAAGTGAAATGGTCGTCCACCTGCTAAAACTGCGGTGCCTAAGTTTGCTTCCCCGAGTACAAAACTTTGACCAAATGGTTCTGTGATGCTAATATGTTTATCAGCCTCGTTGGGTAAATGGTCGTCTAAAGGCAAACCTGTGTATAGATGTAGGTAAAGACGTAAACCTTTGCGAGTTCCACGCCAGCGATAGAGTTCTACTGCGCGGCGAATTAAACGGCGTTGTTGGTTGAGGTTCCAAATGGAATCTACGGGCCAAGCAACCCAATGTGCTAAGAATGGTAGTAGTGCGCGTGGTGCTGTCAATGGGTCTAAGTTTGCCCACATGACGTTGAAGCTATCGATGGCAGGTTGAAAAGCTTCTTCAAAAATCTTCATGAAGCGACTAATGTAGTCTACTTCCCGATACAAAATTGGCAAAAACTGCATGTAGTTGCTGTGGGGACGGATGTATAAACCAAAGTCTTCTTCTTGAATGATTTCTTGGTCTATATAGACGGAAACTATGCAGCGATAGTTCAGAACTAGTTTGTCTGTTCTTCCGGGAATGATTGCTTGCTGTTCTTCAAAAAATGTTTCGGGAATTTGAAAGTAAAGGACAGCGTCCATTTTGGAGTCGGGTGCTATTTCTCTACCCTCTGTACCAATCTGACACCATTCCCTGGGAAAATCGCCTTCAACTCTGACACTCACCCGCAAGGGACGCTTTTCTAAGTTTTGCACTTGCACTATCATCTCGCTTGGTTCTCCCGGATGCAAGAGCAAGTTAGTTCCAGCTACATCTATGGTTTCAAATGTTAATGTGGAGACGGGTATAGCTTCTGGAATTTGCATGGGTGTTAGTACCATGCGTACTGCGGCGCTAGAACGACTTTGAACCATGGTATTTTCCCTTAGCGATTGATGATATCGATGACATGGCTTGATCGCAGGCTGGTATCATTCCAAGAACACACCAAACCGTTTGAACCTGGGTCAATGAAAGGTTCTGGTGCTGATTGTCGCGTCCAAATACCCTGTTGCTTGCGTATGGGAAACAACAGAACTGCTCCTAAGTAACGTACTCCGTGAGTTTGTTGTAGTAGTGCTACAATATCTGATTGATAAACGGGTCTTCCAAAAGGCCAACCTTTACTTTCTTGTCCTCCAGTTAAGGGATTTAAATATTTATACAGGGCGACTCTGATATTAAAGAGAATTTCTTGTCTGGCGAGGGTGTTTTCATAGGCTGGTTCTAGGGAGATTTGTGTCTGAACAGAAACACCAGTATATTCTGCTTCTTGGAGTTGGATTTGTACTCCTAATAACCGTCGTTCGTCTAGGTATTGCAAAACTTGTTCTCGGAGTGCAGGGCTGAGGGTAAATTGTTCTGGCGGAATGCCCTCACCTTGAGCGATCGCATCTGTATTTGCCTGAGGAACAATCAGTAATTTCACTGTACCTGCTTGGGTGTTGGAGGTGACAGGTAAACAGGAAACTCGAGCGATCGCCCCACCGCCAGCTGTAAAAGTCAATACTTCAAAGTCTTCAGCAGTCACTGCGCGATCGCGGGTGCGTAGTATTCGTGGTGCCCTAATCACAGCTTGTTCAAGGGACTCACCATCTGCACCGTTCATGGCTGGTTTATGGTTGATGACTCTGGCAACAAAAGGAACAGCAGACTTCAAAAACTGGAGTGTACCACTTTGCACATTACCCTGTTTGCCGCCTCCTGTGCGATACGCAACCATTCTAATCTCGGAACCGCTTGGAGGAACCGCCCCGTATTGGTGTTCCAGGGTGTCAACATCAATCACTTGAACTGATGTATCGTCTGAACTTCTTGGTTGCTGTATTTGGGTACGAACCCGTGTTTGTCGTTTGATTTGACCGGGTTCGCGAATCAATGGGCCAAACTGAACTGTACCTGTGAGTGAATCAATGGTATAATGACGGTGGATGGGTTCCGAATCGGCAAAATCCCTCACCTCCACCCACCTTTGAGGTAAACCACCAGGGGGAGTCACGGTGATATACTCTTCGTTTTCTCGGCGTTCTAGAACAGGTGGCGATTGTAGTTGAAAGGTTTGACCAGGTTTACCATCACTGATTCCCAGGCGTTCATCTTGAATAAGTGTGCTTTGACTAGCCCGAACTGTACCACCAATTGCCTGCACTCCTATGCCAGTAATTCGTGGTGAACGATTGTAAGTTGATTGATTTCCTTCTGGCGTTGCCAAAACACAACGAAGCCAGCGACCTCGGTAAGTGGTAAAGTTGGCTATGGGCCAATTTTCAGGTAAATGTAGCACAACATTTGCTCCTTGTTCAGGATTGCGTCCCTGTTGCGACATTTCATAAAAACTGAAGCCCCGAGTCATATCATCCGCCTCTCGTAGCAACACTGGTTGCCATTTTTCTCCATCCCAAGCTTCCCAGCGACGAGGTGGTTGATTGGGGTTAATGCCGGTAGGCGTTGCAGCAGGACCTGTGAAAGTGACTGCTAGGACGTTACCATCTAGAGGGTCATCAGAATTAATCACCAGGTAAAAGCAGTTACCTAACTGAGGTTGGTCTTCAAAGACAGATTGTTCGCTACCTTCCCAATAGCCGTTAGGCTGACGAGTCCACTGATTGGTGACTCTGACTCGGAAAGATTGCGGAATTTCTTCAACAGTTTGGGTAGTTAAAAAGTGTTGTAGGTCAGGTTTACCGATGATTAAAGGAGAATCTGTGCTAAAGGTGATGGCTTGTGTTGTCTCTGTTCGTACCGTTGAGACTTCTATTCCCAAAGGAATTGTGTAAGGTTCTGGTAGGTCGGAGGTTAAATAAAAGGTTAACTCTGTTCTTGCTGGGGCGGGTGGTTGGAGACGAATACCTAGTAATTCTAAAAAAGCGATATAATTTTTTCGTGGGACTTGGTTGAATCTGAGCAACATCTGGTCAGTTAACCAAGCAAATAGTTCAATGAGTGTTATTCCAGGATCGCTGAGGTTGTGGTCTGTCCATTCCGGACAGTAACGAGGGATACGGGTGACGCATTCTTGTACTAAGTCATCGAAAGAGCGATCGTCTAAGTTGGAAGATGGTAATTTAGGCAAAAAGTCGAATTCCACAGTTACTCCCCAGATGAAAGCAGATAGAAAGGATAAACAAAGCTGTTAATGTCGTAACGGTCTTTGAGGCGATAATTGATGGTGATGTCTACTCTGCCACGAATAGGGTCGGGTTCGGTGAGAATTTCATCTATAATAATGCGCGGTTCCCAAACTTCTAAAGCTTCTAAAATATAAATGCGAATCCGGATGAGGGTATCACTATTCAAGGGTGCAAAGGCTAGTTCGGACAGACGTGACCCAAAATTTGGGCGATAAACTCGCTCACCAACTCCGGTGCGTAGGATAATCCATATGGATTCTTTGATTTTTTGCTCTTCGCTGCTGAGTTGTATCCCACCTTGTAGGTTTAAACTGAGTGGGAAGGTCCAGCCTGTGCCTAAATATGGTCTTTGACTGTAAACTGTATTTGGCATGAAGACGGTGTTTTTAGGTTCTCACCTTCAAAATATCGGCAGATGGTGGTTTAAGCCTATTCGCCAAAAGTCGAGGGTTGGGGTTGTTAAGTTATGTGTTTTTTTAAAGGAACCGCAGATGAACGCAGATGAACGCGGATGAAGAGGTTCTAATTTTGCGTAGGTTGGGTTGAGGAACGAAACCCAACATTCTCGCCGCTTTGTTGGGTAACGTTTACGCTCTACTTAACCGTATTGCGGTAAGTTAGTTCGTAGTAAGGACTTCAGTCCTTATTTTCTAAGCACGTTTTGTGCCTACGACAAACTCTCAAAACTAGCTTGACAAAGTACTATAGCAGTCCTAAATGATATGCGAGGATGGAGAAACCGGGTTTCTGAGGACTACTCGCGAACCACCCGAAGAATACATATTTAATGAACCGCCAAGACGCCAAGGACGCCAAGAAGAAAATAGGTAATCTTGTAGCGGTTCGGGAGTTGTCAGTTTGGAATTCAAATAGGATTGCTATAGAAGCACGACTAAATTTTTAATTTACTGGTTGCTAGTTCCCAAATAATTACGAATTACGAATTACGAATTATTTTATTTTGGCAAATATCTAAATTTTCACGGATGGCGATCGTGTTGGGATGATTGACCCCTAAACTTCTTTCGGCAATTTTTAATGCTTTAATATAGAGTGGTTCAGCTTCACTGTACCTTCCTTGGGAATAGTAGAGTACTGCAAGGTTGTTGTAACTGAGGGCGACATGCGGATGCGACTCTCCTAGCAGGCGTTGCCTTAATTCCAATGCTTTAATATGGAGTGGTTCAGCTCTTCTTCGTGTTCTTCGTGCCTTCGTGGTTCAAAAAGATTTTTAAACCGCGAAGACGCGAAGGACACGAAGAAAATTTAAGTCTTTCGACTTGCACCTTGAAAGGGCTGGTCTTAAACTTTTATTACTCCTCTTACTGTCTTTCTGAACCCTCCGACCTATTCTCTCTCTTAATTCGTCCCTTTTGTCACTTTGTACCTTATGTTTACTTAGAGGGTTGCGCATCTCGTGGGGTTAATCGACACCCAGATCGATCCATGTGATGACTTCAGAAATGAAATTATAATTAAGTTAAATCTTATTGACCGGAGGCGGAGCAGATCCTCTTCACCCTATGTCTAATATCACGATTCACTCGCTAGAACCAGATATAGCTCTTCTCCTAGAACAACGAGCAAGCCTGCATGGACATACTATTGAAGCAGAAATTAAAGCTATACTTCAAAGTGTATTAGCTCCAGAACTATTATCAGATAATAACCTTGCTGCATCCATAGAAAAACGGTTTGCGGATTTTGGTGATTTTGAACTACCGGAAATTACCAGAGAACCTATTAGAACGATACCTAGTTTTGAAGATACCGTTGTATGAAAATAGTTCTTGATACTAATGTACTGTCAGAACTAATGAAGCCACAAGGCTCACAGAAGGTTAAAAACTGGGTAGCCACACAAGCTAAAGTTGACTTATTTGTAACAAGTATTACTCAAGCAGAAATTCTTTATGGCATGGCCATTTTACCTGATGGTAAACGTAGCCAATCTTTAAGAGAAATTGCTCAAGCTATGTTTGTTGAGGAATTTGTAGGACGGATTCTCTCTTTTGATCAAAAAGCCGCTGAATATTTTGCCCAAATCGCTTCAAATAGAAAGAGGATGGGCAAGCCGATTTCTCAATAGTAAGCTCAAATTGCAGCTATCTGTCTGGCAAATGGCGCACAAATAGCTACTCGCAATGTTGATGACTTTATAAACTGCCAAATTAATATTATTAACCCTTGGAATTTATGAAATCCTTGCTAATTTTTGTTTATTAAGGCTAGCATCCTTATTAAATCATCTTTTTTATTTTTACGGATGGCGATCGTGTTGGGATGATTGACCCCTAAACTTCTTTCGGCAACTTTTAATGCTTTGATGTAGAGTGGTTCAGCTTCACTGTACCTTCCTTGGGAATCGTAGAGTTTTGCCCCCACAATACCGGAGGTTGGTGGTCTTGAATCAGTGGGGCTTCAAGCAATTACTGTATTTTATTATGCCTTGTCTCTTCAGCATAGCTGCCTTTCTTCTTGACACCCATTCCCCGGATGCAGGGTTTGCCGCCCATCACTTCAGGATTGCGGGTAATTATAGTGAGGTTTTGCACAGTTGTGCTGCCATCAAAGATGTGATTAACTTAATCTTTGTGCAGAGTCATTTTACTGTGTGGGGAAGGGTGCAATGCTGGGGATGAGTGTCCTGGGGCGCTGGTTATTGGGGATTGCGGTTATTTGGGTAAGCATTTTGTCTGGGGACAGGGGGTTTGCCCAGATTACACCGGATGGGACTTTACCAAATAATTCTGTTGTGACACCAAATGGTAGCACTTTCAATATTACGGGTGGTACTCAAGCAGGGGCTAATTTGTTTCACAGCTTTAAAGAGTTTTCCGTTCCTACAGGAGGGACTGCTTTTTTTAACAATGCGGTTGACATACAGAACATCATCAGCAGGGTGACGGGTGGGTCTATCTCTAATATAGATGGGTTAATTCGGACATTAGGAAGCGCTAACCTGTTTCTGATAAATCCAAATGGGATCATCTTTGGGCCAAATGCTAGTTTGAATGTTGGAGGTTCGTTTGTCGCATCAAGTGCCAGTGCTATTAAATTTGGCAATCAAGGTTTCTTCAGCGCAACAAATCCAGATACACCAGCATTGCTGACCATAAATCCATCAGCGTTGTTTTTCAATCAACTTACCATTCCAGGGATTAGCAATAGTTCCGTCGCACCCGCAGGACTAAACCCAATAGGGGTGGAAGTGACAGGATTAAGAGTACCAGATGGTAAGAGTTTACTACTAGTAGGTGGCGATGTCAATATAAATGGCGGTAGCGTGAGAGCTTATGGGGGACGGGTTGAGCTAGCAGCCATTATTGCCCCAACAGAGGTGGGGTTAGATGTAGGACAAAATACTTTGACCATTCGTATGACAGAAGATGTACAAAGGGCAAATGTATCTCTGAGCAATGGCGCAGAAGTCAATGTCCGCGCACTTGATGGTGGTAGCATCGCCATCAATGCTCAGAATGTAAATATGTTCGGAGGAAGTAAACTGCTTGCTGGAATAGAATCAGGATTAGGGACGCAACAAAGTAAAGCGGGAGATATTGAAATTAATGCCAAAGGGGAAACTGTTCTGAGTGATGGTAGCTTGATTGCCAATGTGGTGCAACCAAACGCAGTGGGTCAGGGCGGGAATATCAATATCACCACAGGTGCGCTGACACTAAGTAATGGTGCAGCCCTAAATACCACAACCTTTGGACAAGGAAATGGCGGTAGTGTATCTGTGTTTTCATCAGGCCCTGTGTCCTTGGTTGATGGTGACATACTTACTAGTGTTAAAGCAGGGGCAGTGGGCAATGGTGGGGACATTAACATTCAGGGAACCTCCCTCTCCTTAACTGATGGTGCTCAACTGATAAGCGCAGTCAGAGAAGCGGATTCTACCAACCCAGCTGGACGAGGAAATGCGGGGAATGTGAATATTAACGTTCAGGATGCGCTCACAATCAGCGGGGAAAAGGACGGGTTTGTCAGTGGGATTTTTAGCAGCATAAAACCAGGAGCGATAGGTAATGGGGGTAATATTAGTATCTCAGCAGGGTCAGTAACTCTTACCAGTGGCTCTATTCTCGACGCTGGTAGCTATGGACTTGGGAATGGGGGCAACATTACGATCAACGCTCGCGATACAGTTACTTTTGATGGTGTTGATAGCAATGGCATACCCACTCGTGCCCGAACCGCTTTGCTCGATTCGGGTGAAGGTATTGCAGGAGATATCAAGATCACAACAGGGTCGTTATTTTTGAGCAATGGAGCCTTTATCTTTAGCGACACTTTCGGTAAAGGGAATGGAGGTAGTATTACAATTAATGCTCGCGATACCGTTAGCGTTGACAAGAGTTATATTTCCAGCGATGTACAGAAGCTTGCTGTGGGTAATGGGGCAGATATCCGGGTGACAACTGGAACGCTGTCCGTTACCAATGGCGGTCAACTAAGTAGCGACGTTCTAGGGCAAGGAAACGCTGGCAATATTACCATCGATGCCCGTGATACAGTCAAGCTTGATGGCATAGTGGGCTATGCAATTGCTGGTATCCAGAGCGATTTACTCACTGGGGCGGCGGGAAAGGGAGGAAATATCTTTGTTACAACTGGATCGCTGTCCGTTACTAATGGTGCTCAACTGTCTGCGTACACAAGCGGAATAGGGAATGCAGGGAATATCACTATTAATGCTCGTGACACTGTTACCTTTGACGGGGTAGGAAACAACGAATCCCCTTTACCTAGTGGTGCATCCACTACAGTTGGATCTAATGGCATAGGAAAGGGAGGAGATATCCGTGTCAATGCGAGGGAGCTGTTGTTAAAAAATGGCGGTGAACTCGCTACCAGTAACTTTGGGCAAGGTGCCAGCACCCTTGCCCTCACCCCTTTGCTCGATTCGGGTGAAGGTATTGCAGGAGATATCAAGATCACTACAGAGTCGTTATTTTTGAGCAATGGAGCCTTGATCTTTTGCGGAACTTTCGGGATTGGGCCTGGAGGTAGTAATAAAATTAATTCTCGCGATACCGTTAGCGTTGACAAGAGTTATATTTCCTGCGATGTAATCAAGCAAGATGTGGGTAATGGAGGAGATATCCGGGTGACAACTGGGTCGTTGTCCTTAACCAATGGCGCTCAAGTAAGTAGCGAAGTTACAGGGCAAGGAAACGCTGGCAATATTACCATTGATGCCCGTGATACAGTCAAGCTTGATGGCATAGTGGGCAATGCAATTGCTGGTATCCAGAGCGATTTACTCACTGGGGCGGGAAAGGGAGGAGATATCTTTGTTACAACTGGATCGCTGTCCGTTACTAATGGTGCTGAACTGTCTGCGAACACAGACGGAAGAGGGAATGCAGGGAATATCACTATTAATGCTCGTGACACTGTTACCTTTGACGGGGTAGGAAACAACGAATCCCTTTTTCCTAGTGGTGCATCCACTACAGTTGGATCTAAAGGCTACGGCAATGGAGGAGATATCCATGTCAGTGCGAGGGAGTTGTTGTTAAAAAATGGCGGTCAACTCAGTGCCGAAAACTTAGGGCAAGGTAAGGCTGGCAATATCCAAATCAATGTCAGTGATACTGTTACCTTTGATGGCACCACCAGTGATGGATTTAGAAGCAGTGCCAACACCCTTGCAAGTGGCAATAGCAGCAAGGCAGGAGATATATTTGTAACAACTGGAACGCTCTCATTGACTAATGGGGGGAACCTGTTTACCTCTGCAAAAACTTTTGCAGGCAATATCACGATTAATGCCCGTGATGCAGTTATCTTTGATGGCACCAACGATCAGGGAGGACTGCTTAGTGGAGCTAGCAGCGTCCTTTTAGATGGAACAGGTAAGGGGGGAGATATCAAAGTTACAACTGGGTCACTCACAGTACGTAATGGTGCTGTAGTGAATTCCAGCACTTCTGGGCAAGGCGATGCAGGGAATGTGATTATTGATGCACGTGGTAAAGTCTCTTTTGATCATGGCTTTGCTTTGAGCACAGTAGACCAAACAGGAGTGGGAAAAGGCGGGGATATCCGCATCAGCGCTGAAGAAATGTCTGTTACCAATGGCGCTCAACTTGGTTCCAGTACCTTTGGCAAGGGTGAT
>JADQBA010000400.1 GCA_016903675.1 Stigonema ocellatum SAG 48.90 = DSM 106950 | reverse complement strand
TTCACCGTTAATCAGTCCTGCTACTTCTGAATGTGGTCCAGTTGGCTTAGGCATTTCAACAATTATTCCATCATGTAACTCATATTTGTGTTCTGAATTTTCTGGATACCATTCAATGAATTCATCAAATGTGACTAGTTGTGGTAGGGCTTGAATCATAAAAATCCTATAAATAATGTTTGTGTCTATAATTACACTTAGAATAGGCATCCACAATCTTGACTGGGGCTTAAACGCTATCGGTGTAATACATACTATGCCTTCTAATGAACATCGCAAGCATTTACAAGTTTCTGCAACATTTTATTACAGGCTTAATGGACGCAAAAATATCATAAGTGTTACAAAGTAATAAGCACGAAAGTTTCAGAAGATTCCCATTATATACTGTTATTAGCATACTGATATTTTTTCAAAAAAAATCAAATTGCTCTATTGATGAGAATCAATAGGTTTAATAATCCCGTAAGTTTGACTAAACAAGCAGAGGTAAAAACATATGGCAACTATAATAGGCACAGCTGGAAACGATAATCTCTCCGGTACTCCACAAGATGATACGATCTTAGGACTTGGGGGCAATGATACGCTATCAGGACTTGGGGGCAATGACACCCTAATAGGTGTTAATCTTGGGTCAGGCTTTGGCAGCGGCGAGATTGACAGGTTGACTGGGGGTCCTGGTAAAGATACATTCGTCTTGGGGGCAAGAGTAAACGGAGTTCAAACCGTTTTTTACAATGACGGCAATCCTTTTAATTCTGGAACTGGCGACTACGCTCTAATTACTGACTTTGTTGGTGAGGATACAATCCAGGTGGCAGGTTCAGGGGTTGACTATAGTATAGATTTTTCTCCTGCGGGCTTACCATCGGGTACAGCAATATTTTTGACTGGGGGAGGAACATTTCCCAGACAGATTACTCCAGAGCTAATTGCTATTGTGCAGTTTGACTCATCCTCATCAGGCGTTTTTTCCGCCTTATCAGTAGGTTCAGGGGATGGGGTGTCTAGCATATCAAACTCTTTTGTATTCGTGTAATAATCTCCTAACCTTGGGTATTCAAAGCTAGGTTCAAAAGTGCCATTTATTTTAATCTTCCAAACAAATGGCACTTCTGAACCTGGCAAAACCCCAAGGCAAGTGTATCTAGAATTCACACAGCAATTGAGAACGGCTATAAATGGTTAATATAGTAGGTAGCTTAGGATTCCCGATAAATCGTTTACCGCCTAAAGCTAAGTAATCCACAATCCAGTATTCAGCAATGCCGAATGACTCATACTCTTCTAATTTCAAAGCGTAGTCATCAGACCAATTGGTAGAAACAACTTCAACGATTAAACGAATAGAGTCACCTCGTGTAATGATGGATTCTTTTTTCCATCGGGGTTCATGGTTAGAAACCTGTTGTTTATCTAGAACAATGACATCTGGTTCATAACCACCATTGTCTCTTGGTTTAATAACACATTCTTTAGGAATAAATAACGGTAACTGAGAACGCCGAATTTCTATATACAGTTCACCGTTAATCAGTCCTGCTACTTCTGAATGTGGTCCAGTTGGCTTAGGCATTTCAACAATTATTCCATCATGTAACTCATATTTGTGTTCTGAATTTTCTGGATACCATTCAATGAATTCATCAAATGTGACTAGTTG
>JADQBA010000186.1 GCA_016903675.1 Stigonema ocellatum SAG 48.90 = DSM 106950 | reverse complement strand
GTTAGTTTGTGATTGTACCCACTCCGACCAGGAGCGAGAGAAAGTCATGATTTGTACAATCAATTCCTTCGGGTTCATGACCCCACCACCAATCCAAGCATCGGTTGTGCTTTGACATTGGTAGATTTGGGCAGTTCCACCTGTTAAGTATCCTGCTCTCCAAACTGCTGCTAATGGGGTGTTCGCATCCACCAAGATATAGTGGAGTCCTGGAGTGGTGGTTGTGGAGGGATTGAGTAAGTCCTGAACCGTGAAATAGCGTGCTAGGTGTACGAAAAGCTCTAGATCAGCGACCCACAAGGTGGGGAGAGAGAGAGTTGTGGTCATGGCTCACCACCCCCTCCGGGGAAAGTCAAAACCATAAGGTAAGAAGTCAAAAGTATTAATTTTGACTTTTGACTTCTTACCTTAGACTTTCCCTGATGTCTGCGGTAATTTGGACATGGGGAATCTGCCCCTATGCAAGATGTAGGAGAATGTGGTATGATTTGAAGCATAGATTTTTTTCTTATTACCCCCACAGGTAAGCCGTGAAATTAGCAAGCAGTGGGGGTTTTGCATTGTGGCGGCTTTTGCTTTCGTTAATATGTCAGCAGCTCGCGAGCGAGCTATCGCGCTCTGTGCAGTTCTAATGGGCGATCGCTGTTGAAAATATACACCATTATGTCTCCTCCCCTCGGATGTCCATGAATGGGAGTGCGTTCAACTGCGCTTACTTGGGGCTGACTCATTCACTGTTAGCACGAAAAAGCTCATCAGCTTATCTTATTTACTTGAGTGTGAATGAGCAAGAGAACACCCTCTGTGGTACTAGTCTCGTCTTTGTTTTTGTGGGTCGATTGTTTCGCAGTTAATGATGGTTATGCTGACTCCTCCAGCAAGACAACTTTTTCTAAAAACCCTTGCCTGATAACTCGCTCAATCAACTCTGAACGGGTTATTCCCAATTTCTCAGATACTCGATCTAGCTCAATTGAAGCAGTCTCAGTCAACATGATCTGGTAGCGCTGCTTGGTTTCCCCGTATTTAGTTGACCGTTGTTGAAATTTAGAATTCATGGGAGGCTCAAACCAGTTTATCAAAGACTTTTCGATCTCTGGCATTAACTTAACATCACTGCACTCAAGCCAGGCGATTCTTACGTTTTTAAGAGATTTACAGTCTTTCAATCTGTGATGATTCTGCCATCGAAGCAATAAACTGTTTGTCTGTCCTATGTATAGGATTTCATCTCCACTTAACACAAAGTAAATTGCTGGACAATGAGGAAGAACGCGCCTTGAAGCTAATGGTAGTGATGGCAAAAGATGAGGATTGACTGTCTCTGTTACAATTTCCATTACGCTGCTGTTGCCCCATCCATATTTATGTGTTTTAAACTATTTGTTTGATTTGTTTTGCTTTGGTTAACTTTATCGCTTATCTGAATCTTTTTTTGTTCTTTCTCAATACTTCCATCACTATCATCAGGTATACGAACCAGTAGTTCGCCAACTTCACATTTCAAAACCTGGCATAACCTGTCTAACGTATCTAAAGGAATTGACTTGGCTTTGCCATACTCAATTTTCTGAACGTTAGCCAATGACATTTCTAGTTTCCTCGCCAGTTCATTCTGTGAGATTCCTCTTGCACTCCTAATTTCTCTAAGTCTTACTTCCACAGGCATAACTTAAACTCATATTTCTAGAATAGCGTACTCTCAGTAGTCTATCTATTAATAAAATTTATTGTAAGTAGCTCAAAAGATAACTATCTATCATGAGTCAAACTATTGAGTTACCTACTTGTAGTAGGTAAGCTAGGGATATAACAAAAGGCGATCGCTCGTGTCTGGACAACTTGTGCGATCGCCCTTTGTATTTGGTAACCATATAGGTACTTTTCACCATGCTACAGCATTCTCACTTCCTTAGCATTGACTCTCAATTCATCGCGCAAGCAGAGTTAGACGCCTACATCGAAGCCCAATCCCAAGAAATCGCCCCTGAAATTGAGATTGATTCAATCTGTGACCGTGACTTTGGCACACTCTACCGCGTCTGGCACGGTTGCCAATTCCTCGGCACCTTCTACCAAGCCCGCTTATTGCTTGTGGATGATTCAATCAAATCACACCGACGCACAAATCCGGTGCAAGACAGCCGCTGAAGCACAGCTGCTCATTGTCGCAACGGCTTTCCTTGCTGGTTGCTAATACATCTGAAAAGGCTGACATTGACGAGCTGCTGGATAAACCGTTTGACGAACTAACACCCTATGAGGGGGAGTACTTGAAGCAACACCCACAGGCTGAGGAGTTATCAGCCGCGTAGGAGTTAAATACCAGGAGTGCGATCGCTCGTGTCCGAGTGAGCGATCGCCCCCATCGCCTTTAAGTGGAGATAAAGAAATCGGTGTAGTAGTGATAAGACAATGATTACATCAGGAATTAGGGAAGAATTGAAGCGCATTCAATCCGAGTTAAAAAAGGTGTTCCCTGCTTCCCAACACGAGGTAAGAGACTTACCTGGGGAATGGGTTTATTTGAAGTGGCAAACTATCCGCGATCGCTTGGATGAGGTTTGTCCAGACTGGATTATTGACTACTCAGAAATTCAATATTTAGGCAATGATGCTATTTGTCGGTGTGGAATCACGATTTTGGGGGTGAGGAAGGAGGCGATCGCGTCTGTCCCCGTTTCACTAGTCTCTAGCAAAGGCAACGAAATGACTCGTGGCTCGGCTCCTGACAGGCTCATGGCAGAAGCGACCAAAGGCGACCATTCATTGTCCTCTCATAGATTTGACAGCCAACCAAAGGTGAACAGATCCATAGACACAATGCAATGGTAGCACGAGTTGTTTGTACTCATGCAACTTTATCAATTAGTGAAGACGAATTTCAACTGAGCCATCTCAGCACAAAACCATCATCGCCAAATTCACCTTGATACATATCCTTCTATTTTTGTCAACCACTTATTACCTACATCTTTCGTAAAACCTTTTCTTCATCAGAGTTTTGGGATTGTTAAGAAAGATGTGGGTAATGGATAGTGAGGGGGTGGCAAGTCCCTTTTTGACGGTTTTCCCCCCAACGGCTCTGCTAGTTTGCTAGCCTGCTAACTTTTTCATGGAGGGAGAGGTTAACCTCACCCTGCCTACCCCACTGGTTTGAAATTACCACAATGCGATTATTTATCTAGGACTTTATTGACAGTGAGGGGTTCTTGTTGACAAGATGCGTTTGCCCTAAGTGCATAAGTAAGTATTACCGTCACCTATTAAAATATGTTGATTTTATTAGAGGTATATTTCAATGAGACTTAATCAATTGCGAGTAGCAATTTCCTCTTTCATAATTTTAGTGCCGTCTTCAGTGGTAACACTACCTGTTACTCCGGTATTAGCTCAACAAGGTAGCTGTGCTTGTATTAATAGTGAAGCTCAACCTCAACGAGGTCAGAAAAGTCGCTCAAGCGGAAATTTTTCAACTCAAGGCTGTCCAACTACTTTAAGATGGAGTGGTCCAGATGGTGTTACTTTTGATGTAATGCGAGATGTATCTGGTGGAAAAGATAAACTTGAAATACGAAACGTCACTAACGGTTCATCAAGTCAAAATCCTAATCAAAGAAATTTGTATATTGCAAATCCACATGGTGCTCAAAAAGGTTTTAAAGTATGTGCCAATAATCCATAAGCTCAAATAACTCTGTTTTCAACTGGTCGCGCCCTAACATCCCCGACTCAAGAGTGCAAGTCTTGACGGAATGGGCGTGCAGTGACTGGGGACGCTTGGACTGGGTAAGCTAGAAACAAATTCTTTTAAGATTTGGTTCGGTGCTGCACCTATCCAAATCGAACCTGTCACCAGTCACCAGTCCCCAATCCAAAGGTCCCCAGTTCAAAACAAAAGACTTTACCAATCTATTCAGCTTTACCACACTCATTATTTGACTGTACTAATTAGCATTGGTAAAGTTCTCAAGATTTAAGTTACTCTGCATCTTTTAGGAGTTGAAAACTCAATGAATGGTATAAATATGAGTAAATTATCTCATCCAATTAAGTTAAGTTTTCCTACAGGTTTACTGATTTCTGCTTTGCTATTTTCTAGTATTAGCATTACTTTAAAACCGTCATCAGCATTTGCAGCTACATGTCGAGAAATTGATAGTGTCAAACAAAGTGCTGATCTTCAGCAAAATACAAGAATTGGAGGACATGTAACACAACATATTGATGGTCTAAATCCACCACCTAATACATCACAGAAAGGTAAAACTCTTTTTGAAGATCAAGCTAAATTTAAAAACGCTTGGAAGAGTTATCAATCAATTAACAACCCTGTACAATGTACAAAAAGTGCAGCAAGTCAAACAGTTGATATACACAAATTAAACTTACAATTTCTCGGAGCTTTTTCTTGCACAGAAGCTGATGCAAATGGACATTGTACAAAAAAGGACTCTTATATGGCAAAAGAAGTGTTCTTTGGCTTTATTCTCCACGACGGTAAATGGATATTAAATACTGCGTATCCAATCCCAAACACTAAGTAAAATTGACGCCCTCACGGCTTTAAGCCGTAGGGGCGTCAATCAAACGAAACTGTCTGGTAAGTCTTTCAAAGACTGCCTTAGCTCATTAGCCATCTGTTCAACGTATTTGTAACGTTCGGAAGGTTTACCCAGCTTTATATATTTAATCGAACGGTATTAGTTCAGATTAAACCACGAAAAGCGTACATATATGTCTGGGATAAAAGTTTGTATAATTTGAACACGACAAGGGACTAAAATGCTGTAAGCCTCTATTTGTATGGATTGTAGCTTATTTGCACCAAATCAGTGTTTGTTTGCAGTTAATGTGGTTTGGTTGCAGCGAATGTGGGTTCTTGGCAACTTTTGGTGATCCTGGTTGGGGTAAGGCAGCTATGCTGAGGGCAGAAGGCAGAAGGGAAGAAAGAAGGGAAATTCCCAAAAATCTTATGGTACAAGGGTTTCAAAACTTCAGCATAGCTGCCTCCAGCATAGCTGCCTTAAAACGCGTTTCCTGTGACTTAAAGGAAAAGTTTGCCGTTTATTAAAGTATAAGTTTGCCGGATTATGGCTTGAAAGACTTATTTTCCCTTATAGCAATGATCGCGGTATTTAATATTAAGTTTGCCGAAAATACAAATTATAGGCATAAGCGTGCCGTTTGTGCGTTAAAATGTGGTGAGTTCTAATAATTTAACTTTTAAAGCCCAAATCAAGACCAGCTATTGATTTCGACGCCAATAAAGTTTCATGAGGACGCTTACTATAGCGAACACCTTAATCAAACCAAAAAGTCCTACGGAGTAAACGTTTGCTTAAATTTAAAATAGACGACCTACTTATATTAAGTATAAGTTTGCCTGGGTCAAAATAAAGTGAAAGCCTGCCGTCGCGGCAAAGTTATCCTTTAAGTCACATTTTCGTGTTGATCACCAAAATCTGACAAGAACCAGTTTATGCTTCCATTTTGGCAATATTATCGTTCCACTGACAAATGCCTTGTTTGCAGTTTGAAGTGTTTCTGTTTGCAGTTCGCTAGTGTGATTCGTTCTGTCGAAATGAGTAGAAATACTCAGGGATGACAGGCAAGGGATAGAGAAGGGAGAAATCTCCTCTTGTTCCTTGACAACTCAATTTTTCGTGATGGTGTAATTCCATCCCTCCAGGTGCAGGAGTGACAGCGAGTCCCCCATTTCAACAAAGTGGTTCTTTGTTGGGGTGAAGCGGGGAATCATGGCGGTAACTACTAGCCTAATGTGGAATCCCGCCTAGCATAGTTGGTCATGGATAGGAATACAAATCTCTCGACTGAATCATCGTAATGCAAAACAAGCCAAAAGGCTGTTAGGCTTGTCCCAAAAGGGAAAGGATTAGTGATTGGCTGATTAGTGGCAGACCAACATGCACTCACAATAAACCCGGTGAAGAGAGAGAATCCTAAAACCAATGTCAAACGGAAAATTGGGAACGAAGTAAACCCCTCATATGCTCTCAAGAATTGGTCGAATTCTTGAGTAGGTAGCCGACCGGAAGCTATGTGGGAGAAGGATTGTCTCAGAAGCTAACGCCCTTGGTAATGCAGGGGATATGCAGACGGAGACACGGTGACTTGGAGTGTAGAGGTACAAGTAGCAATGTATACGTCTAAAACGAGTTTCAAGACTACGGTGGAATGGAATACCATCCCCTGGCGAAAGCTAGAAAGGAGAGTATTCAAGTTGCAAAAACGCATCTACAAAGCCTCGCAGCGTGGTGATGTCAAAGCAGTCCGAAAGCTCCAAAAAACTCTGGCACACTCCTGGTCAGCTAAGTGCTTAGCGGTGCGTAAGGTAACACAAGAGAACCGAGGTAAGAAGACGGCAGGAGTGGATGGACTGAAAAGCTTGTCCCCAAAAGCACGTCTCATCTTAGTAGAATCCCTGAAGCTGGGGAGTAAAGCCGCACCTACCCGAAGGGTGTGGATACCCAAACCTGATTCAGAAGGAGAAAAAAGACCGCTTTCAATACCTACAATCTACGACCGTGCCTTACAGACGTTAGTTAAACTAGCGTTAGAACCAGAATGGGAAGCCCGTTTTGAGGAGAACTCGTTTGGGTTTCGACCGGGAAGAAGTGCCCATGATGCAATTGAAGCAATATTCCTCACAATTAAGTGTAAGCCTAAATATGTGTTGGATGCCGATATTGCGCGTTGCTTTGACCGAATTAACCATAATGCCTTGCTGTCAAAATTAAACACATTTCCCATCAAACGCCCTCCAAATTCGCGAATGGTTAAAAGCGGGAGTGATTGATTTTGCTGCCTATTCTAATAGGCAGAAAACCTACAGCAGAACATCCGAGGGTGCGCCACAGGGTGGATGCATTTCGCCATTATTAGCGAACATCGCCCTCCACGGTATGGAAAATCAAATTAAACAGTTTGCTCTAACGTTACCCGGAGATAAAAGGGCTAACCGACAGGGAATAAGCTTAATTAGATTTGCAGATGACTTTGTCATTCTACACGAAAACCTTACTGTCGTCCAAAGATGTCAGCAGATTATTGCGGAATGGTTGAGCGGAATTGGGCTGGAATTGAAACCAAGCAAAACGCGGATATCTCATACTCTCAATAAGCATGAAGATAACGTAGGTTTTGATTTTCTGGGTTTCACCATTCGACAATTTACTGTAGGGAAATGTCATAGTGGTAAAAACAGGGGCGGAATATTACTCGGTTTCAAAACCATAATTACCCCAAGCAAAGCAAAACTAAATGCACACATGCATCGGATAGGGAAATTGATTGAGAGCCATAAGTCAGTACCTCAATTTGATTTAATTGCTCACTTAAATCCCATCATTCGTGGATGGACATCCTATTACGCCAGTGTCGTTAGTAAACGCATATTCAACGAAGCTGATTCAATACTATTCAGCCAACTGAAAGCATGGGCAGAACATCGCCACCCCAATAAATCTTCCCAATGGTGCTGCCAAAAATATTGGCAATCTATTGGGTTTGATAATTGGGTATTCACATCAATTAATCGGGTAATTCGCCTCCTAAAGCACCGCGAAACTCCTATTGTGAGACACACAAAGGTGCAAGGAAATCGTAGCCCTTTTGATGGTGATTGGGTATACTGGAGTTCTAGAATGGGCAAACATCCTGAAGCACCAACGAGAGTGGCAACACTCCTGAAGAAGCAGAAAGGAAAGTGTGCCTACTGTGGACTGTTTTTCCGCAATGGAGAAGAAATGGAAATCGACCACAAACTTCCACGCTCAAAGGGTGGTAAGGACAGTTACGACAACCTTCAACTACTCCACGGACATTGCCACGATGCTAAGACGGCAACAGATAATGTTGCCATTAGATTTCCAGAAATAGACGAGGATTATCTCAACCTTAATCCCTTCTAACTCGGAATTTATCGGTGTGTTTGACAAGCACCAAGTCATTGAGGAGCCGTGTGAATCTAACGATTCATGCACGGTTTTGTAGCCGAGTCAGGAGGGCGACTTCCTGGCTTAGGCATCCAGTTATGCGATCCCCCCGATTGGGAAGTCTCAGCCAATATTTACATGCTCTTGAAGTTGCAACGACTGCACCGACCGGACGCGATCGTTGGAATTGTTATAAATGAACACAAGCGCTAAATACCTTTAACCCAGGGGGAATAACGTCTGCTATGATGCAGATGACGCGCACAGCGCTGCCGCCACACGAAGGGTCGCGTCAAGGGTAGCGACGCTCAGTCGCCTGATTGCTTCCCGTCTAAGCATTCCGCGCCATTCTTGTGGTCAGCAAGCACAGTAAACATGGGTTCCAAGCACGTCTATCGAGCGCGGATTTTATCTACATAGCGTAAGCCACAAAGCAAGTAGCGCATCGGCACACTATGAAAGCAGATGGGATAAAAATAGCAAGACTCCTGTATGCAGTTTTTCACGCTTTAGTTTGGCGATCGCACTCAGTAGGCTAGAACGATGAAGAGCAACAACCATCCATTTGGGTAGGCGGCTAAACATGCTTTGGTTATGCCAACCGTATTGAGGAACGTGCTTCGATGGGCGCAATTTTGCCTGTATATATTGTTCTAGCAGTAGCAGATGGCGTTCATTATATGCCCATAACACATGATTGCGATATTTGGTCTGTAACCACAGTGGTAGTCCAAAGTAACTATCACACATGGGATCTGCATACCAGTCAAATCCCAAGCTGTTACCAGCCCACTCTTTGATCCGCCCACATCCTCTACACACAAAACGCCGTGCGAGTAAGTACGTTGGAGCGAACGTACTGTTACAAGAAACAGGTGTAATACAGGCTCTCCCTTGACAACGCGGACAAACCACTAAAATTTCGTCCATCATGTCATAAATGGTTACGCTTTTTTCTTCATGCTGTTGTTGTATCTGGCTCATTATCAGTTAAACCCATTGCGTATTGGTAATCCCTGCTTGCCTACTTGTCCCATCCACCAGTAGCCTGATAGATATCCCCTGTTAGCATTCCGCGCCATTAAAGTGATCAGCCAACACCCCCTAGGGTTCAAGCACGTCTCTTCTTACTGGATTTTAACCAGCATAGCTGTAGCGCATACGTCCTACCACCTACCAAAAAGCGCATGACACCAAGTCTATGGTAAATTAATTATCAAAAATAGGTCTTCAAGGAAAATATATTTAGAAAACTAATATTTTTGGCTCTTGACTTTCAACCGTGTAGTGATGTTGTATAAAGCGCATACTACACCTTATAAGTAGGTATGCGGTAGAGGTGAGAGCAAGAGTAAAGCTAGTGGCGATCGCCCGAGTACGGGTAATTAAGATGACAATATTTGACTGCTTGCAATGGGCGTGCCAACAGGAGTATGCGATCTTTCAATTACACAGAGTTGGGGTTGTATCGAGAGCATCTGCCCTTTGTAGGCGATCACGTTACTCCTTGAAGTTGACTCAACTTTTTTGGTAGTATTGATAAACTTGTAATACTGTCCCATTTTTAACCTACCAACTCATTTAAAATGTCAACAAGATGAATTCTAGCAAGGAAAAAACAGGCAGGTGAAGCGTGAATTTTGAGCAACTTACAATGTTAATTCATGAGCATGGCTTATCAGAGCATCAAGACGATATTTTGGCGAGTGTGCGCCCTGCTATCTTCATGAAGCTTGGGCAAGCTGAGCTTGGGCACAAAGGGCAAAGTCGTATCGGGGGAGTTCCCGATTTACCCAAGTCTATTCCCTGGCCTAAAGACGTTCTTTTGGGCAGATACTTCTGCTTTCTGTTGCAAATTAACCTTGCTCAGTTGCCCACTTTCTCTGAAAATCCTTTTCCAAAGCAGGGAATGCTTTACCTGTTTACTACTGATGAAAATAACGCTGAACAAATCGTGTTTTACGATGGGAGTGAACCTCTACAGCCTGCACACTTACCCGAAGATGCTCTGTTCATTACAGATTGGTACGAGAATTTAGTAGCTCACCGTCTGGAGTTCGACCTTTTTCTCGATATCCCGCGCTGCGCAACGGATGATTTTTATGCACTCTGCGAACGTCTCAAGTTGGACGAACTCAAGTTCGGCGATTTGGGTACAACTCTCTCCAAAAACAGTATAGGCAAACTGCTCGGTCATGTTTCGGGCATTGACCATGACCCACGAAAGGATGCTTACGTGGTCAGGGAGGTGAACCCTGAATGGCTTTACAACTACGAGCAACGCCGCACTTTAGATATGACCCGCGCCCAGAACTGGCACAACTTACTAGAAGTCGAGTCTAGCATATCTGTTGAACTGACATTTGGCGATGCTGGCTACCTGCAAATACTCATTCATAGCGAAGACCTCAAGCGACAGGATTTTTCTAGAGTTTACGTGAACCTTGAATCAAGCTAAAGCGATGGGTGAGTGCAGCACAACAAGTCGCTGCACCGGGTTTGTACCTTGTTGGGAGAGTATACCGTGAGCAGGTTTTGAGAGAGTCAGTTGGTTGAAAGAAGCCGTCATACGATACGCTTGGTTTTGTTTATGAACCTAGAGGCGATCGCACCTCCATCAACTCCCCTTATGAATCCACTCCCGCCCCGCATTCTCTGCCGCAAGAGCAGTGTAATATATCCGACCTTCCCCAAACACCACCAGACCCAATAACCCGAAATTGCCAACAGTGAGCATCGGTGTAAAAGATTATCAGTGTATATAGGTCAATGTTAACAATGGAGTGAACTTTGGTTTTGGTCATGGGTTAGGGGCGATCGCTCCAACAATTATCACATTTTTACCCCGTTTGTCCGGGCGATCGCCACTCACAAAGGTCTATTCAGCAGGCTCTAGTAGTAAACCAAGCTGAGCGCGAAATTCCTCGTCGTCGGGGTTGCGTTTTACCAATTTTCGGCTTCTTTAACTTGCGGCTGTGTTAGGTTTTTGGGTCTAGTGAGGTTAGTATATTCGAGGTCAGCATCGCTCTTGTCAGCACCGATGAGGTTGGCATCACCGAGGTAAGCACAACTGAGGTCGTTAAACATGAGGAAGGCACAGAATAGGATGACACCGAGGTTGGCAAACGCTTTTGTCGGCAGTAACCAGTGGGGTCTAACGCCTTTGATGCCAGCGCGATCACCGCTTCAAGCCCCGAAGGGTAACTTCTGCAAAACTGTCGGTTTACTCACATCTTGCACCAGTTGCAATAACGCGATTTTTGTAGGGTGGGCATCGTCCACCATTGACTGTAATGAATCTTTTTAAAGAGCGATCGCACGACCTACCCAATCCTCACCCTAAGGACGCGCACAATTTCCCTCAACCTACATAAAACCTCCTCACTTAATTGCACATACACCCTTAACTCTTGTATGGTTTCTGGTGAATGAAGGCGCTCTCAGCCGGCCTTACTCGCAACGCTTACGTACTCTGGTTAAAGTAATTATGACTTAGGGTGCGCTCAATACCTAAAAACCTCCTTTAAGCGCACCCTAAAAGATTTGGCGGATGCTGCTTCTTCACGAAAGAGTGAGGATGGTTTATCTTACTAACTTGGTAAAAATCTTGCAAGTAGTGGGTAAAGCTCGATGGCAATAGCTTCAAATTTGTCACCGTCGGGGTATGGTCTAGATATTATTTCTCCTTCGTCAGACCATAATGCTGTTTCACTTGGTCTATATCCCAATACTAAAAGTGCACTACGCCAAAAACCCTGCACAAAGAGTGTTTGACCTGGAAAAAATTGTATTGAAAAGTCTCTATTTTCAGATCGGTAATATTTGTTACAAGGGTCGGAAAATGGTCGAGGAGAAATTGCCTGTTCGTTAAAAAAACTTTCAAAATTAATTTCTATGTAGTCCGTATTAACTTTTGCTGTTAATTTAAACCTGGAATGTGGGTAATATTTGTTAGCAATTGCTAGTAATGCTAGTTCTTGCTCAAGTGAGATATTATTTATTTTCATTTTCTTCTTTTTTTTGCTTTCATGGTTTATTTTCTATCATTATTATGCCAAATTTCGATGACTATGCTTATAGATTAGCAATAGTTTATGTGGAGTGCGATGAGCTTTTACATGGAGCGGGTTTAACTCCCAAATCGGTTCCCATATTATTAGAATTTGCTGAGTTTTGGTGTAAAAAAGAAAGGCAGCTATGCAGAAGGTATAAGAGAATATAATGACCGGAAATAATTAACTTTATAGCCCCTAGAATCGCCTAAGCGTGGCAATAGCCCTTATTTCAGGATAGAACATTATGTCAAAACTAGGCACAATTGTTTACCTGGTTTATTATCGAATTATTGAACGTCGTGACAGCACCTGGTACTTTACCAAAGGGGAGCCATTTGTCAATTTGTTTAACGCACCTTGGCTTTCTCAATCCGATTTATTTGCCACTTTTGGCATATCTATGAAACAAGCTGCTAATGAGCTTAGACAAATTAACGGCGGTAAACTTGGTTTTTATATAGCTGATATCAAAGAACAAAAATACTACTACTGTGGTAGTGAATGGTCCGATGTCAAAGCCAAACTTCTTGAATTAGGGATTGGTAGGCCCGACCCGATGGAGGTTTAACCGTACTACACTGTATCATCCATCCACCCACATGGGCAGTCCCAATGCACCCGTGCTATGTAGTCTCGGTCAAACTCCCCACCACACTGGGGACACTTACCAGTAAACATCGGGTGGGTGTCCAACAATTCTAACTGCTGCTCCCAAGTCCAACGTTGTCGGGGTTGTACAATCAACTCCCCGTTGTAATAACTGGCTCCTTCTGGCTCCCACTGCTCCTCGTTGTGGCTCAGGCTGTAGGGGTTCTCAAATGTCTGCTTATCATCTAAATCTGGGTCGGTACGAAAATCAAGGCAAGTGCTGCCACCAGGTCCAGCAGGATGTAACGCACAGACTATGTGAGGGTCGTGGGCGTAGAATTGGCAGCGATAGCCGTTGAGGGACTCTTTGCATACTACCCTGTTATCGCTTGACTTGATGCGATCACACTACTGGACAGTGCTTTATGCAGTGCGATCGCACTACTGGGGGTAACAGCTTTTTGCCGTCAATATTGAAGGGTGGAAAGTCGAAAAAGTCATCACCGGGACAGATGAGTTTGCCTTGGAACAAACAGAGGGTGACGGAAAGTACGGAGGTTCGGGATGTGTGCCGTAAAATTTATTCAAGCCAACTGCTTTCTTCCATCGGTGCCAGGCACCCCTTCGGGAAAGTCAAAAGTCAAAGGTCAAAAGTCAAAAGTTTATTCAATTTTCTTGTATAATTGTATTGATATGTTAAAGTGCTAAAACAGTCTAATTATTAATGTATTCATTTAATGTATTCATTTTTGACTTATTACCTTAGCTTTTGACGAACCGAAGGGCGGGGACGCTGTAATAAATCTTAATAAAATTCGGAAACGCCGTTAGAGTCGATGGGGGAATCTCTTCCCCGCACCTCTCCTTCAAAACCGTGCATGAATCTTTCGATTCACACGGCTCCTCAATGATTTGGTGTTTTGTCAAACATACCTCATTACCCATTTTCCACTTCTTTAATTTTTGGTGGAGGGCTTAGGCGCGGCATTTCTGCCGTCTTTGTTGCCGTAACTACTATCATTAGCAGTTTTTAGATCGTGGCAATGTCGATGGAGGAGTTGCAGGTTTACGTAGGTATCTTTTCCACCTTGCGAGCGGGGTAAGATATGGTCAACCTCCCATATATCTCCATCTTTGAAATAGTTCCCGCAGTAGGTACACTTTCCCTTTTGCTTTTTCAACAGAGTTGCTACTCGGGTTGTCAATTCGGGATGTTTACCTAGTCTGGAACCCCAATATGCCCAATCGCCGTCAAAAGGACTTCTGCCACCTTGTACTTTGATATGGTACGAAATAGCAGGCTCTGTATGTTTTTGCAACTTGAGAGGATTTTTCTCCTCTATAGTGCTAAAACACCAGTTATCTTTACCCACTGTATGCCAATATTTACGATTGGTTTCATGGGAATTTTGTCCGGGGTGACGGAATTTGGCCCAAGCTCTAAGTTGCTGGTATAAGATGAAATCAGCTAGTGAAAAACTACGTTTACTTGACACGGTTGCATAGTAGTTAGCCCATCCTCTAATAACCGGATTTAGGTGTCCGATAAGCGCCGCTTGTGGTGCTGTTTTATGGGCGTCAATAATATCACCTATTTTCTGCATGTGTCGTTGTAGCTTTTCAGGGCTTGGGGTGATGATAGTCGTGAATCCTAATATTTTCCCCGTGGTGCCGTGACTACTCCGGTAGTTACCTACAGGATATTGCCTAACATAAAAGCCGAGGAAATGGAACCCCACATTATTCTCGTACTTATGGAAGGTGTGGGATATTCGTGTTTTACTAGGTTTCAGTTCTAAACTCATGCCATCAAGCCATTCTGCTATAACCTGTTTGCACTTTTGGATGACGGTTATGTCTTCATGAAGAACAACAAAATCGTCCGCGTATCGGATGAAGTCAGGAGTACGAATCTTGACTCCTTTCCCATTAATTCTTTGTTCTTTAATTGGGAAAACTTCCGCTATTCGGTTTTCTAATCCGTGAAGAGCTATATTCGCAAGTAAGGGTGAAATGACCCCACCTTGCGGTGTACCTTCAAGTGTTGGAAACAGTTCTTTTGAGTCCATCACTCCCGCTTTTAACCATGCTTTTATTTGACGTTTCATGGTGGGGAATGTATTCAGTTTTTCTAGCAGTTTTTTATGATTAATGCGGTCGAAACATTTCGATATATCCGCATCTAACACGTATTTGGCTTTCTGCTTTATTGCGCTAAAAATTTGCGCTATTGCATCATGGCATGAGCGTCCTGGTCTAAAACCGAATGAATTTGGCTCGAAACGAGCTTCCCATTCTGGTTCTAATGCCAATTTGACTAATGCTTGTTTTGCTCTGTCAGAAATTGTGGGTATTCCTAATCCCCTTTTCTCCTCACTTCCTGGTTTGGGAATCCATACCCGTCGGGTTGGGGATGCTTTACCATCTATCTTTAGGCTATTTACCAAGATTAATCGACCTTTTGGGGATAATGACTTAACACCATCTACACCCGCCGTCTTTTTGTCGGGTAAGGAGGCACACGTCACCGTGTCCCCCTCCCCTAAGAACCGTACATGACACTTACGCATCATACGGCTCAAGCCTTCTGCTTTCCAGTACGTTTACTTGTGTGTAGGTGTAAGTGGCAGGATTTGT
>JADQBA010000247.1 GCA_016903675.1 Stigonema ocellatum SAG 48.90 = DSM 106950 | reverse complement strand
AGAATTCATTCAGTCCTCTCTTAGAGGACTTATGCTATAAGCCTGGGACTTCAAGTCCCAGGCGGATGCGGTCTCCGTGAAAAAACCATTAAATACTGAGTATTTTTTTTGATGTGGTATCTGGCTGGTGCAAGATGTGAGGTAACCGACTACGAAGATAGATAAACATTCAGAGGGCTGCCTAATTTCTTGGTGTTAGACCCCGACACCAAACACACCGATCTGGAAGCCTGTCCAAATTTTTCGGGGACAATGCGTCGGCAGCCTTATTTAAAACTCTAAGGTAGGAACACCAAACACACCGATCTGGAAGTTCGCCCCATTTTTTTCTAGATAATTCCACTGCAGTAATTGACACTAATTCTCGACTAGTACCCGTGAAGTCCTTTAAATGCAAGGTTGTCCGTTTTTGTCGCTTGTTCGACCCTGCCCATGATAGGTGGAAATTTTACTGTCTCTTCAGCTACAAGTTCCGACTCTTATTCCAGACACTGCTGCGATCTGCGCTTCGCAGCAGCGCTTCGCTATCGCAACCCAACAGCGCAAACTTCTTATTCAATTTTCAAGTCGGATGTTCGTAATCCACTTTTGGTAACGGCGAATTTTTCTCAAATGATTTTCCATGTTGAGGTACATATCGTGCTATGCAGTTGCTGTGAACTAGCCCATTACCTTACCCGCAAAGCAATTTAGATTGAGGTGCTGATGGAAATCTTAGCACAGTGTAAAATTGAGGTGTAAATCCATTACAGATAAGCTGTTACGCATTTAAATTGAATATTATCTCGCTTTGTGACTGTAAACCTGCGACTTATGACTGTCAACGGTTAGCAGTCAACGACCACAACGAGTGTTTATACAATTTAAACGCGCCTTAGCTTAGAATTTCATCGACACTGGACATGAACTGGAAAAATGTTGCCCAATGGTTATTCAGTGAGTGTGAGCTACAATAAATCCAACTTAATATTTATGGAGGGGAAATGCTAGACAACACACTGTACAATATTACGGTTGACAATCAAGACATCATCGTCAGGTTCAACAGGGATATTATAGATCAAGATACCCTGAGCAAGTTCTTAGACTATCTTGAGCTAGAGACAATCAGAAAGCGGAGCAATCTAACAGTAGAGGAAGCCGCCACCCTGGCTGAAGAGATAGATCTTGATATGTGGTCAAAAATCAAGCAGAAATTTGTAGGATAGCGGTTAGTGTCTGTACAACAGCCAATTGTCGTTGATACCAACATTTTGTTCTCAGCATTGCTAAGTAGCCAATCTAGTTTTGCTAAAATACTCCTAGGCTCAGATTGTCGTTTTTTCGTTTGCGAACAAGTGCTAGTAGAACTATTTAAACGCAAGGAGAAGTTAGTCAAAGTAAGTCTTCTGTCAGAAGATGAAATAGTACGAATTTACCAAATTATTCTGCGACGAATTAATCTCTATAAAGAAGACTTAATTACCCCCAATAATCGAGCAGCAGCCTACGCCTTATGCAAGGATATTGATGAAAGCGATACCCCTCACATAGCACTAACATTGGAATTAAAGGGGTTGTTATGGACAGGGGATAAAAAACTCAAAGAGGGATTGAGACAAAAAGGCTTTAATCAATTCTTAGAAGTCAGCAATTTATAGGGAATGTCCATTGAGACACCTTCTGCTCTTTCAGTAAACGCAACTCAAACTATACAAAATCACTAAAGCAAGAAAAAGAGGAAGCATCCCAAATGTGTAAGTCCTATCAAACCCAGGTGATGAATTGTCATTGCGAGCGTAACGGAGTGAAGCGAAGCAATCTCACATCAAGCGATTGCTTCACTACGCTGTCGCTTCGTTCGCAATGACAAACATGTTCTTGCAAAATTGGGATGCTCCCGAAAAAGAGGATAATGTAGTTAGCTCCATGAAAGCCTTTACTAATTACCAATTATTCGGTCAGTAACACTAAACAGGCATATCCTCCGGATAGTCCGGAGAATTGATTTCCGTTTGGGAACCTTTTTGTGTTACTTGCAGCACCTTGATTTGATTTGTTGCTTCCATAAGATTGTGATCCAAATTTTCTATTAAATAGTTTTTTTCCTCAATCTTTCGGGTGAGATTGGATACTTTTCTCATACTTTTAATCACCGCTGGAAGCGAGACAAGTAAACCAAATAACACACCGAATGTAAAAGTCAGTAATAGCACTAATGCCATTGAGCCTTGAGCTTGCCAAGCTAAAAAATGCACCAAAATAGGGGTAGAATTTTGGACTGCAAAAATCACGGCGGCGATGGCAATTAACAAAGCTAAAAGCGTCAGTATTCCTATCATTAATTGTTATTTAACCTCACTTGTCGAACTTAGATTCTTCACCCGAATCTGGTGTATTTTTTCCGTTGAACTGCTTGAATAGATTATTCAGGGGAGAGAGACGAAATCCTGGTGCTTTATAATCTTGAGACACATAATTTTCTGGTATGGTAATTTGGTTCCCATCTCGAATAGCCGAATAATGGGGAGAGAGAATTTCAATTCCTGCTTCATTGCATTTATCTTGAATATTTTGGTGCAGTTGTGAATAAATACTTGCCATCAGTATTGGCTTATCAATATAGGCGTTTAATTCATAGCTCACATAGAAATCATCTAAACTAGTTTGCAACACAAAAGGAAGGGGTTCTGCTAAAATATCTTTCGTTGCTAGTGCGGCATCAATCAAATTCTCGTACTTATTCTAAAATAAGAAAAATAATAAATTCCTAGTGTAACATAAAAAGTACAAAATTTAACGTAAGTAAATATAACTATCCACCTATCTTTCGCGTCGTAATAGCGCCCGCACACGAGCCATCAGTTCTTCTAGGTCAAAGGGCTTGACCTAGAACGGGGTGTGGGGTGTGGGGTGTGGGGTGTAGGGGGAGCGCCTCGGGTAAGTTGGTATCCTAAACTATCTTTGTCGCTATGGTCTGACATTAGACTATATAATATGTTATGATATAGAAGTTTTTCAGGTTACCCTTAAGAAGGTTCTACAAAGATTAAGAAGCGCAGCTCAAAGCGTTTCGATATTATATTTAGCGTCATGCAGTTTTCTCCACTATCCTAGGTTAGAGCAGCAGTTACCCCTAATAACCCTTGGTAGGAGGCTGGTTATAGTGCTTGGGCTGAACTATCGCTTTATTCAAGAGCGTTTTTTTCTCTGTGTTCCCGATCGCTCTTACTCACTTTAGGATTGTTTTTCAAGCGAGTCCGCGAGCGTCACCCGAAGGGCTGTTCGCCCCTACATCATTTCTCTTGATGTCTAATGAACAAGACTAACTATTACAACAAAATTGCACAGATTTACGATCAAACACGCTGGTTAACAGAACCAGTAGCGGAGGAGATAGCAGACTTTATTCTTGGGTTTATCTGTGCAACACCTGAGACATCTTTTTTAGAACCGGGCGTAGGCACAGGATTAAATGATTTGAGTCCTGTGGACTTGCGATCAACCTCAATTAAGTAGTGAATGTAAGGAACTGCCCCTGTGGTTGAGTTCTCGTTCCACTCTGGCACAGAAATACCCTGAGTGCGATCAGCTTCATATTCAAGCCGTAAACTTTTTAGATCGGTTTGCACTGTCTGTTCCTGATGATGGGTTTGGAGAAACACATCCACATGAACTTTAGCAAAGGGAAACAACACGCTGAAAACATATTCAACTGAGGTTGTCGTGCCTTCAATGTCTAACAGAATCACATCCGATCGCTTGGAAAAATACTCAGTCATCAACGCAGTGATATCAATTATTGACAATCAAATAATACGATATTATGGTAGCTCTGTTTGCTCGAAGACATTTTTGAGTAGATGACTAAGCCACCCCGTACTTTTTGAACCACTCTCAATACGGTTCGGTTAAGGGTAGTTGACGGCAGGAGTTACTAGAGAAACCCGGTTTCTTTAAGAAACCGGGTTTTGGTCGGCTGGTGCTTATCCGAACCGTATTGGAACCACTCTTGCAGACGTTGCCAGCCATCTTTCGCCTCTTCTGGACGGTAGTTAGAAGGATAGTCAGCAAGTTTCGTAGCGTTTTAGTTCGTACCTTGTAAAAGGCGCGGCGTTCTACATTCTTTTTCACGACTATGTCTAATGTAGAACGCCGCGTGTCTTTACATTCAACGAGAATCAGTTTTACTAGAATTCATAAAGCCACTGGAGTACGCGATCGGCAGCACGTTGACCTGATATGATACTGGGATCCTTGCTCAGGTCGCCTAATCTTGTAGGTCCTCCTGGTGCTGATGGTGTTTGAGTTATTGCGGACGATGGGAGATGAACCCCGCCGTAAATGCGGCTGGCGGCATTGTCCTGTATTGCTTCTGAAATGGTGTTCCACGAGCGAGCCACCCCTGGTAAGTCTTGGGAAGGAGCGCTAAAAGGTGTGTTGTCGCCGAAGAAGTTAATCAAAACTTGGCCAGCTGCACCACCGAATGAAGCGTGTCCAGAGTTGTAGTCTGGGAAAGGCGGGGTAATCGGGGTATTAGGGAAGTCATCAGGAAGGAAATACGCTAGCAGTGGCAGCCAGTCAGGATCGCGAACTGCATTTGACAGGTCACGAGGATCTTCTTGGCGGATTGCTTGAATCGGTCGCAATTGGTTGTAGGTGTACTTGGAATCCCACGTCAGGATGCCTGCATCAGCCTCTGCAATGTTCAGCTGGGCAAACAAAAGGGCGTTATCATCTAGAGTGTTGCCCTTGGACAAGGCGAGTTGTTCTGCGAACTCGTTCCACTGACCTGGTGGTCTGAAGGAGTCCGGGCGATCAAGAGACCAGAATAGAGCAGATTCCGTCTGGTCGGCGGTGCGAGTATTTGTAGTAATGTTCGTGTTCTGGAAGCCGCCTATTTGCCGGACAAAATTTTCTTGGTCTACGAACTCCTGGCTATTAAATGCAGGGGGACCAGACCGGTTGAACTGTTGGAGGCGAGCAGTAGGATTACTTGGGTCGCGCAGGGGGATATTAGGTGAAAAGGGAGTAACTGAGCCCCAACCGGGGAAGAGTGAAGTCCCAAAATCGGGGAAACTGGGTCGGTATTCCCCTGGGTTATTTCCGCCGGTGTAAGGTATCTGCGCCTGATCCGCACCATCATTTTTCCGCAAGGCCAGTATTTGATTAGCGACATCTATTCCGATAGCAATGCCGTTGTTCTTAGCTGTACTGTCCGGTATCAGGGCTAGAGACCTGCTCAATTGCGCGTCAAATGTAGCTTTTTGATCTGGAAACAGACTCACCAGTGTTGTATACGCCGCCTCGCTTGCAGCAGCCTCAGCCGACGCACCGCCTGCAATCCTAGGGTCAGAGGGGCCTATGTTCACGGCGTAAGGTAGAGCGAATTGGTCGATGGCAACGACCGCGTCATAGATTGCCGCGTGAACGATCGCCTGATTGCGTGCTCCCAATGGAGGCGGTGTTCCAGGACCTACTTTGAGCTTGCCATCATTTCCACGCTGAATTCCCGAAATCTCTATGGCATTCAAAAGCGTTGCATTCCAAACAATGACAGGATCTCCAGTATTAAACAATTTGCTTGCCACCAAGCCGTTGTTAGTTGCCACAGATCCGATGGTGCTTGGGTCAATCTCGGCAATCAGATAGTAGGCACCTGGTGCCACAACGGAAGGACTACTAATATTAGAATTAGTAAAGTCCACCGTTACAGTTTGGGACTGACCTGGGCTCAAGTTAATGTTTGAGAGCCTCAAAGTGCCCAGTAACTCATCTGTACCCTCCAGAGGGGTGGTTGAGGTGTTACCTAAACCCGAAGCACCCCCAATTGAAGTGATGACTTTAGGGACAGCAAGAGGGTTCTTATCCAAGATTGCGTCTGGTGAATCGTAGACGTTGATATTTAAAGGTCCTTGATAATTTGCTGTACCTCGATTAGTGACAACAAGGTCAACTCGACCCTTTTTAGGAGCACCTAATACTGTAGGTATCTCAGAGATGTTGCCGAACTTGATGTTGAGATCAGGGCTTTGCTGGGTTGTTTGAGCATAAGCTGCTGGAATTGCAGCAACAGCTAGTATTGATGCAGCGGCTGCGCTCTTGATAAACAACGAAATCAATTGAGAGATGGTACCGAACCTGATATTGAGATCAGGCCTTACCTGAGAGTCTGCCATGAGTTTGTATTCCTTGTTTGGATAGTCTTTGAGGGTTGCACTTGGTGTGAGTACACCAGCGTTGAATTCCATGTTTGCAATTCATAATTCGTAATGATGACTCCACGCATAAGTGCGATCGCTTGAAACAAGGAAAAAATTATTTTTTCCTCAATTTCTTGACGGGCTTTTAGCGTGAATACATTAATTACGAATTATTCGGTCATTAGTTATGAGCGCTCTTTCATTACTTTATCAAGAAAAAAATATAAGACTCTTATCCAAACGGGATTTTAGTGATTGAAATCTCTATAGCAGTCCTAAATGATTTGTAAATATCAAGTTTTGACTGTTAACAGTCAACAGCCGAAACGATTTGTTTTATCTAAGATAGGATTGCTATATGTCCCGTTTCTATGTTTAGCAACGATTTTTCTCTTGACAGAGTGACGGAAAAGCCTTATTTACTTATTTCTACAAGCATCACCGTGATTAGGCAAAAAACTTATAGTAAGTAAGTAACTAAATAACTAAATAACTGCCAACCGTTAAAACAAATTTGATGTCCTTAACTGCTAATGCTCAATAGTTAACCTTCAAAAAACCTACTTAGCAAAATGTTTTTTATTAACTTTTTGCCTCATATACTTTTTACCATTAAATATCTTTTGATTCAATACGAAAAAATACTTATTTCTCCAGTCATAAAAAATACTAAAATTAAGCCTGTATTTTTTCAAACTGATTTTGTGGTCGCTTCCTAATCTCTTAAGGAACAGAGGGGTGTAGGGGTGTGGGGGTGTAAGGGTGTAGGGTAAAAATGTGTTTCTTTCATATGTTTTACGGCATCCTAAATTAAATTGTATGTTCATCTTAAAAAGAATTTAATCAAGAGATCACTTCTCATAATTATGAAAGAGCTAATTGAGACGTTACAAGTCATGTCATACTATAGCAATCCGTGGAGGAATTATAAACACTTCTCCCAAGTCCTCCTTGTCCACCAAGTCTTCCTAGTCCCTTTTCTTCAAATAAAAAATATGATTCCTATATATAATGATTTGCGCTGCTCACCAGAAACCCGGTTTCTTAAAGAAACCGGGTTTGCTGAAAGCTCACTTTGTTTGCTTTTTATTCTGCATTTCTCAAGTGTTGTGGATGTGCAGAATGCTTTGCTTTTTAATTAGCAACAATTCCTAGGGGGACACTACCATTAACTGATGGGAGTTGGAAGGGTGAAGTATCTACTTCACTGAGAGTACCGTCTTCTGGGTTCACTTTGAGTACATGCACCCCATTGCCCTCCCCTGTAGTAGTGTTAAGGCTCTGACCGAGGACTTGCAGATAGGATTCTGTTGGGTCCAGAGTGAGGTTTGCATTACCACTACCACTGCCATTGAGCTTCACATTTTGAATTTCTACTGGCGTGGTCGGGTCTTTTGCAATATCATAAACACTAACACTGTTGTCACCAAAGTTGCTCGTGTAGAGACGGGTTCCAGCCCGGTTAACAGCAATCCAGCAGACTAGCCGACCTGAATTGGGTACGCTCTTGAGGAAAGTTAGCTCCCCTGTTTGTCGATCGTAGGAGTAGACTGCCAACCTATTGATGGTAAAGAAGCCGACATACAAGATTGGTCGTTTAGGATGAGTTTGAAGTCCGAGTCCGGTCACTTGTGTACCGGCTGGGGGAAATTCAGAGGCTGGCACTGGCTGTGGTGAATTCGGGCTTTCGCGCAGGCGACCTTCCTTGTCAATTTTGAAAGAGCGAAGTTGACCTACCCCACGATCAATACCGAAGAGGAAACGGTTGTCAGGAGAGATGAGAGCTTGGGTTGGTCTGGAATCTGTGGGACCTGAGATGGTAGAGTTGGGGATGGGAATGAGTCTACCTTTAGGGGTTACGCGGAAAGCAGTATAGTTGGGGAAGGAACCGCTGACATCTTGGGTTGGATTCTCACGGTCTTTGTTCCTATT
>JADQBA010000463.1 GCA_016903675.1 Stigonema ocellatum SAG 48.90 = DSM 106950 | reverse complement strand
TTTCCCAAGTGAATTCTGTTTCCACCAGTTGTCTGCCGTTATGAGACAAATCAAGTTGCAATTGCGGGTTTTCAAAGAGTTGACTAATGGCACAGACGTACTCAGCAGGCTGATTTGCTCTTAAGGCCCTGAGTGGTACATTGGCTGTATCCACGGCTAGTCCTTCTAAACCGCGATCGCTTGCTACGACTGGGACACCCGCTGCCATTGCCTCTAGGGTTTTATTTTTAATGCCAAAGCCTGTCCGCATAGGCACGACGCAGACAGTTGCCCTATGTAAATATTATACCATTAAGGGCACACGCCCAGTCACAGTAATTCCGGGTTGGTCTTGCAGTGCCAAAACTTGTGTTGTCGGACGAGATCCGACAATATGGAAAGTTGTATCAGGATAAAGTTTTTGGATTTCTGGCAAGACTTCGTTGGTAAAAAAGCAAACAGCATCAATATTTGCTAAATTATCCATTGCACCGATAAAAATTAAGCGGTGTCCTTCTGGATTGGTGGTACGGTAGGGAAATGAAACCAAATCAACGCCATTGGGAATAACTGTAATTTCACTGTTGGGATTAAATTTTTGCAATTGGACTCGATCTTCTTCTGTTGTCACCACGATTGTCGAGAATTTAGAGCAGTACTGTTGCTCGTAACGCCGCAAAAGTGGTAAATTGATTGTTTCTCTCAATCTATTTTCAGAAATGCCAGTTTCAAGCTGGTTGCGACAGGCACCGTAGACAGAACTATGAATGTTGACTACG
>JADQBA010000428.1 GCA_016903675.1 Stigonema ocellatum SAG 48.90 = DSM 106950 | reverse complement strand
TTTCCCCAATACTTGGGTAAGCAGATAGCAAATGAAAAGGTCAAAAGGAAAAGGAGACAGGAAGAAGACTTACGGAGTTTGCGGTTTTTGTTGGTGGTCATACTGAAAAAAAATTGGGAATGATAAACTAAACAACTCGGTCAATAGTTGTTTAATAGACATAGTCGTGAAAATTAATTGTGGCTTCGTTAAAAGCCGCTTTTGGGGCGTATTGCAATACGCCCCAACATCATTTCTGGAAATGTCTAATGAGTGTCCAGTAGACTCAACGGACATATCTCAAATCTGTCGATTTAAGTAAGTCGTCAAGAAAAACCAAACTATGGGAAAGACTTTGGAAATTAGCAGGGCGAAACCTTGTTGGGTTTGAAGATGATGTTTCCTATAAAAATTGGGCAGGCTTCGGACAAAAGAGTAACAAGTCCTACTGTTAAAAGTAGAGCTTTCAAGACTGCCCAATTTTGAGAGGATTATTCAGATGAATTCAACCGTGATGTTGGACTAGTACCCTCATCGTCCAACGGTTGCGATTTGTAGTGCTTCCTGTTTGATAATTGATAGCTTAGCTACCTTCACTGCCATCTCACATCAGTAATTTACACAATAATTTGTATAATTTTTACACATTTAAAAGCGATCGCATTCAGGCAACCTGGGGGGCGGGTAACAAGCGCTCTTAAACCCTTCCTCTGTAAAGAATAGAGTAGCTGCTTCGGAATAGCAATTAGCAACGAGTGAGAACGCATCAAAAGTTTTAAGGGTCTTTCTATAGCAATCCTAAATAATTCGTGAACACAGAGAAACCCGGTTTCTTTAAAAAACCGGGTTTCGTAGGGGCTACTTGCAAGTAGCCCCTACTTGAGGTGTTCGGATCTCAAATAGGATTGCTATATCATCAACACTGCCATAAAACGCCGAGAAACATTTGTTTGCATCAGCCGGAACAGAGCGTTTCTGTCTTTGAGAGTCAGAAATGTCGCGTCCTAAACTTGAAGCACCAGACGCGATAACCCTTGTTTCTACATTGTTTTTCAAGAGGCTACAAAGCCCGACGCTTTTTGCCAGACGTATGTTGGTGCGGCATTTTTTTTGGATGAGTGAGACTCAATTTAGATGTCTAGTAGGCACCGACATCAATG
>JADQBA010000132.1 GCA_016903675.1 Stigonema ocellatum SAG 48.90 = DSM 106950 | reverse complement strand
GCAACAGGAGAGGACCTGGGAAATGTTGAATCTGCCAGTGGCTTTTTTGCTTTGTCTTCTAGTTCAGCAAGTGCAGGAGAGATTAAAGTGAGCGCTCCCCAAATTCGTTTAGACAACCAAGGAAAATTCAGCGCTAACTCTGCATCAGGTAATGGCGGCAATATCGAACTGCAAATCACAGACTTACTGCTCTTACGCCATCAAAGTCTCATCTCTACCAGTGCTGGTAATGCTAATGCTGGTGGTAATGGCGGTCAAATCAAGATTGAGGCACCCAATGGCTTTGTCATTGCCGTTCCAAACCAAAGCAGCAATATCACTGCTAATGCTTTCTTAGGCTCTGGTGGTAAAATCCAAATCAGAGCTACTGGTATTTTTGGTTTGAGTGTGCTTAGCACAGAAGATTTGGAGAAACTGTTTGGAAAAAACAACTTAATTCAACGCGACCTCCAACAGCTACTTCAACAGCAACCAACCAACGTCATCACCGCTATTTCTCAACAAAACCCGGATTTAAGCGGCCAGGTGCAAATCAACACTCCCAATGTTGACCCCAGCCGAGGATTAGTGCAACTCCCCACAAAAAGTGCTGACTCCCTAAAACTAATTGATCGAAGCTGTGCCGCCTTTGAAGGGACACAAGGTAGTAGCTTCGTTGTCACTGGACGTGGTGGTTTGCCCCCCAGTCCCGACGAACCCCTCAGCGCTGATGCGGTGTGGTCAGATACTCGCCTTCCAATTACCACATCTGAGCATGGGAGAAATAAACCCCCCGTTCAACCATCCTCCAAACCTAAACCAGTAGCAATAGTACCTGCTACTGGGTGGGTATTCAACGGCAAAGGAGAGGTAACACTCATTTCCTCTGCACCCAATGCCAACCCTTTGGGGTCTACTCCTGCTACTTGCCCTGCACGATGAAACATTATTACCTCACGCATTTATGCGCAGGGCTATTTCATTCTAATCTCGTAACCCACACGCCTAGGAATAAATTACGCACGGCTAATAGCTGAAGTCGGCATACCGCCGACTAGAACTTTCAGCAATTTAGTCCGTTTCAACGGACAGTAGCTCGTACCCCTGAACTTGAGTTCAGGGCTACGGTGTAGAATGAAATAGCCCTGCATTTATGCGTGGGTTTGCTGCACCAAGGCTTTTGGATGTTGGGTTTCGTTCCTCAACCCCTACTACGCCTAAATTGATAAAAGTCTTGAAAAATAAGGGTTTTGGATTTTTATCTGGCGATAGTGATGAAAGAGGATTAATCAACTTAACAAGGAATTACCAATATGAACACACTCAGAAACAAGGTACTGCAACGGTTGTCCGTTATCCCTGATGATAAATTGCAAGAGGTTCTTAGCTTTTTAAATTATCTGGTTTGGCAAAGCGAAAATCTTCAAACCCAAGAAGATAAAAACTGGCTAGAAAGCGACTTATCAAGTTTACAAAACTATGAACCCTATGAATGGCAAGAAGGAGAACTACAAGAGGGAATACCCGTTAAATTTATCGCTGAAACAGGAAAAATTAAAATAGGTATATGACAGAGCGTATTTTACAAATTGGCGATGTCGTAACTGCCAAATTTCCTAGTCAGCTTCCCAGTGGGAGAGAACAAGAAGGTTTCAGACCCGCAATTATTGTAGGGCTGCCAAGTCGTTTAGGAAAACTACGCTTTCCTCTTGTTTTCGTTGTACCAATGACAACAGATAGAGGGCAAGAATGGGCTGTGAACTCCCCTGATTTATATATGCAATTTTCGGCTGGTGTAGCTGGATTAAAATCACCGTCAATTGCTCTATTAGATCAGGTTCGTGCAATTGATGTTTCTCGTATTGTGGCATATCGTGGTAGTCTGACATCTCAACAATATACAGCGATCGCTCAAGCAATTCAACAAATAATAGAACCTGATCAAAATCTTAATGAAAACCTATGAGCGCATGGAAAAGCGATGTTCACTTGCCCATGCACTTACCAGATGTAGGGCATCGGGGGAGTCCGGAGGGGGCGAGGCGCGCCCCCTCGCGCCACTCGAACTCACACCACTCGTCTGGGGAGGTGCGTAGACGCGGAGCGCCTTGCCGCAGGCATCACTTGTCCCTTAAGTTGACACCAATGCTCACGCGCCGTTTCTAAGGCTCCTTCTTCAGAACTAGGGTCATTAACACGGCACGTGAGGTCCAAGGTTACTCCTTTTGTTTAGATCAATGCGTCCCCCTTGTCAATAGCATTTGAGACGCGCTTACCCTGCTAAATAGTATTAATCAAAAACCAAACTTGGAGACGTTAGCACAAAAACATCTCTTGTTCCCTGAGCATCAATCTCTGATTTAATTGGAGTAGTAAAATGGGAAAATTCATGGTCGTTGACCAATAAAAGTTCTCCGGGATTAAGAACTTGACTAAAAATAGGCTTTTTCTCCTTGGAAGTATATAAATGTGTCTCTCCACCTAGAATATTATCTCTATCAACAGAGAAGATACCGAGAAAATCTACACCATCTCTATGGATACCTTCAGGCGCAGGATTACCCGAATTATCAAGTGAACAGCTAGTTCTAATTTGATGAACTCCTATTTCTGCTTGTGGATGAAGTTTACAAGAATCAGTAAATGCGAAGACCAGGTTTTTAAATATCTCAAGTTCTATCATCGCATCATCTAATTCGGCAAACTCTCTTTTAATATCTCCCACTAATGGATTGTATTTTTTGCTTTGGATTAGATAACCATGAGGTAGTTTAATCAACTGATCCCCAGTAACGCTAAATCGCGATATTCTTCGATAACGATAATTGCCTTTGATGTAAGGATCAACAGGCATATCGTTAAAAAATGGTTTGAAACCTTCTAGCTTGATGGAATTTACCTTTCTTAGGGTAAACAGAAAGGGATATTCTAATTCCGTTACTTCCCGAACGTTCTGCATAAGATTTACCTACTTGTACTTTGCAATCTTCCTAACTTTTTTTTCTTTTAGGAGGCTGATAATATCTATCCCACATTCCGCACCTTAGGGCGATACATAGTGTAATTACTTATTTTTTGTTTTACTAAAGTACTATTTAACGCTTTTTAAAATTCAAGTTTAAGTTTTTTTACTTATACTTAAGTATATTAAATAGATTTTTGCATGTTCAAAAAACAGTAAAAACCGAGATATGAAAGTTGAGGGTTGGGATGTGAGTCTATTATATGCTACTTTTTAGTAAGCGTTCAAGGGGGTCAAATAAAAAGGGTTTGGGGCGATTAAATCAGTTTATTTAGCCTCCTGCGTTCCAACAGGGGAACTTAATAGTGCCCCAAACCCTATTAAATTCGTACCTCTATGAATGGTTGCCATTTTTATTACAATGTGCTAAAAGTAGATATCGGAGAACCGCTTGCGGAATTCGTAATCCGTAATTCGTAATTCTTATACTGCAAGCGTTTCATTGATTTGGAATGGGTGGTTTATCATAATGATTGCGTAGCCCCGAGTGAGTAGACCGTAATTTGTAATTAATAAATTAAGGGTGCTTGCCATCTTAATTTATTAATGAAAAAATAAATAAATGCATCATCAATATTCAAGCCCCTGCATTTATGAACTAATAATTACGAATTACGAATTATGTTGACAGCCTCTGGAAATGGCAGTCGGAATATTTTTGTTTTAACACCTACACCCTCACACCCCTGTGTTTCTTGAAAGCGCCCCACCGGCGGCGTGCCACCCGTTATAAATGGAACAAACACCCCCATTCCCCCCCTCTCCCACTCCCCCCCTCCTCCCCTCTTCCCCCCACTCCCCACTCCCCTTGTTTCTTAAAAGAGTTTGTAATTATGTCTCTTGATATCGATTGGATACGTGAACAGTTTCCAGCACTCACAGACGAAATCAACGGTCAATCTGTCATTTTCTTTGATGGACCAGGTGGAACCCAGGTGCCAAAATCTGTGATAGACGCGATGAGCAACTATCTGCTCAGATCAAATGCTAATGCTCATGGGGCTTTTGCCACGAGTGTACGTACAGATGCTCTGATAACCTCTGCTCATGTAGCGATCGCCGATTTCCTAGGGTGCGATCAGGATGAGGTTGTATTTGGTGCCAACATGACCACCCTCACCTTCACTTTAAGTCGAGCCATTGGTCGTGAACTGCAACCAGGGGATGAAATTGTTGTCACGCGGCTCGACCATGATGGCAATGTTTCGCCGTGGTATGCTTTGGAGGAAAGGGGTGTCACCGTGCGCATTGTCGATATCAAAGAAGATGACTGCACCTTAGATATGAAAGATTTGGCGCGGCTGATTAATCAACGGACGAAGTTGGTGGCAATTGGCTATGCATCTAACGCAGTTGGCACAATCAACGATATCAAAACTGTTGTGCGCCTCGCCCATGAGGTTGGTGCTTTGGTGTTTGTAGATGCAGTTCACTACGCACCTCACGGTTTGATAGATGTACGTGCGCTTGAGTGCGACTTCCTGACCTGTTCTGCGTATAAATTTTTTGGACCGCATGTCGGTATTTTGTATGGAAAGCGTGAGCATCTCACCCGTCTACACCCTTACAAACTGCGACCAGCCTCAGATGATCTGCCATCACGCTGGGAAACTGGAACTCAGAATCATGAGGGACTTGCAGGGTTGGTAGCGGCAATTGACTATTTAGTTGAACTTGGTCATCGTATTTTACCTTCTGTGAATAACCGTCGGGAAGCCATCACAGCCGCGATGGATGCCAGCCTGCAATACGAAAGAGAACTTAGCAAACATTTGGTTCTTGGACTGTTGCAAATTCCTAGCTTAACTTTATATGGTATTACCGATCCGGCTCGCTTGATCTGGCGGACTCCAACGGTTGCAATACGACTCTTCGGGCAAACACCAGACACCATTGCTAAGAAATTGGGCGATCGCGGTATCTTCACTTGGCACGGTAATTTCTATGCCCTTGGTCTGACTGAGAGGTTGGGAGTTGAAGACAGTGGTGGCTTCGTGCGCATTGGACTGGTACACTACAATACAGTCGAAGAGATTGATCGTCTTTTGAAAGCTTTGAACGAGATAGCAGCAGATACAACAACGGCGATGGTTACTACAGAAGCTGTCCAGTAGAAGATTTTGCTCGCGCCCTCATCCCCTAACCCCTTCTCCCAAAAGGGATTCGCTTAACTAGAGTAACTCCACCCCTCTCCCAAGAATTGGGAGAGGGGTTGGGGGTGAGGGACAATTGCTGTTGGCGGTATTTGAATAGTATTGCTCTCAACCGTTTGTAGTATATTTCTTTCATAGTATAAACCTTCACATTGAAAGGACTGGTTGCTACATCTTAAGATGATCAAATATAAAAAAAATGTTGCAGATGCAACAAAAATTCACAAAAATATGATATTGTGGGTAAACTTATCAGGTAATGGAAACCTTCAAGCTGCTGGGTTGTGCGAGATTACCGTGTAACACGACACCACGATGATTGGCATGCAAATGACGCAGAATCTTGTAGACTGCCTCAATCTCCTCTGATGCACCGGCTTTTTGTGCCACCTGTTCTAAGGAAAGGGTAGTTTTTTCCGTTCGCAGGACGTCAATGACTCGTTTTTGTAAGTCGAGAATGACTGCGGCGGCTTTTTTACCAGCTTCTACCCCTGGTTGATGGTAGGCGTTTACATTAACTAAACTGCCATACAAACCAACAGCGCGTTCATATAAAGCAATTAATGCTCCCACTGTTCGGGAGTTGACTTGGGGAATGGTGACTGTTATGGAATCGCGGTGGTTTTCATAAAGCGCTTGTCGGGTTCCCTGGAGAAAACCAGACATATAATCGCCGGATGTTATTCCGGGGTCTATTTCTGGGGATTGTGCCTTGCGGTCTTCTAATACTTCGATGAAGGTGACAAAGAAATTCGCTACACCCTCGCGTAACTGTTGGACGTAAGCATGTTGATCCGTTGAGCCTTTGTTGCCATAAACGGCGATACCTTGATGGACGATGTTTCCATCTAAGTCTTTCTCTTTGCCCAAAGATTCCATCACCAGCTGTTGCAAATAACGGCTGAATAAGAATAAACTGTCCTTATAAGGTAGGACAACCATATCTTTTTCGCCCCGTCCATTGCCAGAATAATACCAAGACAAGGCTAACAATGCCGCTGGGTTGTTTTGCAAATCAGGCACGCGGGTAGCGTCATCCATTTCTTTTGCACCCTCTAGCATGGCACGAATATCAATACCCTGCAATGCTGCTGGCACTTGTCCTACAGCAGACATTTCTGAGGTGCGTCCTCCTACCCAGTCGTACATGGCAAACCTTGCTAGCCATCCTTCGGATTTTGCGGTTTCGTCTAGCTTACTACCAGGCATGGTAATGGCGATCGCATAATTAGCAAAATCCAAATTATATCCGGCGTAGACTTTTTTGACTTCAATCATGCCGTTGCGTGGTTCCGGTGTTCCTCCAGATTTGGAGATGACCAATACCAAAGTGCTAGCAAGGCGGTTTCGCAGGTGAGTCAAAATCCGATCAATCCCTGCTGGATCGCTATTGTCGATAAAATGAATTGCCAGAGGTGGAAAGTCTGGGGCTAAGGCTTCAGCCACGAATTCGGGACCCAGGGCGGAACCACCAATGCCAATGGAAATAATATCGGTGAAGCGAGGCGCTTTGGGAGGATGAATCGCACCAGTATGGATTTTTTCGGCAAACGCTTCGATTTGTTCTATGGTATCAACAATTTCTTTTTGGAGTTCTGGCTTTGGGGCTAAGGATGGATTTCTCAGCCAGTAGTGACCAACCATGCGGTTTTCGTCAGGATTGGCGATCGCACCCTTCTCAAGTTCCACCATATCCGCAAAAGCCTTCTCAAACTTAGGCTGCAACGCCTCCACAAAGGCATCATCAAACCGCATCCGGCTAATATCTAGGTAAAACCCTAATCCTTCGTGGAAATATAACCATTTCTGGTATCGTTGCCAAAGTGCCGTAACGTCCATAGGGAAATCTCAAGTAAAGTGATTCTCAAAAACCAGTTTAAGCCAAGGTGCAGGCTATCCCTTATCACCCTTATATAGTTTTAAGTGTTCGCTTAAATGCTCAGCCTAAACATCTGGCATTGGTATGACACCACAAGATGTGAATTATGAATTATGAATTATGAATTATGAAGTTAGGATTAATGCTTTTTATTGGAGGGAGAAAGTCGAAAATAAGAGATGTTTGACTTTTGACGTGGGCGTAGTGGTACTGGGTTGGTTGGTGTGGAAAAACTTAACATAAGTAGGTAGGCACAATAAAAAATAATTATGTTAATTTCTGTTAAGAAACACAGGGAGTGGGGAGTAGGGAGTGGGGAGTGGGGAGTGGGGAGTGGGGTCCGAGGGGGAATGGGGGTGTTTCTTCCATCCATAACGGGTGGTGCGCGGTTGGTCGAGTGTTCTGAACAGCCACACAATTGGTCGTAGGGGCGCAATGCCGCCGCGCCCCTATTTACGTGAAAATTGGTGTTAGTAAGTTGGGCATGAAAAAAACTATGTAAAGAAATGTAAAATATCCTGATTCCGCTCGTAGTTGCTAAGAGCGCTAAAGCGCAACTACAAACAAACAAACTTTTGTTGAAATTCTATTGCTTTTTCATAATTCATAATTCATAATTCATAATTCGAACATGGTTGATTATCTCATTTTCCTAGCAATTTCTACGTCAATTTTTGCGCTGTTCGGCTTAGGGTTGAACTTGCAGTGGGGCTTTACAGGCTTAGTGAACTTTGGTCATGTTGCTTTTATGACCTTGGGAGCATATACAACAGTGTTATTAAGTTTCAAGGGTGTCCCCTTGCTGCTGTCGGCGCTGTTTGGGGCTATTGTAGCAGCGTTGTTGGGATTGGTCATCGGTTTCTCGACTCTGCGCTTGCGGGAAGATTACCTAGCAATTGTCACCATCGGTGTTGGGGAACTGATTCGTCTGGTGGTGAATAATCAGGATTTACCCGTAGGTGATACTTGGATTTCTGGGGCTTTTGGCGTGCAAAGTTATCCTATACCCCTATCTACTCTCACACCGAATTTGTTCGTCAAAATCCTGATGATTGGGGTGTTGACACTACTGGCTGGTTTAACTTTATGGCAGTTGTGGCGATGGGTTCGCGCTTCACAACCATCCCATAATAATAAGGCTGACAAGCTGGAATTTGTATCTCGCTTGGTACTGGGAATTTTGTTGGCACTGCTGTCAGCAGCAATTTATGTTTCCGGGGCGATCGCACTGTATGATTATAACCCGAAAGCAGGTTTGATGCTGTTGTCACTCGTGACATTGGCTTTTGTGTTCTGGCGCTTAGAAATTTTAGTGCGATCGCCTTGGGGTCGAGTTCTCAAAGCCATCCGTGAAGATGAAGAAGTTCCCAAGGCACTGGGAAAAAATGTCTTCTGGTACAAACTACAATCGCTGATGCTGGGGGGTGCGATCGCAGGTCTTGCGGGTGCTTTCTTCGCATGGCAACTCAGCGCCATTTACCCTGATAATTTCCAACCCCAGTTGACCTTTGACTCTTGGATCATGGTGATTTTAGGTGGTTCGAGTAATAATATTGGCACAATCTTAGGAGTGGTCATTTACTTTGCTTACGATGCCCTGACTCGCGAATTCTTGCCGAAAATTGTCTCCCTTGATGAAGCAAGGTTAGGTGCATTTCGCATCATGGTCATAGGTCTGATATTAATGGTACTCATGCTTTGGCGTCCTCAAGGTATCTTAGGAAAAAAGGAGGAACTCACCCTTGGCAAATAACCAGTCATCGGAATTTCCACTCTTAGCAGCAAGTGGACTTGGTAAAAGTTTTGGTGGCATCAAAGCAGTAGATAATGCTGAAATACAAGTAGCAAGTCGTAGCATCACTGGGTTAATTGGTCCTAACGGTGCAGGCAAAACCACCTTGTTTAATTTACTTTCTAGCTTTATCCGTTGCGATCGCGGTAAAGTCATCTTTGACGGCGCACCCATTGAACACTTGCAGCCTTACCAAATTGCCCAGCAGGGAATGGTACGCACCTTTCAGGTGGCGAGGACTTTGTCGCGGTTATCGGTGCTGGAAAATATGCTGCTGGCGGCGCAAAAACAAACTGGTGAGAACTTTTGGCAGGTGCAATTCCAGCAACACCAAATAGCTAAAGAAGAAAAGCAACAGCGAGAACGGGCGATGTTCCTGTTAGAGTCTGTGGGATTGGTACACAAAGCACAGGATTACGCTGGAGGTTTGTCTGGGGGTCAACGCAAGTTGCTGGAGATGGGACGGGCGCTGATGACTAATCCCAAGTTAATTTTGTTGGATGAACCAGCAGCAGGGGTAAATCCGAGACTGATTGATGAGATTTGTGAACGGATTACCACTTGGAATCAGGAGGGCATGACATTTTTGATTATTGAACATAATATGGATGTGATTATGTCGTTGTGCGATCGCGTCTGGGTGCTTGCTGAAGGGCGAAATCTAGCTGATGGTACCCCAGAAGAAATTCAGCGCAACCCGAAAGTTTTGGAAGCATATCTCGGAAAGCAGACTTAACAGGTGTCTGTGGGAACACTTGGTGCTAATGGCTAATAGACATAGTCGTGAAAATTACAGCAGTTTTCACATAAATGAACCACACCGTTTGTAAGGGCGCAAGGTCGCCGCGCCCCTACATCATTTCCACTCCATGTCTATTAGACATGGAGTGGAAATTGATTGTGCGTTGTCTGCTACCCAAGAAACCGTAAATTTACGGTACTCTTGATTCTTTTTCACGACTATGTCTATTGGTGTTCGTGCCTTTGGGCGCGAAGTTGCTGATATGTTTGCTGTTGTGTGGGAGTCAGCAGTGCATTAATTTGACTTTCGGTAGAGTCGTGAATTGTTTTGAACTTCGCTTTTTGGTCGTCAGTCAGGTTCAGCTTAGGTCTAGTGTGTTGTTGTCTAGCTTGTTGTTGTAGTGCCTTTTGGTCTGGGGTAAGCACAGCATCCATTTGCTGTTTAGCCGAGTCACGTATTTGTTTGATTTGCGTTTTCTGGTCCGCAGTCAGATTTAGTGCTTTCCATTGACCTTCATGACCAGGTCCAGCAACGGCTACATTGTTGTATCCGGAAATCATGGGAACAACTGCAAGCATCACTGCGATCGCTCCGGGCAATAAAAACAAAGCTTTCTTCATAACTACTCCTGTAAGTTTTTTCTCGTAATTGTTTCGTGCTCAACAACTCTATCTTAGGAATGTTGAAAGCAAACTCCATGTGTCTAAATTCACAATATAATAGATGACTTTAGTCATTATTTTACGGTGGCTATATAGGGTAAGTTCCAGTCTATGAACTAATACCCTAGAATATCACCTGAAAATAGAGAGTCTTCGATTACACTAGAGTTAACGGTTGACTGTCAACCGTTAACAAAGTTCCCGATCTACTTCATTGGAAGCCAATAAACGCCATTTTCTCGCTGAATTAACTGGTAGCCAATCAACTCCCGCCGCGTCTGGTCAATAATTTTGGCATCACACGAAATCATTTTCATTTTGCGGGATTCAGCAACGCCGTTTAACAGATGAAACCGTCCATCAGAGGCGATCGCACAATAAGCAGTGGTTAGTTGGGAATTGCTTAGAAATTGTAACCAATACCTAACATTAGCCCAACATTAGTTTTATCAAGGAAACCAGCGTTTACACCAGCAGTGGCGGTCAATTCAGGAGATAAGCGCACATCCACACCGCCAGTGACAAGAAAGCCGACACTGCTATCTTGATTTGTGGCAATTGCCGCTCCCCCTCCAATATAAGGAACAAAATTTATTTGTTGTCCTCCAATAGTTGAGGAAAGCGGCAAGTCAAATGTGACAGGCAGAAGAAAAATAGCTTTATTGCTAAATATACCAGCAGGGCGAAAAGAGAAGTTATTTGTTAAACGAATTTTGCTAAAGACAGTGAAGGCACCTTCACTTAGAGCAGTATCGCCACTTAATCCAATATTTGGACCAATCCCAATATAGTTAGGAATTCTTCTATCGGGTAATAGTTCTGACGCTGAGTTTGGTCTTATTGGTGTGGTTGGCGTAGTTGGTATTGTCGGTGTGGTTGGTGTGGTTGGCGTAGTTGGTATTGTCGGTGTGGTCGGTCTTGTCGGTGTGGTGGGTATTGTCGGTGTGGTTGGTGTGGTGGGTATTGTCGGTGTGGTTGGTGTGGTGGGTATTGTTGGTGTGGTGGGTATTGTTGGTGTGGTGGGTCTTGTTGGTGTGGTTGGGGTGGTGGGTATTGTCGGTGTGGTGGGTCTTGTTGGTGTGGTTGGGGTGGTGGGTATTGTCGGTGTGGTGGGTCTTGTTGGTGTGGTGGGTGTAGTTGGTGTTGTCGGTGTGCTTGGTGTGGTTGGTGTGGTGGGTGTAGTGGGTTCTGGTGTGGTGGGTGTGCTTGGTGTGGTTGGTGTGGTGGGTGTAGTGGGTTCTGGTGTGGTGGGTGTGGTTGGTGTCGGTGTGGTGGGTGTAGTGGGTTCTGGTGTGGTGGGTGTGGTTGGTGTCGGTGTGGTGGGTGTGGTGGGTTCTGGTGTAGTGGGTGGTGTTGGTGTCGGTGTAGTAGGTGTGGTGGGTTCTGGTGTAGTGGGTGGTGTTGGTGTCGGTGTACTAGGTGGGGGGGGTTCAGGTGTGGTGGGTGTAGGTGGTGTCGGGGTAGTGGCTGTGGTGGGTTCTGGTGTGGTGGGTGTTGTTGGTGTCGGTGTGGTGGGTGGTGTTTGGCTTATGGAATTTGTTGGAGGTGGTAAGGTTGGTGCTAGTGTTGGCAATCGATTAAGAGGCGTTGGTTGCGCTAGGGATGGGTGTAAAGAAATAACTAAATTCGTAATAGCAAGCAAAGAAGTTCTAGAAGAAACTAATATCAGCTTTATAAGTAACTTTTGATTCATTTTTCACTCCTCTAAATATCACACAGCAAAGACACATATCGACTGATAGCAGGCTAATGTACCTGAAGGCACAAAACAGACGTATAAAACATATTAGGTAAAGTTTATAGTAAGCATAATGCTTAACTTTCCTTCGGTTTACGAAGAACTACTGGGTGTATCCTAATGCGTTAAAAAATACCAGATTGATTAACACACCCTAAATAATCTCATGTTTTTAGCTTCAACGACTTGTTTTTAGTTTTTTTAGTAAAATTACACAAAAACATAGATATATGGAATTATCCTAAAAAACTAGAATCGTGGTTTGAGAGAATGTTGCGCTCCAGACACCACCAAATTAAGGAGACGACTTCCGCCTCAGTCATCTGCTTAAAGCTTAGTTGCTCGAGTAAGGTCGCTGTTGAAACAGGCACTCTGCACAAATCCCGTAATGTCAAAAGATCAAAGCTACCGAGCCAGCGAACCACGTTGCCATCTCTTAGAGCGATCGCTTCTCTTGGCTGAATCAACCCGTTGATATAAAGTCCCGTCATCTTTGTCTGCCCAGAGTAGCAGATTGTAGATGGTAGCGCAGCCTTACTAAAAGAAGATTTTGCTAGTTGGCTGGAAGTAGACAGCGACTCATGAGCATATAACGAATTGATACTAGACAGATGCTTCTGCCGTTCCCCGTTTACCAGTTCGGAGTAAAACTGCGTGGCGTAATCTTTATCGTCTGGCGACTCCACAAGAGTGCGAACAACCGCCGCTGCTGCGAGGGCGCTTGATAGTGCAAAACGGATTCCCTGTCCTGCCATTGGGTTGTATGCAAGCGCAGCATCACCGATGGCAAGCCTTCGACCACTAACGGGTTCTTCTGCCCACTGTGGAAAGGCTGGTCGTCGTCCCAGCAGGCGTAGTTGCGTTTGCGGAAGGCATAAACTTTCTCTAATCTGGTCATTGACCTGCTCAAGACAAGTCCCATCTGACGTGACCACACCAACCGCGATCGCATCTGGGAGACCGAGGCGGTAAGCCCACCCTCCAGGTATCCGGGCGATACGCCCTCGCAGCAAACTCCCAGGACATTCAGCACTAAAAATCTGGGCAATCTCCCGTTGATGCCGTTTTATCGGTCGCGACCAGATGGCAGAGCGTCCCGTCGCGTCGATCGCTGCTGTAAATCGCCGTTCAACTCCACCTACCATAACGCGCACCCATTCCTTTTCGACATCCAGTGGCGTCAGGGTATTGCAAGATACTATAACCGCACCCCTGTCAATCACAAGAGCCATAGCTGCCTGTGCCAGCGATGCTCGGTCAACGTGTATATACCTTCCAGGTCGGATCACAGATTCGTTATCTTGCCAAGCATTTTCAAATCCCTCTACCCAGACACCACCAGCCGTCTGAAGGACGTGTGTCAGTGAAAGGGCATCGAATAGACCCAAGGCTGACTCAGGAATTGCCTCAATCCCTCCTATGCAAGGAAGTCCGCGACTCAGTAGAACCGGACGGAAGCCACAGCTTAGCAATCGCATCGCCACGGCTGCTGCCGCCACCCCTACGCCAGCAATAACAATGTCGTTTTTAAAGTTACTGCTGCTCACAAGCTTAAACTCATCCTATAGAAATATTAATACAATTTATATTAACCATGAGATAAAGTTTTCAAAATTCAACTTTAATTATGTGTGTATGTAAAATGTGACATCTTACACGGAGGTTCGTGTGCCACCCCGATTGCTGAAAGTATTCTTCTATCCACCAATGGCTATTGCCCGTCTGGGTGGTAGCAACAGCCCCCTAGAAAGTTTCACCTGGCAGGAAGACCCGACCTTACGTGGTGCTGCCAAGACAATTATCGAGCCTGCAATTAGTCTGGAAATTCAACCAGATGGCTCAGTGCGCCCTTACCTACCCAGCATTATTCACTTTAAGGATGAAAACCTCTTTCGTCCAGTAGCGCCGTTTTTCGAGCTTTGGGCGCTGCTACAGCATCCCGATGGCTCTCAAGAAGAAGTCCCCTTGACGAGTCGAATTCTTAAGCAATTAGATGTTCCCCTTGATGCTGTTTCCTACGTGGTGGAAGCCGCAAATTTGAAGGCAGCACGACGCACCGGCGACTTCACCTGTGGTTTTAGCACTAGGATTGAGGTTCGTGCCAGCGATTATCAACGCTACTCTTTACTTGCAACAAGTCCACATGGCCCAGGATTGGAACCCTTAGTGCTCCCAGATCAGCCTATCCCTTTGGGGCACATTCAGGTCATCCACCCAGTTGATGCTGTCGAGATGGGGGTAGACTTGGGCGTACTCCGCTTGCGGTTCACTCCTGCTTATGGGCATGTTTATGGTCCGCCAACAGCCACCACAGGACCCGCCCCTACCACCGGACGGATACATGAAATCGTTCCCCAAAAGAATCGCATCCTGAATCCGAATTCACTATGGCTTAAATATGACGCCGATTACAGCCGTTATAACAATCCCGAACCCTCTGACACATATGATGGGTCTGATGTGAACGTTCCTGTAAAGAGCGAGGTCTCGTGGGGCGTAGTTGACGATACCTGCGATGGAACAATTACAGCTTTCGTTGTCGTAGGCGGTGAGCGGTTGACGGCAATGGCTCGGTTCTTCTCAGGACCACCTGACTTTGCTCCTGACCGCCGTCCTTTCCTGTCCCTTGCTGATGACCTAGCTGATCGTGACGACTTGCCTCTTCCAAAGGAAGATGATGAGTTGCTCACCACAAGAGAAATTGCTGATCTCTTCCAGCGTGTGTTTGAGACATTAAGTTTAATTAACCTAGATGCAAACCGAGCGCGGGCATTGAATGAGAATGCAGGTAATAATATACCTCCGCAAATTGCAGAATTGCCGCCCCGCACTGACGACGGTAGTATGACTGATAAAGATAAGCCTTATGCAGATAAGGTGCCCGACCTGATTGCTAAACCTGTAGCACATGAACACTTACCTTATTCATCGGTTGCTGAAAGTGTTCATGCCTCGCTGACAGAAGTGGAAGCCCTGATCGACTTCATGCGTACCTTCGGTTCGCGTGTTGAAACACTGCTGCGTCCCCCTTACGGAGTGTTAAAGCAGTTAAGTGAACAACCGTCAGAAAAGCCCAATCCTCGCTATCGAGATGCGCGGATATTGCGCGATCAAGCCCATGACATGCGGATGCCGCCTTACATGCGTGACTCGGATGCGACGGCGCTGTCTTTAACACGGCGTCAGTATAACCAGATTATGGCATTTGTTGAACGGCTACAAGCCCCAGTCACAACTGAATCAAGGACTGCGGAGGCAGTCATCTCTTCACCCCCACCAATAGCCACACCAGTTCGCCAGCATGTAGAAAGAGTTGTAGCTCGTCGCTCTCAACAACAGGAGCAATAATGAAATCTTCCTTGCCGACCCCTGCTGAGTTATCACTATTTGAGGAAGCTAATATTCCACAGCCTTGGTTTCACCTGATTGCAGGTTCAAAACCGCTGGTTTTCTTAATGGAAAACTCGCGCCTTTTTGAAGTCAGCCCAGATCTATTTGCAGCGTTGGCAATTGGCGATGAAGAAGCAATTGCCGAACTACGGGAAGCCGTACCGTCTGCTCATGACGCAGTTCAAGCTTGGCATGCTGATGCTGAGCCAAGTTCTATCTCCTTAAACTTGGCTCAATCCTGTAACCTGGCTTGCAGCTACTGTTACGCAGATGAGGGGCGCTTTGGGGGACAACAACGCCTGATGCCAATTGAAGTAGCTATTGCTACAATTGAGCGGCTGATTGAACAGGCACCAAAACGACGAGTGACCATCGGTTTTATCGGGGGTGAACCATTCCTCAACCGTGACACCTTGTACCGTAGTGTCGAATATGCTACTGAACTCGCTGCTCGTCGCGGCATCTCAGTTGGCTTTTCGATCACGACCAATGGCACACTGCTCAACCAATCTGACATCACACTGCTGCGGGAGAATGCTTTTGCTGTGTCGGTGAGCATCGATGGCGGTGCGACGATGCACGATCTGCACCGTACTGACCACCGTGGTACAGGAAGCTTTGGGACAGTAGTGCGTAACCTGCGCCCACTACTTGACGATCCAGGTCGAGCTAGGATCGCGGCACGTTCCACTGTGACTCGCTCCGACCTGCGGGTGCTGGAACGGGTTGAGGCTCTGTGCGCTATCGGTTTTCAAGAAATTGGGGTTAGCCCACTGCGGACATCTCCTGACCCGACCCTGGCTTTTACCCCAGACGATTGGTCAATTTTTCTGAAAGAAATGATTCGGATAGCTGAGGCAGAATGGCAGCACCTACTGAAGCGTGGGTACTTCCGCTTTTCCAACCTGGCGATCGCACTTAAGGAAATCCACCGGGGTTCTTGTCGTCCGCTACCGTGCGGTTCGGCAGCGAATTATGTATCTGTCAGCGCCGAAGGCAACTACTTTACCTGCCACCGCACCATCGATGATTCTCGCTTTGCCCTCGGTACATTGACTGAGGGACCAAATCAAGCAGAACGCGAAAAGTTTCTGCAAGCTCGCTTAGTTGACACACAGGAACCTTGCCGTTCTTGTTGGGCACGCTACCTGTGCGGTGGAGGCTGCCATGCTGAAGTCATTGCATCCGGGCGCGATGGTTGCGATTATATCCGAGGCTGGCTCGATTACTGTCTGCGTTATTACGATCGCGCTTTGTCCGAACGTCCTGACATTTTTAGTAGCCCACACAACGAACTACCATGAGCGAGAAAATCTTTCCCCGTAACCTAACAGCTAGAGCCTCTAAGCAAGTGGTCGGCAACCCAGTCAACACGCGCTTGGAGAGCGGTGTAGGAAACTGCTATCCTGGGTTGGAATTTGACCAGCGCAACCTCGACCGCCGCTTCTTTCCTGGACTGATTTTCGAGTTTCTGGCAACCGATGGCTCCCCCCAGGCTACAGCACGTGCTGGCGCACGACTGCTAAGGGTCGAACAGAATGATCCTGAGCTTAACCCTAGTAATCCAGATCTTGCTGATGCAGCAAAACAACTGCGGACACAACTCCAAGCCGCAAGAGATGACCTCTCTAAAGGTGAATGGTATCTCGATTTCCTTGAGCAGGGGGAGAGTCACATACCCCTTGACAAAACTGAGAACGGGAAGACGACACCCCTCGATGGCATGGTAGTCTGGCGTTTAGTGCGCTCCTTGGAGCCAAATAGAGTTAAAATTAAGCTTGTGCAACGCACTGCACCTGCTGGTGAGCAAAACCCACCATTGCCTAGTAAAGGAATTGAACTTAACGGATGGCGTCGGGTTTTCGTTGATGACAAAACCGGCGTGATCGGGCAAGTCTATAAGCCTGGAGAATTAACCCAGAGCCTTTGCTCTCCCTGGCAGCACGATTTCCGTGACTGCTCATGTTACTACTGGGCTTCCAACCACCCGGACATAGTTCTAGGCGAAGACGCCCTAGGTGAGCCTACACTCCCCTCTGGTGCCTCAGCTGACCCGGAACGGGCGAATACGCCTATTGATTGGGAGCGGTCTGATCGCTCACCAGCTAGCCGTGCAGCAGCGCTTCCACAGAACCGCCCCTTTGAGATGGATCACTACGAGATCAGCCAACGTTGGCAAGAACTTGCTGTTGTCCTTAGAGGCAAAGAAATCTCTCAGATATATCGATCGCCAACAGCTGATACCGCTAATCCATACAACGACCCAGACGAGCTAGCAACTAACTTGTTTCAGTTGGCGGGGCTTGAACATGTGCTTTGCTTAGAATACCTCTACGCCCTTTACTCGCTGATCGCTCCTGAAGAGGCAGATGTTAGCACCTGGCCTACCCTTCAAGATGATGTAACTTTCGTTAGTCACGAGTTGCTCTTGGTCGCTGTTGGTGAAATGCGTCACCTGCGGTGGGTCAATCAGTTGCTCTGGGAACTCGACCACGCTTACCCTCGCCTTTTGACGAAAGCTTATGGTCCAGCGCTGGAAGTTGCCACCCAAATCCCTATAGGAGGAGGTCATACCCGTTCCCGACAACTCCGTCCTCTAAATGGGAGTGCCTTAGCTGACTTCATAGCTGTGGAAGCCCCCAGTGGCGGTATTGACGGTCAGTACGCACGGGTCATAGCGACCCTGCAACAGCCCCAGTACCCAGACACTTTATATCAGCTGGCTGGTCGAATCATTGCCGATGGGGTTGAGCATTTCAGCAAGTTTAGCGAAATCGAAAAGGTGCTGCGTCCATATCACCGTGACCAGGAACCTGATGGCTTCAAGCCACCCTACCTCAGAAATATCACGCCTGCACCGACTGAGAATTCGGACACACAGCAAGCTCTCGATATATACAAAGGAATTCTTCAGAACCTGGAAGCAGCTTACAAGAAGGGGGACATGGAAGATGCCGGAAATATCATCTCTGCACGTCAGGAGATGATGAACCTAAATGCTATTGCTAAAAAGCTAGCAACTCAGGGATTTGGCATCCCGTTTTTCGACTAATAGACATAGTCGTGAAAATTAATTATGCGTCAATTCAAACCCTTTAGGACTTACGCACTTTACACATTGACCATCATGTGAAGAAAAGGCACGTTTTGCTAAACGTCTTGCCCTGCCTCGTCTGCCTCGTTCCCAGGCTCAGCCTGGGAACGAGTTCAAGGAGGCTCCGCCTCCTAGTTTGACGCTCTGCAGAGCCTCGCACAACAGCATTACAAGCCGATGCTTGTAACGAGAGGTAATTCACAGTTGGTGATTTCTGTCAATGCGTAAGTCCTACCCTTGTAGAGACGCGAAATTTCGCTTCTCTACATTGTTTTTCAAACACTCTTTTCCCCTACACCCCTGAAACTACACCCCTACACCCCCTTAAGAATTACTGGCAAACAGCAAAAGACTTATTTTTTCCTTCCAATATTCCCAAACGCCAAGTTCCACTATAACGTGAGCCGTCTTTAGATATAAAAACTCCTTGACCATCAGCCTTGTTGCTTTTGAATTCCCCTACATATTGACAACCATGTGGGTCAATCCATTTACCCGTGCCTTGAAATTTAGCGTCATCAAACTGACCGATATAGCGTATACCATTTGCAAATGTGTAGGTTCCACAACCGCTAAACTTTCCATTTTTTAGTTCTCCATCATATCGAGCAGATCTACCAGACTTATCAGACTGATCAGGTAAGACCACGATTCCTTTGCCTGTTATTGATGAATTCTTTGGGAACCCATAATATGTGGTTGTACCATATTTCCTGCCTCCGGTACTCGGTACAGGTGGTACAGGTGTTTCTGGACAAACCAGTTGTACGGTTGGTTCCGAACCAGGTGAGGCAAGTCCTGAATCAGTTTCGCTTGGTTTCAAACTAGGTGAGGCAAGTCCTGATTCAGTTGCGCTTGGTTTCAAACTAGGTGAGGCAAGTCCTGAATAATCAGGTGTCGCTTGTACAGGATAATCAGGTGTGGGTGATTTCCAAAAACTCATAAATAGCAATCCCACTCCGAGTATCACACCCACCCCGACTCCAGCACCAATTAAAACTTTCTGGTTAACTCCTAATTGTTGTGACCTAAAGGTTGGTAATGACGGTGATGGTGATGGCGATGATGGTGGTAGTGTCAGCGCCTCCAACGCCTCGGCTGCTGTTTGATAACGTTCATGGAAGTGATAGCGCACCATTTTATCTAACACATCTGCCAGTCTAGAACTAACAGAAGCCCAATTTCGCCAAATGATTTCAAAAGTTTCGGAGTCTCTTGGCAGTTCCTGAGGTCTGATCCCAGTTAAAGCATAAATTCCCAGCATACCCACTGCATATACATCACTGCTTAACTTGGGATACCCATTCAATTGTTCGCTAGGCATATAGCCAGAAGTACCAACAATAACGGAGGCGTTTGTTTGCCCTTGAGAATTGACCCCCAAAGTGCTAATTTGCTTGACAGCGCCAAAGTCTATCAATACTATCTTGCCGTCTGTATTACGACGCATTAAGTTGTGAGTTTTAATATCTCGGTGAATGATATTCTTATCATGGACAAATGTCAGAATTTCTAAAATTTCCTTTAAGAGTTGGGTCACTTCAGCTTCACTCAGCGTCTTACCAGGAAAAATTTCGTGGCTTAAATCGTGCCCATCTACAAATTCTTGTACTAGATAAAATTCGCCGTTTTCTTCAAAGTGAGCGAAAAGCCGGGGAATTTGACTGCTCTCATTACCTAAGCTATATAAAACCTTTGCTTCCCTGTCAAATAACGTTCTGGCAAGTTGTAAATCTTCTAGGTTTTGGCTTTGCTTGAGGTTTTTTACAACACACAGAGGATGGTCGGGTAAATCTAAATCTTCAGCTAAATAAGTGACTCCAAAGCTACCACTTCCTAAGAGTCTGACAATTTTGTAGCGATAGCGGAGAATTTGATTACTAAGCATAAGATTCTACCAATTATAATAACACTTATATCTTAAATTTTCTCATATTTCACTCTCCCGTGGCCTCATGTCGTCTGGTGAGTCCACAAATGAACTGTGGCTGGTTATGTCAAAGTCGTCTACTGACTTTACTTAGGTCTGCACCCAGGATTGTCAGCACTTTGGGGAGTATATTGACTGCACGGTTTTGTTGAAAGTATGTTAATAACTACAATAGTTGGATACAAGCACTCAACAGAGAATTCCGGAATCTGGAACCAGATGAGCGATCGCACATGCCCCAACACCAGAAATTCGACTTAACTCATATCTTGCACCATCATCTTATTGCAAAACAAGCAGCCTAAAACCCTTATTATTGCGTAGGGTGGGCACTGCCCACCAACCCGGACACAAGGGAGGTGCACTCTGGTCAGTTAAGTCTAAAGGATTAAGGCAATGGTTGTGTGAGATAATATTTTAAATACCGAAGCCACTGTATAAGCCATTGCATCTATGATTGGGTGAGATGAGCGATCGCATGATGCTTGGGCGCAAGTCAGTAGTTGTTAAGGATTTCATCTATATCTCGCACCCGGTTTTCTGCAATATCGGCTTCGGCTTTTCCAATTAGTCGATCTAATTTTCCTGATGTCAAGTCATTTTCGATTTGCTTATCCCACATTTGTTCCAAATATTCTTCCAGCCACGCAGCTAGTTGACGAATATCATTTTCAGGTAGTTGTTTAATCGCCGCTTCAATTTCTGGCAAAGTACCCATTGTGAAGTTAATACCTCAATAGACTTTCTTAATTTTCTCTTGTGGCACCCGATCCAATACTTGGAGGAGGGGGGGTAAAAAAGAAGGGTAAAAACAGGTATTTCCCCCTCCCCCCCTCCCCCTCCTCCCCTCCCCTTTCATCTTTACTAAGTTCGACTTTTGGCTAGTTTTGATTTTGAGGCAGTACCTTTAGCCTTAATGTTAGGAAAGATGTTTGAATTATGAAATTAGACAGCAAAGAAACTTTTTTAGCACCCATAGGAGATGTTGGCGGTACTACCGGATACGCCCATACATCAGTAACATCTGATGTGAGAGTAACAGCAAATAAGTACCTCCAAGACTCATTGTTAATCAACAAGCTCACAGAACGTGTGTATGAATTATTACTAGCAGACCTGCGGTATCAGCGCGAGAGGGTCAAGAACTATGGTATGGGGAGGTAGTTGTCATGGTTTCTAACGGTAATAGCAGCATTTCCCACGAACTAAACTATGTTACAAGTAATCGCTTTTATGTAGAAATAGACAGTTCTATTGCTGCATCTTTTACTGAATGTACAGGATTAAGTGTTCAAATTAAGAAAGATGTCTTCCACGAAGGTGGCGTTAACGACCAGCAACGTATTTTCTTGGGTCATACAGAGTTTGGAGACGTAACTCTCAAACGTGGTGTTACAGACCATCCTGGTTTTTGGAACTGGATTAATCAAGTATTTAGTGAAAACAGTGCAACATCTCGACGCAATGTCAATATTCTTGTCTTCAATCAAGCAGGCGAAACAATGATGAGTTGGACTTTGATTGGTGCGATTCCCATAGGATGGAAAACACCTACACTTCAAGCAGATGGAAATGCAGTTGGTATTGAAGAATTAACTCTCGCTTATGAAGGCTTAAAAGTAGGAAAAGATAAAGGAGGTGGAAATCCCATAACAAGAATGAAGTCTTCGGGATTCTTTCAGTCTCAATAAATTGCTATATCTTACTCCTTGGACGCCAGAAGATTACCTATATAACGAACCGCCAAGACGCCAAGGACGCGCCCGTATAAGATCGGTAATCTTGTAGCGATTCGGGAGTAAAAGGTGAGTGGGGACGCTTAGATTGGGGATTGGGATTCAAAACCCAACCAAATCTTCGCTCAAATTTCTTTCCCAGTCGCCAGTCGCCAATCCCCAGTCACCAGTTTTCCACCAAAACTTATGCAAATCTTTCAACCTCTACTGGGAACAAACGTCCATCCCCTTGGACAAAAAGTATCTCTGTGTAACCCTAATAGACTCTTACTGAAACCAAGTCCTAAATTTCTGCATGGGGAAAGCGGTTTTCTCAGAAAAATAGCAGCTTATTCACCATTAGTCAATTACTCTAAATTTTTATTATCTAGAATAGATAAAGCACCTATAGAACTGGGGAGTGGGGAGTGGGGAGTAGGGAGTGGGGAACTCGGGGCCCCCAGGTCGTTGGGATTAGGGGCATGGGGAGTGGGGAACTCGGGGCCCCCTCTGGGGATAAGGGGCAATGGGGAGTGGGAAGATTTGAATGGCGATTCAGACCCCAATCAAATCTTAAATGAATTTCTTTCCCAATCTCGATTCCCTAGTGGTTCACCACAGGAACTTCGTTCTTTACAGAAACCCGGTTTCTCTGAGAAACCGGGTTTCTCAGAGATCGTTGACCCCTCAAAGTTGGTGTGGGGGACTACTAGTCCCCAATCCCCAGTCACCAGTTCAATTCCAGAAGAGAACAAAGAACATGATATAGGTCAAGAGATAGAAGCTGGAAGCGTCAATGTTTTTCCCAGCACGATTGATAATAATATAGATGAAAATGACTTAAATATTCAGCAAAAATCTAAATCTACCAAACACAATAAAAATCAGAAAAAAACCCAATCTAAATCGCCATCTTCAACAGAATCTAAATCTACTAAATCTAAATCGCCATCTTCAACAGAATCTAAATCTACTAAATCTAAATCGCCATCTTCAACAGAATCTAAATCTACTAAATCTAAATCGCCATCTTCAACAGAATCTAAAAAATCTCAATCTAAATCGCCATCTTCAACAGAATCTAAAAAATCTCAATCTAAATCGAGAAATAAACAATCACTCCAATCGTCTGCCAATAATAATAAATCCCCATCACTACAACAGCATAGCAATTCAGACAGCACTGCAAGTGATGGTGATTCTATCGTAAATACGCCCATTCCGACAGTACCAGTATTGCCCAATGTGGAAGATAAACCTATTTTGTTCAGGAAACTTGCCAACCATGAACCGCAAGTCATTCCTGAGTTAGCAACAACGGCTAATTCTGCGGATGTTTTGGAAAACAGCGTGCGATCGCAACACAACACAACATTATATAATACCACAAGTGAATCAACACAAAGCAGTCCCATAGCGCCTCTTTCCACTCATTATCCCAATTTGCTTAACAGAGAAACCCTCTACAGTGTTGACTCGCCAACCTCTCCAATACCAGAACCAGAGGAACATCAAACTCCAATCCCCCCACCACAAGCAGCAGGAGAATCGTATACCGATGGAACTTTCGAGACAAATATAGCCCAGACACGGAAAAGCAGGGACACGGAGAGTGAGTCTCCAGTCTCTGATTCAATCTCAACCAGCAAGTCTGATCTTAGTTCCATTCCTACCCACCCTACATTAGATTCGCCATCTGAGACTTCCCCACCAACCACGACTTTGTCACCGGACACTGTACCATATAGGTTGGAATCTACACAAGACTTTTCCCCACCAACCACGACTTTGTCGCCTGACACTGTACAATTTAGGTTGGAATCCACACCGGAAAATTCTTCACCAACCATCGACACCACAGCATTCAGGTTGGAATCCACACCGGAAAATTCTTCACCAACCACGACTTTGTCGCCTGACACTGCACAATTTAGGTTGGAATCCACACCGGAAAATTCTTCACCAACCATCGACACCACAGCATTCAGGTTGGAATCTACACCGGAAAATTCTTCACCAACCACGGAGACCACAGCATTCAGGTTGGAATCCACACCGGAAAATTCTTCACCAACCACGACTTTGTCGCCTGACACTG
>JADQBA010000383.1 GCA_016903675.1 Stigonema ocellatum SAG 48.90 = DSM 106950 | reverse complement strand
CCAACCAAGTCAGCGCCACTTCCCATGAAATCGCCGCCACCTCAGGGCAATTAGTCAAGACCATGGATAATATTGCTCAAACTGCCCAAGTAACTGCCCAGGAAGCTAGTCGTAGTCAAACAGCCCTGACGCAAATGGCAGATGCGATGCAATCCTTGGCTTACGCCACCACCTCTATTTCCTCCACACTCGGGGTGATGAATGAAAAAGCCAATAATATTAACAGCATGGTCACCACGATTACGAAGGTGGCGGATCAGACAAATTTACTCTCCCTGAACGCCGCTATTGAAGCCGAGAAAGCTGGAGAGTATGGGGCTGGTTTCGCTGTTGTCGCCAGAGAAATCCGGCGCTTGGCAGATCAGACAGCGGTCGCTACCCTAGAAATTGAGCAGATGGTCAAAGAGATGCAATCCTCCGTTTCTACTGGCGTGATGGAAATGGATAAGTTTAACAAAGAGGTTCGCAACTCTGTGGACCAGGTAGGCAGAATCAGTGGGCAAATCGCCTTGGTGATCGAGCAAGTTCAGAGTCAGACACCACGTTTTGAGGAGGTGAGTCACAGCATGGGTCAGCAATTCGAGGGGGCGCAACAAATAAGTTTGGCGATCGCCCAATTAAGTGAAGCCTCCCAGCAAACCCTAGAATCTCTACAGGAGACTAACCGCGCTGTTGAGCAACTGGATGATGCTGCACAGGGATTACAGGGAGTTGTTTCTCAATTTAAGGTACATTAAACCTGTACTTCCTTGTCAGTACAACTATATGCATCCAGAATCAGGCTGTTTCCTTGCGATCGCCTTGGTGCAGCAGTCCTTCAACAACGGATTCAAAGGCTGCATAAAATTCAAGACAATTAAGTCAAATTTTATAATCTAATATATATAGTAACCTTGCAAGATGTTGAATAAAATCGCCAACCGCTTTCTCATCGGATATTCAGTTCCCTTAGCTTTCTTAATTATCCAGGGTTTAGTAGTTGCCTCAACGACTCAGAAAGTCTTAGATTTAGACAACCAGGTTTTTCTCCTGCAAACAACTGGTAAAAAATTAGAGCAAGTGTCTTATGACATTTCTAGGATGTTACGGGCTGTGCGTGGTTATGCAATTTTTCCCAAAGACCAAGGCTTCAAAAATTCCTTTGATAACGGATACGAATCTTTTAATAAAAATGCTCAAGCTTTAAGAGAGGCTGCTACTATCCCTCAACAGGAACAGCTGAGAAATTCCCTGATGGCACAAGTGAATAGTCTGATTGGAGAAGGTAATCGATTACATAACAGCTTTCAAGAAGCTTTCCGGCTAATCGATGCTAACAACCTAGCACAAGCAGCGCCACAACTTAGTAACAATCAAGCCCAAACTATTGACACGACGCGACAGCAGTTCAGCGTACTCATAGAAAATTCCGTGAATCAGCTTCAACAAGAACTTAAGGAAGCACGTTCGTTCATGATCGCGGTAATTTGGATGACTACTGTGTTAGCAATCCTTTCCACCATCATTGTTGGTCTATGGATTGGGTTGCCTATAGGGCGACAGTTGCCGCAAGTCGTTGCATCAGCCGAACAAATTGCACAGGGAAATCTGACCCAGACGGTTGTAGTTACCCAAGATAAAACTGAACTTGGGCAAATACTGGCAGCTTTCCATCACATGACGAAAAGCCTGAATTCATTGATATCCCAAACGCAAAAGTCCGGTATCCAAATTACCAGATCTACCACTCAAATTGCGGCAGCAGGTAAGCAGTTAGAAGCAACCATCACACAGCAAGCTGCTTCTACCAACCAAGTCAGCGCCACTTCCCATGAAATCGCCGCCACCTCAGGGCAATTAGTCAAGACCATGGATAATATTGCTCAAACTGCCCAAGTAACTGCCCAGGAAGCT
>JADQBA010000079.1 GCA_016903675.1 Stigonema ocellatum SAG 48.90 = DSM 106950 | reverse complement strand
CCAACCAAGTCAGCGCCACTTCCCATGAAATCGCCGCCACCTCAGGGCAATTAGTCAAGACCATGGATAATATTGCTCAAACTGCCCAAGTAACTGCCCAGGAAGCTAGTCGTAGTCAAACAGCCCTGACGCAAATGGCAGGTGCCATGCAATCCTTGGCTTACGCCACCACCTCTATTTCCTCCACACTCGGGGTGATGAATGAAAAAGCCAATAATATTAACAGCATGGTCACCACCATTACGAAGGTGGCGGATCAGACAAATTTACTCTCCCTGAACGCCGCTATTGAAGCCGAGAAAGCTGGAGAGTATGGGGCTGGTTTCGCTGTTGTCGCCAGAGAAATCCGGCGCTTGGCAGATCAGACAGCAGTCGCCACCCTAGAAATTGAGCAGATGGTCAAAGAGATGCAATCCTCCGTTTCTACTGGCGTGATGGAAATGGATAAGTTTAACAAGGAGGTTCGCAACTCTGTGGATCAGGTAGGCAGAATCAGTGGGCAAATCGCTTTGGTGATCGAGCAAGTTCAGAGTCAGACACCACGTTTTGAGGAGGTGAGTCACAGCATGGGTCAGCAATTCGAGGGGGCGCAACAAATCAGTTTGGCGATCGCCCAATTAAGTGAAGCCTCCCAGCAAACCCTCGAATCCCTACAGGAGACTAACCGCGCTGTTGAGCAATTGGATGATGCTGCACAGGGATTACAGGGAGTTGTTTCTCAATTTAAGGTGCATTAAAAAAATTCGTAATTCATAATTCGTAATTCGTAATTCGTAATTAAAGACGGTTACATAAGTGGATTTAGATATTTACTGAAACACTCACCACGTATAGACGAGGTGTTAAAGTTGATACGAATACGTGTAAATTTCTATGAGGTCGGCTTCTGCAAGTTCAGTAAAGATAGGAGGTTTCGTCATTCACTGCCCCTGTTTGGCTTTAGCAGCCGCAATAATCTCGTCTATTGAGCGGTTGCTAAACTTTCCCGACTGCGCCTGCTGAAGTCCTGCTTGTACTTCCCTCTGCAACCATTCTGTGTAGGACTGACCCTGATTATCAAAGCTTTTTAACGCTTGCTCAATGATCTCTTCAACTGAGTAACCTTGAGCCATATACTTGCTGACAATCGCTTCAGATTGTGGTGTTAGGGATATGTTCATAAATCTACTCCTTACTCCTTCTAACTCTATACTGACAAAGTTATAAATGGTAGTTTTGTGAATTTTCTCATTTATGCAATCCTATTGACATTAACAGACACAGCCATGTATTGCTACAAAGGTTACTCTGTCTAGCTTTCAGTCTTTTTTTAACATCGAACTCAGGTTTAAAAAATCAAACGTTGAGGCGCTAAAAATGCCTAATACACATCTTACGATTTCTGTCAATGAGTTCAGCTATGCTGACTTAAAGCGTTTGGAAGCGTTGGAAGATGCAAGGGATGTGGCAGATTTTCAACGTGCAGTAACTGAGAGTAACGGTGAGTCTTATTCAGTAGAAGAAGTGATTAATTACTACAACAAACTTCATGACACCGATTTCACAGCGGAAAATATTCGCCAATGACTGAATCAGAGGCACTTGCTCTACGCATTACAAAATCTGCAAGGGAAGGATTTAAAAGCCCTCACCAAACAGTGAGGATATTTCTTCAGGTTTTAGTATCTCCGCCTGCCCAAAGCCGTTTATTTTCACATCTCACCACTACGCGAGGAAACTCAGTGTTTAGTGTAGAGCTATTGTAAACAATAGCTTTTGATGGTAAACTCTAAAAATTGGGTAAATCCTCTATAAAGAAGGATGATAGATATACTCCATCTTTTTATAGTTATGTAGGGATTTATTTCAAGTGCTTATCCTTCCAGAGCCTGCATAACAATATATGGAGCTTTCTCAATAACATGGAGATATGACCGCGTTGCCGTATCGGGATATTTAGCCCCTTGTTCCCAATCCCGTAATGTGCCTAAAGGAACATGAAACTTCATTGCAAACTGCTCCTGTGTCATATGAAGCTTCTGCCAATTTCCTTAAGGTCAGGAACGCGCCTGAATTTCTTAAGCTCTAAAACTAGAAGCAACTCCGATGCTTTGGCAACAGTTAATCGTTTTCGTTCATCGAAATACTCTTCGAGTTGCATGAAGCCAGACCTCTCAAATGAACATTCCACTTCAATGATAGAATCTATGGAATCTAAGGAAATTTTGGCGTTGCATAACATGGGGATGAAGATTGAACCGCCAAGACGCCAAGAACGCCAAGAATTAAGCTTTTCAATTGACAGAGAAAATAAAATCATCCCGCAAATATGCAACGCCGTACAATCTTGAAAAAAACGCTACACTTGTACAATAAACCGTACAAGTTTGCCCCAGATGAAAATAATTTCTTTTAGCGAAGCAAGAAATAGTCTAAAAACAGTTTTAGATCAGGTGACAGAAGATGCTGACTATACAATTATCACCAGACGGGATGCGGACTCAGCAGTGGTGATGTCCCTGGAGTTTTTTAATAGTCTGATGGAGACAGTGCATTTATTGAAGTCTCCGGCAAATGCAGCCCATTTAGAACGTTCTATTGATCAATTTAAGCAGGGGAAAGTGGTGGAACAAGATTTGCTTCCATGACTAAAATGTTGGCATGGACTGATGAGGCTTGGGCTAATTATATTTACTGGCAAGTATGCGTACATTTCCAAAATCTCACTAACAATGGTTAAATGAACAACACAAATTCCCAATGGACTTAAATATTAATACTTAAGGGTTTGACCATTATTAAGAATAATTCTTGAAAATAGAGATAATACATTTTGAAGTGCGGAATGTGGGCTATAATTATCCCTTTCAAGGTGAGCATATGTACTATCAAAGTTTTTGCGGTGTTTCAGCTATCGGCTGGAATTGAATAAAGAATCTATTTATTAAACTCCAAACGTCACCAATCATCCCCAAAAATGGATAATGGGAGTGAGGGTAGTAGGGTTATGATCGTAAACACCAAAGGGAAAGTGAGTTCAATAGTTAAGGAGTAGGAGTGGCAGAAGAAAACCAACCAGATACCGAAGAAGAACCCTTTGACCCGGTAACAGATCAAAGAGACTGGTCAGCGGCTGAGACAGAATTAGCCTGTTTCGCGCTAGCCAGAAGGAAAGGCAAGGTTTTGGTAAAAATCATCAATACCAAAAAGCCGCCAATGCAATTCATTTGTATTTTTAAGGATTACCTGGAATGACTACAAGCACTTCAATTCCAATTACCACCATCATCCCCATATTTGCGGCTATTGGCGATCGCTCTTGGGAACAGTTCAAGGAATTAGAACAAGCCTTCGTTAGCGAGTACGGAGTGTCTGTATGGCAAGAAGTTTTTAATTTCCGTCTCTTGCCAGCACTAGATAAGGATTCTAACCGCTGGCTATTGGTTCAATGGTGTGGTGAAGGAATCAACTGGATTAAAGATGTAGCTTAGCAAGAAAGGCAGCTATGCTGCTATGCTGCTATGAGTCACGGGATTTATCCGGGACCCCTTATCCCCAAAGGGGTCCCCACCTTCCCCTAAATGCCGGAACCTTCATACCGGAATTGCGGCATGGCGATTCAACCAATTCAGTGCTGCGGTTGATATTGGTTGCCCAGCGCCCTTAGCAAAGCTGATCGCACTCTGGATGGAAGTGTGAGCTTGGGTGCGATCGCCTGGGGGAGTAAATTTAGAACAGGGGGACTTGAAAGGTTGACCAAAAGCTGATTTCGGCAAAGCTGACTTTTGTTATTATGTCCACTTTCTTCTTCCATTTTATGTATTATGTCCATTTTCTTTTTCCAAAATTCCGATTCCTGTATTAATGCCTGAACGAAGTTATAAGTATTTCAGCTTGTGATTTGTCAAACTTCTTCTTCCCAAACCTGTCCAAAATCTTTTTCAAGTCACAAATTTTATCTGCGTTCATCTGCGTACCCTCCGGGAAGCAGCCCTTGGGGCGTCTACATCTGCGGTTCCTTAAATCCTTAATGTATGGCGCCCAATTAGCGATCGCTCTTGCCAAAATCCCAAAATCGGGTGAAAAACATGATTTTTTCATAGTACAAACGTTCACCTTGAAAGGGCTGATCCTGACTTGAAAAAAGATGCGCGAAATCCTCCCCCGAAAAGCGGCTGGAAAATTTCATTCACCGGTATTGGATGTAACACTACCCATGATCACAAACATGGCGATCGGGGTCATCTGGTTTCATACCATTATTCGGATTATGTAAATAATTATGTAGCCATGTGCAACTACGCTCAAGTAAATCATTTAGATTCAAATTCCACAGTTTCACGGTTTTGTCGTAACTACCAGAGGCAAGAGTTTTATCATCGGGGCTGAAAGCTACACCAATAACCTCAGCATCATGCCCCTTGAGGGTAGAGATTAAGGTGCCATCCGTGCGCCACAGTTTCACGGTTTTGTCGTCACTTGCAGAGGCAAGAGTTTTACCATCGGGGCTGAAAGCTACACCCCTAACCTCAAAATCATGTTGAATAAGACGGTTTTGTTCTCTCACTTGGGAAGTGACTTGGTGCAAGTCTGTCAAAACCCCCATTTTAGTATCTGCATCTACTTTGGTTAACTGTTCGACTTTTTGTAGTTGTTTAACTGCTTTCAAATTGTTAACTAAGGCATTCAGGTCTAAATTGGCAGCATTGGATGTTAAGGCAATTGTATTGAGTGCTTGCAACTGTACAACCTCAGATTTGAGTTGAACTTCTCTCCACTGAATAAATGCAAAAACCGCCACTGCACTGACTACAACCGTCGAGCCAATTCCAATCCTAGTTCCCATCACAGATGCTTTTCGTTTTGCCTCTGACTCTTGAGCTAGCTTTTGTGTGGCTGTAAGAACTTTAGCTGCTTCTTGTGCGCGTTGCTCAGCCATCTGACGTGCTTCTGATTCTGCTTTTCGTCTTGCTTCTGACTCTTGTGCTAACTTTTGTGCGGCTTCCAACTCTTGTTTTTGGCGTTGTTCAGCTTCTTGTTTCAATCTCTCTTTTTCTGTTTTACTAGCCGCAATTAACTCTTGTGCCAAACTGCTTAAAGAAATCTGTTCCCCAGCAGTTTCCCAAAAATCTTCTGCTTGAGCCAATTTTGTTCCAAACAGTAAGTAATCCTTGACTCTATTATTATCTACCCATGCTTGAGCTTCTGATTCTATTTTGCGCTGTTGTATCAACTTCTGTCGATTATTCTCGATCCATTCTCGTAAGCGCTTCCATTCACGAATTAACGCTTCATGAACAATTTCTACCGTTTCTTGAGAAGATTTATTATCAAGTCCTGTTACTACCAAGCGGACTTCAGAACCTGCTAAATAAGTAACTAAATTCCAATTGTGTCTTCCCACATCCGAAACAGTGGCAACTCGCCTAGTTCCTTCTGTGATTTCACCTAATTGCACTAATGCTAAAAAAACTCGTTGTGCCTGATACTTTTGTGATTCACTCAGTCTGGAGTACACTTGTTCAGCATGTTTAACTAGTGCTTGTTTAACGCCACCAATTTTGTCATATGCTTTGTGAGTCAGTTCACCGTCTTTTTGATTATCCCATAGTTGTGTTAAAGCAAATTCTAGTAATGGTAAATTACCGGGTTCATTGCCGACATCATCTAATATTCTTTCGGCTAGGTGAATTTGTAATTGTACATTTAACTTTTGAGCGGGTTGTTCAATGGCTGCCTTCAATTCCTCCCGGCTCATTAAAGTTAGAGGTTTATGTATAAATTTGTTTAATGCATTTCCCAATGGACGGTAAGAGAGGACATAGCCGTAGAAATCAGCACGCAATGTAAAAACTAATGTTATGCTTTTTTGTTGAATAGCTAATAGTAAAGTATCAATGAAGCGCTGTTGTTCTTCCTTGTCTTGACATTGGGTATAAAGTTCTTCAAACTGGTCTACAACTAACAAAAAGCGTTTATTAGGTTTATTTTCTAGAATTTGAGATGCTAACAAATGCAGCTTGACTTCACCTTTGTTTAAACTTTCTGCCAGTTTACCAACCTTGATGACTTTCTCAACACCATCGATATTTGGTTCTAACTGGCGTACTAAAGCGAGAGCAAGTTCATCAAATGGTTGACTTTTGGGACGCAATGATTCAATTAACCAAACACCTTGTTCTCTCAATCTGGGGATTAACCCAGCAAACACCACAGAAGATTTACCAGAACCACTAGCACCAATAACTGCAACCAATGGTTGCTGGTAAACCATGTTAAATAACTCATCGGTAAATTTCTCTCGCCCAAAAAAGAACCCGGCATCTTTTTCACCAAAAGCAGATAAACCAAGGTATGGATTGGGAGGAATATCACCTGCTTCAAACTGGATATCAGCAGGATGAATTGATGTTATCTTCAGTACTGGAGTTTGGTCTTCTTTTAATCCAACTAGCTGTGAGCAACCTAAGTCAAAAGCAAACTCTACTGTTTCCCCAGCACCAAGCGCGTCATAGAATGCCACCGCAAAGGCGATCGCTGCTTGATCCCCAATGGCCTGATTCATGCCCACGACATATTTAATATACTGGCTAATAGCTTCAGCTTGTACTTCTGAGTAACAAGCGTTTAAAACAACACACTTAACCCCCCTAACGGCAAACAATTTAAACAGTTTAGACAGTGCTTCTTTTTCCACCAGCGTTGACTGTCCTGTATCATCTTCTAAAAGAATTCCATCAGATCCTGTACCATGTCCACAGAAATGTACTATTTGAGGTTTGTGTTCTAAAATTGCTAAGTAAAAGTCCCGCGATCGCACTGCCCACTCTTGCTCTAACTTAAAATGCTCACGTCTGGAAGCACGTTGTAATCCTTGTTTAATTTCCCGCGCTTCCTGATCTAGTCGTAGTCTTGAGGTATTTGTAGGGTTTGCTGCCAGAATCAAAATTGTTTCGACGCTAGTGTTGTTACTCATGACAGCCTTCAAACTCCACAAGTCAGATTTCTACATATTCTCATAGGTGTAACCAAAATTAACTTATGCACCACGTGATTGCTTTGGAGAGTAATAGACATCTCCAGAAATCATGTAAGGGCGTATTGCAATACGCCCCTACCAAGGATTTCAGCGAACGCATAATTTATTTTCACCAGATTACTCCCGAACCGCTACAAGATTACCGATGTTCTTCTCTTCTTTCTTCGTGTACTTCTCCCCTTGGGAGAAGTACACGAAGAAGAACTAAGTCTTTCGACTTGCACCTTGAAAGGGCTAGTCCTACAGATGTCTAATAATGCCGGAATCTCCATGCGAACAACTCTTTTTTGTCCAAAGTCCAATGGATACAATGTCTGACGGTCCCATAACAATAATTTTCCCATTTTCCAGTTCTAGCTGGTAATCATCTCCAGCTTCTGAGAGAGTTGCTTGTAACTTTTCCAAGTCTTTTACTGTCATCATAGAGAACTGTTTCCCCTTTAAGTTTCTACGGAATCATGTCTGGGTCAATTCCCTGTTCTCGGAGATAGGATTCCAATCTTTCTACCCGTTGACGTTCCTGGTCCAATCGCTCTGTTCCCCACAACAGCAACTTCCCCTGAGCATCCCACCAGCGCAACCAGTAGCCTGTCCGCTCAGCCTTAGTGCCGTGCCATATCCCAAGATACAGATTCATTGAAGCTATCCAGTAGCGACCATTTTCATCCGGCTGTTGCACTTGATACAGACCTTCCACCAATTGTCGCATCTCCAGTGTACCAGACTCTGGCTCAAAGATGATATAAAGGGGTACCTGCAAAATTCGTTCGTAGAACCAAAGCTTACCGTATGGGTAGAAAGGTCGAGATGAGTATTCTCCGCCATCAGTTTCTGATAAAAACTCCATGACAACTGCCAGAACATCTCCTTCTACACGGGGGGTGTAGCTTCGACGAGTCCAATGAGTATCAAGGGGTAAAACTTTGGGCACATAGAGCCAATCTGGGGCTTTAACAATTGTCTTTCCATTAACTGTCGCACATATACCCAGATTGGATGCTACCAGTCGTTCAGGAGTTAAAAATCCGATTAACTCCAAGCTTTCGCGTAGAGCGGCGGCTAAGAGGGGTTGACTGGTATTCTCCACAGGTTCATCTGGTAAGACATAATCATCTGAGAGTTTCTCCCAACTCACCTGATAGCGAATATGGGGAACTCCTGACGGGACTTGAGCGAGGACCATGGCTAAGACCTCAAAGAAAGCCAATCAATCGGTATATATATGTCAATACCGTTCAGTTAAGGCTTTGATCCCCCCTAACCCCCCTTAAAAAGGGGGGAATAAGCCCCCCTTTTTAAGGGGGGTTGGGGGGATCTTCAGTCTGTGAACACTACTAACTGAACTGTATTGATATATATGTATAATATACTCGACTTGAGCCATTTTTGGTAGAATGTAGTACATTTGTTAAAAAAAATGAGTATGTTTTATTTTCCTTGCAAGAGTAGGAGATGGTGTTAGAAATTCTTACTCCCGAACCGGTCTAAGATTACCTATAATTTTCCTTCTTTGCGCCTTTGCGCCTTTGCGTGAGCTAAAAATTCTTTCGGTAATCTTAAGCGATAAATCTTGTTGCTCTCAATTCTTCCCATCTTCATAGATATTTAATATAGCAATCCGTGCAGGAGTTACAAACACCCCCGCCCCTTTGGGTTCGTCAAAAGTCAAAAGTCAAAAGTCAAAAGTGTTTTGAATTTGGAATTTGGAATTTGGAATTTCCGCGTAGCGGCTTGTCTCCCTTGTCCCCCTTGTCCCCCTTGTTCATATCTTAAATAGGATTGCTATATCATGTGGAACAAAATTTCTAATCGCATTTTATTTGGCTACTCAATTCCCTTCATATGTCTAATTCTATTAAGTGGAGTTATGTCCATATTTAGTAGCAGACCGTTCCAATTACAAGAAGACACTAAAAAGATTGAACATAGCATTAGGAATGCTGATGAAATGGCTGATGGCATTAGTCGAATGATCGCCAGCATCCGAGGGTATTTGATTTTTCCTGGAGACCAATACTATGTAGGAACCTATAAAGCCGGAAAAGACACGTTTCGCGAAAAATATAAAGCTCTGCAAACCATTACTGATCCAAAAACGCGAGAACTGGTGAATCAGTTGAATCAACTGGGCGAAAATTATGATGAAATCTCGCAGAACTTTTTCCGCTTGGTTGATGCCAAAAACCTAGATGCTGCGAAAACTGAAGTTAGCAAACCACGAGTAGCAAAGCTTACTGAAATGAAGAATCAGCTTGTCCAGGAGCTTGAGAACCAACTGAATAAGAACAGTGAAGAAATTACTAAATCTCAGAATTTTATAGCTGGAATGTACATCCTTGGAAACGGACTAGTACTTCTGGCTACTCTCATGGTAGGGTTGTGGATAAGCCTGCCATTGAAGCAACAGCTACCAAAAGTTGTCCATGCGGCAGAAGGGATTGCTGATGGTGATCTAACCCAAACTATCGAAGTCATCCAAGATCAGAGTGAGGTTGGACAACTGCTGGCAGCCTTCCAGCGCATGACGAAAAGCCTGAATTCATTGATATCCCAGACACAAAAATCTGGTATCCAAATGACCACCTCTACCACCCAAATTGCTGCTACTGGCAGGCAGTTACAAGCAACTGTTACAGCGCAAGCTGCGAGTACCAACGAAGTCAGCGCCACTTCTATGCAGATTGCTGCCACTTCTGGGCAATTAGTCAAGACTATGGACCAGATTACTGAGAAAGCCCAAGTGACTGCATTGGCGGCTAGTAATAGTCAAGCAAACCTGATGCAAATGGCTCTGGCGATGCGATCCTTGGCTGTTGCCACAACCTCCATTTCCTCTACTCTGGGGATGATGAATGAAAAAGCCAATAACATCAATAGCGTGGTGACCACCATTACGAAGGTAGCAGATCAGACGAACTTACTCTCCCTCAACGCTGCCATTGAAGCCGAGAAGGCAGGAGAGTATGGGGCAGGTTTTGCGGTTGTTGCCAGAGAAATCCGACGGCTAGCAGATCAGACGGCGGTGGCTACCCTAGAAATCGAGCAGATGGTTAAAGAGATGCAATCCTCTGTTTCTACTGGCGTCATGGAAATGGATAAGTTCAACCAAGATGTGAGCAACTCTGTAGAACAGGTAGGCAAAATCAGTGGGGAAATCGCCCTGGTAATCGAGCAAGTGCAAAGCTTGACACCACGTTTTGAAGAAGTCAGCCACAGTATGGAACAGCAATTCCAGGGTGCACAGCAAATTAGCAGCACCATCGCTCACTTAAGTGAAACCTCCCAGCAAACAGTTCAAGCTCTACACGAAACCAACAAGGCGCTTGAGCAACTGGACGATGCTGCCCAGGGATTACAGGGAGTTGTTTCTCAATTTAAGGTGCAACGTTAAGGGGGATGAGGGGGATGGGGGGGACAAGGGGGATGAGGGGGATGAGGGGGATGGGGGAGATGGGGGGGACAAGGAGGACAAGGAGGACAAGGAGGACAAGGAGACGCGGGGACGCGGGGACGCGGGGAGAAGGGGGACAAGTTTGCTGCGCGAAAATTCACGCATTCAAAATTCAAAACACTTTTGACTTTTGACTTTTGACTTTTGACGAACCCAAAGGGGACGGGGGTGTTTGTAATTCATTTAGGATTGCCATATTATGCAAAGTACTATCAGGAATGGGTGGGCTGTCAACGATTGCTGGAACCAGATCGGTGTTGGAGGCGATCGCTCCTGTCCAGAGCTAACAACCGTCATTCACTGCCGCAACTGCCCTGTCTACTCAGCAGCCGGACGCACTTTATTAGAACGTGAAGCACCACTGGAGTATGTGAACGAGTGGACTAACATACTGGCAAAAAGTCAGCCTGACCATTCTGGTTCCCAAACCAGCACAGCGGTTGCCCCGCTTGCCCAAACCTTATCGGTGATGATCTTTCGACTCTTAGGCGAATGGCTGGCACTCCCAGTTCGTCTCTTTCAAGAAGTGACACAGCCTTGCGCGATTCATACTATACCACACCGCAGTAACGAACTCTTTCTTGGTCTAGTTAATATTCGCGGGGAAATTTTGATGTGCATCTCCTTAGAAAATCTCCTCGCTCTGGAAACCATAACAGACTCTCCTCATCACCTCAGTTCGGTCGTCCCCAAACGGATGGTGGTTGTAGCAAGAGATGAGGAACGGTGGGTTTTTACCGTTGATGAAGTGTGTGGAGTTTACCGCTTCCAACTAGATGAATTACAAGCTGCTCCTGTAGTGATTTCCAAAGCTACTGAAGCTTATACAAAAGGGGTAATTCGCTGGCAAGGGCAAAAGGTGAATTATTTAGACTCTGATATACTATTTTATACCCTAAACCGGAGGGTTCTATGATGGACAGCAAACAGGATATCAGCAACGACTTCTCCTTGCTGGATATATTCCTCTCTGAAGTAGAAACCCAAGCAGCCATCATCCACGAAGGGCTGTTAGCTCTCAAAACCCAAAGCCAAACTCCCCAGACATTAGAACAAATGATGCGGGCTGCCCATTCAGTCAAAGGGGCAGCTCGAATTGTTGAAATCGATGCTGCCGCCAAGCTAGCTCACGTCTTAGAAGACTGCTTTATTGCCGCTCAGAACCAAACCATCAACTTGGGAGCAAAGCAGGTGGATGTGCTACTGCACGCGGTTACTCTCCTCCAAAACATTAGCCAAGCAGGGGAAGAAGAAGTTGATAGTATCATACAGGAAATTGGGGCAGGGGGAGCAGGGGGGGCAGGGGGGGCAGGGGGGGATGGGGAGGCAGGGGGAGCAGGGGGAGCAAGGGGGGCAGATGCTTCCTTGTCTCCCTTGTCTTCCCCACTCCCCACTCCCCACTCCCCACTCCCCACTCCCTCATCTTCCCCCACTCCCCACTCCCCACTCCCCACTCCCTCATCTTCCCCCACTCCCCACTCCCCACTCCCCACTCCCTCATCTTCCCCACTCCCTCCCTCAGATGAAATGCCTACTCTGGGCGATACTTCTATGTTGGATTTGTTTCGGCTGGAAGTGGAAGCTCAGGCAGCTATTTTAAACGAGGGACTGTTATCCCTCGAAACCAATCCCCAATCTGCCCAGGCACTGGAGTCCTTAATGCGGGCTGCCCATTCGGTGAAAGGAGCTGCTCGGATTGTTGCTATTGACGCTGCCGTTCAACTGGCTCACGTTATGGAGGACTGCTTTGTTGCCGCTCAAAAGCATGCTGTTACCCTGGAGGCGGATCAGGTAGATGTGCTATTATTAGGGGTTGATCTACTCCTAAGTATTAGCCAGCTTGAACAAGAAGATTTAAACCGTTGGCTGTCAGAACAGGCTCAGCACATTGCCACGACTAGAGAGGAAATTGCTGCCATACTGACACCTGGGGTGGCTCCCAAGGTAAAGGCGCAACGCCCACAGCAGCAAGTAGACACCGCTACTACACAGATAACAGCACCACAAGAGCAGCACGAATCAGATATAATAACAGTCTCCAACCAAGCGCTAGCCACTACCACCCCCAAGGAGTTAGCCAAGACAACACCCAGTGATCTGGAGCCGAACAATCCGTCTACAACAGCACAGCTAGCCCCTGCTACAGATCGGGTTGTGCGAGTCAGTGCCGAAAATCTGAATCGCATCATGGGTTTGGCAGGAGAGTCTTTGATAGAGGCGAACTGGCTACAGCCGTTTGCTGATTCCCTGATAGTCCTGAGGAAACGGCAACTAGAATTGTCGAAAATTCTGGAAAAGTTGCAGAACGCTCCCGGATTCAACCAAGCTGCTCAAAATGACAACAAATATTTAGACACGGCACGACAAAAGGAGCGAGAATGTCGGGAGATTCTAGGCGATCGCCTGAATGAACTGGAATTGTATGCCCGTCGCACCGCCACTCTGTCTGATCGGCTTTACCGGGAAGTAATTGCCTCTAACATGCGTCCCTTTACTGATGGGGTGCAGGGATTCCCCCGCATGATTCGAGATTTGGCAAGAAAGCTGGGTAAGCAAGTCACCCTAGAAATTCTCGGCAAATCTACTCCGGTAGATCGGGATATTTTAAAGAAACTAGAAGCTCCCCTGACTCATATTCTACGTAATGCCGTCGATCATGGTATTGAAATGCCTTCTGAGCGGTTAGCGGCTCTTAAACCAGCAGAAGGGACGGTAAAACTAGAAGCTTTCCACCGAGGAGGGATGCTAGCTATTACTATCTCTGACGATGGCAAAGGAATTAACCCAGAGTGGCTGCGGCAAAAAGTTGTCAGCAAGAACCTGACTACCGCAGAAATGGCGGCACAACTCACCGACAGCGAACTGATGGAATTTCTATTTTTGCCTGGATTTTCCACAGCCAAGCAGGTGACAGAAATTTCTGGTCGCGGTGTTGGTCTAGATATTGCCAAGAGTATGGCACAGGAAGTTGGTGGTAACGTGCGAGCAAGTTCTCAACCAGGGTGTGGCACCACTTTTAACTTCCAGTTACCCCTGACGCTGTCCGTTGTCCGCACCTTACTAGTGGAAATATCGGGTGAACCCTATGCCTTCCCACTGGCACGTATCGACCAGATTGTGCTCGTGAATAAAAAACAAATATCCTCAGTGGAAAACCGACAATATTTCACTCTGGATAACAAAAATATCGGTTTGGTAGCTGCCCATCAGGTATTGGAGTTGAAGGAATTTCCCTCCCATTCTGACAGTTTGTCTGTTGTCGTGATGAGTGAACAATCAGACTATTACGGCTTAGTAGTAGATCGATTTCTGGGTGAGCATGATCTGGTGGTCAGACCATTAGATCCCCGGTTGGGTAAAGTTCAGGATATGAGTGCGGCTGCTCTCATGGGTGATGGTTCTCTCATTCTGATTGTAGATGTTTCGGATCTGATCCGCTCTATTGACAACCTGCTCAATAACCGTCGGTTGAGCCATTTCAGCAGTGATGCTGGCATTGCTGTGGTAGACACCCGCAAGCATGTTCTGGTAGTTGATGACTCGATTACCGTGCGCGAAATGGAGCGGAGGTTACTGGAAAACAAAGGATATCTAGTAGACGTTGCAGTGGATGGCATGGAAGGTTGGCACGCAGTTTCAGCTAAAAACTATGACTTGGTGATCAGTGATATTGATATGCCCCGCATGAACGGCATCGAGTTCGTTACCAAGATTAAGAACGATCCAAAATTCAATTCGATTCCTGTAATAATTGTCTCCTATAAAGACAGTGAAGAACACCGCCTTCAGGGTCTAGCCGCTGGCGCTAATTATTACTTAACCAAAGCAAGTTTCCATGACCACACCCTCGTGAATGCAGTGATTGATTTAATTGGTTCTTAATCAAGAATCAATAATTCTTTACAACCAACAACCAACAACCAACAACCAACAAAAATGATATGAGAGTGGCGATCGCAAGTGACATGATAATGACAGTAGAAACGCTGCGGCGCGTACTGATGACTGTCCCTGATTACCAAGTTGCTTGGGTAGCAAGTGATGGTGTACAGGCGATCGCCAAATGTGTTCAAGATACCCCCGACCTGATTTTAATAGATTTGCTCATGCCAGTCATGGATGGGGTAGAGGCAACTCGACAGATTATGAAAAACTCTCCCTGTGCCATTGTGATCCTGACTGCTAATGTTGGAAAAAATGCTGCTAAAGTATTTGAAGCGATGGGATGTGGAGCACTGGATGCTGTTAGTACGCCAGTTTTAGGATCTAGCAGCAACCCCGAGGCTGCCCAAGAGTTGCTTGCTAAAATAGCCACCATTCGTAAACTAGTTGGAAAATCAACCCCAACCACAAAATCCACAACTGAGATCCACAATCCCAAACCCCAAACGCCAAAGCTAGTGGTCATCGGTTCTTCTACAGGTGGACCAAATGCCTTGGCGACAATCCTCTCTCACTTACCCGCAAATTTTGGTGCAGCAGTGGTCATTGTCCAGCATGTTGATGCCCAGTTTACCCCTGGGTTAGTTGAATGGTTGAATCAGCAGACCCCCCTTAGTGTCCACATGGCAGGAGTGGGTAGCCGTATGGAAGTCGGAAAAGTATTGATTGCAGCGACGAACGACCACCTGTTTTTGCAGTCAAATTTGAGTTTAAATTATACAAAAGACCCCATAGATTATCCCTATCGTCCTTCAGTTGATGTGTTTTTCAAAAGTGTAGCCCAGCACTGGAAACACCAGGGAACAGCGGTACTATTAACAGGCATGGGTAAGGATGGGGCTGAAGGTCTGAGAATCCTACGGATGAAGGGATGGCACACCATCGCTCAAAATCAAGCGACCTGCGTGGTTTATGGTATGCCAAAAGCAGCAGTGGAGTTGGGTGCTGCGGTGGAGAGTTTGCCTATTGAAGCGATCGCCTCTACTCTAATTCAGCGATTATCCCAAAAGAACATAACTTAATTCCCGTTACATTTATAGGATTCCTCCGCAAATTTTTGAAACACACGTAGGGCACTGCCCACCATATCTATTTATTTTTTGAAACACACGTAGGGTGGGCAGTGCCCACCATGTCTATTTATAGCGGTTCTGGTGTTGAATCCCATACAGTCAACAGCCCTCACCCCTACCCCTCTCCCAAACTTGGGAGAGGGGTGCCCGTTAGGGCTATCTTGAGGGCGTTATGTATGTACTCTGAGTGAGAACCGCTATATTTTTTGAAACACACGTAGGGTGGGCACTGCCCACCATATCTATTTAATTTTTGAAACACACGTAGGGTGGGCACTGCCCACCATGTCTAGGTTTTGGTGGGCAGTGCCCACCCTACTTTCACAAATTATTTAGAACTACTATATCCTAACTTATCAGTTCCGAAAAAACCTTAATTTCTGCCTTTTATTCACATTCTTCTTAACTTCCTCAAATGATTCCTCGTCCTCAAATGCTTCCAGCCTCTCAAAAGGTTTCTGTTTGACAACAACTAAAGTAATGTCATCAAAAACCTTTTGTTCGCCGATATGTCGCTTAACATCATCAATCACTGCTTGCTTAACTTGTTCTGCAGAACCATGCCAATGTTGACTAATAACTTCGCATAATTTCTCAATCCCATATTGCTTTTTCTCCATGTTGTAAGCTTCAGGAATTCCATCGGTATAGAGAACAACTCCATCCCCCACATTTAATTCGATAATGGTATGATTAATAAAATCAGTAATATCCTCATCTAAACCAATAGGAAACCCTAAATCCATCGTGTTAACGCGCTCAATATGACCGCCATTCCGCACTACTATAGTTTCCTCATGCTGACCACTGATACTGATTTTGCCTTCGGAATAAGTAAGAACAACTAACGTCAAATTTTTCTCAGAATTCATCCGTCGGACATTTTTATAAATGGTGCGGTTGAGTGCATCTAAGAACTTAACTGGATCGAGTTCTCGAATTTCTTTAAGAGTACGGACTGCTGTTTGAGTCATTACCATGACAATGCCACTTTCAAGCCCGTGTCCGGTTACATCACCGATCGCAATTGTGACGATATCGTCTGTATACAGAACATCATAGTAGTCGCCGCCTACTTCGTCAGCTGGTTCCATATAACCGGCAATGTCTAAACATTCTATAGCGTTTAATTCATCTGATGTAGGAAGAATCATCTGTTGCATTTGGCGCAACATATCCAGTTCTTTACTCATGCGGATATTTTCCGATTGGAGGATGGCTTCCGCTTCGTTTCGCTTGAGAAGGTTAACGTATGCTTTAGAATGGTAGCGGATGCGGGCGATCAGTTCTGCCTTGTCTGGGAGTTTGACTATATAATCGTTTGCTCCTAATGCAAAAGCTTTTGCTTTGATTACTGGTTCTTCTTTACTCGAGAGAACGATCAACGGAACGTATTTCGTAACAGCATTTTGGGCTCGTAAAAAGCGCACTAAGACCAGTCCTTCCATCTCTGGCATAACTAGGTCTTGTAAGATAACGGTTGGTTGACATGACTTAGCGACTGTGAGAGCCTGGGTAGGGTCACTACAGTAATGAAAAGTGATATCCTTTTCAGGAAGCAACATTCGACGAACAGCTTCGGCAATCATTGGCTGATCGTCGATGAGTAAAACTGTAATCGGGTCTTCTACCACAGATAATAGCCTCCTATTGTACGGATAATTTTTTTAGTTCGTAGTAGCGCTTTAGCGCCGGTTTAAGCGCAATACCTGTGAATGAAAGCCCTCACCCCTAGCCCCTCTCCCAAATTGGGAGAGGGGTGCCTCATATCTTGCACCACGGTCTTGTTGAGAAAATCAAAGCCCAAAAAGCCTATTATTTCGTAGGGTGGGCACTGCCCACCTACCCTCCCTATCGAAGGTGCAAGATGTCAGGTGCCCGTTTAGGGTGGGGTGAGGGCGGTCATGAGGCTGAAATAGCCCCCTCTTGCTGCTAAGAGATTCCATTCATTCACGGGTATTGGGTTTAAGCGCGATTTAACCGGCGAAGACAGCGCTACTACGAACCTATCAACGGATGTAAGTTTTATCCTACGTACCATTAGGTGTTTATTGATAGTAAATAATTCAGTGTTATTTGTCAAATACATGATATAATTAATATCTTTGCATAAAATCGATTTATTCAAACTGGATCTTAATCTTCTACTATGGTTCCCACACCACGCGCCTAGAAGCTACATGATTTATGAACCAAATTTTTGGAGAATTTATTGAGGAGTTTCCCCTGGATCATGATTCTTTAGAACTGAGCTTTACCTCCAGTTCTCGCCCAATTAAAAAGGGGTGGCGTAATATCCGTTTATCAGCTTATTTTATCGCTGACTATTTTTCAACATTTTTCCCAATTCATGAAGATGCTCCTCAGGGGGAAGATCGCATTAAAGCGAGTCAAAACACCTTGAGTTATATTGGCAATGAACTTTTAGAAAATGCTATGAAATTTAACGAAGAAATCAAGCACTATAAAGTTAAGTTTGGCATTCATTTTCTGGAAGACAGAGAGAAAGTCACTGCTGTAATTTTTACCAAGAACAGTATAAATCCTCAAAAGGCTGAGAAATTTCAAGCCTTTATTCAGGAATTACTTTCCGCCGATCCGCAGGAGTTATATGTTCAGCAAATTGAAAACACAGCTTTAGACGAGGATAATGAAGCCTCTGGCTTAGGTTTGCTGACCATGCTCAATGATTATTCAGCCAAATTAGGCTGGAAATTTGAGTCCGATCCCAGTCATCCACGACTTATCACTGTTACCACAATGGCTCAAGTCGTTGTATAATTTATTAATAATTCATAGTTCTGACACATAAAGAAAAAAGCACCAACAATCTATGACCGCTCAAGAAGTCAAAGGTGATGACTATGAGGTTCAATACGAACCAGCATCCACAACAGTTTATTTTAAAGGGGAAATCAGTCTAGGAGGACCACGGGATTATGCGCCCATTGTGAATTTGCTCAATGAAGTGGCTGCTTTACAACCTCGAACTATAACATTAAACGTAAAAGAATTAGCATTCCTCAACAGTGCAGGTATCAGCATGTTATCTAAGTTTGTTCTGGGAATGCGGAAAAACAAAGGGACTCAATTATTTGTTTTAGGATCAAAGAAAACACCTTGGCAAGGTAAATCTTTGAAAAACTTAGAGCGATTACTTCCAGGGTTAAAACTGGTAGTGGAATAACATAATTTATTGAATGGAGGAACTGCTATGTTAAAAAACCTCTGGCATCAAGTCGATAAAATGAATACAGGGGGCTTGATTCTGAGCAGTTTGTTAATCACGGCTTTCTTAACTGGGCTACTATATGTATTCTTCTTTTATATCTTACGCCCGATATTTCGGAAATTTGAACGTGACACTGCGCTCGTTACCTTAAATGTTTCCGTTTATCCCGTCCTCATTATCTTCGCCATCCTCAGCCTGAAAATTACTCTTAAGAGCTTAGCTGCTATTAATATTCTTCCAGTAATAGACCACATCCTAATATCTATCATAATTATAGTCATCAGTTATTGGTCTGTCCAACTATTTGCTCAAGTTTTTATCTATTCCCTTAAAGAGTACACTCAACAAACCGAAGTCATGTGGGATGACGTACTCCTTCCCATTCTCTCAGCCGTTGTTCCTGTGCTGATATTCGTCCTTGGCGGGGTTGTTGTTATCAGCACTTTTGGGGTAGATTTAACGGGAATTTGGGTAACGCTTGGTGGTGCTACTTTTGTTCTCGGTTTTGCCCTTCAGGATATTTTGGCTAATTTCTTTAGTGGGATTGTCTTACTCATTGACACTCCTTTTCGATTTGGTGACATCTTGCTTCTTGAAGATGGTTCAATCGGAATGCTACGCCGGATTGGGATTCGGGTGACTCAGCTATATATATTCAGTACTCATTGTGATGTTTATGTTCCTAACAGTGTATTACAGGGTCAAAAAATCACGAATTTGAGTCGTCCAACCTCTTTATACTATCACGCAATCTCGCTAGAAATACCCTCTGGATGTACTCTTGATGAATCCAAAAAGTTGATAGAAGAAATTGCGTTAGCTCATGCTGATACACTAGGGGATATGGATATTAAATTGGAGGTCATGGATGAATACTATAACTCCGAAGACTGTGACCCTAATCTCATCAGACAACAAAAACTTGGTAAATCACGGTTACTAGCTGAACAGGCAGTCTATTTGAAATTAGAGGAAATTGAACAAGCGTTGGAAGCTTTGGTTGTGGCAATGCAGTTTGCTGAAAAAGGAGGGATGACGGAAGACGAAATAGAAAATGTCCAACAGGAATATCAAGGAGTTCTAGAACTCATGGGTTTTCTAGTACCTGAGGAAACCAATAACAATCGCACTGTATTTAATTTTGAGGAAAATAATGAAGAGGGACTGATTGAGTTAATGAGGGAGTGGTATCGAATTTGGATTAAAGATCCCAATTTGCTGGATGAGGATGAATCCTCTATTTCTGAAGAGTGGGAACGAAAGATTAATTTATTGAAACGAAGAGCACAACGCTTGTCTCAAAAAATATCCAATCCTCAAGCTGAGGAAACTCGCTTAGATGATTATGTCCTAGAGTTGATTAAATGGATTAAAGAAAAGTTGAAAGTGCCGCGAAAAAAATGGCAAGAACCGCAAGTCAGGATGATCGGAATGAATCATGTTGATTCTTCATATTATACTATTACATTGGAACTGACATTTTTTGTAGATGATATCAAACTGGAAGATGGAAAACGGGGCGATCGCGTCAGGAGCCAAATTTATCAAGAAATCTTCCGTCATTTCAAAAACACCTATCTGAATTGGGAAGGTATGAAAGAGAAAGAATTAGGAGAGAATATTGGCAATATCGTTGATGTGGGTATTCATTGAGAGTAATCACCCGAGTTTGATATTATAACTTATAATATGAGGCTTTTTAATTGATCTGCTGTGTGTGGATCGCACGTGCATCTGTTGCACGTTCCGCTCATATCTTGCATCTGGGTTCTTGTCCGCCAAGAAATGAATTCTGCGGATAAGAGCTAAAATCTGCCTACCGCAGACAAGATTTGGTTTCAAGTCCGTTTTAAAGGACTTGAACTATAAGCCCTTACCTTCGTCAAGGCTTTTTACGGGCGAGGTGCAAGATGTGAGGTGCGCGATCTTAAAAGTAGGGGCTACTTGCAAGTAGCCCCTACAGGGATGCAAGGCAAGACTTGAGATTGATAATTTGAATTTATCCCAAGGTGCGCGATCGCCGCAAGTTTCCTTAGGCACCTACCATCGGTAAATCACCAGCCTTATTAAAACTAATAACCGACTGCACCCACTCTAAACCACGAAGGCTGGTGATTTATTTTTATGGATCTCCCTTATCAATGCCCCGCGAAATACCCGTTTTAGGAAGCCCACGCAGACATATACCACGAAAACGGCCCGCTTAGAAAGTTTTAAAAGCAAAGATAGCCCACTCGTTCCAGCGCATACTTTTCTAGGATTTTCCTCACCCCTCGGTCACTCCACGGGCGGCGTAGACGCTCTTAGCGGCTTGTCGTCAGACATCGCCACCCGTTATGAATGGAAGAAACACCACCATTCTCCCCTCTTCCCCCTCTTCCCCCACTCCCCACTCCCCACTCCCCACTCCCCACTCAAGAGTGTTTCTTAAGAGTGAAAGCAAAATTAGTAGTCATCGCCACGTTTTTCTATTTTGATTTTGAAGGAGTATGGTTGAAGAACTTTGAGTGCGATAGATAATGCTGTTTGTGGATCGGCTTGACCGCAGGAAAAGATATCCAAAGCCATGTAGTTTTGTTCTGGGTATGTATGAAATGCAGCGTGTGATTCAGAAAGCAAAAACATTCCTGTAACCCCAGAGCCGCCGCTCGGAAATTTGTAGCTAAATTGCTTAATGATGTTGAAATTAGCACAAATGAGAGCATCAAAAAGCATTCTCATAAGTTCTAGTTCATTTGTAAGTAATAAAGAATCTACTCCGTAGAGGTCAGCAAACAAATGACTTCCAATGCCTTTAACACCAGTTAATTTGACTTGCTCATGGGTATGAAAAAGCATTCTCGTAACCTCCAACTCATCTGTGAGGAACTCAATAATTGACACCGTGAAGATTATCAGGATCTATTCTGGTAAAAACAATAAGTTTAAATTAATGCTTAACCTGCTGATGTTGTTGCAGTACTTGAATCAAAGTATCAGCCAACTGTTCGTAAAAAATATAATCTTGAGCGCCGATGGTTGTAGTGCAAATACCACCAAATTGACGCTTAAAGCGAGAAAATTTAGCATAAGCATGGTTGGGGTTGCGTGTAAAGCCGTAGAAATCATAAAATTTGTGCCCACGCATTTTTGCTTGTTGCATTGCTTGCCAATGCAGTCCGTAGGTTGCCATCACTTGTGGATAGCTGGAACTTCGTCCACCATAAAGGTATGTAGCACGTTCACCCCAATAAACAACTAGAATAGCTGCCAAAATTTGCCCTTGCCAGATGGCAAAGCCAATTTCTGCTATGTTGGCAGCAAACAAGGTCTGACAGAGGTTGATAAAAAAGCTGTAAGGTTCACTAAAAAATTGCTGACGTTGTGCAGTTTGGTAAAAAATGTCGTAAAACAAAGGAATTGCTTGAGAGTCTTTGGTAAATCGAGTTTCAACTCCATAACGCCTACTCAGGCGGATGTTATACCGTCCCTTTGGCTTCATGGCTGCCATGATCTCCGTTAGGGTTGGTTTTAAATCAATCAACAAAGTTTCTGAGGGAACTAAGTCTACAGGAGAGCGGACAAATTCACAAAAGCCTTGAGGCAAGTGTGTCCAAAGTGGTTCAATCCGCAGGGCAATTGCTCCTAACTGTGGTGCTAACGACTTTTCTCCCTGGGAGATTAATAACTTTAACCCAGTATGGAGCAAATTCACTGGCAAGATTGGGCCGCCTGGAGCTAACAACAGTTTGGCTTCACTGATATGAGGGTAAAAATAAATAATGCAACCACCAACTAATGTGTGTCCAACAAATAAGCCGTAGCGAAAAGTTTGATAACCTTCTAATTCTTTAAAATCAGCCCAGGCATTAGACTGCATAAAACATCCTTGGGCAGAAGCTTGAACTAAGGTATCCCACAAGCTATACTCTGTTGTCTTTAAGATTCGTACAGTTAAAGATTGAGAACTATCTAAACCCATTTGAATAACTATTGCCTCACCTACTGATTATTTAACCGATGAAATAGTCAATTAAGAGTTTTAATAACCAAATACCTCCAGATGCCATCAAGATTGAACCTAAAGTCAGAATAATATTTAATCCCGCATTTGATTCTAGTTGTTGCCTATTAATATTACTGTTAATGCTGTCAGTATTATCTGTAATATTATTGATATTATTATCTGTGTTGCCCTTGCCAAATGCAGAGTCCCGTGAGGACAAATTCGCAATTAAAATAATTACTACAATGACAACAAAAATCGGCTCAAAACCGAGTTTATTCATGGGTAAACTTTTAGTTTTTTGAGCAGTGACAGCAAAACTCTGTACGTTAGTTCGTAAATCAGGTGACAATTGTTTTGTGCGCTTTTCTAGTGCTTGTGCTAAACGTGATATGTCAACAGTTCCAACCAGCTTTTGAGTACCGTTCAGCCATTCAACGCTCATTTGGGAATTATGGCTAAGATGTTGTACAGGTAACAATTGGCTAATGTCAAGATTAGTTGGTGAGTTCCCTTGGATAATTTGCAGAGATTGAGGCATTTGGGCTAACCACTGTTGGCTGATTGCAACTATTGAAAAGGGATTGACTAAGCCTATTTGTCCTGTACTCGCTTCTTGAATATCTAAAAAATTTACTGTTTCTCCCGAATTCTGCATACTTGCACAAGCATCAGAATTTAATAGGTAGTAAAACAACTGTGGACAGTCAAGAGTGTTAATTGTTAACTGGTGACGAGTTGCAGCTATTCTTTGCTCAAAGATAAAGGCTTGCCAAAGACGGGATGGGGTGAGAAATCGAAGATTCTCTGGCATTGACATTGCTTGGACTTCTGAGCTACTAACAGCCACAGCAGAAGCCAGAAAAAATCCCCAAATCCCATGACTTTGTTGCACAAATGAGGGAATAACAGCTTGGAGAGGTTTAGCACTAAATCCGGATTTTAACAGTGTTTGATATAAACACCAAAAACCTTGAGGAGTTAGTTCCGGTGATACAGCATTTACACTCAAAATCCCTTTTGGATATAGAATACGCTGCACCTGCTGATACCATTCTAGACTGTGAATACTTGTGTCTGAAGCAGTTCTAGGATAAGTGAAATCGCAGATAACCACATGATAGCTACAGTCAGTCAGTTTTGAAACAAAATTTAAAGCTTCTTCTACATAGACTGTCAGGCGATCGCTTTCCATGCTGCTATGATTGAAAGGTTGAAAAACAGTTCGAGCAAGTTGTATAACCTCCAAGCTTTGGTCTACCAAAGTAATCTCACTAACTTGAGTAAAACGTAGCACTTGTTTTAACGCTAACCCATCTCCACCACCAAAAATAACGGCACGAAGTTCAGTGTCGGGAAATCGTTCTACTGCTAAAGCAACGGCGGGAATGACTAACAGTTCATGATAAATAGGTTCATCAGTAGTATCAAACTGCAAATCACCATTGATATAAAAAGCTAAACCGTCACTGCGATTTTTAACAAATAGAGAGATTGGCATTTTTATAGGTTTCCTGTTCTCTTTGCTTTGTGTCTCATTACCATGCCTCCAGCTATCATAGATGTAGCCAAAATTGCTTTCCCAATAGGAAAAGTCTTAACCTTCTGACTTGATGCCAAGATACTAAATATCTCTGGATTTACCTCTTGAGCAGAATATACGTGCAATTCTTGGTCAGGAAATGCTTCTAATTCTAAATTCCATTTATGGTCTTTGTCCCAATAGTCCCAAGTAATTCGAGGTAAAGTACCATCTTTGTCACTGTAAGTACCGCTAGTCTGGAAATCAAACAAGTAAGTGCGATTTAAAGCGTTTAGTTCGTGTTGTGGGGTCTTTTTGTCTTGCATATCCCGCCACACACTGGGAATAAGATTGTTACTGTTTCCTGGCTCTAAGACTTGCGCCTCAACAATTTCCTCACTAAAATACCAATGAATTGGGTCTTTGGGTATTTCTGGGTTGTATTCTTTCTGTAAGTAACGTTTTTGATTATCTGGGGATGAAAGTAACCACTCTTGAGTCTGATAGCCTTGTGGATCTTTGTAAGTACCATAAGCTTGAACTCCCCATTCTACACCCTGATACTTCACATGATCTCCTGGGCATAATTCCTCAAGCTGAGTCTTGTGAGCAACCGATTGGGTTCCGGCAGCTAAAAAAAGATTAGCTGTAAGGTTAGCATGGATTAAACCATTAATATTAAAAACTGATTTGACTGCAACTGTACTAATATTATTTTGAATATTTGCACCATTTGTGAAGAAGCTAGTACTGCCATTAAATATAGAAAACTTTTTCAAGCTGTCAAACGCTTTCTCACGAACTTGGGTTCCTCTAATTATGTTGAAAGTGCTGCTTTGTTGCGTTACAGCGATGCTGGAAGGTGAAGTGCCATAGGAAGTAATTTGAGCGTTTGCAACGTTGTTAACCATTGCTGCTGCTGGGTTTTGCGTCCCCAAGGTCAATGCAAGCAAAGTGATAGCAACAGTTTTTAGGGTGTTGATAGACTGCACGGCAATTTTTCCTTTTCTCTATTAAATTGGTTTATCCTGTTGTGGTAAAAGTACCAAGACAGCAATATCTCGTACAAGAAGCACTTTTAGCTCTCTGAGAGGTTCATTTAACGCTCAGCGAAAAGCTCAGTAACAGCGCAAGAAATACGGCGTCCGAAAATTTTGCCCCTGATTTTAATTATGGGGTTCCCTACACCCTTTTCATTGACTTTACTTCTGCTAGCTCATATCTTGCACCATCATCATTATTGCAAAAAAAGCAGCCTAAAACTCTGATTATTGCGTAGGGTGGGCACTGCCCACCAACCCTTATTGAGAAGGTGCAAGATGTCAGCTAGCGACAAGTTGGTGTTGAGTAAACAGACTTTTACCATCGTTGCTTGATACTAATACCATAATTGAGAGGGGTGGGAGATAATACTCCCCCTCAACCTAACTCGATACCGAAATCAAATGTGAAATATTTTGGTAGGCATACCCTTGAGACAATCCTTTATCCGCCAATAGTGACAAAACTTTTCTCAGTTGATTTTCAAGTTGCTGCTGACTACGAAAGTGAGTCGATAGCATTCTTTCAATAGGTTTAACAATCCGCCTGATTTGTTCCTGATTAAGTTCTTTATCTTCTGGGTAATCTGTAATGAAAGCATGAGTAACAAACAGTTCACAACCATTAATGGTACTATTCTGAAATACTTGGATAATCTGTGCGTAATTCTCTGCAATAAATCGCTCATGACTATATTTTAAAATAACTGGCTCTAGTATATATTTTATTGGGATTTCTTCTATGTTTTTAGCTATTAAAGAATGCCTAGCGATTAAAGTATTTACAGTCTCAAATAACTGTTGATAAGTTAAAAATTTCTTACTATCTTGTACCAATTGATTCCATAAGGCTGTATTGCGTCTGATAGCTATCCAATAGATTACATTTATTTCTGCTTGTGAAAGTGTTTCAAATTGCTGATTTAAAAAAACAGTGGTTAATTCATCAATAACAATTGTAACTTCATCATTATTTATAAAGGGTGATATATCACCATTAAAAACATTATGAATGCTTTGTATAATTCTCTTAAGAATCCAAGGATTGTTATAACGCTCACTAAATTTCTCTAGGTCAATATCGGTGCCAAATAAACCTTCTGCACTTAAAAATTCATTTACGTCTTTTTTGGCAAGAGGTAACAATTTTTTAGAAAAAACAAATTTCCCTTCTAATATTGCAATATTGTTAGGTTTCTTTCTACTAATTAACAATAAACAGCTTTGATGAGGTTCTTTAGCAATTCTCTCTACAAATACATTATACTTAATATAATCTTCGCTAGAACTGTCCATAATTTCTTCCCAAGCATCTAGCACTATTAAACATTTTTGATGATGCAAATACTGCATTATTTGGGAAATATCGCCTTCTTCTTGCTCACCTTTAGAGAAAAATTTCATCAATCTGATTAAGATTTTTTGAAATGGTGGTGATGATTCTAGAGAAAGCCAGATTAAGCGATTATATTTGTCAGCAATTATATCTACTAAATGACGAACTAAGGCGCTTTTGCCAATTCCCCCCATTCCGTGAACAAGAACTAACCGACAACGTTTTTGAATAAGCCATTGCTGAAGTTCAGCTAACTCTTGGTTACGTCCATAAAAATTAACAGGAGGTTCTTCATCCAAATCCCTATGAGCATCTGCTTCATTTTCTACTACATCTTCCCAGTTCAAGTCCAGCACTTGACAAAAAGTTTGAAAAGTAGAAGCAGTAATACGCTCCTTTGCTTCACGAAAGCGTTTCAAAGTAGCTGGTGCTACAACACAATGCTCTTCTAAAACATTATCCCAGTTCTTATCTGGTTGTAAAATCTTACTTGCTTCTCTCAGAAATATTTCATTTATATCTGTTGTTTTATGTCTCATTGTTAGCCTTTTCCAGGCTTCCTTAATGAGTTGTTTTCCGCGTTGAGAGGCTTTAAGAGAGGCGCGTTCATGCATAAATTGAAAATTTTTGTGTGATGCCAGTTATGGTTCAGAATTATGTAGTTTTTTAGTTCCCAGCACAATTCTGGTCTGCTACTTGCCAAATTTTAATAGTCTTGTCGGCACTAGCACTAAAAAGTGTTTTGCTATCTGGACTGAAAGCAACAGCAAAAACTTTGTCTTGATGCCCTTTGAGGGTGCATATATTTTCTCCTGTACTCACGTTCCAGATTTTAATAGTGCGATCGTCGCTACCAGTAGCAATTTCGTTACCATCTGAGCTGATAGCAACAGCATTCACATCGGCTGAGTGTCCCATTAAAGGAGGACGTAACTCCCGTCCCTTACTCAATTTCCAGACTTCAACTTTCTTATCATCGCTGGCACTAACAAAAAATCCTCCATTCTGGTTAATCGCAATTGCATTGACATCACCTGAATGCCCCGTTAAAGTATGTAACAACTCGCCCGTTTGCAGGTTCCAAATCTTGACAGTCCTATCTGCACTGCCACTGACAAGTTCTTGATTATCCGAGGTGATAGCAACCGACAAAACGTTTTCTGTATGCCCTGTTAGGGTGCGGATTTCCTGCCCCGTCTTCAAATTCCAGACTTTAATAGTGTTGTCATAACTACCACTGACAAGAGTTTGACCATCTGCACTGATGGCAACGGAATTGACGATATCTTTATGACCCTTCAAAGTGCGAATTTCCTTGCCTGTGTTCAAATTCCAGACTTTGATAGTGTTGTCATTACTACCACTAACAAGAGTCTGAGCATCTGGGCTAATAGCAAGAGTGTAAACTTTGCCTTTATGCCCTTTGAGGGTGAGGATTTCTTTTCTACCCTGTATATCCCAGATTTTAATAGTTTTGTCATCACTGCCACTAACTAGGATTTCCCTTGATAAGATCGTGGGGATGGAGCTAATGGCAAGAGAATTTACTTCACCTGAATGCCCAGTTAGAGTGGCAATAGGGTTAAATATGGCCTGCACAATAGGAAGGATATATACTATAAAAACAGCGGCAAGTACTCCTATTCCTAGTCCGATTAAATTTTTGCGTGATAATACCATAGGAAATTGCCTGTTCCTAGGCGATGATGATGTTTGTGTAGAAGGTGTTAAAGTTGGTGTCAGTGCGGCTAAAGGATTGAGCGCTTCTAACGCCTCAGATGCTGACTGGTAGCGATCGCGAAAGTCATAGCGCACCATTTTGTCTAAAATATTTGCTAGTTCTGGACTTACCTCTGCTTGGTTACGCCAAATAATTTCACCTGTATCAGGGTCTTTGCGTAATTGGTCTGGGATGATTCCCATAAGAGCTTGAATACCAATTATTCCCACTGCATAAATATCGCTGGTAAAATTCGGCTCACCAATAGATTGTTCGCTAGGCATATAGCCAGGGGTTCCCACAGCAATTGTGGAAATGCTTTGCCCTTGTTCATTCACTCCTACTAAAGTGCTGATTTCCTTGATAGTTCCAAAGTCAATTAGAATAATTTTGCCGTCTTGACGACGACGCATTAAATTTTGGGGCTTAATATCCCGGTGAATGACGTTGTGTTTGTGAACAAAGACCAACACTTCCAAGATTTCTTGCAACAGTTTAATGACTGCATTTTCACCGAGACGTTGGCGATCTGATGCTATTTCGTGAGCCAAGCTAGACCCGTCAACAAATTCCTGAACCAGATAAAATTCATAATTTTCTTCAAAATATGCGAACAGTCGCGGAATCTGGTCATAGTCATGGCCTAATCTTTGTAAAACCTGTGCTTCACTATCAAACAGTCGTCTTGCAACTGCCAAAACTGTGGGATTAGGATTTTTCGGCTTGAGATGTTTGACAGCAAACTTTGGATGGTTCGGTAAGTGCAAATCTTCAGCCAGATACGTGTCGCCAAAGCCACCTCTGCCTAGTAGTGTGATAATCTTGTAGTGATTTCGGAGTGTTTTTCCAATCATTCTGTAAATCCCAAACTCGTAGATTACTGACTAGTCAAACGTAAAGATTCAGGTCTCAAATTTAGGAAGCAGGGACGGGCGAGACGGATCATCATTAGAGTCAGCCAGTAGTGCTTGTGCAAAAAAAATCAATCACAGAAACTACCATCAAGTCAGATTCGTTTTTTTTTACTTGTTCAATTAAACTGGAAGGTAGCAATTCCCGGAGTATTGGCAACCAATAATTAAATGTATCATTCGCTGTCGATTCACTGATCCCAAACTGGATACCAAGAAGTTGAAATGTCGTCATGTGTCTGAGATACACCAAGGTTAAAATTATTTGTTCTTTTATAGATAATTTTGGTTTACGACCACCGCCACCAGAGATAATTCTAATTTTCTTTGACTCTAACAAATCTTGTTTTTCATTGTGTAATTGTTCCGCATTTTGAAGTAACCTTTGTAGCTCAGGGTATCCCAGACCAATCAATCGTTGAGCTTCTTGAGGATTCGCTTCGATATAATCCAGTACATCACTCATAAATTTGGTATAAAAAACTCATCTCAGCTTCTTTATACCACAAAACGTTACTATTTCGGAGATGTCTATTACCTGAGCATAGTAAAAGCAAGTCGGCAAGTGCCTTAAGCCGATTTCTCAATATTTATAATTGGTCAACACGTAATGTTATTCGTACTACTCGTACTCGCATAATTGAGGAGATTTTGTTTGAGTGTCCAAAAGGGTGTAAACCTTTCCTGCAAGCGATTATTGACCTCACGACTTTGGAGAAATTTGGAAAATTTCCATTCCTTTAAAAATTTAATCACAGTTTACAATGGAAAACGAGGTTTGCACTTGGTTGTGGTTTATTTAGTTGTCGGTAGGTGGCGGGTTCCTTCTCCCTTCCGTGTCTGGAGGGGAAAAGGAACCTCTTCCCCTAACTCCCCATAAGCCTGTTATGCGCCAGAATTCTTATAGGGACAAAGATAGGTAAATTAAAAATGGATATCAAAAATGGATTTGTGGGCACTGTAGGCAACACACCTCTGATTCGCCTAAACAGCTTTAGCGAAGAGACAGGCTGCGAAATCCTTGCCAAAGCAGAATTTCTTAACCCAGGCGGTTCCGTCAAAGACCGCGCCGCACTTTACATTATCAAAGACGCGGAAGAAAAAGGCACCCTCTTACCAGGTGGCACAGTAGTAGAAGGAACAGCAGGCAATACAGGCATTGGACTGGCCCATATTTGCAACGCCAAAGGCTATAAATGTCTAATTATCATTCCCGACACCCAGTCCCAAGAAAAAATGGATGCTTTGAGGGCGTTAGGCGCAGAAGTTCGCCCCGTCCCGGCTGTACCCTACAAAAACCCCAACAACTACGTGAAATTATCTGGTAGAATAGCAGCATCCATGGAAAATGCCATTTGGGCGAACCAATTTGATAATTTAGCAAATCGCCGCGCTCACTACGAAACTACTGGACCGGAAATTTGGGCACAAACAGATGGTAAACTAGATGCTTGGGTAACATCTACTGGTACTGGTGGTACTTTTGCAGGTGTAGCAATGTACCTAAAAGAAAAAAATCAGGGAATAAAGTGCGTTGTCGCCGATCCAATGGGTAGCGGACTTTACAGCTATGTCAAAACTGGCGAAATTAATACCGAAGGCAACTCCATCACCGAAGGTATTGGCAACAGTCGCATTACAGCAAATATGGAAGGCGCACCTGCTGATGATGCTATTCGGATTCATGACCAAGAAGCTATACGGGTAGTCTACCAGATGCTGCGGCAAGATGGTTTATTCATGGGCGGTTCCACAGGTATTAACGTTGCAGCATCTGTTGCGATCGCAAAACACATGGGACCTGGACACACTATCGTCACTATTCTGTGTGATAGCGGTTCCCGTTACCAGTCCCGCATCTTCAACCATGAATGGCTAAAATCAAAGGGTCTTTTGCCGGATTAGTCATTAGTAAATAGTTAATGGTCACTTGTAAAAAAATACACAACTAACGACTACTTGGTTTGTAGTAAGCACAAAGCGTGCTTAGAAAATAAGGACTAAAGTCCTTACTACGAACTTACAACATTCCTAAATCATTCGTGAGATAAAGAAACCCGGTATCTGGGAGATACCGGGTTTCTGAGACTCAGTATTTTATCGTAAAAAAAGCAGGGAATTGCTATATAAATTGACATATTACTACTGGCAAAGGACAAATGACTGAAATATCTCAACCATCTGACTTTCCAGCCACACCGTCTCCCGTTTCTTCCAAGTGTGTCCGTGTGTGCCAAAATCGCGCTTGTCGCAAGCAAGGTGCAGTCAAGGTATTAGCTGCTTTTAAGGCTTCGCCAGTACCTGAGGTAACTGTAACGGGTAGTGGCTGTTTGGGACAATGTGGCAATGGACCTATAGTGCTGGTAGTGCCAGATATGGTTTGGTATTCTGGTGTTCGCCCAAGTGTTGTACCTCTGGTGGTAGAACAGCATTTAATGCGGGGTCAAAGAGTGGCACAATTGCTTTATTATCGATTTCATCCTCAGGTATAAGTAATTCGTAATTCGTAATTCGTAATTCGTAATTAAAAATGGGTTTAATACCCCCACGTCTAGAGGTGGTCAGCCCCTTCTCCCAAGGGGAGACGCTACGCGAACGGGGAAGTCAAAAGTCAAAAGTCACTCATTCAAAAGTAAGAACCCCATAAATAAATTTAGGGGCTTTTACCTTTTTCTTTTTGGTCATTTTTCAGTCGGAGTTTTGATACCCGGAGGAAAAATAATTACGAACTACGAATTTTTCATAATAGCTTATACAGGACTGGACTCTTTTAACTAAAGCGAGACATAAGAATGAATATTCAGCAGTTACGTCAATCATTAAAAATGAAGTGGGTTAGCTACTACTATAAAAATCGTTATTGGCTTGTAAAAGCACAAATTTGGTCAACTTACGATGGTCTTCGTCGTCCTTCTTCTGGTTTTATTTTGGCGACCATATCTGTTTTGGAACCACAGCTTGAAGAGATTTTGCCTTTTATTTTGGATCTTAATAATAATCCAGACCAGATTATTTCAGCTTTAGGTCTCAACTTCAATCCTGAAGAACAGTTAAATTTAACAAAATCAGATACTTTTTTAGATACACTAGTCTCCAAAAAATCCTCCTCTGGGGAGATACGCGATCGCCCATCTACACCAAACTTGCAAGACGCTTCACCAAGTGATGGTTTACCGGCTGACAGTGAATCTCCTACGAAAATTCCCATCCAAGACAAACTGATGTCATCGATTACACCAGCAACTGAGGATAGTAGTGAGTCTCCTGCAAAACCTCTTTTGGACCATAAACCTACAGTATCCCTAAACAAGAGCAAACCCCTGATGAGTAATGCGATCGCTACCAAGGCAGAAAGTCATTCTGTGGTATCTCTTGCGATGAACAAAAGCAAACCCTCACCACCAATCGGTGTTGCAACCGTTTTGCAACACAAAAGCAAATCTACCACACCAATTGCCATTGCTACTAGGAAAGAAAGGAATTCTGCCCTATCGGTTGGTTTTTGTCCCAAAATTGAAGGGAAAAGTAAACCTGTCGTAGCGATCGCTATGGCTACCGAACTCAAAACGAAAGACAAGCCTGTGAATCTTGATCACAAAAACGTTCCCAATGAAGCGCGTCCAGCACATGTTAAGAAAGCTTGTAAACTGGCTAATTGGATAGATGAATTTTGTCAAGGCGCTAGATGGGATCGAGAGGAAGCCGCGTTCTTACCACTTTGAACTATAGCGGTTTTTGATTGAAACCGCACCCTGTAGCAGATGAACGCAGATGAACATGGCGTTTTGGTTCGTAGTTGCGCTTTAGCGCCCTTAGTAACTACGAACGCAAGTTCTCTATTCATTCTCTGGATATTTATGGGAAACAAACGGAACTTCTACTATTTCACCCTCCACTTCTCCTACACGGACTTTCAAAAAAGCACCACCAGCTTTAGTGCGGATGTAACCTAATCCAAAATAACCAGCATTGGTTTCAGTATAACTGGTAAGATTCCCGACTTTTTCATCCCCAACTGTAATCACTGTCCCTGGTACAGCGGGGGCGCTAAGACGGATACCCCAGAGGTGTTGCTTTACACCTTTATAAGTATTTAACCGGGCGATGGTTTCTTGTCCGATGTAACAACCTTTGCTGAAAGAAATTGTCTGCCACAACCCTGCTTCCAAGGGATTGTAGTCATCAGTCAGTTCATGGTCTGGGGCGGGACGACCTTGTAAGACGCGCAACGCATCCCAAGCGCTCATGCCCATGGTTACTGCGCCAGCTTCCACAATTTTGCTCCAAACTTTTTCTTGATCAGACCTAGACAAAATGATAGTATATCCTGGGGAGGCTAAGCCGCTACCAACTGCCACCCGAATCTCGCCTGTTTCCTCACCAAAGGGAATAAGTTGATGATTGCCGAAGGGTTGACCAATAATTGCCTCACCACCTAAGTTTTGTATTATGAGGTCACTTCCAGGACCAATAAGACTGAAGGTGGCTGTGTCATTTGTGATATCTGTTAGTTGCACCTTGTCGGCAAAGAAGATGTAGCGATCCAGCCACTGTATCAAAAACTCACGGCGGTTAGGCGAAACCAGCAGCAGGACTGCATCTTCCATAATATACGCACTTACCAAGTCAATGGTGCGGGCTGTGGATGTCACCATCACAGTATCACAGCCTTGTCCTGGTTTGAGTTGCTGGATATTATTGGTGCTTTGGTTGTGCAAGAAGCGGAGACGGTCTTCGTCAGAAACTTTGATGCGTCCCCAAGAAGAGCGATCGCATACCGCAACAGAGTCTTGTGCTGCTTTTATAGCTGCTGCGTCGTTGGCGTCAATTGCATATGTAGGCATGGTGATTAATAGAGTCCTGTTGTTTTGCCTTGAAAATCTTAGCAAATTTGGGAGTAAGATAAGGCGATGAATTAGTCTCACGCAAAGGCGCAAAGGCGCAAAGGGGATGAAGAGTTAGTTATGAGTGCCAAGAGCGCAATGATTAACTTATATTCGTCTATGTTTGTTGTTATGGTCGTTGGAATTATGGGTATATATGAGCGCACCTTTTCCATTATCCTAAGAATACCACCAAATCCGGTTTTTTGTCAAGAAAAAAACAACAAGTTTTCAACCGGATGAAGTAATTTATCTGCGTTCATCTGCGTTCATCTGCTACAGGGTGCGGTTTTTTCAGATCTTATTCCTCTTCGTCCAAAGCCACGCTATCCCACCAAAAACCAAGACAGCCAGAACGCTCCAAAACAAAGATAATATTATGGGAGGGAAGGCTTTACAGGAAGATATGGATGTGCAGGGTTTGTCAATATGTGCTGCGACAATGCCAGAGACTATAGCACCTGCACCTAACCCCACACCTATAACTTGGATGGTTTGTTCCAAAGAGCGATCGCGTTCTGCTTGTTCTATTTCCACTAAGCCACGAATTGCAGCTACCGCTTGTTCCAATAATGTCGAACCATGTTTAAAGTAGCCCAAGTCAGATGTAATCTGTTTTTGGAAAAACGGACTACTTTCCTCAGAAAAAGTTTTTAAAAACCTTAAATCATCACCTATTTTACTACTCATTTTCCGCAGTTTGCTAGCATAATTCTCAGAATTGATAGAAATTGTATTTTGATATTCATCTAAATTGCGTAGCAAGCGCGTGTATTTCACTGAGAGTTGTGGTAAAGACTTTAATTGTTCTTTGAATTTTTTCAAATCTTCTGACTTCAAAGTTTCGCTATCGCCATGGCTTTTATTTTTTGGTATACCATCAATTATTTTTTCTATTTCTTCGTACTCTAAAGCAAGTTGGTGATAAATTTCTCTACTATCTTGATAAGCTTTGACAGCCTTAGCACGAAAGAAAAATAAATCTAATAAATCTTGATAACATTCATTAAAATTATTATCAGTTTGTTTATTAGTAAAGAGCCAGATAAGCACATGCTGATATGTCTTAATCTGACTAAATAAACCATATTCAAAAATAGGACTTCTAAATAACTCTCCTTCGCGATGAAAAGGTGGACGCTGAGAAGGAGAAGGAAAAACTGCTGTTAAGCATTCCTCAGCTATTTTATTTTTGTCTTTATGGTCACTCACCCAAGCTGTGATTAATAAAGTTTGTCCTATAAAAAAATTATTCTGGTTTAATATTAAACAATGATTCTGATTAAACTTGCTCAACAAAGAAATATCTACATCTTGAGTACGTATCCCATCATCTTCTTTTTCTGGACGACGCAAATTGAGACATAACCCATAGCTATCATACATTCGCAAGGGAAAAGCAAAACCTTCAATGACTAATTTTTGGTCAGGACTTAGAGAAATCTTCCCTGCAAAAGGGATAGAATAATCATCATCTTTAACTTCCGATTCTTTGCGTAACTCAACACGCGGGTTTTCTGGTTCCTTATTGATATCTATATGCTGACCCAGATACAAATCTTGTTCCAGCGTAGTGCGGACAATTTTATCAGCACTTTCCCATAACTGAATCACATTTTCTGGTTCCGTTCGAGAAGCATGAGAATTTGAGATTTTCTGAAGCTGGAAAGCAAACAAATGAATATTCGGAGCATAAATTTTCATAGTTGGTTTTTTGGATGACCTCAGATGTATATTTAGTGTGTGAGGTTTGTAGTAGCGCTTTAGCGCACCAAGTCGCAACTACAAACGAGAAACCTGGTTTCTCAACCCTCATCCCCTAACCCCTTCTCCCAAAAGGGAGAAGGGGAACTAGAGTTGAACGAGAGTAACTCCGCCCCTCTCCCAATTCTTGGGAGAGGGGTTGGGGGTGAGGGACAATTGCTGTTTGCGGTTATATAATAGTATTGCTCTAAATCGTTTTTAGTATAACCCACCCTACTTTTGCTTTTTCTCTTCCAATTTTTTCAGTCCTTCATCCAAAACCCGGTAGCGATTTTCCAAAGTATTTTCTTGAGAAGCCGGACTAGCTTTTTTCACCCGAGAAATTTCTCGTTCTTGACCCAACACCGCATCTCTCACAGACTCATGATTGAGAAACCACTGGCGAATTGCTTCTGCAACTGACTCTAGTGATTTATTGTCTAACTCAGCCAGAGTGTTTCGTAGTGATGGTATATCTTCCATCGCTGACGACGAAAACACATAATCTTGCTCTTGCACAACTTCTGTAAACGCTTCAATAAGTTTATCTGCATCCATAACCTGACTTTCCTACGAATTATTGTCCAATCGCACAAAATGCTGCCCAAGCTGATGCATTTTTAAATGGCTTTTGTTCTGGGGTATAGAACTGTAATCTTTTTTGAATTTTCTCTTTGTGCTGCACATCCATATCTATTTTACCATCTATCCATTGCCATAATTCACTTTGGGTAGCTTGGCGACACCATAACTGCGCTTGGTTGAGAGCGATCGCCACATTCCCTGTTAAAGTTTGCAAATTTTCATAAAACTTAATCATTAATAAAGCTGTGGAAAAGTCATCCACCGTCCATAAACTGCTGACAACGGTAGCAGCACCCACCCGGATAAATCCACTGGGTAAACCAATATATTCATCGATGCTACTTATGTCAATCAAGCCTGTTTCGCAGGCGGAAAGAGTCACCATCCGACAGTTAGGTAAACTCAGATTCAAAATATCTTCCAAGGTGAGGTCTTGTTCTAAATCACTCGTTTCGTTATCAGCGGAAGATTTTGCTAATTGTAAGCGAGATTGCAGGGGATATGTTAAATTAAACTGAGCATGACTAGAAAAGTGTAGCCAATGAGCATCACGAAATTGCTCGGCTGTTGGTTGTTGCATTAAAGCTGTTTTTGTCGCTTCACCTTTCTTCAAAATGCGGCGCGGGTGAAATGCAGCAGCTATTGTCTCAACTTCGATATCTGTGAACTCTAAATCCCCTGTAGGGTTTTGAATGGCAAGCAGATGAGCTAATTCATTTATTGGGACAGGTGGTGTAGAATAACTCTCAGATGTAGGAATGCTAAAATCTGTGTCTCCACCCTTGTTAACAAGAAGCTTTTGCAAAAGCTGACAACTGGGTGCATAACTCACGCCTTGGGGGAACTTGTCTATGAAATCTTCCCCTTTTGAAAGTGGTAAAGCATGGAGAGGTAACAGGTGCAGGTAAAAATGGGGAATTAAAATTATCTTTTTACACTGGGCTGGTATGAGGGCGACTATTTCATCTAGATGTAGGATTTTAGCTAACTGCTGGAGTTTATCATTTAGGTCATGTCTCCACCGACTTTTGTCTTCAAAGTAAGGTTTCAGATATTCATAAGAAGTCAAATTTCTCAACTTTTCTAAATCTTCAGCGCTGGAATGCCAAATAATGGGCTTGTCGTGATTGCGGGTGATGATGAAAACACGAAAACAATCAGGAAAAATGTACCATTGGATAATTGCTGTCTGGAGACCTAACAGAGCTTGGATTTGTTCAAACGTGATAAACTCAAAAGGATACAGTTCGTTGTAACGCTGACGCAGTTCATTGATACGGGTGTAGTTTGGTTGTTCCTCAGCAGCAAGCCGACGCTTCTCGATATCGATATCTTTCCTTAGCTGTTGCAATTGTTTTCGCGTATCTTCTGATATTATCCCTGTGGGATATAAATCACGGATAGCAAGGAGTTCCACTAAGTTGCGAGTTTTGCTACGCTCAATATATTCAATAGCCTGAGTGTCTTTTCCCAATTCTAGACAAACTTCCACCATCCGACCATAAAGCTGATTCCATTCTTCTGCTTGCTTACGTTTGCTTTCCTCTCCAGAACCAATTTCTCCTCGCAAAAATTCCACTGTTTCAATGGCAGATTCAAAGGTGTTGTGAGCTAAGGTATACTGTTTCCCATCTTGGTAAGCAATGCCCAGGTTGAGTAAAGTTTCAGCATGGTTTTGGGGGAAGGCGTCGCGGGTTCTTACAGATATTGCATTTTGGAAAGCTATGATCGCCAATTCGAGATTCTGTGCTTTCGAGCCTAGTATTCTATTACTGTAGGCAATCCCCAGATTATTTTGTGTTTGTGCCCAATCTTGGGGGAAGGCGTCGCGAGTGAATACTGATATTGCATTTTGGTAAGCGGCGATCGCCAATTCGAGATTCTGTGCTTTCTCGCGTAGTATTCTATAAAGGTAGGCATTCCCCAGATTATTTTGCGTCGAAGCCCAATCTTGGGGGAAGGCGTCGCGGGTTCTTACTGATATTGCATTTTGGTAAGCGGCGATCGCCAATTCGAGATTCTGTGCTTTCGAGCCTAGTATTCTATAAAGGTAGGCAGCCCCCAGATTATTTTGCGTCGAAGCCCAATCTTGGGGGAAGGCGTCGCGGGTGAATACAGATATTGCATTTTGGAAAGCGGCGATCGCCAATTCGAGATTCTGTGCTTTCTCGCCTTTGATTCTATAAAGGTAGGCAGTCCCCAGATTATTTTGCGTCGAAGCCCAATCTTGGGGGAACGCGTCGCGGGTTCTTACAGATATTGCATTTTGGAAAGCGGCGATCGCCAATTCCAGATTCTGTGCTTTCTCGCCTTTGATTCTATCAAAATAGGCAATCCCCACATTATATTGCGTCGTCGCCCATTGTTGGGGGAAGGCGTCGCGGGTGAATACAGTTAGCACTATTTCATGGCCTGCAATAGCAATTTCCATGTTGCTGGCTTTGTCACCTAAGGGGAATTCCTGAATGAGATTGCTGAAATTGCCAATAACTGCTGTGAAATATTGCGATGCACCTGTCTCAACTCCCGCCAGAAAATCTGTTGCCCACCAACGCGGCAATAGTTGTGCTAGTTTATTGTCAAGTTTTTCGATGTTTGCTGCAAGCAATCGGTAAACTACCTGTGAGTCTCCTTTACTTTCTACTATTGCTCGCAGCACTTGGTTGAGGAATTCTCGGTACGCTTGTGAATCCATGTTTGTCACTTCAACGCTTGTAAACAGAGGTTTGTTGTTCCGCTTCTTTCGTTGTCAAGAGGGAGTTTGGGGGATAAAATTCTCTAAATTCAGCGCTTGCTTGAGTTGATTTGCCAGTTCTCTCAACCAATTTGCTAGATTCATGGTTAGGCAACGCTAGGTTACATCCATTGAAACAGTTGCATTGCTGAAGATTTCGGAAAGAAGGCGGTCGGTTCCTTTGGGTTCGTCAAAAGTCACGCATTCAAAAGTCAAAGGTTATGACAAAGTTCTACTCATTTTGTTGAATATATATGAGCGCACCTTTTCCATTATGTTAAGAATACCACCAAATCCTATTTTGTGTCAAGGAAAAACATGGATGTGGGCAAAGTGCACTGCAAGGGAGCTATCGCCCATAAAAGAACCCCACTCCTAACCCCTAAGCGCTTGCGGTCCGGGGAGACTCACCCGTCGCAGAGGCGGGGTGGGGTTCATCTTCCAACGACTTCTACCCGCGCAGACCACCCCTGAAACATATAGGAGTTATAATAAGGTGATACTCTGTAAGAGTGGCTAGTATGAATGTACAACTTGTTAACTCCCTTGTAGAAGTGGTACTAAACCTCTCTCCCGAATACCAGAAACTTTTTCAATCCAGACTGCACACTAGACAGGTAGAGACAGCAACTCACAAAAATTTAACACCAACAGAAAAAGCCGAGCAATTTCGTCAATGGGTGGCTCAACTCCCCAAAAGTAGTGTAGTAGGTTTGCCTACTGAAGCCAGCTGGCGCGAGAATATTTATGGCGATCGCGGTGTATGACAAGCTATTTATTAGACATCTGGTGAAATAGAATGTAGAACGCCGCGCGTTCTACAAGGATGGACGGTAATGCATAGATAATTTACACGACTATGTCTATTGCAATAATTCACCTTGGGTAGCTTGGCAACATCATAACTGCGCTTGGTTGAGAGCGATCGCCACATTACCTGTTAAACTTTGCAAATTTTCATAAAACTTAATCATCAATAAAGCTGTGGAAAAGTCATCTTTCGGAGAGATTTGTGTTTTGCTGAATCACGCGGATGAATTGTGAAAATCACGATTCTGTAGAGACGCGATTAACCCTTGCCTCTACGAGGGTTTAGGAAAATTACAAATTTGTAATCAAACATAATTCATTGCTAAATTCAGCAACGCCAAAAAATAGTACATTGAGCTACATCATGACGTTGTTTCAATGGCAGATTCAAAGGTGTCGTGAGCTAAGGTATACTGTTTCCCATCTTGGTAAGCAATGCCCTGGTTGAGTAAAGTTTCAGCATGGTTTTGGGGGAAGGCGTCGCGGGTGAATACAGATATTGCATTTTGGAAAGCAGCGATCGCCAATTCCAGATTCTGTGCTTTCTCGCCAAGTATTCTATCACCTTGACTACCTGTATCCACTGAGTGCTCTCAAGTTCAACTGCGCGATTGTTTTACAGGCACCCTCCAACCGATTGACTATCGCCAAATTCTGGACAATTGCTTTTTGCAAAGGATTCAGGCATATAATAGTTGGTTTCTAATCTCGTCTGCTGTTAGCGCACTCACCAAAATACCAATTCGTTGTGCGACTTCATAGGCGTTTTTCTGGGGCACAACGATAATTCCAGAATGTTGTTTATCTTCTTCCATGTACTGAATATGCAACCGCTCAAAGTCAACTCGGTTGTGGCTCAGGATGCATCTGCCAATAGAAGTTGCCAATTCAAGTTGCTCAGCGTCTGTTTTGCCGAAAGTTGCTTGTTCACGAACAGTTGTGACATCCAAACCACGCGAAAGCAACAACGTGGCAACCAATGCTGACATATCCTCATCTGTGTAAAGTGCCACAAAAGTTTTCACAATGTACCCAATGCGGCTCTTACAGATGGATGGACTAATTCATCAGGTATTCGGTTTCGCTCAATAGACTCATTAATCTCTGCCTGATGATCGAGATAGAAGCTCAAGGCATCAAACACTTGTGCTAGAGTCAGATGGGGCAAATGGTTCAAAATTTCTTCTGGCATAATGCCTAACCGCCACAAACCGACAATGGCACGAACGGATGTACGAGTGCCTATGATAATTGGCTCTCCACTTAAAATCCTAGCATCGCGAGTAACGTAGCGTGAGAGTGTTTCAGCAGGCATAGAATAAATAACTCAATAGAACCAGTCTTATTGTTAGTCTATCTTAATTTGATTTGCCAGTTCTCTCAACCAATTTGGGGTAGTCGTACTGAGCCTGCGGTCAGGGGCAAACTAAACGGTTTAGTTTAGTTACTAATACATTGGTACTTGAGGGCGCAGATTTGGGCAAGCGATCAGTACTTTAAAAGTACCGAATTTAGAACAGGAGTTGGCACTTCGACTTGTTTTAAGCTTGGACTCCCAAGCAGTTTCTCTGTAAAAACCCAACAGAGATGCGGGTAAAGTTCCGACTCCAATTATTAGCGGAACTTTTTAGGTGGTGGATAGCGATCGCCATCTACTTCCCAGATAAAGCCTAAAACCCTCGTAAAGTAGTAATTACAGAAGACTTTGCCCCTGGTCACAGGCTCAGTACGACTACCCCT
>JADQBA010000312.1 GCA_016903675.1 Stigonema ocellatum SAG 48.90 = DSM 106950 | reverse complement strand
CAGTTAATGTGGTTTGTTTGCAAATAATGTGGTTTCATTTGCACCCAATGTGGTTTTGAAACCCCTCTTATTTGCAGCTAATGTGGTTTCAATTTTGACTTGTTTGCGGTTTGAAGCGTTCTTGTTTGCAGTTCCTTACATGTAGCAAGGACGTAGTATTTCTTGCGCTATGCGTCTCGAAATACATTTTTTTTGTTTTCCATAAATAAATTTAGGGGCTTGTATCCTTAATTAAACAATTCAAAATTATTTCTTAAATTTTGAATTTTGAATTTTGAATTTTGAATTCAAAAAATGGTCAAAGGAATGCACGTATTCCGGCGCTCCCCCCGATAAGAGTAACTATGAGTTGTAACACGCCGTGTAAGTTAGTGGTGCGATTGCGCTCCGCGCAGTGCCAAAGGCAATCGCCTCAGCACCATACTCGTATCCAAATAGTTAGAGTCGATGTCCGCATTGCTGCGGCGCACCTCTCCTTCAGAACCGGACGTGCGACTTTCACCGCATCACGGCTCCTAGCAACCCTTTGGGTAACTGGGTAATAACCCAAAATCCCATTCGCAAACCGTTTTCAGGTGTTAGACTACGATTGTTATCGTCTTGAGTCTAAGGAGCGTTTTGAAAACCTGAGACTCATTACGCATAACCAACGTTTCCTTAGATTGTCGGTCTACGTTCCGTCTAGTCATTTTAGGAACTTCGGGGCTTGGGAGCTTACCCGTCGCGTCGATACGTCTGCTACCTTTCCCTTGGTATTATGCAGGTCGTTCGTCTACGCATTATCGTCCATTTCTAGACTTCTCGGTTGCCGGGGGCAGTTTAGTTCCCCCATCCTACCCGTCATCTTCCGATAGAAGCTTAATCACGGCTCCCCACATAAGTTGTCAACCTCATGAAGTTGATGACGTTTTTCCTCGTTCCGTCCCTTAGATTGTTTTGATACTTTAGGTGTCTCCATTTCGCCTACCATCAACCCAAGGTTATGCAGCTACCATGATCAAAGTGCTGCGGGTTTTTCGATGGTGGAAGTCAGGATATAGCCAGATTCCTGCTTCAGATATGAGACGCTTTTTTAGGAGCTTCACATTAAGTTCACCATAGTATCTCCCCATTAGCGGCAGTGTACCTAATCTGATTCAGCACTGATTCCGCCCTGCTTCCAGCTTCGCTCTGATGATTAATCTCGGCGTGGACAGATAGGGAGTCACTTCTTAACCTTGAAGGGGAGGGCTTGCACCTCCATCCAAGGAACAGTTATGAGATTTTCAAGGTTCGCGCCAAGAAATTCTCACCTAGCGCTATGAATTCACGCTAGAACGAGTCGCACAACCAGTTATCTTGGACAAGATGTTTTTGGATAGATGGCTATGAGTAGAGGGTTTGGAAGACAGCCTCAAGATAAGGCAACAACAATACTAAGCAATGGAGAACTGTTCTGCGGTATAGTACAACACTCAGTAACAGGGCGTTGGCAGACCTGGATGTCATTCCATGGCACAGACATCGGTTGCGTTACTGCCCACAAATCCCGTGAAGATGCTGATAATGTGGCACGGCAGATTGTGGCAGCGTGGGAGTCGGGATTAGAAAACCAGGAGAAAGTGACGGCTTTCATGCGATCGCTACCTTCAGATGATGTTCCTGATCCGCTACCCCAAGATGTAGTGATGCGACTGAGTAAGAAAATTCGATGAGTGTGTGCGACCCGCACAGAAATATCGGTAAGGACTGGAAGATGCGTCTTTCTCTCTTTTAGGTACGGTAATCCCTTCACCGCGATCGATAGACAGACTGACGTGGAGAGAAGTTGGAGTATTGGCACACCGACGATCCAAACTTCGGGAGTAACAAAACTTAGCATAGTCCTGCCCCACGCATTGCCAGATGCGACATTGCACGGAGAAACCAAAGCGTCCTTGAGAATATCAACCATAAGTTTTTGGATGAGATTAGAAGAATGGGAGTGAGTTCGTCAGAGCGGCAACCTTGAGGTTGCCCATCTGGCTTTTACGCGCTTACTTGGTATGGCACAACAAATTTTACGGTAAAGCGTGATAGTGTATTTAACGTCACAGAAAACAAAGCTTCGACCTTGAAAATATGAATAAGCTTGCGAGAAAAATGAAAAGTGCGTTTTTACTAACCGCAGCGATTGTGGTATCAAGTTTTGGTCTGGATGCGGCAAAAGCTTATTCGCAAACAAGTTACACACTTGATTTAAATTACGATGTACTATCGCAACCAGCGCTGGTTGAAGACGATAAATTTACATTAACAGTATCAGGTACAAGCACTGATGCACCCTTTGGATTAAACACGATAAACGATTTTGCATATACACAAATCAATCCAGTTACTGGCGTTTACCGCATTAATAGTAATCCAGAGATTTTTAGTTTAGAAAATAGACCTTTAGGACAATTTACCTTGGGAAGCGGTAGTAATAAAATATTTGGAACGGATGATGTAAGTGGTGTAACTGACTTAAAAAATCTAACATCACAGGGTTCAGGAATATTTACTATCACTGGGGGTGAAGGTTTATTTCAAGGGGCAACCGGACAATTCAAATTTTCTGAAACCTCCAAAGTTAGTTTTGAGCCAAATACTCCTAATCAAACCAGGAGTAACTTGGCGGGTACAGTTACAACTGTTTCTTCTCAAAAAGTTCCTGAATCCAGTAACAATATTGGTTTAGTAAGTATAGGTTTAGCAGCTTCTTTTTACGGTCTTAAAAAGTATAAGCGTTCAGGCCACTTTAACAATTCACAATTCATTCCAAAGTCGTTAACTTAAGCTCATCCCACCCCTAAAAGGAGTGGGATTTCGCGGGCAATGCGCATAGGGCATGGGGCATGGGAAAGAATACCAATGCCCTATGCCCCATGCTCCATGCCCCTCCTCGGCGGGCGGCGGTTCATCCCACCCGCTCGTTGGAGTGGGCTACAAGCCGACTTCTGTAATAGCTAGAACTGCATGGCTCCCACTGCTCCTGGTTGTGGCTTAGGCTGTAGGGGTTTTCAAATGTCTGCTTATCCTCCAAATTTGGGTCGGTACGAAAATCAAGACAAGTGCTGCCACTAGGTCCAGCAGGATGTAACGCACAGACTATGTGAGGGTCGTGGGCGTAGAATTGGCAGCTCGCGCATTCTCTTAGTCTTCGCATACTACCCTGTTATCGGCTTGACTGGATGCTTACGCTCTCTTGGGCAGTGTTTTATGCAGTGCGTAAGCCGTTGCCAACTTTTACAACAGCACCATTCCAATACAGCGGTACAAAGTTGAGCGAGAAACTCGCAGAGTCCGACAGATCTCAGTAACCGAAGTACTGCCTTCGCTGATTAGGAGCTTAGCCATGTTGACAGAGGAGGCATCTATTATCCTAAAGATAGACAAGAATAATTAAGTGCAAGGTATCAAACAATGTTTGGAAATATTGGTCCGATTGGAGCCAAAAATCTCTCCCTTGATTTAGAGGAACTCGTTCAGAAATATCACGTGAAAATTAGAGGTCTGATTCATGTTGGCGCTCATTATGGACAAGAATATGAAATTTACCAAAAATTAGGCATAGCTAACCTAATTTTCTTTGAGCCACTTTCCCGTAACTTTAAAATTCTAGAAACTCACGTAGCTGCTCAAGCACAATTGGTTCAGAAAGCCTTGGGAAACGAGAATAAGAAAGTCAAAATGTATACCGAAAGTGCCAACAATGGGATGTCATCCTCCATCTTAAAACCCCAGAAACATTTAGAACAATATCCTCAGATTATTTTTGACACTGAAGAAATAGTTGAGATGGTTAGACTCGACGATTTCTTGTCCGAGAAACAGAACTATAATTTTCTTACCATTGATGTTCAAGGCTATGAATTGGAAGTATTGAAAGGCAGCCAGGAAACCCTCACTAACATATCTGGAATTTTGACTGAGGTCAATCGAGATGAACTATACGAAAATTGTGCCCAAGTTGAGCAATTAGACAGTTTCTTAGACCTGTATAATTTTCACAGAGTTGAAACTAATTGGGAAGGAGGAACTTGGGGAGATGCTTTTTATCTCAAAAAATAGCGAGGTTGATGGCGGGTGGACAGAGGCTTAGAGGAAAACGAGATCGGGTATTTCCTTAAAAGCACGATTTTATTAACTATTCGGATTGAGACGACAAGCTGCTTGCTCAAAGTCGGCAGCAGCTTGATTTGTCGCAGTGACCTCGAAAAAAGCTGCGGCGACGAGGGGCGAAAACGTAAATGTATTCAATCCCTGAGTTGCGAGCAACACAATATCATCTATACTACGGATGCTGGCAACTAAAATTCGAGTGGTGCTGCCAACACCTGCGATCGCTCGCTGCATTGCGACCAAATCCTCATGCCCATTGCGCCCCAAATCGTTTATTCTACCTAAATAAGGAGCAACGTAATCTGCACCCAAAGCGGCTGCAATTAGAACTTGATGAACAGCGTA
>JADQBA010000457.1 GCA_016903675.1 Stigonema ocellatum SAG 48.90 = DSM 106950 | reverse complement strand
CCCGTCACACCATGGAAGTTGGTCACGCCCGAAGTCATTACCCCAACCGAAAGGAGGAGGATGCCTAAGGCAGGACTGGTGACTGGGGTGAAGTCGTAACAAGGTAGCCGTACCGGAAGGTGTGGCTGGATCACCTCCTTTTCAGGGAGACCTACTCAGAAGTTATGAGTTATGAATTATGAGTTTTGAATTAATCACTCGAAACTTAAAACTCAAAACTACTGAGTCATCCCGAGGTCGGTCGAGATTGGTGTTTAGCTTTCAAACTATTTTTGGTTCGGTTTTAACAACGCAACCACAGAAAAAAGGTTATCACGATAGTATATTTTGATAGGCGATTACTGTTGTTGAGTGCAAAGAAGTTTAACCTCATTGGATAAACTCCTTCAGCAATCTTGCTATAATCAGCAAGTCTGCTGGAAGAATGTCCAGCCAGAACCTTGAAAACTGCATAGTAACGCGATAAAAGAGTTTTGTGTTAGGAATTGCAAAGTTCCAACAAAGAAATTCCAAAAAACACCAATGTATTGTGGTCAAGCTAGAAAGGGCTAATGGTGGATACCTAGGCACACAGAGGCGAAGAAGGACGTGGTTACCAACGAAAAGCTCCGGGGAGCTGGAAGCAAGCAACGAGCCGGAGGTGTCCGAATGGGGCAACCCTATGTACTGCCTACTGAATATATAGGTAGGAAAGAGCGAACCCAGCGAATTGAAACATCTTAGTAGCTGGAGGAAAAGAAATCAAAAGAGATTCCCCAAGTAGCGGTGAGCGAAAGGGGAAG
>JADQBA010000442.1 GCA_016903675.1 Stigonema ocellatum SAG 48.90 = DSM 106950 | reverse complement strand
CCCGTCACACCATGGAAGTTGGTCACGCCCGAAGTCATTACCCCAACCGAAAGGAGGAGGATGCCTAAGGCAGGACTGGTGACTGGGGTGAAGTCGTAACAAGGTAGCCGTACCGGAAGGTGTGGCTGGATCACCTCCTTTAAAGGGAGACCTAACCCATCAAAGTCTGAAAGAAAAATTTAATTAGGACTTGATGAGGAAACCCTTGGTCGGTCGCAGTCAGTTGATGAGATATGGGCTTTCAAACTATAATTTGGTTGGGCATATGGGCTATTAGCTCAGGTGGTTAGAGCGCACCCCTGATAAGGGTGAGGTCCCTGGTTCGAGTCCAGGATGGCCCACCTAAAGGAAAGTTAGGAGTTAGGGATTAGGAATTAGGAGTTAAAAGACTCAGAATTCATAATTGACGACTCATGAATTTCTGCTGTGGGGGTAGAAAGCAGTTGCAATGGCGGCTGCCCTGCCTACATGGTTTTGGAGGTGCGATTCAGCTAACCCTCATAGTATATGCCGAAAAAATAAGACTGTTGTTCAGCAACGTGATTTCAATGAAATCAGACTGCTGGGTTATGGTCCAGCCAGAACCTTGAAAACTGCATAGTAACGCGATAGAAGAGTTAGGAGTTAGGAGTTAGAAGTTAGGAATGCAAAGTTCCAACTTACTACAAACAACTTCCAACTAAGAAAAAACACCAATGTATTGTGGTCAAGCTAGAAAGGGCTAATGGTGGATACCTAGGCACACAGAGGCGAAGAAGGACGTGGTTACCAACGAAAAGCTCCGGGGAGCTGGAAGCAAGCAACGAGCCGGAGATGTCCGAATGGGGCAACCCTATGTACTGCCTACTGAATATATAGGTAGGAAAGAGCGAACCCAGCGAATTGAAACATCTTAGTAGCTGGAGGAAAAGAAATCAAAAGAGATTCCCCAAGTAGCGGTGAGCGAAAGGGGAAG
>JADQBA010000158.1 GCA_016903675.1 Stigonema ocellatum SAG 48.90 = DSM 106950 | reverse complement strand
AGCTATCTGATATCTTGCACCTCTAAGTAAAAATTACAAATAACCAAATAAAGAGTTATAAAAATTACATCACTATCACAAATCTCAACAGTCCTCTAAAAGAGGACTTAAGCTATTAGCCTAGGACTTATAGTCCTAGGCGGATGGAGACGTAGTCAGAAAACATCATTCTACGGAGTCCTTTTTTTACATGCTATCAAGCTGGTGCAAGATGTCAGCTATGTGATTACAGCAATAGAAGCAGAAAGCCCACGAGGATGTGACTGACGCACGGAAGACACATCCGTTCTTCTCACTCGGGGAGACGCTGCGCGAACAGGCGTGGGACGGGCAGTTTGCTCAAGTCGGGAAACCCGCCCACGCAACTGCCCTCATGCACGTTGGAAGTTTCTTACCCCCTGTTGTGGAGATATTCCAGATTAAATTCCCTTCACAATTGATTTCAGTAAATTCTCGCTGTGCCAACCTTATGCCTCAAAGTTAAAGTGTATTATGCCCTATAAAAATCAAAGAAAAAAGGATAATTTTTTCAGGGCAAGAGCGAAGTTAGGAATTAATTAAGAAATCTGGTTAGTAAATAATGTTAAACGGCAACCTTAAGAGAGAAGCTATAGCAAAGTTGGAAACTGCTGATAAAGAATATCAAATAATTGCAGCAGATGTTACCAATCAGTCGATTGCCAGTCTCGTCAAAAGTCTCAACTCAGGGGAAATTTCCTTTGACCAATTTACTGAGATGAGTCAGTTAGTTTATATAGAATCAGCCGCAGCCGCTTTATGGAAGTGCTGGAATCTATACGCCGTTTTGAAGCGTATCAGGCAGAAGTACAAGCAATAGACCAACTGGGGATTACCTTCCACTAGTGGCTTCAGTTATCCCCCCAAGATGAAAAACCGGAAAGTGCAAAATTAATGTACATCATCCCGTCTAAACCGCTGGAGTTAGTACCAGTGTAAAACGATCGCTTCGCGGCCAAGATTTTCCTGTAATCTCTACACTTGTATCATTTTAAAAATGATTTTAGCTTCGATTAGGAGTTAGCTAATCAATAGCGGGAATATTGCTTCAACTATCTAAAAGCATATTGTTGAAGCAAAAAGAGACATAATTTCTGAATATAAATCTGATCAAACAGTCCTCTTGAGAGGACTTTAGCTATGAGACAGGGACTTACAGTCCCTGGCGGTGAGAAACGCAGTCGCAAAATTCCGAGATGCTCTGCCTCTCGTCAAGCCCTTGGAGGCGGAGCCTCCCAGAATCGTTTCCCAGCTTGGAAGCTGGGAACCAGTCGAGGCAAGGGCTGTGTCTTAACTTTTCTGTTCTGCCTCCAATTACATCTGTTAAACTCAAAAAAACTGCTATTGGTGGAAACACATTTTAACCGCAAATTCAGCAGAACGCCATGAGATGACTACAATAGAAACTCCTCGCATGTGGCTGCGCCCATTAGCTTTGACGGACTTAGACGATTTAGCTGATATCTACACTGATTCAGAGGTCATGAGGTATCGCTCGATTTCACAACCAGCTTCTAGGAAACAGACCCAGGAGAGTTTGGAGTCCTATCTAGCACACTGGGGGAAATATGGGTTTGGTCGTTGGGCAATCATTCACAAAACTAAAGGGTGTTTGATTGGACACTGCGGTTTAGAGCATGTAGTAAGTCTCAACGAAGTTGAAGTTAGTTACTTATTGGCAAGGGAGTATTGGGGGCAGGGATTGGCAACAGAGTCCGCGATCGCACTTGTGAATTACGGTTTTGAAACCTTGCAATTGGAACGATTGGTGGCAATGGCGAAACCGGAAAACCTTGCGTCATGTCGCGTGATGGAAAAAATCGGTATGCAATACGAGAAAAAGATCCAACTCAATGGTGTTGAATGGGTATTGTTTGCTATAAACCGCAACCGAATGAGTAGAGAATGGAGCTTTAGACGCTTGTGAAATATAGGTGAGCGCAGAACAAGAGTGATTAGAACATAAGTCTGGAACAGATTGTCGAGCGCACCAAGGAGAGTTATTATGATACTCTGTATCAGTCTTCTATTGGCTGGCACGAGGGACAGCACACGCTACTTCCTTGGTGGGAATACTTTCTTGGCGTTGTCCTCTCTGCTTACCGGAAATTTGAGCAGCGTGTTGGTCTAGTGACTGTCAGCCGAGGTGCAAAGCGCGAGATTGTGTTTAATGTAGTGGCACGATTGCCAAATCAATTTCACTATGCAGACGTTGAACGGGCTTGCCCTGGTGTTAGTCGCCCGACAATTAATAGAGCTTTGGCTGAACTGCGTGACTCTGGTCAAATCCGCTGTATTAAATCGGGACGAGATGCGGTTTGGAAAAAAACATGATCATCTAGAGATTAACATGATCATCAAGCAGGTTTGTGATCATGTTATTTGGTCAACTCGTTGCCTCAACCCAGTTTCTGTACACACTCCCAGTAACTGTTTAAGCGATTTAAGGCAAACCGAACTTTAGCATTGGTGATACGTTTGACACTTAATTTGTTTAATAAAGCCTTTAAACTGGGTAGCATGATGGGGGTAAAGACACCCCATAGCGAGAACTTCTAACGAGTGATCGGTGACGCGATCGCCCAACGAGTGAAGGGCATCACTCAACATATGCCAAGAGCGTGGAGTGGAAAAAGGTTCTTCATGTTTAGGAGGTTGACTCCACAGATGATCGGGGCGGGTTTGGATATATTCAATCACCCAAGGATGAATATTCTGATTTTTTGCCCAATCCAGCCAGTCTCGGTGGGACACCTTCAAATGGACATGAACCATGCGGTTGAGCAAAGGTGAAGACATAGGCTTAACGATGGCGCTATCTTGAGCGCGATTGCCTGCACCAATTACGATAGAAGCTTTGGGAAGATAATACTCACCAATCCTCCGCTCATGAATCAAGCTATAGAATGCCTTTTGAACTTCGTGAGAACAAGCGTTGAGTTCATCCAAAAACAAACAATAGGGTTCATCCCGTGCAATCATTCTTGGTGGGCAGAAGCGACTCGTTCCATCTATAATCTGCGGCACACCAATTAAGTCTTCTGGTGCTAGTTGACTACCAAGCAGTGAAACGCAAGGTATTCCTACCTCCTTAGCAAATCCTTCTACCAAAGATGATTTGCCGATTCCTGGTGCTCCCCAAATAAAAACGGGTCGTACTACCGCCACATTGAGCAGAAATTCTGAGAGTTGTTTTTGGGTGACTGTAATAGCTGGGTTCATGGAATCTATAGCAATCCTATTTAAGATCCGAACAAGAGGGACAAGGAGGACTTGGGCGAGGTATTTGTAACAATGATGATTGCTATAGGACTATTATAGAACCAGCCCTTTCAAGGTGGGTGAAAAATTGGGAAAATCACGTCCACTTTTCGGCATTTCTTCTTCGTGTTCTTCGTGCCTTCGTGGTTCAAAAAGATTTTTAAACCGCGTTCGCGCAGCGTCTCCCCTTGGGAGAAGACGCGAAGAACACGAAGGAAATCCAAGTCTTACGACTTGCACCTTGAAAGGGCTATATTATAGGACTTACGCATTGACAGAAAAACACAATTGTGTATCAACCTGCATTTACCGATTGATACAAAACAGGGTGGGGAACTTTGGCTAGAAAAAAAGGAACAAAACAATATTCACCGATGCAGTCTCTCATGCAGGCTCTGGGGAGTTTGAGATATCACCGTTTTATCTCTCTGGGAGCCTTTTTAAGCTTGTTGCTGCTGACACTTACTAATGCTATCACTCCGCAACTTTTTCGTTGGGGTATTGACCAAGGCATCATCAAAAAAGACTTACAAACTATTTTCCAAGTCGCTAGCTGCATGGTCTTAGTCTCTATTGGGCGGGGTTTGTTCAATTTTGGGCAGACCTTCTGGGCAGAAGCGGCGTCTCAGAATGTTGCCTATGATCTACGTAATCAAATTTTTACTAAAATTCAGAACCTCAGTTTCAGTTACCACGACCGAACTCAGACTTCCCAGCTTCTCACCCGCATTACCAGTGATATTGAACAAATACGCACCTTTATAGGTACGACCCTCGTCCAGGTAGTTGGTGCAGTGGTTATTTTGGTTAGTATCGCCATCATTCTGCTGGTGATGAACTGGCAATTGGCGCTGATTACCCTAAGCGCTGTACCCATTGCCGGATTTTTGCTGGCACAGTTTTTTACAAAAAATATAAACCTTTTCGGTCGGTTACAAGAACAACTCGGAGACCTCAATGCCGTTTTGCAAGAAAACTTGCAAGGCATTCGCATTGTGAAAGCTTTCGTCCGCGAATCCACAGAAAGGTCTCGCTACACCATGCTGAATGATGGGTTGGTGGCGAGCAATATGCAATCGATTCATGCTATTCGTAATACATTCCCCTTTATCTTTTTGTTGAGTAATATCATGACGCTTACCGTAGTGGGCTACGGTGGCGCAGCTGTGATTGGGGGTAAGTTCTCAATTGGTGAGTTGGTGGCGTTCAACTCTTACCAACTGCTGATTATCCAGCCGATTTTGCTGATTGGTTTTGCATCTCCAATCATTTCTCAAGCAGCGGCTTCAGCAGCAAGAGTCTACGAGGTGGTTGATGCAGAGATTGAAATTCGCGATCGCCCTGGTGCTGTCCCCTTCAACCAATGTCACGGTAGAATTACCTTTGAGAATGTCCATTTCCGCTATCCAGGAGCGGTAAATGAAGCGCTCAAAGGCATTTCCTTTGAAACCAAGCCAAAAGAACTCATCGCCATTTTGGGCATGACTGGCTCAGGTAAAAGTACAATTATGAACTTGCTTCCGCGTTTCTATGATGTCACACATGGAGCGGTTTGTATTGACGGGCGGGATGTGCGGGACTTGACTCTGGAAAGTTTGCGATCGCACATTGGTATTGTCTTTCAGCAGACAACGCTCTTTTCTGGAACAATCCGCGATAACATTGCTTATGCTGTGCCCGATGCCCCTATAGAAAAGGTGATTTCGGTAGCAAAAATGGCTTACATCCATGAATTCATAGCCAGCTTACCTGATGGCTATGAGACAATTGTGGGGGAACGAGGCGTGGGGTTGTCGGGAGGACAAAAGCAACGGATTGCGATCGCTCGTACCCTACTCACAGACTACCACATCCTGATCCTAGACGACAGCACCTCCGCAGTTGATGCCAAAACCGCTGCCCAAATCCAAGAATCCCTCGATAACCTGATACACTGTAAGACCTGCACAACTTTTGTCATTGCTCAACGCCTCAGTACAGTACACAATGCCGACCGCATCTTACTCATGGATAAAGGACACCTTGTCGCCCAAGGGACTCATGATGAACTCATGAGAAATAGCCCTCTTTACGGCTCAATTCTCGAGTCACAAGTAGCTACACCTTACATCCCTTCTTAAAAACGTCATCAGGAGAATAAATGAGAGGTACAGGCTACATTGTTGCGCCCGAGCAACCGACACGTAAACAACTCCCGACAGTGCAACGCTTTTTGCAGTATCTGCGACCATATGGCAAAAAAGTTCCTATTGCATTGGGGTTAGTGTTCATCGGTGCAGTGACTCAATCACTTGCTCCTTTCCTCATTGGCTGGTCAATTGACCATCTGATTGTTCAGAAGAATATGCCGGGACTGATGATGTTGTTGGGTCTGTTGACACTCATATACATGGTAGGTATCGTGGCAATCCGTGGTCAGATTGTGCGCGTGGGCTGGATTTTGCAGCATGTACTTGGCCAGCTACGTCAAGATATTTTCACGAAAATACAAAGCCTTCCCCTCAGCTTCTTTGATCGTAGCGAAGCTGGTGACTTAATGAGCCGCCTGCTGAATGATGTGAATACCGTAAATCAGGCATTTGGACAGACACTCGCACAAATGCTGGGTAACCTGTTCAGTTTACTTGGGATTATCGTGGCAATGCTCTCGATCAACCTACAGCTAGGCTTGGTGAGCAATTTTTTTGTGCCACTGATGATTGTGCTCACTAACTTATTTGCACGTTGGGCAAGAAATAGATTTCGTCTGACTCGTCAGACCATTGGTGAGCTTTCTGCCAAGTTGGAGGAGGATATTGGAAGTGTTCGGGAAGCACAAGCATTCAATCGCGTGCCTTTCAACATTCAAGAGTTTAACAACTTAAATGCAGCCAATCGTAATGCTAATGTCCAAGCAGTGGCCATTACCGCAGCGTTTTTACCTTCTATTGATTTTCTCAATACACTGGCGACAGCAGGAGTATTGGCTTACGGTGGCTATCTAGCTGTCACGGGAGCAGTTACCGTAGGAACAGTCACCTCCTTTCTACTCTACGTCCAGCAGTTTTTCCGACCCATCCAACTTCTGAGCCAGTTTTACACACAAGCACAGTCTGGCTTAGCTGGATTAGATCGCATCTTCCAGCTGTTGGATGAACCTTATCTACTAGAAGACGCACCCGATGCCTTTGAAATGCCTCCTGTTCTGGGTGAGGTAAGTTTTGAGAGTGTCACTTTTGGTTACAACCCCAACCAGATGGTTCTGAAAGGGATAAATCTTCATGCCAAGCCAGGACAGATGATTGCTCTGGTGGGTCCAACTGGGGCAGGCAAAAGTACAATTATTAACTTGATTCTACGCTTCTACGATGTGTCTGGTGGTGCTGTTAAAGTGGATGGGATCGATGTTCGTAGCGTGACTCAGGCAAGTTTACGTCGTCAAATTGGCATCGTCCTTCAAGATAATATCCTTTTTAGTGCTACAGTTGCAGAAAATATTGCCTTTGGCGATCCGCAAGCGACACCAGCCGAGATAGAAGCTGCTGCGAGAGTTGCTAATGTCCATGAGTTTATCACCACTCTCCCTCAGGGTTACGCTACCCACTTGGGTGGACAGGGTACAACTTTGAGTCAGGGTCAGCGACAGTTAATTAGTATTGCCCGTGCTGTTTTAGTCCAGCCTCGGATTCTGATTCTAGATGAAGCCACCAGCAGTATCGACACACGCACTGAAACACTGGTGCAAGCTGCGATCGCTCGATTACTAGAAGGTCGCACAAGCTTCGTCATTGCCCACCGCCTGAGTACAGTTACCCAGGCGGATCAGGTATTAGTCATTCAGCAAGGGCAAATTGTAGAGCAAGGTACCCACTCTGAATTAATCGCTCAACAGGGAGTTTACGCTAATCTTTATGCACTCCAGTTGAGTAATTCGTAATTACGAATTACCATTGAGCAACGCTAAAAATTTTCGGATTAAACCAATTGTCACTGCTGGTAGTTCCAACTGGGGTGTCAATCCCACATCTTCTAGTTCTTGAAAAACCTGGATCGCTTGCGGATTCAATTGGGCAAGACGGCGACCAATTTCAGGACCTGTAAATGCGGTCTTTTTCCCCCAGATAATCGCAGTGGGAGTTACTAACTGTTGAATGTAAAGGGACAAATCAAAACATAAGTCGCCGCGTACAAAAGACAGCGCTGCGTATTCAGCATTTGGATGCTGTGCCGATTCTAGGTAAGCCTCGACAATTTCCTCATACACTCTTGAGGCTTGTGCAAATTGACGTTCTTCTAGAAAGCTACGAATACCACCACTGGTGGCAATCCCAGTATTGTAAAGCAATCGGTCAACAAGGGGAACTCTTACTACCTGAGCAAAGAAGCTTTTGGAGTAATCTTCACCAAAGTCTGAAAGCCCAGCAGGTGTGGTGAGAATCAGAGACTGGAACAATTCGGGATGGGTAATGGCGACTCGAATTGTCAACCCTGCTGTTAGGGAAGAAGCGATGACCTTTACTGGTCCGTTGCAAGTCTGTTGCAAAAACTCTCGAATTGTCGTCAAATAATCTGAAATCGTGTAATCCCGTGGGGGATGCTCTGATTTACCCCAACCAATCAAATCTGGCGCGATGATCCGATATTCGGTGGCAAATGCCGGATATACTTTTGACCACTCATAAGCAGACGACCCACCACCAAAGCCGTGCAGGAATACCAAAGTTTCCTTCTCTGTCTCTGTACTGGTAGTCTTATCGTCCTGCCAAGGCAAGCCAACAGCTGTATAGTACACCATTCTACCTAGTGAGGTAATTACGGAGCGTTGCTCAAATCCCAATGGTTGATACATAGGTATTAAGTAAGTCGGCGTGAGTAAACTATCAGAATTATGAATTATGAATTATGAATTATGAAAAAAAATTGGTGCTTGAGTCGCATTTGTTCGTAGTAAGGACTTTAGTCCTCAAAAATACGAGGACTAAAGTCCTCACTACAAACCCAATTTTAGTTTCTCTTCTTGATAAAAGAACTCCTAACTCCTAACTCCTAACTCCTAACTAACTTGATACAGCCGCGCATTCCGCACTTGCACGACTGGATGATTGCAGCGTCGCATTAACTGTTCATCATGGGTGGTAACAATTACCGTGACCCCAAAAGAGTTTAACTTTTGGAGAATTTGCATGACTTGCCAGGAATTATCTGGATCTAGGTTTCCGGTAGGCTCATCAGCTAAAATCAGGGGTGGTGTTCCCACAATCGCCCGCGCAATGCTCACCCGTTGTTGCTCTCCTCCGGAAAGTTGATGGGGAAAGCAGTCAGCTTTGGCTAGCATTCCGACTAGCTTCAAAGTTGGTTCTAAGCGTCGTTGAATTTCTTTGCGGGTATAGCCTTGAGCTTGCAGCACTACAATCACATTTTCCGCTACCGTCCGTTGAGGTATCAGTTTATAGTCTTGAAACACTATACCAATGCGTCGTCGGAATAATGACAAGCGATCGCCCCGTAAAGCCGCCACATTGTGCTGATCAACAATGACTTCCCCCTGTGTTGGTAATTCTTCGCCATACAGTAGTTTCAACAGCGTAGATTTACCAGAACCACTTGGTCCGGTGATAAACAGAAATTTCCCCTGTCCTACCTCCAAGGTGACATCCGACAGAACCTTTGCTCCGTTTCTATAAGTTTTTGTCACAGAGCGCATCTGCACCATAACTGTAGCATTGTCGCTGTGCTGTTTAGTTTCGCCGTCCTGAAAATGGGCAGATTGGTCAGTGGTCTTGTTTGTGGTTATTACTGGCATTGCTGTATTGTGAGAAGTTGGGATTTTGGATTGTTCATGGGTTCTAAAATAAGGATTCCCACTTAGAACTTGGGAATATCACATTTCAAATCCAAAATTGCAACCGCAAATACACTGGTAATACAGTTTGCTTAGGGAAAGTTATTTCTGTAGAATTTACGTATTGACATAACAACGATTATATGAATATTTAAAATACGGGGTTTTATCTGGGTTTTGAGCCAGCACGTAACTTATGTCCCAATTAACCATTCATCAACGTCTGGATGCACTACTAGATAAATTACAAGACCCGCGTTTGCTGAGTAACCGTGGTATCAGTAATGAAATCGGGTTCCAATACTGCACAGGTTTTGCCTAAAAAATAAAAATGTGTAGGTTGGGTTGAGGAACGAAACCCAACATTTTACAGGGTTTGTTGGGTAACGAGTCCACCTGATGAGTTAGTGGTGATGGAGATAAATTTGTATAAATCTAGGGAACTCAAAGAAACTGCCGTAATTCCTCGCGGGACATTACGCTTCGCCATCCAGGGTGCTGGTTCGCAATTTGTCCACGGTGGTGGATGACTATTTTGGTGATTTTTGAAAATTATAGTCTTGATTTAAGAGAACATTTTTGTATCTCTTATAGTTGAAGAAGAAGTACGATGCACGTAATTAGCCGCAAAATCTTGCGAGAGTTCTGTGAAGCACATGGAGACGTTAGTGATACACTTTACGATTGGTACAGGGTCGCAACCAAAGCTGAATGGAAAAACCTTGTTGATGTTCAGACAATTTACCCAAAAGCAGAAGCTGTAGGCAACTTCACTGTATTTAATCTTAAAGGGAATCACTACCGCCTAATTGTTGATATTGTCTACTCAAGTCAGAGGATTTATATTAAATACGTTCTAACTCATGCCGAATACGATAAGGACAAGTGGAAAGATGACCCGTACTTTTAATCCCGAATCCTACGGTCAATTATTAGCTAGGTATCAGCCAAAAGCGATTACTACAGAATCAGAAAACGAACAAGCTATAGCTCTGGCTCAAGATTTAGAGCATCGCGTCAATCGAACTTTGGAGGAGGACACTCTGTTAGAATTATTAGTGACACTGATTGAGAAATTTGAAGAAACTCATTACCCAATACCCCAAGGTACTCCTCACTCAATGCTACTACACTTGATGGAAGCACATGATAGGTCCCCAGAAGCATTAGTTGGAGTCATTGGTTCTAAGGAGGTTGTCTTGAAAATAATTAACGGTGAAAGTCAGATTAGTAAATCTCAAGCTAAAGCGATCGCTGAATTATTTAAAGTGGATGAAAGTTTATTTACCTAGTACAGGTCGGCGAAAACAAAGCTACCATGTAAAATGGCTGAAAAGCGCATAAAATAAACTTTCTTTGTTTTATTTTACTTCTGCCTTATTGCACTATAGCAATCCTATTTGAGATCCGAACACCTCAGAACGAGGATTCTCTTTCTCGGACTCTTCTACCATAAACTGACACAGCTTTTGGGTGAGAAACGTTTGTTCTATTACGGGCATCAAGGAATGAGGTGTGCCTGACGTAGTTGCTCCACAGCTTTTTGATTGATTCTTTGTGCGCTCACTGAGGGTATTAACGACTCCTGATATCGAAAGGTTACACACATTTTTCCAGCAATTGTTGCAATGGCAACAATTATTGGTTGATGCCTAAACCCTGTGACTGTGAAATAAAGTTTTTCTAATTCTAATCCTCCCTGATGAACTGGTATCTCTAAACGCCCTAAATTAGTGATTGCGATATCTGAACTAGCAATATTCTTCGCGTACTGGCGTACCATAGTCTTGTGAGGTTTGGTGGATAGAAACGATTTGGCTTTTGAGCCGCCTTCATATATTTTTTTATCTATCACTGCCTGATTAATTTGATGCTTCACCTGACGGGCTAAATCCCAAAATTGAGTCTGTTGATTTAACGTGTGAGAAGTTACCACACGAGCAATATATTCTCCAAAATTTTCGCCTACAGCAATAGTGAGATAATTACGGAGATTAAAGGGAGAGAGACATTTGAGAACAGTTTCCTTTGATGAACTTGTTTCGTGCCAAAGCGACAACAAGAAAGAAGCACACAAAGCTCCGTGAACAGTAGTTTGCTCTTCTCTACAGCGAGCAACTAGTTCATTAGTTTCCTCTGGAGAAAAATACCAGTGGAGTACGTGAAGCCTTGGATGTACAGCTTCATCTAATTGGATAGTCGTATCAACCTCAACGAACCTATCAAAATCAACGACATCCTTTTCTCCCTCCCTGATAACAGGAGGCAATAGTTGATCAATTGTGGGTATTTCTGGCAATGGCTCTCGGTAACTTCCTGGTTTTGTGATTTCGCACCAAATATCTCGCATCAGGTAAGCTCCAGATAACCCGTCTCCAATATGGTGGTAGGTCACTAGCAGTTCAGAAACATCAGGCGAGTGTAACAAAACCACCCGTGCTAATGGTTCTTCACTCCAAGAGAAAGGACGGAGCAGTTCCGAAGATATCTCTGTTAGCCAGTGTTCTTCATTTTGGCGTTCAATCACCCGTAAAGGGAGCGCTGGTACCCCATCTGATACCAATTGTGGCTGCTGTTGTTGTGAAATGACAATTCTTGTACCAAGTATTGGATGGCGATGCTGTATCCAACCTAGAGCCTCTGTGATTTGATTAACACTTATTGCACCCCTAATCGTGGCAGACAGCACCACATTGACTGGTCTATCGCAGCCAAGCAACCACATTAAATGTTCTGAGGGAGTTAGTAAGCGATTCATCAAAAACCTCGGTTTTCTGTGTAGGATTCTCTTGCAACACGCGTTTTCCCTGATTGTAACGCTTGCGCTCCTCGCACAGTCACCAATAGAGCGATCGGCGTGGGTATTTTGGGGTACGCATTTTCAGGCATTAACGTTCGATTTAGAGCACTTGAAACCCCTTTATCTTAGATAATGCTGTGCCACTTATCCTTTATATTGGGGAAACCTGCCGGAGTAACAAGCGGTGGAAGGGTGTACACGGCTGCAAAGAGTACATTGAAAGTTACAAAGATTTACATTATCGGCATGGCTTGCCGTTAGGCATCGCTTTTCAATTCCCACAACTGGCGCATGTTCTCTTAAAAGTGTCACTGAAATGATAACAAAAATATTTTCACCAAATCTGGAATGCCACAAATTCATGTTGTAGCTCTATGTAGGCTAACTCAATTAATTTAAAAATCACTATAAATAACCACAGACCATGCTGTTTCTCACAGTATGGTCTTATATTTAGAAAGTATTTAAGGGCTATCTATAGCAATCCTATTTGAGATCCGAACACCTCAAGCTTCAGAAACCCGGTTTCTTTAAGAAACCGGGTTTCTCTCCGTTTACGAATCATTTAGGATTGCTATATAGGGTTTACCGTACTAGTAGATTGCGGTTAACCACACCTATTTTCTATCTTCGGTAATCATCATTCAATCAGTAGTAAGAACCGAATTGACCATTTTTCTATCAATTACTCATATGAGACTAAAGCCAGAAATAAAATTCTGATTTTTGCCAAATAATCAAAGGAATCAATTATGTTATTTCTTTACAATGACGGGCAAAAAATCAAGACTATCCAAGGTGTAATTAATGGTCTGCTTGATTCAAATTTAGCATCAGTCACAGTAGGCGAAAGAACCTTTACAAGAGTTCCTGCTGTTGAAATTAATGAAACAGCAGATGCTATTCACATCAAACTAGAAGTTCCAGGAATTGAAGCCAAAGACCTAGACGTGCAAGTGACAGAAAATTCTGTCGCTATTAGTGGCGATCGCTCCACTGAAACTAAGACAGAAGACAAGGGCGTAACCCACAGTGAATTCCACTACGGTTAATTCCAACGTGTCATTCCTCTATCTGCTCGGATTCAAAATACCAATGTTACAGCACAGTACAAAGATGGCATTTTGAATTTGACATTGCCTAAGAAAGAAGAAGAAAAGAACAAAGTTGTCAAAGTTAATCTTGAGCAGACAGCTGCCTAATTGGTAGTTAAAGCGTGATGATTTCTTCTTGAATGGTTAGTTAACTAAACTTCAAGCCTAGTTGCATCATAGCAACTAGGCTTTTTAAGGTTCAGTTAAGGATAGCTTAGGTATAGAAACCCGGTTTCTTAAAGAAACCGGGTTTCTGAATAGGTGCTTAACTGAACTGTATTGGTTTATAATGGATATATGAAGCTATTAACCGTTGTGATTATTGTTGGACTTATAGCGATTCCTGTCATCGGATTTGGAGTGTATAGTGCTATGTCTGCCCCGCTACCCATTGGGTTTCCACCACCTACCGAGAAAGGCAAGATCGAAATTAAGCATTATCCAGCTTATCGTTCTGGCACCTATACATACATTGGACAACTCAGTCAGGCGGCAAACGCTGCTTTTGAACCCTTATACCGTCATATTACCTCAAACAATATTCCGATGACCGCACCAGTGGAGACTCGCTACCCCATCATCACCTTACAGGAAGGACAAAGTGGTAAAACTTTGGAGGTTGGTCAAGCTGAAGTCTCCTTCTTGTATCGTGATAAAGATGTCCATCCACAAAATATAGCTCAGGGCATTCAAGTAGAAGATCATCCAGCAATGACAGTGGTGAGTATTGGTCTTCAAGGTGCTTACACTTTCGCAAGCTATCAACAGAACCTGGAGCGCCTACGCGAATGGCTTAGACAACATCCTAACTATACAGTTTCTGGTCCACCTCGTCGTTTTTTCTACGATTCGCCGTTTACACCAGATGTACTCAAGTGTAGTGAAGTCCAAATTCCGATCAAGTGAGCTTACTTTAAATATTCAAAACCTACGCAGTATTGGCTTAACTCATATCTTGCACCATCTCTTATTGCAAAAAAAGCAGCCTAAAACCCTGATTATTGCGTAGGGTGGGCACTGCCCACCAACCCTCCCACTCGAAGGTGCAAGATGTCAGTTAAGTTCACGTAGGTTGGGGAGCCAGCGCTGCAAGAGGGTTTCCCTCTGTAGGCGACTGGCGTTTGAGGTACGAAACCCAACATTTATCAGCATTTGTTGGGTAACGCATTGCCTCAACCCAACCTTGTATCTTAGAAAGAGTAGTAGACCGTCCCAACCTTGGTCATATTAGACCGCTTTGTAGCATGGGTCACTACAATTATCGTTAACCGAACCGTATTGGAATCTGTGGGAAACCCTTGGAGCAGCAGGGCGATTTCCCAGGGTTTATGCATAACCTTGTAACTGGTACATTATTAAGCATAGCGCAGAAATCAGCTTTTTTATTCTGGTTACGGAACGCTGCTAATTTTAGATAAATTATTGAATGCACTCACAATTATAGTCATGCATATTGAAAAGCTGCACATTCAAAATTTTAGAGGATTGCAGGAAATTATCCTGAACCTTCCTCCAACCAACGAATCGGTATTTATTGGTATAAATGGTGCAGGCAAGTCGTCGATTTTAGATTGTATGGCGATAATGTTAGCTCAATTTGTAGCTAGACTCCGCAATAGTAAAAAATTAGAAGTGAGGTTTACAGAAAATGATATAAATATTAATTCTAATTATACTGAGAATACTATAACAATTTTAACAAGACAGGGAGAAAAATTATCTTGGAAGATGGTGCAAGAACGTGTATCTAAACAAGATAAAAGTAACTATGATGAGATTACTTATTATATTAAACGCCTACAAGAAAATTTAAAATCTCATTCGGATTTCAATTTACCAGTAATGGTTTATTATCAAACCCATAGAATGGTTTTGAAAAATCCGTACAGTTTTAGAAGTAAGAGCAGTAATAAAGCTAAAAAAGAAGTACATTATCAATTGTATGCTTACGAAAAAGCTTTTTCTACAGGGGTCAATGACTTCCAGGATTTTTTTGATTGGTTTAAAGAAGAGGAAGATTATGAAAATGAAATTAGATTAAGAGATAATCATAATTACAGAAACCCCAAATTAGAGATTGTCAGAAGAGCTATTATAAATTTCTCAGAGAGATTTTCTAACAGTCATTTTTCGGATTTACGAGTAGTAAGGTCAACAACAGAACGAGATTTTTCTTCTGACCAAGTTCCCAGTCAACCCTCGTTGACTATTACAAAAAATCGCCAAGATTTAAGGTTAGAGCAACTATCTGATGGTGAAAAGATGTTATTGATGTTAGTCACCGACTTAGCAAGGCGATTGGCGATCGCTAACCCAAGTTCTAATGATGCGTTGTCAGGAGAAGGAATAGTTTTAATTGATGAAATAGACTTGCATTTACATCCCCAGTGGCAAAGGACTGTAATTCGCAGTTTGACACAAACATTTCCTAATTGTCAATTTATTGTGACGACTCATTCGCCACAGGTATTGAGTGGAGTCAGAAGAGAAAATGTATTTATTTTAGAAAATTCTCAGTTAGTCAAGAATACACCCTATACCTATGGCAAAGATAGTAACTCGATTTTATATGAATTAATGAATGTAAAAGAAAGACCATATGAAGTACAACAGCAGATAAATCACTGTTTTCAATTGATAGATGATGGTCGCTTAGAAGCAGCTAAATCAGCTTTAAATGAATTATCTAATTTACTTAGTGAAAATGATTCAGAAGTAGTTCGTGCTAATACACTTATTGGTTTTTTAGAAGATTAGATAATTACAAATATGAAGCGTAATTCATCATCTAAAAAAGAAATTATCAAGTATAGGTCGGCGAAAGTAAAAATTATTGCCATCACCCCAACACTCCCCATTCAAGCGATCGCCCTTGCTTCTCAATACTAAGGATATTGTCTACCCAACCTACAATTTTTCAAAACCTACGCAGTATTGGATTCGATTTTTGTTGCCTTTGATGGTACTGATTAGCGCTCTTTTATTACTCTCGCGCTAATTATACTGCAAAACGGACCGGTAGGGTTCCCTTCTGGGTAGGGTTACGTTTTATACCTTCCAACAGTTCTTCGTAACTCACTCAATGAAGGGTTACGTTTTATACCTTCCAACAGTTCTTCGTAACTCACGATCCACCCATCGCCTCTTGAGCCTCCCGCTTCCGCGTCCTTAGTTTTTTTGTCATTATACCATCCAACTTCCTTGGCAAACCGAAGATAATTTTCAGAATCTTTGCTAGTCCAGTCTTCTGGTTTTATACCCAGTCTATTCCCAGTGTGTCTCCATATTTCCTTTTGCACCCTAAAGCCAAAACGTTTATTTGAATTGTCAAACCAAAGCTGGTCTATCTTTTTTAGGTCTGGACAAGAAAAACTATTAATTTGGTCATAATCTAAAAATCCTTCTTTTTCTCTTTTAGCAATATTGAGCATGAGTCCGGATGTTTGGATGTCTGCTGCTTTCCAATTTTTAGCGTTAAAAGAATATTTAAGTTGAGTATATAAATGTTGGGTAAGAGATTTTTCCACCTCTTTTCTCAATTCTAATTCTGTATTATTTTTCGAGAGTAGCTCGATTAAACCTCGATGAACAGATGCAATATTTTCGGCTGTAACAAACTGATTATCTTGGGTAAAATCAGTCTCTTTTGGATGCTGCTTTAAAATATTAAATGCTTTAGTATAGGATTTAATAGCTTGATGATTTTCGTTTTTTTGAGCTAACAAACTGCCTTGAATTTTGTAGAATAATACTTGAATCTGTAAGTCCTTGAAGTCTTTAGCTTCTTTCTCTGCTTCTGCTGCGTCTAAATTTGTCTTACTTTTCTCAATTTCCTGTTCTGCGTCTTTCAGTTTTTCATCTGCGTCTTTAAGTCTTTTAAGCTGTTGTTCTGCTTGGGATTGAACATTATAAAGCTGTTGATTTGCTTGGGATTGAGCAGCAAATACTAATGCTTGTTTTAATAGCTCATCACTTACTCTGCCACAAAGCCAACGTAGAAATCTATCGAGATTTATCAGAACTGCTTTATCTATCCCACCTAAATCTAAATAAACTGATTGAAAATATTGCTTTTGTCCATAAGCAATAATCCTCATCATTAGAGATGTCTTCCCCATCAGTTTAGGAGCTTTAATCCGAATTAGGGAGGCAGGCTTTAGTAATGCTTCGTAAACAGATTCAATCCCCTGAAGTTCTATATAAAAAGGTGAATTAAGTGGTACATATCCATCGGGATATTCTAATTCCATAACTGGATAAGAGTGATATATATTATTTCCTGGTGTCTCTTGTTCAGTATATATTGTCGCTGGTTCCGGTGTTAGGTTCTCAATCCCAAATAGTCTTTTTTTCAAAACTGGTATCTGTCCTGAGTAGCTGTCTTCCATTTGAATAGCGACTATGCCTTCATCAAAAGCTCTTTGAATAACCTTTTGACTCTCTGGATTTTCATATCCCAGTCCATCGTAAAACCCAACAGCAAATACGATCGCAGCTTTGTCCCCAATCGGCTGATTCATACCAATCACATAATTAATATGTTGGCTAATTGCTTCTGCTGGTAGGGCTGAATAACAGGCATTCAGTAACACGCACTTAACATAATCAGTATGTAGCTTAAATAACGCTGCTAACCCAAGTGATGATACAGGTTTATGGTTGCCACCATCATCTTCTAGTACTAAGCTACCGTCTTCTTGACCATGCCCACAAAAATGGACAATTTGAGGACGTTCCTCTGCGATCGCACGACGAATATCCTGGGGGCGTACAGCGGTTCGCACTTCAATCTTAAATAAATCTCGTCTGACTCCCCGTCTGATAGCTTCAACAATATCCCGAATTTCTTTATCCAAACGCAGTCCTTGAGGAATTGCTGCCAGAACCAAGATTTTCTGCATCACCTATGCTCCTGGTGAGCGAAACTGGTCATCAGATTGGTACTGGGCTTTTACTTTGGAGTTGGTATCATCAATAGGTTTCATACGTAGTAGCCTCTCAAGAAACACGGGGAGTAGGGAGTAGGGAGTGGGGAGTGGGGGAAGAGGGGGAGTGGAGGTGTTTCTTCCATTCATAACGGGTGGTGCGCCGCCTGTGGGGTGCTCTCAAGAAACGGTAGCTACATAAAACTACATTAAGGGAAAATACGATTCCAGATAGATAGTACCAGCCCCAGGAAATTTTTGGTAGTAGAAGAGCTAGAGGCAATACTCGACATAATTACGCCTTATAAAAAGAAAAATCGCTTTCTGTCTGGCTTTTAGACATCAGCCTTGTACCTCACTTACTTGCAACGTGCTGTATTGTAAAATCGCGTTAAAGGTATTGCATTTTATAGCGATCGCTCCCGGAATGCGGGAATTGCAAGATATGAGTCAGCCCGAACCCAACGCAACCTCCGTACCAGATTCCTTTACGCACGCTTAGCAAGGTGCAATACATCCTAGGCATACGCCGCGCTCAAAGTTTCTACGCCCTCTTCATCCTCGATAATAAAAGTAGAACTGTTCTATGAAATCTTATGAGCCACGAGAACTCTCCAATGTCAAACTCGAATCGCTCCTGGACGAAGTGGGCAACGCTGATAGAAGCAAATGCTCAAGCAGGAGTCCAACAAGAAATTACTGAACATAAAGCGAAAGGAAATCCTATTTTCTACGAAGAAGATAATAAATTAATCATGGAAACTAGTCTTGGGCAACGTTTCGAGTATAAGTACACAAATCAAGGAATAGAAATTCTTAATCAGCTAGAATAGAATCAGTATAAAAGTCAAAATAAGAAGCCAGATTCGTGTTTTATTTTTCAAATAAAAATCATAAAAATGGAGATTCAATCAGTACCTAAGATAACTATTATTGCTGGTCCTAATGGTTCAGGTAAAAGCACGTTAACACGTTATATTCAATCAAATTTAGATGCACCGATAATTGATCCAGATGCCGAAGCTAGAAAAATTAATCCTTCCAGTCCAGAATCTGTGGCAGTGGGAGCAGGTAAACAAGCGCTCCGACTTGCACGTGACTACCTGAAAAACAATCAGAGCTTTGCTGTTGAAACAACATTATCTGGTAATACATACATCAAAATGATGCAGCAAGCAAAGCCACAAGGTTACGAGCTAAACTTCATCTTTGTGATTATTACTGCAAGGCTTTGGGATATTTAGGAGGGGCATTAAAGCTGACTCCTAACACTGACACAATTTTAGCCGAATCCGCATTCGTCAGCTGCTGAGTTTGTCAAGGAAAAAACATTACTTCAGCTTGGTACTGAAATTGGCAAGGCGCTCAACTAAACACCACTGGGGGGCGATCGCTATCTAATAGGGAGTTGTCATTGGGAGCAGTGCTCCAACAGTGAGGTGCTT
>JADQBA010000175.1 GCA_016903675.1 Stigonema ocellatum SAG 48.90 = DSM 106950 | reverse complement strand
TCATACCCCAGAGTATTTTTGGTTTTCGCCCCTAAATTGGGAATTTATGGGTTTTGAATTGGTAGGCAATAGTTATCAGGAAATTATACCGAATGCACAGGGTAGGCGATGGAGTCAGGTGCTTGGTCTGTATTTGGGGGTAGAAGCGGGTAAACTGCGCTACTTTACAACAGATGGGGATTTAGTACCTACACCAGATGAGGCGGCTATTGAGGCCCAGCAGCAAGCTGAAGCAGCCCAGCAGCGGGTAACGGAGGTGGAATTGTCCTTGGAACAGGAACGGCAGAGGGTGGCACAATTGGCACAGCAGTTGCGATCGCTCGGAGTTGATCCAGATAATTTGGGTTAAGAAAGGGTGTTGGGGTGTGAGGGTGTAGGGGGAACCAAAGCTGAGGTTAGAGTAAATATTTCCGACCTATAACCGATTCAATGTAGAATATCAAAAACATTTTTGTTCAAGAGTATTTTATTGGAACACAACCACCCTTAACTAAAGTCGTAGAGTAGAAAAACAAAATAAATTTAAGTTCTAACTAGTCGGCTTGAGCCGACTTCAGCTATTAGCCTAAGAATTTATTCTTAGGCAGATAGGTTGCTTGTTTGAGGAAAATTTTGTGTGTAGGTAGTGAGTAAGGGAACAACAATGCAAGGAGTTATCCGTAAGGCAGGCAAGTTGAGGCGCATCCTGCCAGTTGATGAAACGTGGTGGGCAAAGTTCGATTTGCTGAGGATTTTGGTGAGGCGGGATTTAGAGGCGCGTTATAAGGGTTCTGTGTTGGGCAATCTATGGCCTTTGTTGAATCAGTTGTCGCAGTTACTCATTTATACCTATGTGTTCTCGATTGTACTGAAGGTGAAGCTGAGCCTCCAGGGGTTGCCTGGGAATGAAAATTTGACCTTTGGACTGTGGCTATTTGCGGGGTTGCTTCCTTGGATTGCCTTTACGGGTGGGTTGATGCAGTCTGCTAATTCGGTGGTAGGACAGCCAAATTTAGTTAAGAAAGTCGTATTTCCCCTCTCTTTGTTACCGCTGGTATCAATTTTATCAGCATTTATTGAAAGTTCCTTTGGGTTAATGGCACTGATTTTTTTTGTGGCAGTCATTTCTCACACTTTACATCCAACTTTGGCGCTGTTACCTTTGGTTTGGCTACCGCAGCTGTTATTTACGGCTGGTTTAGGTTATTTGGCGGCGGGATTAACGGTATTTTTACGGGATATTCCCCAGACGTTAGGGGTAATAATAAACCTTTGGTTTTATTTGACGCCCCTGGTCTATCCAGCTAAGGTGATTCCACAGGAATGGCGGGGTTGGGTGTTTTGGTTGAATCCAATGGCAGCTATTGCAGAAATTTATCGTGACTTGGTTTTAACGGGAGAGGTTAACCACTGGGGTGAGTGGGGAGTGGCTTCAATTATTGCAGTTGTGGTGTTTTGTGGGGGACTGTGGTGTTATCGCCGCCTACGTCCGGCATTTGCGGATGTATTATGAAGCTTTAGGAGTTAAGTTAGGATAAAAACAGTTGCTACAGGGATGATACGATGTACCAAACTGATTCTCCCCAACCACCACAAGAAACCCTGCCCACTATGTATGATTTGCCTAGTGAATTAGTGGGGGAATCGGGATGCAGTGACGAATTTCATATTTTTCAACCCAGACTGCTGAGCGACACCTGTCAACCTACCAGCTATTCTACTGAGGAATTTTTAGTTGCCACTGACCTTAATCTGTATTATGATGTGCGCCATCCTTTATGGTACAAAAGACCTGATTGGTATGTTGTCTTGGGAGTACCTCGGACAAGCCATCAAGATGGACTGCGGTTGAGTTATGTCATCTGGCAAGAGGGTGTTGATCCGTTTCTTGTAGTAGAGTTACTTTCACCTGGTACAGAACAGGAAGACCTAGGGAAAACCCTGAGGGAAGTTAACAAGCCTCCAACGAAGTGGCAAGTTTATGAACAAATTTTACGGATTCCCTACTATGCAGTGTATGATCGTTACACAAATCGACTACGAGTATTTCGCTTAGAGGGGACTCGTTATCAAGAGATGTTGTTACCTAAGCAACAACTATGGTTAGAAGAGATAGAGCTAGGTTTGGGAATTTGGCGAGGAACCTATGAGGGGGTTACAGGTTTGTGGCTGCGTTGGTATGATGCAGATGGAAAATGGATAACGATACCCGCAGAGCAAGCTGAGCAAGAACGCCAACGCGCTGAGCAAGAACGCCAACGCGCTGAGCAAGAACACCAACGCGCTGAGCGACTGGCGGAGTATTTGCGCTCTCAGGGAATTGATCCAGATAACTTACCACTGGACGTGAGAAAATGACCAAAATTCATAGCACGCAAGCCCCTGGCTTCAGACATGGGGTAAGTGCGTAGGGGACTTCAGTCCCCGTCAATATTTCTAGCCCACGCCTCAATCAATTCACTGACGCTTACCCCAAGGAATGCAGCACGTTCTTGAAGCTTCAACCATGAAGTAGGAGTCAAAAATATGTGATGCGATGATTTAACTTCATCGTGTAAAACTGGTTGGTTTTTTAGTCTTTTTTTTGTAGACATATTTAGATACTGGCGCTATACTAAAAGTATAACAGTCAAGGACTAAAGGAACCACGGTTCGTGCAAGTACGATGGAATTTTAAGATGTTGCCCAACCAATCTCAGGAGGCAACTCTTGAGGAATGGTTAGTAACATTAAGAAAGCATCGTAATTATGCACTGAGAGAACGGATAGACGGGTTCGATGCTAACAACCAAGATATTGATACCCCTATTGCTTATGCCTATGGAGCTTACTGTGAAATACGATCAAGGATTGAAGTAGGTTCTTGTTGTCCCCTAACCTGCCCAGTTCTCAAACATGGTGTCATTCCCGAAAATCTGGAGCTAGCGACCAAGCAGTCTAAAGTCAAGGACAAGACAACGAAGGAAGTTATCGGAACCAAGCGTGAGTGGGATTCAGCGTCTGGCATCCAGATGAAAGTTACGTCCGAACTGAGGCAATCGTTGGATAGTTTTGCTGCCATTGATTCATGTGTTTTGCAGCGTAATATTGCTAAGCTGGATACCGCTTACGCCAACTTTTGGAAGCAAGGTAGAGGTTTTCCCCAATTCCTGCGACGGCTAGATTCTTTTGAGTACAAGCCAGGTCGCGTTATTCTGCGTCATATTCGCAAGAATTATGCCACTGCTTACCTACCTGGTATAGGTGAAGTCAAATTCCACAACAGTCGGGATTTATCGCTGATTCAGGATTTAAGGACTTGCACAATCAAAAGAAATCCTGGCGGTTGGTACATCTCGATGTTGGTGGAAATTCCTGGTATCCTGCCAGAGCTAAACGCGCTGGATTTGTGCAAATCAGTTGTTGGCATTGATGTCGGCATAACGAAGCTAGTCGCTTTGTCCGATGGCAGATTCCTTGAGAATAAACGCTTCGCAACCAATAAGAGGAAAGCGCGTCGGTTAGCAATGCGTCAACGCGCTATTGCTCGTAAACAAAAAGGTTCTAAGAACAAGATTAAGGCTATCAAGAAATTAGCCAAACAGCAACACAAAATTACCCAGCAAAGGGATGGGTACAACTGGCAAGTAGCGTCCACAATTGTCAAGACTGCTGATGCTGTGGCGCGAGAAGACCTTAAAATTAAAAATATTGTCAAACGTGCCAAGCCTAAACATGATGGTAAGGGTGGTTATAAGCGCAATGGCAGTTCTCAAAAGACTGGATTGAACCGGGTTATCGTTGATGCTGGTTGGGGTGATATTTTCAACAAAATTGCTTGGCTTGCAGTTAAAACGGGTGTGCCAGTAATCGTTGTCCCGGCTAAGCATTCAAGCCAAGAATGTCCACAATGTGGGCATATCGACTCTAGCAATCGTGAAGGCGAAAAGTTTCTTTGTACGCAATGTGGCTACACAGAACATGCCGACACCAAAGCTAGCAGAACACTAGCTAAGAGAGTGGACTTGGTCTTCCCAAAAAATAAAAAGACCCTACCCCCGGACTGGGGGAAAGTTACGCCTCGGAAGTTATCAGTGCCAGAGTATACTGAGTCCAGGAACCAAGCCTCTGGGAATCACCGCCATGTGTGGGAAACTCCGACAGTCGGATATATAGGAGATACGGCTGAAACTCTTACAGAATCCCCTTGCCTTTAGGCATGGGGAGTGTCAAGGTTAGCTGTCAACGCCTACGTCCGGCATTTGCAGATGTATTGTGAAGCTGTAGTCGTTCGATAGGATTAAGATAATTGCTATGGGATGATGCCATGTACCAAACTGACCCCCCCCGACCACCGCAAGAAACCCTGCCCACTATGTATGATTTGCCTAGTGAATTAGTGGGGGAATCGGGATGCAGTGACGAATTTCACATTTTTCAACCCAGACTCCTGAGCGATACCTGCCAACCTGCCACCCATTCTACAGAGGATTTTTTAGTTGCCACTGATTTAAACTTATACTATGATGTGCGTCATCCTCTGTGGTACAAAAGACCTGATTGGTACATTGTCTTGGGAGTACCTCGTACAAGCCAACAACAAGACTTACGGTTAAGTTATGTTATCTGGCAAGAAGGGGTTGCACCGTTTCTTGTGGTAGAGTTGCTTTCACCAGGTACAGAAGAGGAGGACCTAGGAAAGACTCTAAGGGAAGTTAACAAACCCCCAACTAAGTGGCAGGTTTACGAACAAATTTTACGGGTTCCTTTCTACGTAGTGTATGATCGTTCTACAAATCGACTCCGAGTATTTCGCTTAGAAGGGGCTCGCTATCAAGAGTTGTTACTGCCTAAGCAACGACTGTGGATAGAAGAGATAGAACTAGGCTTGGGAATTTGGCGAGGAACCTATGAGGGGGTCACAGGTCTGTGGCTGCGTTGGTTTGATGAGAATAATCAATGGATACCAATACCAGCAGAGCAAGCCATTGCAGAACGTCAACGCGCTGAGCGATTGGCAGAGTATTTGCGCTCTCAAGGAATTGATCCGGATAACTTGCCACCAGATGTGAGAAAATAACTTGGTTAATATGGGGGAACTTTTGAGTGTGTAGAGATTCCTCTTGTAAAAGATGCTTGTTTGGAGGTGATGAAGTTAGAGGGGTTGATTTTAAAAATAGATGGTAAAAATACTGTGTAATATATTGCCAGTAGGTGTGCGATATTATGGGTGAGGAGATTGCAATTTCGTTAAAAAATATCTCAAAGTGCTACAAGCGGTATGCTCGTCCGGTAGATCGGTTAAAGGAAATTTTACTACCAGGCAAGAGCCACGCTCAGGAATTTTGGGCATTACGGGATATTAACCTAGAGGTTCCTAAAGGAGAGACTGTAGGGATTATTGGTCAAAATGGCTCTGGCAAAAGTACATTGCTGCAAGTTATTGCCGGAACTCTCACACCTACTACAGGGGAAGTACAGGTTAATGGGCGGGTTTCGGCATTGTTAGAGCTTGGTAGCGGGTTTAATCCTGAGTTTACTGGGCGGCAAAATGTATTCTTTAATGGGCAAATTTTAGGCTTAAGCCGAGAAGAGATAGAAGCTAAGTTTGAGGAGATTGCTGCTTTTGCTGACATTGGCGATTTTATGGAGCAGCCTGTTAAAACCTATTCTAGTGGAATGTTTGTGCGATTAGCCTTTGCAGTTGCAGTGAGTGTTAATCCTGACATTCTAATTGTTGATGAGGCATTGTCTGTTGGAGATATATTTTTTCAACAAAAATGTTATAAGTTTCTAGAAGAACTTAGATTCAATGGAGCGTCAATCATATTTGTTAGTCATGACACCCAAGCAGTCCTGAAATTATGTGAAAAAGCTATATTAATGGAAAATGGTTATCTACTATATTCGGGAAAGGCTTCACAAATTGTTTCTAAATATATGGAACTTTATTATGGTAAGTTCCCCCATTTAAAAACCCATGCACCGAAAGTTTCTCGTCAATCGTCCAAAGAGGTAGAGCAAAAAACTAATTATTCATCTCAAGTTAACCTAGTTTATCCTAAAGAATTTCAAAATGATTTTCCTGGAGTTAATAGATATGGAACTCATGTTGGTTTAATCGCTGGGACTTCAATTACCGATTTAGATGGTCAGGCTGAATCAATTTTTCAAGTTGGTGAAGATATGTTACTATCTGTTAAATTAAATCCCCATAACTTAGATATTTGTCCTCTAAATGTAGGGTTTCAGGTTAAAGATAGATTGGGTCAAATAATAATTGGATCAAATACATTCCTTTTGTCAATAGACATGGAGAATGTTGAATTTGGTAAACCAATGATTTGCCAATTTAGAATTAACCTCCCTATTCTTCCACAGCAATATACTGTAAACGCTGCTGTTGCTAATTATGACTCAGCCGCAGAAATTACATATGATTGGTTAGATTATATTGGAACAATACAGGTAATATCTGATGCTCTTTTGGAGCAAATTGGTTTTTGCTTTACTGATATTGATGTTATGGTCAAGTCTGAGATTTAATTGTTCTTTTAAATAATAAATAAGTGTAGCATAATACCATGGAAGCCGAAAAAATATTAGATCGTATATGGTCTGTCTATCAAGAATCAGTTAGACTTTCTAACCTCAACAATCAGGATATGGAAGATAAGAAACCAGTCAATATATACAATCATCCAAATTTACATAGTTATATTCCAGAAATAGATGGTAACTATTTATTGTTTTTTAATAAAATATATACAACTCCTGTACGTAAATGGTTGAAAAAGATTCTTAAGAGTCTAACATGGTCTATTTTAAAAAGACAAGTATATTTTAATACGGCAATCAAGAAACTTTTGTATGACTTCATACAGAAAAGCTATGAAGACTTTGCAAAAGATAGAGAAGTTAGTAAAAAGTTTTCTCTGCTAGAACAGAAAATAGAACTGCTTCCTCTGCTAGAACAGAAAATAGAACTGCTTCCTCTGCTAGAACAGAAAATAGAACTGCTTCCTCAGCTAGAACAGAAAATAGAACTGCTTTCTCAGCTAGAACAGAAAATAGAACTGCTTTCTCAGCTAGAATCCAAGCTTGAAGACAAGGTAGAACAAATCTTTAGCAAATTAGAAATTGACAATAGTTTGCCTAGTAAAGTTGCTTCTGTTGATGAAGCTAGGATAGGGAGTGAGTTATGGTTTAATGAGCCAATTATTGTGGGATACCGTGAAAACGGCGAAGCTTACTGGGCGGGAACTAATGAAAGAATATTTGAAAAATCTTTTGTTTTGCAATCTCTTTCTCGTTTGTATGACTCTAGCAATATAACAGTTTTAGATGTTGGGGCTGCTGAAAGTTTACTTGCGTACGAGTTGGCTTGTCTTAACTATTCAGTGACAGCAATAGATATTCGTCCTATAGGTTTATCACACCCTAATTTAAAGTTTGTTAAAAGTGATATTTGTAAGCCTGTAATACCTCCAGCTAGCTTCGATTGCGTAGTTGCTTTATCTACTCTGGAACATATTGGTTTGGGGTGGTATGGGGATGAAACAGGAGAAACTTTCGATTGTGAAGCCGTCAAACAGATTCACATACTCCTAAAGCCAAGGGGTAGTTTTATATTAACAGTGCCTTATGGCAAAAAGGCTGTGACACCAGTTCATAGGATTTACGACAAAGAATCACTCCACACGTTAATTCAAGGTTTTGATATCTCTCTAGCAGTCTATGGAGTGCGTTTGGATGACTTTACTTGGACTATGACAGATGACGAAGTAGAAGCATCTTTAAAAGAACATAATCCTCATAATTACCTTCCTGGTGCTGTAGCCATGCTTGTATGTAAAAAACCTGTCTAGAAACCTATAATCAAGAGTTAAGAGTAGCGGTAGTATGAAAATAGGAATTGATATCCAAGCCCTTCAAACAGATAATTCCAAATTTAGAGGTATTGGTCGTTATACTCAGTCTGTGGTAGAAAGTTTACTTAGTGAACAAACTAATCATACCTACCATTTGTATGCTAATAGTAGCTTATCAGCCCCTGAATTAGATAAAAAACGCTTTCCATATAAAAATATAGATTATCCACAGATAGGCAGTACTAATCTCAACGATTTGCTGATGAAAACTACAATGATATCAGCAGACGTAGATGCTGTATTTGTTCCCAGCCCAATGGAGGGTACAGATTCGACAATACCTGATTATACTGATTTTCATAAAAAAGTTTTTGTTATTTGCTATGATTTGATTCCGCTGATATTCGCAGATAGGTACTTAAAAGATCCAAATATGCATTCCCTGTACATGAGGCGATTAAAGAATGTACAGAATGCCGATTTTGTATTTGCTATTTCTGAATCTACTCGTCAGGATGTCATCAAATACCTCCAGGTATCCCCTAATAAAGTTCTCAACGTTTCGGGTGGAGTTTCTTCTTTTTTTAGCCCAGTTCAGGCTACTGAATACCAATATTGGCTCAAAATATTTGCAGATAAGTTTAGGATTTCTAAAAAATTTATTCTTTATGCTGGGGGTGAGGATTGGCGAAAGAACATTGAAGGACTGGTCACGTCTTTTGCTAAACTTCCACATAGTTTACAGAAAAGTCATCAGTTAGTTATCGCTTGTAAAGTTTCTGATTTTTTTGCTCAAGACATCACTCGCCTAGCTTCAAGACTAGGAGTGGATCAATCACTTGTTTTGACTAACTATGTGACAAATGAAGAACTAAGAGCCTTGTACTCAACCTGCTCTTTGTTTGTTTTTCCTTCTTTCTATGAAGGTTTTGGCTTACCACTACTAGAAGCTATTTCTTGTGGTGCGCCAGCTATTGCAAGTAATACCTCTTCCTTGCCAGAAATTTTAGGTTCTGTGGAGCAGCAGTTTAATCCATACTCGCCTGAAGATACAGCAAGGGTTATGCAAAAAGTTCTCTTTGACGAGAATTATAGAAAAAGTTTATCAGAAAATTTGCTCAAACAAGCAGCAACATTTTCTTGGCAATCTGTTGCCCAAAAGATGTCTGACGTTTTCAAAGAACATCAACCTTTAACCAGGGTAAATATTTTATTCAATAGAGTAAAGATAGATAGTAAAAAGCCTCAAATAGCTTTTTTAAGTCCATTTAAACCTATAAAATCTGGCATATCAGATTATGTGCAAGACTTATTGCCATCAGTAAGCCAATATTTGAGCATTGATTTGTACCACGATGCCACTTATTTACCTGATGCAACTAGAGATAATGACTTATTCTCTTATATTGAGTTTGAGGAAAGGTTAAAATCTCAAGACTACGAATCTATTATATATCAACTTGGTAACAGCAGTTACCACTGTTATATATACTCCCAATTAATGAGGTACTCAGGTATATCGGTGTTGCACGATTATTCTTTGGGCGGACTAATTAATTATATGGATGCTCGTTGTCCAGAACTTGGGGTAACTGTTTTTAAAGAATTGGAACACAACTATGGCAAAGATAGAGCAATAGAAATACTAAATCAGCTAGAAAACGGAAATCTGAATGTTAATGAGAAATTTTCGGAAGCTGGAATTTACCTGAATAGGAGAATCTTTACCCGTTCTCTAGGAGTGATTGTACATAGCAGATGGACTTACAATTGTGCTGTAAAAGATTTTAGTCGTGATAATGAAAATATTGTGCACATACCCCTTGTAGTATCTCAATTTAAACATAGCGACAATAAAGTTAAAGAGATACATCAAAAGTTAGATATTTCAACCAACAGTTTTGTAATTTCCACATTTGGTTTTGTCAATCATACCAAGCGTCCCCTATACATCCTGCGTGCTTTTAAGAAATATCTTTCCATTCAGCCAAATGCTTGCTTAATATTTGTAGGTGGCACTGATTACCTTGGATCAACTGATATTGAAGGCGAAATTAATAAACTGAGTTTACAAGGTAAAGTAAAGGTTACTGGTTATGTAAATATGCCAGAGTTTTACCGTTATATAGAAATATCTGACATTTGCTTAAACCTCCGGTTTCCTTTCAATGGTGAAAGCTCAAGCTCGCTTTTGCGAATATTATCTGTTGGTAAGCCTACAATCGTTACAGATATAGGTTCCTTCTCTGATTTACCAAATGATGTAGTATTCAAAATCGCTCAGCCTAATCAAACTGATGAAGTAAACGAAATACTTAAGGCTTTGGTTCTACTAACCGAAAAGCCAGAGCTTAGGAAGTTTTTAAGTCAGAATGCAGTTGAATACATTGCTAAAGAACACTCACCGGAACTTTGCGGTCGTATGTATGCAGAGTTTTTCGAGCAAGTGCAACGTTCTCCTCAAGCTAGACGTAAATTGCTTGCTGACTATGTAGGAAGGGAAGCAGCCAAGGTTGGGACTGATAGTCCTAAAAGTTTATTAGCTGACTTTGCTCAAGTTATTTAGGACTTACGCATTGACAGCAATCTTCAGATATGCAGTGTGCATTTTTAGTACCTCAACGTTTGATTTTTTAACAAATGAGAACCATTATCACCCACCGTAGGGGCGCTCTTTACCCCGCCCCTACACGTCTGAAACCACCATTATCCGTTGATGCGTATGATGGTGAATTTGAGAGCATGCGTAAGTCCTATTATTGACTCTATTGATAAGTACACACAGTAAACGACAACTAATGCTGTTGTAACAGATGGAATATTTTGGTTTGAGCTTGATTATGAGTGGAATTATCCAAATGGTCTGGCAAAAATAAAACCTAGTTTGCTACACTTAGCCTCACCAGACACATCTTTTACCCTCATAACCATAACAATAGATGTAAATGACAAAAAAAGTTTTAATCACAGGCTTAACTGGACAAGACGGCTCCTATCTCGCTGAACTCCTTTTAGAAAAAGGCTATCAAGTCTTCGGCTTAGTCCGCCGATCCAGCACAAGTAACCTAGAGCGCGTCAGTCACCTCTTCAACCAGATCCAAATCGTATCCGGGGACCTCCTAGATCAATCTTCCTTAATGGATGTCATCAGCGAAACCCAACCTGATGAAATTTATAACCTCGCTTCCCAAAGTTACGTCCCCCTCTCCTGGACACAACCAGCCCTGACCGCCGAATACACCGCCCTCGGTGTTTCCCGCCTCCTTGAATCTATCCGGCGCTGTAAACCTGACGCCAAATTTTACCAAGCTTCCAGTAGCGAAGTCTTCGGTCAACCCGACGAATCACCCCAAACTGAACGCACCGCCTTTCGTCCCCGCAACCCCTACGGTGTCGCCAAAGCTTACGCACATTGGATGACGGTTAACTATCGCCAACAATACAACCTTTACGCCTGCTGCGGTATCACCTATACTCACGAATCAGCCCGACGCGGTACAGAATTCGTGTTTCGCAAAATCACACATACTGCGGCGATGATTAAACTGGGCTTAGCCCAGGAATTAAAACTTGGGAACCTAGATGCACGACGTGACTGGTGCTACGCTAAAGATGCGGTATACGCTATGTGGTTGATGTTGCAGCAAGACAAGCTAGATGACTATATCATTGCCAGTGGCGAAACTCACTCAGTAGGGGAGTTAGTCGAGTGCGCCTTTAATTGCGTGAGTTTGACTTGGCAAGATTATGTGTCTGTTGACCCTGCATTCTACCGTCCCGATGAACCTGTACAGTTAGTCGGTTGCGTTGATAAAATTAAGACCAAACTGGGTTGGCTACCTCAATATTCGTTTGAGCAGTTGGTTGAGTTAATGGTTGATTATGACCTCAAACAACTGAAAGAACAAAAATTATGAATGCTGAATTATGAATTATGAAAAAAAGTAAATTCATAATTCATAATTCATAATTTTGATGGATTTGGCAATCAAGGAGAACAACCATGCATTCAAAGCCTGACATTCCACCTGCTACAGCGAGTGTTATGCCTGGTGTTAATATTTCAGGTTATGTAAACAGTGAGTTTGGGCTGGGTGAAGGGGTCAGAGCAACTATTAGAGCAATTGAGGCGGTAGGTATCCCTTTTGTCATTAATAATTGCACTTTTAATGCAATGCACAGGAAGCTAGACTCTAGTTACACAGAGTTTTCTGACGATAATCCTTATCCAGTAAATATCATTCAGGTGAATGTGGATATGATCAATACTTTTATCAGTTCCACCCACGCTGAATATTTTAAAAATAAATATAACATAGGGTTCTGGGCATGGGAACTTTCAGATTTTCCTTCAGAATGGCTATCCGCTTTTGATCTTTTTCATGAAATATGGACTCCTAGCAGTTACTGTGTGGAAGCGATCGCACCAGTATCCCCAATACCAGTGATTAAGGTCATGCACAGTATCTCGCTACCACAACCAAGAGCTAGTAAACAAGCACTGGGATTACCACACAATAAGTTTATTTTCCTCTTTATATTTGATTTTTGCAGCGTATTTGAGCGGAAAAATCCCGCAGCAGTTATTCAAGCATTTAACCAAGCTTTTGGTCAAAACAACGAAAATGTATTACTAGTTATTAAATTTTCTAATGCCAAATACTTTCCTGATCAACTCAAACGACTAAAAAGTTTGGTAGCGAAATTTACCAATATCAAATTAATCGATGGATATTTGCTAAAAGATGAGCTAAATGCACTAATTTACCATTGTGATTGCTACATATCTTTGCATCGTTCTGAAGGTTTTGGGTTGACAATTGCTGAGGCAATGTGCTATGGAAAACCAGTCATAGCAACTGCCTACTCAGCTAACACTGAATTTATGAATATTAGTAATAGTTTTCCTGTCAAATACTCCTTAGTTCCCCTAACAGAAGACTATGGACTTTACAAAAAAGGGAATTTTTGGGCGGAAGCAGATATTGACCATGCGACGTACTTAATGCAATACGTATTTAATAATTATGACGAAGCCAAGCAAGTTGGTGCAAAAGCAGCAGAACAAATTAATTTATTATTAAACCCAAAAGTTATTGGGCAGAAAATTAAAAATCGATTGGAATGCATACTCAAAACTACCACTCGGTTCTCAGATATTTCTCAATGTTACACAGAATTACAACAAAAAAATGCAGAAATTCAAAGATTACAAGCTTTAGTTACCACCCTAGAAAATAGTAAATTTTGGCAGATGAGAAACCAGTGGCTAAAAGTTAAAGAAAAGCTGCTGTACCAGAGGAATCATTAACAACTACTGGCTACTTTGATGTTTTTAGTCAAAAATTTGTAAAAATGAAACTTCCTCTAAGTAACAAAATTCACAAGCTTAAACGTCTTTGGCAAGAACGAGGAGTACGAAGACTCTTCCACCTTTTGTTTCGGCACCTCACTTCTCAACAGAGAAATAGAATAGCATCATATAAACAATGGATAGACAAAAATAGCTTAACAAAGCAAGATATTAACAATGCTCACAAACAAATTGACAAATGGCATTTACGCCCTAAATTCTCTGTGATTATACCTGTTTACAATGTAGACGTAAAATTCCTAGAGAAGGTAATTAAATCCGTTCTTAATCAAATATATCCAAACTGGGAACTTTGTATTGCTGATGATGCTTCTTCAAGACCCCATATTTCCTCCATTCTGACTCATTACAGTAAACTGGAACCACGGATAAAAGTTGTATTCCGCACAGAAAATGGGAATATTTTATCTGCTAGTGACTCGGCTTTAGAGTTAGCTACAGGAGACTATATCGTCCTTCTGGATCATGATGATGAATTAGCGATTAATGCTTTATTTGAAAACGCCAAGCTCATTAACCAGCACCCAGAGGCAGATTTTATTTATAGCGACGAAGACAAAATAGATACTAAAGGAAACCGATTTGCTCCTTGTTTCAAACCAGACTGGTCGCCAGAGTATTTCTATTCCTGTATGTACACCTGTCATTTAGGTGTCTACCGTACTAGCATTATCCGTGAAATTGGCGGTTTTCGCAGCGAGTATGACGGTTCACAAGATTATGATTTGGTATTACGAGTCGTAGAAAAAACAAAGAACATCTACCATATTCCCAAAATTTTGTATCATTGGCGCACCATACCCTCATCCGCCGCTTCAGGCTCACAAGCAAAGCCTTGGGCGTATACTGCTGGTAGAAAAGCTCTCGAAGCAATGCTGGAACGCAGCTTATATCCTGGGCGTGTAGAAGAAACACCAAACCCTGGTATTTACAGAGTTCGACGGGATATTGTTGGTGAACCCTTAATTAGCATCATCATTCCCAGTGCTGGCAAAAAGATTGACATCCCTGAAGGTTCCCTGTGTCTGTTAGAAAATTGCATCCGCAGTATAGAGCAGCTAAGTACCTATGGTAACTTTGAAATTATTGTAGTTGATGGATATGATATTCCAGAGTCAACCCTACAAAAGATTGCTACTCCTAAACTGCAAATAGTCCGCTGTGCCGAACCATTTAACTTCTCCATGCGAATCAACACAGGTGCAGCTAAAGCCAAAGGGCAATTCCTGCTGTTATTGAATGATGATACACAGGTGATGACCCCAGACTGGTTGGAGTCAATGCTAGAACTTGCACAACAGACTGAAATTGGTGCAGTAGGCGCAAAACTTTTATTACCTGATAATAAAATACAGCACGTAGGGGTAATACTACTTGAAGGGGATCCATGCCATGCCTTCTACGGTTTTGATAGCGAACACCCTGGTTATTATTGTTCCAACATTGTCACCAGAAACTACTTAGCCGTGACTGCTGCTTGCTTGATGATACGACAAGAGGTGTTTCACCAATTAGGGGGGCTAGATGAGGCGTTTCCTGTGAACTACAACGATGTAGATTTCTGCTTAAAAGCCCATCAAGCAGGATATCGCAATGTAGTAACACCCTATGCTCAACTTATTCACTACGAGTCAGCTAGTCGCCAGAAGGGTTTAAGACCAGGCGAATGGTCTCAATTAAATAATAAGTGGAATCACTATTTAAAAACTCTGGGAGGAGACCCTTACTACAACCGTAATCTATCTCATAAAGCTCCTAATTTTGACTTGTTCTAGCAAAACAAAGCAGATTATATACCAATACAGTTCAGTTAAGCACCTACTCAGAAACCCGGTTTCTTTAAGAAACTGGGTTTCTATGCCTAAGCTAGATTTAGGATTTTTATAGAGTTACTGAAATTAACCGGCGCTAAAGCGCTACTACAAGCGCAAAGTTAGTTTGGTGGACTTCTAGTCGGCTTGAGCCGACTTTAGCTATTAGCCTCGGAATGAATTCCGAGGCTGCAAGATTTTGGCAAAATGGCAACCATAAGCAACATCAGAGGATTCATTATGTATTGAAAGATTTTGGCAAAATAGCAACGATGCGCTCTTTAAAAAAGAGCGTAATGTGTTCATGCTCTGGGAGTTTTGAGGATTGATAGCAAAAGCATGGGAGAAGAAATAGCCATTTCCCTGAAAAATGTCTCGAAGTGCTTTAAGCGGTATGCTCGTCCTGTAGACCGGCTCAAGGAAATTTTATTACCTGGGAAAAGCACAGATAATGAATTTTGGGCACTGCAAGATATTAATTTAGAGATTCCCAAAGGAAAAACCGTAGGAATTGTTGGGCGAAATGGCTCGGGCAAAAGTACACTGTTACAAATTATTGCCGGAACCTTGACACCAACGACAGGAGAAGTACAAGTTAAGGGAAGGGTTTCTGCACTGTTGGAGCTTGGCAGTGGGTTTAACCCAGAGTTTACCGGACGGCAAAATGTGTTTTTTAATGGGCGGTTGTTGGGGTTAAATCAAAAAGAAATTGAAGATAAATTTGATGAAATTGCTGGGTTTGCCGATATCGGAGATTTTATAGACCAGCCAGTAAAAACATATTCCAGCGGGATGTTTGTCCGCTTAGCATTTGCAGTAGCGGTCAATGTAGACCCGGAAGTTTTCATTGTCGATGAAGCGCTGGCGGTGGGAGATGTGGTGTTTCAACACCGTTCGATGCGGCGGATGCGAGCATTGATGGATTCTGGTGTGACAACGCTATTTGTCTCTCATGATTCTGGTGCCATTAAGACTTTGTGTAATTCGGCTGTGATGATTCATCAAGGCAAAATTTACACTTCTGGGTCGCCCAATGCCGTAATTATTAAATACATTAAGCTGGTTACAGAAACAGAGTTGGGAATAGCACCTATTAATGAGGAACAGCAAACCAATTCTGACGTTAACCAAAATACTGCTCGGCAGACTTTAGTTAAAGTCAATCCGACTCGCAGAGGAAGCCGCAAGGCGCTGATTGAAAGCATTGAAATGCTCAATCAATGGGGAGAGAATCATGGGGAAACGCCAATTTTTGGGTTTAATGAACAAGTGACATTGCTTGTGGAACTTCAGGTTTATGAGCCACTACAAGGGTGTATTGTTGGTTTTTTTGTCTGCGATAAGAACGGTAACGAACTGATTGGCAGTAATACCATTGAAGAGAATTGTCCCATAGGAAAGTTGGAGCCAGGAACCGGACTGGAAGTTGTATTTAAATTTCATTTACCATTGCGTCCTGGTTCTTATAGTTTGACAGTAGCTGGTGCGGAAAACTACACGGCAATGACGTTTGATTGGATTGATAATGCTTTTGTGTTTCAGGTGTTACCCTCGAATACTGGCAAGCGGATCACTGCTTGGGTAGATTTACCCATGAGCGTTAAGGTGTCAACATTGGTCGGTTAAGGAAATCCCAAAACCGTTGTAGAGACGTTACATGTCAATACTGCGTAGGATTTGCAAAAATTAGAAACCCCAAAAATTAGAAACCCGGTTTCTTTAAGAAACCGGGTTTCTGGCACCTGAACTATTCAAAACCTACGCAGTATTGCGTTACATGTAACTTCTCTACACAAGCTAACTAAACTCGAATCAACCAATAGGAGATTTACTTAGATTGCTTCTCCAGTGCCTCGATCCGCTCTAGCAAACTCTTGAGGGAGATTCCAGAAATCACAATATCACCGGATTTTGCATCTAGTTTGATAGTCACTTTACCAGATGCGTCAGATAACTCCACTTTCGCGTCGTGACCATTACCACCCAACTCAATGTCGCCGTTACCACCAACGTGAGCAGAGGACTTACCTTTCTTATCTTGCAGCACTAAGTCACCAACGTGACCACCGCTACC
>JADQBA010000292.1 GCA_016903675.1 Stigonema ocellatum SAG 48.90 = DSM 106950 | reverse complement strand
ACAACGGACGTGGGAAGTATCCAGCCCTGCGCCGCTGCTTCAGATAGTTCGCGGTATGAATCTAGTGGGGATTGTTTGATCCGCACAGCAGCAAGTACCTCAAATACTATTTCTCGGATGGTGAGGACTAGTGATGTTTGTTGTGCGATGCTGTTTCCTGCATCTGGTGATTGAACCTCACCCCCGTCAACCCCCGTCACTTCACCCCCGACAACCTCGGAAGTATGAGTTTGAGTATTGAGATTTGACTGGAGTTTCTCCAGTTCACTGAGGTTGTAAAAAGCCTCCTTACCATTTTCACCATGTTCATAAACTGGGTGTAAACTCCCCCGCTGCGCATGTCGTTCCACAGTGCGGGGTGAAACTCCCAGGAACTCTGCTGCTTCTTGCTTTGACAATTTGACCTTCGACACGCTCGACAACTCCCGACAGCAGATTGACAACCAGGTTATTTTATGGCAGATAAGGATTTGTAGCAACCCACCCCCGACAGCCCACGACAGCCCCTACATTCAATTCAAAATTCAAAATTCAAAATTCGCTCATTCAAAATTCAACAGGTCGCGCCCAGGATTCCCCGACTACGTAAGAGCAAGTCGGGGAATCCTGGGCGCTCCGTGACTGGGGACTGGGGATTGGGGATTGGGAAACAAATTCTTTTAAGATTTGGTTCGGTGCTGCACCTATCCAAATCTTCCCAGTCACCAGTCCCCAGTCCCCAATCCCCAATCCCCGTTTCAAACATTTTGAACCCAATAACGAAGTTGTGCATAAGCTCTCAAGAACACTGCTGCTTCTAGCTTTGAGAGGTTGACGCTCGACACCCACGACACCCCCCCGACAGCTGATCAACAACGGGCTGATTTTAAGGCATATGAAGGGTTTGCTGCAACCCACCCCTGACAACCCACGACAACCTTCGCTATTGTGTCCGCTTGGGTAAAGGGGGAAAGTCTCGGACTGTGTATTTGCCTCTCTGTGCTATTTCTGCCCTTGATGCTTGGCTTAAAGTAAGAGGTGATGCTTGTAGTGCTTTGATTTGTGGCGTAAGGCGTGGCGGTCATGTCTTGATACGGCGGATCACTGATCAGGCGGTGATGGTGATTTTCCGAAAGCGTGCTAAAAGGGGTAGATATAGCGAAGCTGTCATGAAGGGCAAGATGAACTGAAAACTCTTACTATATATAAGTTTCAGCGATGTTTGAGTAAAATTGACACCAGGGGACAAAACTTAGGTACCTATAGCTACAAAAACCGGAGTATTTATTAACTTTATTTACAGGTTTTACAGCTAGGGCAATGATCATCTTTTGGGGTGAATTGACTGAAACTCTTTGACATCAAGCTTTGTAGCCCAATCCAGAGACTCCAACCAAACAGTATTTGTAATTCTGTTTGTTAAAAAAGCAATTATTGCGTAGAAAGTGCCAGTGCATTTATACACAAATCTGTTGGTTCGCCTCAAAAAGTCTCAAGCCTATATACAACAAGGGTTTTCAGACCATCTTGCAGGTTTGAGAGGGTCGAGGGGAACATTACTGTTCCACCCCTCCCGTCCGGAACCGTGCTTGTAATTTTCACTACACACGGCTACTCAATGTGTTTCCATGTTGTCAATATGGGACTTCAAGCTGCTATCATGGGCAGTTTTTTCATCGTGGCAATGGCGATGTAGTAATTGGAGATTGTACCATTCCTTTTTACCTCCACAGGAAATGGGTTTAATATGGTCAATTTCCAATAAATCGCTTTGTTGAAAATGTAAGCCACACCAAGCACATTTACCCTTTTGTTCTTTGAGAAGCTTCGCTTTAGTGGTAGGCATCTCAGGGTGCTTGCTTAGTCTTAAGCTCCAGTAAATTAAGTCACCATCAAAAGGACTTTTATCACCACGAACCTTGACATAATCGTTCACGCGCTTTGTGAAATTCGATATGTGTTAGTAATCGTAAAGGATTACTTTCTGACCTTGTGGTGAATACCCAATGGTTGTCACCTATGGTGTGCCAATATTTTTGATGACCCAGATTAATGCTCCCGGTTTGTCTTTTAGCCCATCTTCTAAGAAGAAGATAGGTTACTCTGTCTAATCGGGCGAAATCCCCAGTAGTTCCAGCATCTGAGACTCTGTAATATGAAGCCCATCCCCGAATAACAGGATTAAGGTCTTTAATTAGTTCCGCCTGGGAACGAGACCTGTGTTTTGTGATGATGCTTTTCATATCCTGTTTATGAGCCTCAATTGCCTTCTTGGAGGGGGTAATGAGGGTGATGAAACCAAGACGAGTACCTTGACTATTTTTATTGTCGCGGTATTTCCCCACTTCTACCTGTTGAATGTGGTGTCCCAGAAAATCAAATCCAGGTTTACCATCTTCACTTAAGTGTGGATGTAGCGTATGTGCTATCCGAGTCTTTTCGGGTTTCAGTTCTAAGCCAATACCTTTGAGCCACTCTCTGATTAATTCCTCACACCTCAGAATGACCGCTTTAGATTCACTTAAAACTACGAAATCATCTGCGTACCTAATAAATGAGGTTTGGGATATTTCGTAGCCAAATTTGCTTTTAGCCCCTTTGATTTTCCCGGCTTTATTGACAGGAAACTCTTGGTTTATCAGGTTTTCTAACCCATGTAAGGCGATGGATGATAATAAAGGTGAAAATGGAGTAGGGACGGAGCGCACTTTCAAGCCTTGCGGCGAGCGTGTTTCTCTATCCCTCTCCCCAAACCGTGCGTGACACTTTTGCGTCACACGGCTTTCCATCATTGCAACCTCCTATGGTCACCAAACGAAGGCGTTAAAGTATGGCAGTGGCGGCATAGGATCTGTAAATTCTCTTTGACATCCTGACCACCAATTCTTAGTGGTTTAATATGATGCAAATCGAGTTGTTCTGTACTGCCGCAGGCAGCACATTTGGCTCCTCGTTCTGCCAAAATTTCCTCTTTCAATTCTCGCCAGTGTTCATTATCGGCATTACCGAGCCAAACATGATCAGATATTGGAACATTTGGTGTTGTTAAAGCTGTAGACCATTCACCTTCCAGATATGGATTCGGGAGTGAGCGTGAGCGATACTTGGTAATCGGCTTGTCACTCATACGGTACAGGTACAAATAGTCCTCTCCATTCCTAATTCCCCAGTTATCTCTTGTGCCGTTTTGACGCATTTTATACATCTTGATAATCCGGCGGGGTGGTAGGCGATGTCGTTTTTGCAGCCAGAGGAATAGCCTTTCATTTACCCAGTAATCTAGGTCCTTGGCTGTTTCCTTTGCATTGCAATGGCAATAATAACCAATCCACCCTCGTAATACTGCATTGATTGCAGTAAACTTCAGTAAAGGGGAATCCTGATAGTATTTCCGGTCAGTCATCTCCTTAATTTTGGATTTCAGGCGAAACTTAGCTTCCTCGGTTGGTGTCACCAAAAGTTTTGGTTTATCATGGGCGCTAACGTAGCGTTGGACGTGGAAGCCAAGAAAATCAAAACCATTATTCACATGGGTCACACGTGTTTTTTCGATGTTAAGCTCCAGCTTTAACTCTTGTTTGAGAAAGGCTTGAAACTCATCACGTAATCGGTATGCTTCAGCTTTGTCGCCGTTTGTTAACAGCAGCCAATCGTCCGCATAGCGTATCAAAGCACAGTTTCCCAAGTGTTGTGTTCGGCGTTTCTCTTTTTGTTTACGGTCTAGATTGCCATATTTATTCCACCAGTGGAGGTCTAACTGGTGTAGGTAAATATTCGCAAACAGTGGAGAGCAAACGGCACCTTGTGGCGTACCAATTTCTGTACGCCGAAACAATGCGCCTTCCATCACTCCAGCTGTGAGGAAACGCTCGACCAACTTAAGGAGATTAGGGTCTGCAACTCTTTGAGCCACAAGTTTTAACAAAATCTCGTGGTGGATGTTGTCAAATGCTCCTTTAATATCCCCCTCTATGACCCAGTAGTATTTATTACGCTTGTTGATGTAGCTATCTAATAGAGCAATGCAATCTTGTGTTCTGCGTCCAGGTCGAAACCCGTTGGAGCAGTTAAGAAAGTCGCTCTCCCATATTGGTTCTAGCACCATCTTCAATAGCATTTGTACCACACGGTCTTTCAAAGTGGCGATACCCAATGGACGACGCTTACCCGACGCTTTGGGAATATATACTCGGCGTACTGGTGTTGGTCGAAACTGCTTAGTTTGCAGTAGTAACCGTAACTCACTCACAAATTCGGCTTGTGCCGTAACTGATGCGAGTTCCTTTTTGGTCACCCCGTCGATTCCCGCAGTTTTTGCCCCCTGATTTGAGAGGACAGATTTTAAGGCAGCGTGAATCCAATCTTCTCGGCAAATTAACCGATAGAGATGGTCAAACTGATGCTGAGGATTATGCTTCGCCTTGGTGGCAAGGCTACTTTGGGTTTTGATAATATCGGACATACATTTTAGTCCTCTCTAATACCCGTATCGTTCCTCCTGCAATGACTGCCGTCCTTCACCATGTACCGGACTATTTTCCGGCTCAAACTACTATGACGGCTCTGCCACATGATGGTTTCATCAGCCGCAGTTAGCCCAGTCTTCGTGAAGACCAACCATCATGCTTCCTACGTTCACATAGTGGTACGTGTTGCACTTGACCTTAGGTTCCCTCTTTACGCCCGTAGGACACACACCCAGTGTCCCCAACATCAGCCGATAGCTTATACCCCTATAGCTAGTGCGGTTTAGTCCGAATCAAAAGACCTTTTCATCAGCCGAGTAAAAGACTGAGTTACCTGATGTCTCGTACCATCTCCGTCATTTAACAGTACGCTCAAGGTGAGGACGCTTCCGACAAGGGTTCCGGAGTACCATAGTCAAGTTCAGGCTCGGAGCCTAACGCTGTAACGGAGTGCCAACGTTTCGCCCCTTGTTCTTCGGGCTTCAGATGGGTTCTTACTCATTATCCCCCACCTGCCGAATCAGCCTTGGCGCTCTGGGGTGAGCCACCAGCTTGTTAGTCTTACTAATCACCTCCTGTTAATTTGACTTTAAGCATTACCACTATGCGCTTCGTAGCGCACTTACACCGCCTTGGGGTGTTCCAGCCGTTGTAGCTACAAATTTTCCGGAATCTATCACTCCCGATTTTAGCCAAGCTTTTATTTGTTGCCTGACGGAACCGTTCATGTTTAGTTTCAGAAGTAATGCCTCCTGATTGATGCGGTCAAAGCACTGCGAAATATCTGCATCTAGTACAAATTTAGGTTTTGATATTATGCAGTTTTTAATGTGCTTGATGGCATCGTGGGCTGACCTACCCGGTCGAAAACCATAGCTTGAGGGCTCAAAACGAGCCTCCCATTCTGGTTCAAGGGTAGCTTTTACTACCGCCTGAAGGGCACGGTCTGTAATGGTGGGTATCGAGAGCGGTCTTTTTTCAGTTTTTCCTGGTTTTGGTATCCATATCCTACGTGTAGGCTTGGATTGACCTTGGATGAATAGACCTTTTGCCAAGTCAAAACGCGCTGCTGGGGATAGTGATTTAATCCCATCCACTCCTGCGGTCTTTTTGTCGGGTAAGGAGGCACACGTCACCGTGTCCCCCTCCCCTAAGAACCGTACATGACACTTACGCATCATACGGCTCAAGCCTTCTGCTTTCCAGTACGTTTACTTGTGTGTAGGTGTAAGTGGCAGGATTTGT
>JADQBA010000487.1 GCA_016903675.1 Stigonema ocellatum SAG 48.90 = DSM 106950 | reverse complement strand
AGCAAACACCTGAGAGGTCGAACTCATGGCGAGAAAGAAAAAAGTAAAAGGGATAAAAACGGTAACTCGTATTGCCATTGTCGGAACTATTCAACCCAACAAGTGGAAGTCCTCTGAACTTGATACTATTGCTGCTCGCCTAGGTTTGCTACGTTCTGATTTGTGGAATGAGTACGGTTCGTTGAAGGCTTGGGGACTCTCTGAATACGACATAGATAAGATATTGCGCCCATTTAACGGTAAGTACGAACTACCTGCCAAATTATGGGAAACTACGCTTTATGATGTCATTGGAGATATTCACACGGTACAGGCTTCGTGTATTGAGAAAGTACTTAAATCTCTTGGGTTGCGGTACGAAAAATTTGCAGCCAATTCGTCAGTTGCACAACATGTACTAGAGTCGAGTGAATGGTTAAACCATCCCAGACTTAGAACGCTTGTTAGAAAATTTTGGGTTCGTGGTCACACACACGTTGC
>JADQBA010000071.1 GCA_016903675.1 Stigonema ocellatum SAG 48.90 = DSM 106950 | reverse complement strand
TTATTAGCATTACCACCGGAAGAATTTACTCCTTTATTGCTACAATTATCTCGCGAAGATTTATTGACCAGGTTTACTCAACAGTAGCCGTAAAACAACTTAAAGTTACCCATTAACACCCTCAAGTTACACATCCCCAAGGGACATTGCAAGATATCCCTTGGGCTAGCTTGGTATCAGATCCGCCAAAAAGAACTTTGTCGCCCACATCAGCATTCACCGTTGGACAGAAAACACCTTACAAACCCTATTAGCCGATCGCCTCATCCCCGAACTCAGCCAAATTGAAGGCGAACTCAACGACTTAATCGAATCCCGCAACCAAGGCGATAAAAAAACCCAAGCCAAAGCCAGAAGAAGACTGGCCTATCCCCATACCCCCAGACTACGAAGAAGAATGAGTATGTTTGTAGTGAGGGCTTCAGCCCTCAAAATAGGGCTAAAGCCCTCACTACGAACCTTATATTCCCCTCAATTCCTATGCCCATCATCACCACCTATCTAGAAGAAGAAATAAAACAGAAATTACGGGAACAAGGTATAGTCATCTGGCTAGATAAAGACGCACACTATAACAGTTATGTTGATCAACTAATAACCCGCCATCGCCAAGGCACATTTTTTGCCCCAGTCATCGCCTTTCGCGGTAGTTATCTAGAAATATTATTCGCCCTCGAATCTTACGGTAATGGACTCGACCCCGAACCATTACTCATCCATATGCCCGGACATACAGAAGATACGATTCGCAAAACCCCAATTTTAGAACTTTACCGGGCTGGTTATCGTTTTCGCAAAGCTTTAGACACCCTCATCCGCGAAGCCGCCACAGGTCAAGTCACCCCCACAGAATTAGAAAATTACCTTTCTCAAGGCTTTACGAACCTCACCGCCGCCGAAACTTGGTTAGAAAATACCCTTTCCCAACCCCAAGATAGCCTAGCTAAATATTTAGAAAATTTCAGCCTTGAGTGGATTTTGGAAGGTTTGCTAGATTTAGACAGCATCATAGATGAAGCAAAAAAGCTACGGTCTCAATTAAGAGATACCCACAACCTTGACATCCTTCGCCAACATCTTTACCGTCACACAGGAATGGATGACGCGTTTTTACAATTCTACTGCTACCAAGAAACCCTCTCCTTCTCCACACTAGGTGAAGCCTTCGCCGCTTGGCTGATGTGCGTTGAATATGTCCAAGACCTCAACCGTTCACCCCACCTTTCCCAACTCCAACCCCTCAGCCAACTTTCTCCACCCCTGCTGAAAACCTGCAAGCAACTCATAGAATATCTCCGCCAACGCTATCCTGACACCTACGCCGCCAAAGCGATCATTGTAGAGTCCCACCTAGAACTAGAACTGCAAACAGTTAGCACAGAAGAATTAAGCAAAATTAAGACTTTCCAATGGGGAGAAAATGAAGTTTTAGCCGCCGCAGTCCAAGCACTATTAGCGGGGAAATTTACCAAAGTTCTAGCCTGGTCACAACCCCGCACAGAATCACCTGGATTTTGGTTAGAAGGCGATCGCAACCATAGAATAGAATGGACACTCATCCAAGCTGCTGCGACTTTGGGCGATAAAATTCAAAACTCTGGAGGCATTAAAACTCTAGATAATCTCAGAGAATCCCTAGAATACTATACCCGATCTGGTTATCAAGTAGACCAAGCGCATCGACGTTTTGAGCAGCAATGCTTTAACCTGCTAGAGTCTAAATTACCCCACTTTACCCAACTTCTCGAAGCCACCGAACAACTCCGCCGCCAATACCGAGATTGGGCTGATACTTTAGCCCAAGACTTCACCGCCATCTGCCAAAAAGACAGCTTTTTACCAGAAGACGACCTACAACAGCGTACCCTCTACGACCAAGTTATCCACCCCCTCACCCAAAACAATCATAAAAAAGTTGCCTATTTTTTAATTGATGCCTTCCGCTACGAAATGGCTACAGAACTACTAAGCGAATTTACTGAAGCTGGTACTATAGTTTCACTCAAAGCGAGGTATGCAGAATTACCCACCATCACCGCAGTCGGGATGAACGCCTTAGCCCCTGTTACCCAAGGAGGAAAGCTAATCTTAGCTGGTGACAATGGCTTTAAGGGTTTTAAAACAGGTGAATATACAGTCCGCAGCCCCCAAGAAAGGGTCAGGGCGATGAAAGATAAAAGTATCTCTCATCATGGTAAAGGTAACAAAGATATTGCCAGCTTTAACTTAGCTGAAGTTCGCAATTATACAACATCCAAACTCAAAAAAAGCTGTGCTGATGTCCGTTTGATTGTCATTCACAGTAGAGAAATAGACGATGCAGGAGAAGCTAACCTGGGTTTAGCCACCTTTGAAAGTTGGCTTCAGCAAATTAAAGCCGCCTGGAATCACTTAAAAAACATTGGTGTGAATGAATTTGTCTTGACTGCGGATCATGGTTTTTTACTACAAGACCACACCACTCAAGAAATAAAATATGGTCGTAAAAAAGACCCATCCCGCCGCTATATCATAAATTTAGAACCACGATCCGAAGAAGGGTGCGTTACAGTTTCTCTGAGTTCCCTAAAATATGAAGGTCAAAATAAATACTTAATTTTTAGTCAAGATACATCTGTATTCGCCACAGGTAATCCTAGCGCTACCTTTGTACACGGTGGTAACAGCTTGCAAGAACGCGTGATTCCTGTACTCACCGTATCTCAGCGTTATCACTCCCATTTGGGAATGGTGAAATACTTAATTGAAGCCCAAGCAGATAATAACAAGATTCGCTTAAAAGTTAAACCAGCGCCCCTACAAAGCGTGCTAAATTTTGCCGAAGCCAAGACAATTAATTTAGCTTTTCGTGTTCCTAACCGTCAGGATATCCAAATCACAATTAAAGATATTATCGGCGCAAGGATGAATAACCAACAACTGCAAATTCCTGCTACAGGTGAATGGGTAGAAGTGGTATTTGACCTGAGAGGACAACGTGATGAACGAGTCCGCGTTGAGATTTTTCACCCTGACGGTGTTGAAGATGTAGTAGCAACTATTCCCCAAGAATATTTTGATGTTTCTGGTTCCTTAAAAACCGAAGTTACCACCACACAAACATCAACCAGCAATGATTGGCAAGACAGTTTTGAAGATAAAACAGTAGCGCAAGTATTCCTTCATCTCCAACAACATAACTCTATTACCGAAACAGAACTCACCCAAATTCTTGGTAACGCCAGACAAGCAAGGCGCTTTGCCTTAGATTTTGAGGAATACTTGAAGAAAGTTCCCTTCTCAGTCAGGATTGAAACCACAAATAACGGTAAGCGTTACGTCAAACATAACTAAAATTAAAATCAACTATGGGAATCAGTGAACGAGATATTGAGCATATTTTTGAACGCCTGCGTTCTGGTGTTGTTCCAGAAAGAGGTTTAGAAGCTTTTGCTGTCGGTATTGACAAACAACGTACAGAAATTCATCGCCAACTCAAACTAGCAGCTGATGGGGAAGGTGTATTTAAGTTTCTTCGTGGTGGCTATGGCTGTGGTAAAACATTTATGTCATGCTTGGCAATTCTGGATGCCCAAGCCCAAGGTTTTGCTACCAGCTTTGTCGTTGTATCTGACAACGATTTACACTTTTACAAATTTGATGATGTTTACCGCAAAGTTGTGCAAGAATTGGGGACTAGCTCTTGTCCTAGAGGTGCTTTAAGTGATATAGTAGATCGTTGGATTGCTCGTGTAGAAGATGCCCTAATTGCTGGGGGTGCTGACGAAAACAGCGATGAGTTTGATACTCTAGTTCAGAAGCGCATGGAAGAAGAACTCGCCTCTCTAACTGGTGGTAAAGCCCCAGAAGATATGGCTAGGGTACTGCGGACTATTTTTATACTTAAACAACAGGGCAAAATCGCTGAAGCTAGTGCTTTACTTTCTTGGCTTTCTGGGAGCGAAAATGTAGCAGCTAGCGCCAAAAAAGCCGCTGGGATTAAAGGAGATATTGTCAGCCGGGATGCTCTGAATTATCTACATGGTATTTTAGAGATTGTCAAAGCATCAGGCTATAAGGGTTTGGTGATTGTCATTGATGAAGTGGAAACAATTTTGCGAATGCGTCACGATAGCCGAGGTAAGTCATTAAATGGGATTAGGCAAATTTGTGATGCAGCAGACCGCTACAAAGGGTTACTCTGGATTTTTACAGGGACACCCGAATTTTATGATACCAAACGCGGTGTAGCAGGTTTGGAGCCTTTAAGCGATCGCATTCAATTTTTAGCCCCTGGTGGCTTTGCTAACCCCCGCCAACCCCAGTTGGAACTCAAACCTTTTGATGCTAAACGCCTCAAAGAAGTAGCCTTAAAATTGCGAGAAATTTATCCCACTCTGAATAAAACAACCCTCACGACCAAGGTCACCCCAGACTTTATTCAACAACTCGTTGCCAAAGTAACGGCTGGCTTTAAAGGCGATGTGGGAGTAGTTCCCCGTCAATTTCTCCGTCAATTTGTCAACGTGTTAGACTTGGCAGCTAATGATGAAGAATTTGACCCCATGATTGCCGAGAACTTTGAAGCTGCTCATTTAACCGAAGTCGAAATCCGCGTGCGGGAAGGTCGCCCTCCTTTCGATGCCGAACCAGAGGATATTCAAGGTTACGTTGTGGAATTTTAACATCTAAAGTCTAACAGTCGAGTAAATAACCCATCATTAAAACTCGACTTCGTTCGGTGAGAGGAGTTCATCCCGGTAGGACTCAAAAATTATAGTCTCTGCTATACCTCGATGTTGCATAATAATTTCCGACCAAGTGGTTGGTTTGGTTTCTAAGAAAGTTACAAAAACTCGGCTTTCAGTAATGTCAATTGGTGTTTCGGTAAGTTCGATTTTGCCGTTTTTGTAAATTCCTTCAATGGTTCGTAGCATTGTTGTTCTATGGCGGGTGTAACGCACTTTTGAGAGGTACAGTGGAATTTTAACATCTAAAATCTAACATATGTCTTCTGCCTTTGCACGTTTTCCTGCCCGCCTACAACAAGCAATTGTCTCCCGCTTGGGCTGGTCTTCTTTGCGTCCTGTGCAAGAACTGGCGGGACACGCCTTACTAGATGGTAAAAATGCGGTCATTTTAGCTCCTACTGCTGGAGGAAAAACTGAAGCCTCTATCTTTCCGCTATTGGCAATGTTAATGGAGGATGAACCCCAAGGAGTTGGTCTAATTTATATTGCGCCAATTAAGGCTCTCTTAAATAACCAAGCAGAACGTTTGGGGAGTTACGCAGAAATGGTTGGTTTGCGGTGCTTCCTCTGGCACGGAGATATTAAAGAGTCCCATAAACGGGCTTTTATCAAAGAACCAACAGCAGTTTTAATGACAACTCCTGAATCTTTAGAGGTCATGCTACTATCTGCTAAATTACCCCATGCTAAAGTATTTGGAGATTTACGTGCTGTCGTCATTGATGAAGTCCATGCCTTAGCGGGTACAGACCGAGGTGCTCACTTGATATCTGTGATGGAACGGCTAGTGCGTTACACAGTAAATGATATCCAACGTGTAGGGTTGAGTGCTACCGTTGGTAATCCGGCTGATATTCTCCGTTGGTTGCAAGGGACATCAAAACGGGAGGGTGGCGTGATCGATCCGCCAAAAGTGCCTTCTCAAAAAGATTTGCGCGTTTATTTACGAGATACACTAGGGGCGATCGCTCTAGAAGCTAGTCAATTAACACAGGGAAAAAAGAGCCTGTTCTTTTGTGACAGTCGCTCACTAGCTGAAGAAATTGCCGAACGAATGCGAAATCGAGGCACTGATGTGTTCGTTCACCATAGTTCCGTCTCTCTAGAAGAACGCATCGCCGCTGAGGAACGGTTTCAAACAGGGAGTAATACCAGTATTATTTGCACTTCCACTTTAGAGTTAGGTATCGATGTTGGCGACTTAGACTTAGTATTACAGGCTAATGCTACTTCAACAGTTTCTTCCTTTTTACAACGCTTGGGACGCACTGGTAGAAGGGCTGGTCAACGCGCCAACACTACATTTTTTTGTGAAGATGTAGAGACAGTATTGCAAGCGATCGCTATTGTGGAACTAGCCAGAAAAAGCTGGGTAGAATCTATCTCCATGCAAACACGAGCCTGGGTTGTCATGGTGCATCAGTTACTAGCCCTAACTCTGCAATTTGGCGCTATCAGCCCAGAACGCTGTTGGGAGCATTTGTCTGGCGTACCTGATTTTTCCGGTATCAACTATACAGAATTCGAGCTACTAATCAAGCACATGATTCGGGAGGAATTCTTGTTTCATGCAGGTGGATTAGTCTCAATGGGGAATAAAGCCGAACGAGTTTTTGGTCGGAAAAACTTTATGGAACTCTACGCCGTTTTTAGTAGCCCAATACTTTACAAAGTACAGACACCATCTGGCTACACCATCGGCTCTTTAGAGCAAGCATTTGTGGATAAGCTAGTTGCAGATATGAGTTCTTTCCTGCTCAGTGGTAAGGCTTGGACAGTTACCCACATCAACCACCAAGAGCGTATGATTGGGGTTATCCCTGCTCCCCGTGGTAAAAAACCAAGTTGGGGAGGTTTTGCTCCGCAACTGCTAAGCTTTGAACTGTGTCAGAAAATTGCAGAAATCATCAAAACAGAAGATAGTATTCCTTATATTGACCCTAGAACGCAAGCAGCTGTAGATGAATTTCGTACTGACATTAGACCATTACTGACAGATTTGCAATCAAGCATTCAGATAGATAATGAACGAGCATTATGGTGGACTTTTGCTGGCGGACAGATTAATCACACCATCAAATACGCTCTGCAATTCCACCATGATTGGAAGATTGTTGCTGATAACTTTAAGCTCAAAATAGAGGGAAATAGCCTGGGTCAGGCTACCTTGAGTTTGGCAATTACTCAGATGAGCGATAAAAACTTTTGGCAAAGCCCTAATATACAAAAATTCATCCTGTCACAATTACCAGAGTATCGTCTGAGCAAGTTTCAGGCAGCATTACCAGAAATCTATTCTTTAGAGATGATTAGAAATCATTTGCTAAACCTTCCAGGCGCAGCTAATTTTTTGGATTTAAAATTCAACTAAATTGTCAAAGGGGGCACAATGATTCTGCCATCATGTCCCTTGCTTTGATTCTTACCTCTCCACTTCGGCGAACGTTCCATCCGAATACAGCTCGTAGCGCTTGCCATCCACAACTGCGATCAACGGAAAATCACTCTCCTTCTGCTCCTCCAAAGACTGCCAGCGCCGCTCTTCCCAATTCAGTGTGAACGAAGTGTTCCGGCCTTCAACTTTAATCTGAGTGGTCATTTTAGATTTCCTTGAAAAGTACAAAAAATGTAGAAACAGCGCGCGAAACTTCACTCACGAAGCGAGTGACTTCATGGTATTTGCGTCCAATAAATCGTTTCACTGAGTAGAACGTGTTCTCTGGATTCATTACCGCCTGTCGTCGAGCAATTTGACCAAAGAAAGGCAGAGGGCAGAAGGTTCTGAACAAGCTTTTGTTAGAAAATTGATCGACCTGCCACCGACAGTTCACTCACAGATTGTGGAACGAGAACGGTATCAATAATATGAATAACTCCGTTATCGGCTTTGATATCGGGTTCTATAACCTTGGCATCATTCACTTTAATCCCGTCCGAGGTATTGATCGTCAGCATTGAACCTTCGACAGTTGGGGCTGAACTCAAGGCAGCCGCATCGGTAGATAGAATGCGCTTGGCAATGATATGATAGGTCAAGAGCTTTTCTAACTCAGGCGGATTATCGAGAAAAAATCCCATCGTTCCCGAAGGCAGCTTAGAAAATGCTTCATCGGTCGGAGCAAAGAGCGTAATGGCAGCAGGTTCCATTAGTCCCTGCAATAAGCTCGCTCGATTAATGGCTTCAACTAAGGTTGTAAATCGACCGTCATTCACGAGTGTATCTACAATGTCATACATGAGTGATGTTCCTTAAAATACTCGGTTTTTTTTTGATGCAATCAGTTCTTTGTTGGATCGTCACCAACCTGAACGATTAACTTGCCAAAGTTCTTCCCTTGCAGTAAACCAATAAAGGCGTGAGGCGCGTCGTGTGTTTCACGTCTCGGTTGCCGCGTAGAACGCCCGCGCCTCTGCCAGCAACTGGTCTTCGGTCATGTGTTGTTCATTCACAACTATCGTACCGACGACTCGCCGGACGAGATCCGGGTGATGTTCCTTGAGTTCGGACATCAGATAGTTCATCGCGCTGCTTGACCCGGTCGAACTGCCAAGAATCAGAATCTTTTCCGCACCACTCAGCGTCCGTGCTACCGCTTCGTAGAAAGGTTTGAGTTCTGGTTTGCGCTGACCATCGTCCTCCACGTAGCGCTCTTTCCGATGTGAGCCGTACGGATCGTAAGGCGCAATCCTTTCCGGCACTGAGCCGTGCAGTTCGGATCTATAGATACGGGCCTCGCGGTGATCAATAACGACCAGCAGGTGGACACCCTCGGCGACGGTCGCCTGCGCGGGTATAGCCGATCGCTCGAGGAAGTGGCGAATCTGCATCAGTTCTTGGATGTCAGATACATCTTTGTGCTGCGGCGGGTGGACCGTCAGCATCTCGCCATTCCGCGTAAATTTCAGATTGCCGTTATGCTCCTCCGTTACGTCCGCCAGTGCGCTTAGCATTGACCGCACATCGTGCCAGTGAATGTTCCGGGCGATCGGGTGCTGAAAGACGGCGTTATAAGTGGTTTGATGAGTCCGGGACATTTGCGTTTCCATTAACTTCTCCTTGGGCGTGGTCGATGATGATTGCTGTGCCATGTCTACCAGGTGCGCGAAGGTTTATCCCTTGGATGCGCTCAATCTCTGCACAAGGTTTATAAAAATTTACTCAAAGACTTCAACAACAGATTTTACAAGTTAGATACTTTATTAACGTGCAACAGTTTACAGTCAATTTGGCTGACTCTTATACCATTCATTAAAGGTGAATATATTTCTAAAGATGATTCTGGCAAAGCTGCAAATAAAATGCGTTCTCCTGAGAAAGCAATGTGTTCAAAAAGGCACTTCGCCTCATTCATCAACCGAATAATTTGAATGTTAGCAGCGTCATTAATGTAATGGCATAAAAGATGATCTGATCCTTCAATAGATGATTCAATCCCTAAAAGAGAAAGCAAATAAGGCATATTTTTAAGTCCAAATCAAATGAGATGAGATGAGCGATTATTTTTTTGACTCCAAAGATGGTGAAACAGGAATGTTTGAAATCGTGTTTATATGCATGTTTGAATTGCATGAGTTCCATCAAAACCCAGCAATGTTGCCCACTCCGATTGCCGCACCCAGCGCACTTAAAACCAATTGAATGGCGTTGCTGAATTGAAGTATGAAATGAAAAAATGGGGTATTTAAAAACTCTTTCTCTTCGCGCCTTTGCGACTTTGCGTGAGGTAAATTCATACCCTGATTCAGCAACGCCCAGGGTTAAATCTTGGCTAATTGCTTGGCTAATTGCAGAGACATTGGATACCGAGCGCCTCCGGTGCTATAGCAATTTCAATCTTCTCTGTAAACAATAGTACCAAAAACTAGCCCGCTCACATATATATCCTAAGGTACATATGTTGCTCCCGTCCCTTCCATCGCGGCATTGTATTCGCCACGGCGTGCCGCCCAATTGCACTTAGCTCGATGCCACAGAGCCTGTTGTGCCGCCAACACGTTGGCCTCCTCGCCAAGCCAAATCTCCAAAGCCGGTTGCTGGATGGCGCGGGCAAACGAAAACGCCAACGCCCAAGGCAGTCGCGACTTGAATCTGACATTCATGGCATTCAAACGGGCCGAGGCCAGTTCACCGGATTGGCCGCCTGACAAGAACGCAATCCCTGGAACGGCAGCGGGGACGGCTCGCAAAAGACACTGCACCGTGGCGTCAGCCACCTCGTCCGCCGCTGCTTGCTTGGGGCAGGTCAATCCAGGAAGCACCATGTTGGGCTTCAAGATCAAACCCTCCAGCGTCACCCGTTGTGTGTAAAGCTGGTTGAAAACCGTCCGCAGGACTTCCTCCGTTACCTCGTAGCACAGATCCAAGCTATGCTCACCGTCCATGAGAACTTCCGGCTCGACAACGGGTACCAGTCCGGCTTCCTGGCACAACGCGGCATAGCGAGCCAACGCCTGCGCGTTTGCCTCGATGCACCCCCGGCTGGGGATGCCATCGCCCACGGCAATCACTGCACGCCACTTGGCAAAACGGGCGCCCATTTGAGAGTATTCAGCTAGGCGATCGCGCAATCCGTCCAGACCTTCAGTTATCTTCTCTCCGAGATGACCTGCCATGTCCTTCGCACCGGTGTCAACTTTAATGCCGGGAATGATTCCCGCATTAGTGATGGCTTTAACGAAGGAAGTGCCATCTTTCTTCTGCTGGCGGATCGTCTCGTCGTAGAGGATCACGCCACTAATCCACTCACCGAGACCGGGCGTAGTGACAATCAACTCCCGATAGGCGCGCCGGGACTCCTCGGTCTGGGGAATGCCCAGGGGCGCGAATCGCTTGTTGCAGGTTGGATTGCTCTCATCCATTGCCAGCAGACCCTTGTTGCCAGCGACAAGCGTCCTGGCGGTGTCTATAAGCTCTTGGACATTCATTTGAGGTAATCTACTCCGAAAACTGTATCGTTTGGACGCGGCAGGACAATTTATTTTAGCGCCGCCACTTTGAGGGTTTTCTCTATGGGCGTTGCGCCCGAACTCCATTTCCAGTTGCGGATTTCCGGCAAGTCTTCGCCATGCTTGTCAATATAATGCTTGTGCTCAATGAGCTTGTCTTGCATCATCTGCTTCAGGTAGGCCCCCTTAGCACCCAAATGCAGCAGGCGATCCACCACATCTTGCACCAGGTGAAAGCGGTCTAGGTCATTCTGCACCCTCATGTCAAAGGCCGTGGTGATGGTGCCCTCTTCGTTGTAGCCTCGGACGTGTAGATTACGGTTGGTCCTGCGGTAGGTCAGTCGGTGGACTAGCGATGGGTATCCATGGAAGCCAAAGATGATGTGCTTGTCTTTGGTGAAGAGAGAGTCGTAATCCCTTTCGCTCAATCCGTGCGGATGCTCGCTCTCCGATTGCAGCTTCATCAGATCGACGACATTGATCACCCGGATTTTCAGATTGGGCAGATGTTCGCGAAGAATGGAGACGGCAGCCAGGATCTCCAGCGTAGGCGTATCTCCACAGCAAGCCATCACCACGTCCGGCTCGGCATCCTGATCGTTGCTGGCCCATTGCCAGATGCCGATCCCTTCCGTGCAATGCACGACCGCAGCGTCCATGGTCAGCCATTGGGGGAGCGCGTGTTTGCCAGCTACCACCACATTGACGTAATGTCGGCTGCGCAGACAGTGATCAAAGACCGACAGCAGACAATTGGCATCGGGCGGTAGATAAACACGCACGATATCGGCCTTCTTGTTGATGACGTGGTCGAGGAAACCGGGGTCCTGGTGCGTGAAGCCGTTGTGATCCTGCTGCCAGACGTGGGAGGCGAGCAGGTAGTTTAGCGACGCGATCTTCCGACGCCAGGGCAGTTCCAACGTCACCTTCAGCCACTTGGCGTGCTGGCTGAACATCGAGTCCACGATGCGAATGAAGGCTTCGTAGCTGTTGAACAGCCCGTGCCGCCCGGTCAGCAAATAGCCTTCCAACAAACCCTCGCACTGGTGTTCGCTGAGCATCGAGTCTACCACGCGTCCGGCGGGTGCGAGGAATTCATCATTCTTTTCTAACAGGCCTTCCCACTGACGGTTGGTGACTTCAAACACCGCGCCCAGAAGATTCGAGAGCGTCTCATCGGGACCGAAGACCCGGAAATTACGCTGCTCCTGATTCAGCTTGGCGACGTCACGCAGGAACTTACCGAGCACGAGCGTATCCTGGCCATCAACCGCACCGGGCGAAGGCACATGCACCGCGTGGTCGCGGAAGTCCGGCATGGACAGGTCACGCAGCAGCAAGCCGCCGTTGGCGTGGGGGTTCGCGCCCATCCTCTGGTTGCCCATAGGTGCCAGTTCGGCCAATTCCGGGATGAGTCGGCCATCCTCGTCGAAAAGTTCTTCTGCCTTGTAGCTCTTCATCCAGCTTTCCAACTGCTGGACATGATCGGGATGCTCGGAGTTCACCAGCAGGGGCACTTGGTGTGCCCGGAAGGTTCCTTCGATTTGCAGTCCATCGACAATTTTCGGTCCCGTCCAGCCCTTGGGTGATTTGAGGACGATCATGGGCCAGCGAGGCCGATTGGTGTCATTGTTGTTCCGTGCATTGCTTTGGATTTGCTGGATGTCCTCGATGGCCGTTTCCAGGATGGTGGCCATGAGTTGATGCATCTTTTCGGGCTCGTCACCCTCCACAAAGTAGGGTGTCCAGCCGCAGCCTCGTAGAAATTGCTCCAATTCCTCATGCTCGATACGGGCTAGGACAGTGGGGTTGCTGATTTTGTAGCCATTGAGGTGCAGGATTGGCAACACGGCACCGTCGGTAATCGGGTTGAGCAACTTGTTGGAGTGCCAGGCCGTCGCCAAGGGTCCTGTTTCCGCCTCGCCGTCGCCAACGACGCAAGCGACAATCAGTGAGGGATTGTCGAAGGCAGCCCCGAAGGCATGGCTGAGGGAGTACCCCAGCTCGCCTCCTTCGTGAATTGACCCCGGCGTTGTCGGCGCAACATGACTGGAAATCCCGCCGGGAAAGGAGAATTGCTTGAACAGCTTTTTCAGCCCGGCTTCGTCTTGGCTGATGTTCGGATAAATCTCACTATAGGAGCCTTCGAGGTATGTATTGCCCACCAGCGCGGGACCTCCGTGACCCGGACCGGCGATGTAGAACATATCCAGGTCGTACTTCTTGATCACCCGGTTCAAATGCACATAGATGAAGTTTTGTCCCGGCGTCGTGCCCCAGTGTCCGACCACAAGCGGTTTCACGTGAGACAGTTTCAGCGGCTCTCTCAGCAGCGGATTGTCGTAAAGATAAATTTGGCCCACCGACAGGTAGTTGGCGGCGCGCCAGTAGGCATCCATCTTGTGCAGTAGTTCTGGGGAAAGCGTATTTGTCTTCATGGTTCAATTCTCCTTTTTTCAGCCAAGTTCAAGTGCGCAATCATTAGTTCTTTGTCCGTGGGAATAACGCGGACCATTCCTGGGAAATGTATCCCTTGTCTCCAAAAATCCTCTAACTAAAAAATTTATCAAATGAGAGATGCGAAAGAGTTTCTGGATCGGCAGATACAGTCATGAGATGACTCCTTGTATTGGCAAAGCACGGAAAAACGATTTTGGAAATGGGAGCATGTCCCAAAAAAATAAAAACATAGGCAAACAATTGCTAAATTATCGCCTGTTTACTCTCCCATAAAAACTATCCGAAGACATATATTTTCTGGTTTTGTTTTTTGTAAAATTTTAAATTTTTATAATAAAAAATATACAATTTATACGCTAATCAAACGCTTATTCAAACATGATTTATAACAGATGGATGCTATACTAAGTAATACAGTAATTTATTTGTTTGGCTCTTCAGTACTTGTTATGCTAAATTAACAATTTTGCAGAGGGAACAGGGAACAGGGAACGGGGAACAGAAAAGAAGGGAAGAAGGGAAGAAGGGAAGAAGGGAAGAGGGACTATGATTCTAGCTTCTTAATCAGAGCAATAATCATTCGACTCTCTTCTCGCAGTAACGAAATAATTGGTTCTATTTCTTCTTGTTTAGATAGTCCTACTCTATGAGATAAAATAACATGAGTTTCTAATTCATTAACTGAGCCTTGAGAAATATTAAGAAATCTGATATATTCAGCCGTTGATCTTCTGCCATATCCCTCGGCAATATTAGCTGGAATAGATACCGCTGATTTTCGGATTTGTTGCACCATGCCATATAACTCATCTTTCGGAAAATGTTTAGTCAAAAAATAGCACTTTTCGGCTATATCCATACCCTTTTGCCAAATTTTTAAGTCTTTAAAATCATTAATTTCCGCCATTTATCTTTATATTCCTTCAGTAGTTGTGATGTTAAAATAACAATTAAAATGCCAATTTAATAAGCATCTAATTTGGAAATTGTGAAAGTTTCTAAATCCATAAGCCGAGCGTTTAATTAGCTTGAGTTTGTTATTGATGCCTTCAACAGTACCACTAGTTGTACCATTGTCAAAGTAAGCAATAATTTCATCAAACCAGCGAATAATAGTACTGTTGCTATTTGGGAAATATTTTTTAGCTCGACCTAGCCACATACCTAGTTTAAAGACTCCTGTATACCAATCATTAGTCTTATTGAAAATTGCTCTAATTTTTTCTTTTAGTTCATGCATTTCTTTCAGAATAGGAGATACATTTTTAACTTGAATGAGTTTCTTCAATTGCTCCTCATTTAAATCATCTTCATTCTTAAGTAAGGGATATTTGCTATTTTTAAATCCTTCTAATATTTGTTCGCACTTAACTTTTTCCTCCGCTGAATTTGCTTTCTTAATTAACTCTTACACTTTTTGTTTTTCTTTTTTTCTTTCTGTATCTAGTTCTTGATTGATTTGTTTCATTACATGAAATCTGTCTGCAACTACTTGAGCATTCGGCATTAATTCTGTTACTAACGTTTTATAGCCATGCCACAAATCTATACTTACTTCTTTTATTTGAGCTAAAACAGGTAATCCCCATTCTCTAAGGGTTTTTCGGATTGTATCTTGTTTACGGTCACTTAAAATTGCAATGACTTTTGACGCATCTATATCTATTAATACTGCACAGTAATTACCATGACCTTTAGTCAGAGCTATTTCATCAATTCCAAGTCTTTTTAAATTCAAAGGTTTTAAATTTGTTAATTCTTCGGATGCATCTTTTAACATTCGTTCTATTTCTTCTGTTGTCACAATCCCTTTCGATGCTACACTATGAATATCATTTTTCAAAACGTCTTTTATTGTCTGATTCGCAAGTCTTTTTGTATAAGTTCTTTTTTTTCTCACAAAATCTAGCTCTTCGCTAAATGGTTTTTCACATGTTTCACATTTGAATTGTCGTCTATTGACTTCTAAAAATACTGGTTTTTCGCCAAAAGGCAAGTCTTTAACAATATGTCGATGATTCTGATGTAATTTATGGCTTTTTGTGCCACATCTCGGGCAATTACTATATAATTTTTTCGATTCGGTTTGTAAAATGATTCCAATCCCATTGTGAAGGCGATGTGATATAACTTTTATATCGTCTAAATCAAGAAGTTCTGTTAGAACTTTAATATCTCTTTTACTAGCCATGACTGTAAATTCACATAGAAATACGCTGATTCTATTTACATTTAACAAGAAATATTCTTCACATGTCAATTGTTACAGTACTTGTTGTAACTTTTTTATACATAACTTTAATCTTCTTTAAGACGTATTACTAATAATTTTGCATAACAAGTATTGAAGAACCGCCGTTTTAGTATATTGAAGAACCTTATTTCGTTACTTAGAGCTATGGAGTCGAATGATTATTGCTCTGATTAAGAAGCTAGAATCATAGTCCCTCTTCCCTTCTTCCCTTCTTCCCTTTTTTCCTTGTTCTCTGTTCCCCGTTCCCTGTTCCCTGTTCCCTCTACCAAATTGTTAATTTAGCATAACAAGTACTGAAGAGCCATTTGTTTTTGCAAGGAGTTAAGCTCACAGAGCAGAAAAGTTTTTTTTCATTTTAAAGTTTCCCGGTAAATAGAAACGTAAAACATTGGTAATATCGTCCCAAAGAAAGATGGTTACTTATCACAAATTTAGAGACATTAAACTCATAAATAAATTGCCGCTGATAACTAGGGGTTTCATATGTATAATTCCGAGTTTTCGCAACTTCCTGTATTAACAGGAGATAATTTTAATCAGACAAACCTAATACCAGCAAAAGAGATTCGGACAACGAATGAGATAACAAAACCACAAATTGTAATCAGACCCTATGCACCACAGGCTGTTCCTTCTATTTGCTTAAACATTCTTTGGGGGATAGCCGTTTTTAGTTTTTTTCTACCAGGTGTCTGGAAATTTATACTCAATCGCAAATTAACTAGTAACCACAGCCTGCAAGTTCCCTGTAGGAACTGTGGATATTTTCAACATAACAATTATCTTAATTGTGCGGTACATCCTTCTCTTGTTTTAACCGAACAAGCACTTAATTGCTCTGACTACTACTCTAAGAAACTTCCAAAGAATGAAATACCCAAAATCCGTTGAGCGATCGCATATGAGGATTGTTGGCAAATCGCTAAACAGCCAAGCACAGCAAGGAACTCATCAAAATCCAGCGGTTTGGTGAACCACAGGTCAAAAACTGGGAAGATGTATTATATAATACAATTATTTCAGCAGCAAGCGTTTGAATCGCGTGTGAGTTGTATAAGTTCTCCTAAAACATTCAAAAGGTCGAGGTTATATTGGGTAACTTTTGTAATCATTCAATTGACGCATTTTCCCCTGAAAAATAAGCAAAGCGCGTACTACAAGGATGCCAAATTATGTCCAGCTACCTAGAATCGAAATCTTATCCTTCAGAGAGACAGCAGACTGCTAGTTTACTAAAATATTTTGGGTGGAGTGGATTTTGGATACAGCTTGTTTTAACCGTTGTCTCTGCCTTGATTTTAGGGTTCGCGATTCTTTCTCCTGGTCTCAATCTCAATCTCAAGTCGGGAGTCGGGTTACTGTCGGTTATCGGGGGAGTTGCGGTTTTAAGCTTTAGTGTATACTGGTTCTTTAACTACGTGCGCTTTGCGCGGCAATTGGAAGCACCAGAGCCTTCCATCCATCCCAGTCGCAAAGAAACCATTCAAGTTTTGGAGCTAGGCGTTTTAGTCAACCTGGCAGCAATGTTACTGACGTTAGTGGGTACCGAAGCCATTGTTGGAGCATTGCTTCTCAAAACGCTATCTGTTCCTCAAGGAGCTGCTGTCTATAGAACGGGGCAGTTGATTGAGCCGCTCGATATTTTCGTGGTGCAAGCAAACGTCAGTATGATTGTAGCGCAATTCGTGGGAATTGGGATTCCATTTTGGCTTGCAAGTCGCGTTGAACACCATTGAGCAGAAATTACCGCCACTCGATTTGATTGTGATTGGCTTCAGCAATAGACATAGTCGTGAAAAAAACGTAGAGACGCGATAACCCTTGTCTCTACCAAGGGTTTGGTGGTAACGCATAATTAATTTTCGGACTCTAATGAATTTAAGCAGATGAACAAAGCTATGAACTTTAAACGAATTCTGGTTGCCATTAATCCTTCTCCCCTAACGTCCACAGTGTTCTCTCTGGCACTAAATTTGGCGCAAAAGGAACAAGCTAATTTGATGATCCTATACTGCCTTGTAAATATAGCTGGGTTCGAGGGCCCAATTGAATCGGGAGCTATGTTCGGATTCTATTCAACCGATCCTGGATTTTATCAATTCGACAACGAAACCCAGCAGGCAACGGCTTGGCTGCAAAACCATTATCAACAAGCAATGGATCTGAACATTCCAACTGAATATCAGCATCAGTTTGGCGATCCAGGGGCAACGATTTGCAATACTGCACAACAGTGGGGTGCCTCACTGATCATCCTAGGTCGGCATGACCAAGGTGCGATCGCAGAGTTTTTCACAGGCAGCGTTAGTAATCATGTGGTTCATCATGCGACTTGCTCTGTTTTGGTTGTGAAAGATCATGAATCTATAAACATAGATAAGGGTCAGGGACTAGGGTGAAGGATTCAGAAAAAGCGTATAACATTTACTAACTAAATTATGAGTTGTTTGATTTGTCCTTTCTTGTGATAAAAGTTTTAAAAAATGTTGTGATTCCCGTGCGATAATTGTCTTATAGATAGCTTGAAAATCAGGGTAAAATAGATGAATCATAATGTTGATACTGCCATGAAAATGGAAGCTTCATTAATCAGGTCGAGCCAAGTGCTGACTTATCCTACAACTGGTAATAGTCAAAAGAATACTTGTCTTTGCTGCTCAGAAACTTTACTCCGTCATATACGCTTGAGAGGAATATACTGGCGTTGTAGCCACTGTCACCAAGAAATGCCAGTTCAGAAATCATTACAGGAACTGAGATTCACCCATGCTCGCGATCTGTCCCTACCTTTATGTTGCTGAGGCACTTGCTGAAAGGAATTGTGGAGAAACTTTATGAAGCTGGCAGAAATGATTAAAGAGCCGTTCTTGGAATTGGCTTGGTGGGTGGAAATTGAAACTAAAGATCCTCACTGTAGCTATTACTTTGGTCCCTTTTCAAGTGACTTGGAAGCTGAAGAAGCCCAATCTGGCTGGATCGAGGATTTAGCACAGGAGGGAGCCCAAGGAATCACTAACCAGATTAAGTGGTGTCAGCCAAGTAACCTAACTATTTGTAAGGATGAATTGGCAGAAAGTTTTAAGTAAGCATGAACAATAGCTCATATCTTGCACCATCATCTTATTGCAAAAGAAGCAGCCTAAAACCCTGATTATGGCGTAGGGTGGGCACTGCCCACCAACCCTTATTGAGAAGGTGCAAGATATGAGATAGCGTACTAAAACCTCGTGATACGTGTGGTAACCGTGTAGCTGTCTTCTCACGGAGGAAACACGAAGGGCAGTTTTAACTGCCATCCCCTTAACGGGGTGGGCAAAATCACCCGCTTGTCTTTGCCCACCATAAGAGACACTGCTTTTCGGTGGTTTTGTAGTCGTGTACAGTAAGGAATACTTATAGTCGTACGAGTCAGCAAATGAGTATAAAAAATCAGCTTATGTCAGAGGCAAGGAATGAACTGGAAAAGTCCATACTTTACTACAAAGGTAATCCGATTGGGACAGTAGCTGCCTGCGATCCAAAGATGGAAGCTGTTAATTATGACCAGTGTTTTGTACGTGATTTTGTTGCTAGTGCCTTGGCTTTCCTGATGGATGGGAGACCGGAAATTGTCCGCAATTTCTTGGTAACAACCTTAAACCTACAGAGTCGTGAAAAGCACATGGACTGTTTTCGGACAAGTTTAGGGTTGATGCCCGCTTCGTTCAAAGTAGAATCAAAAGATGGTCAACAATTTTTGAGTGCTGATTTTGGTCAACAGGCGATCGCCAGAGTCGCGCCCATTGATTCGGGCCTATGGTGGATTATTTTATTACGGGCTTACGTGAAAGCGACCGGAGATATTTCACTTGCCCATCAAGCAGACTTCCAAACAGGGATTAAATTGATTCTGGATCTTTTTTTCTTGCATCGGTTTTCGATCTTCCCCACAGTATTGGTTCCAGATGGCGCTTTTATGATTGACCGTCGCCTAGGCGTGTACGGCCATCCCCTAGAAATTCAGGTTCTATTCTATGCTGCACTCCGTGCAACTGGCGAACTGCTTTTGCCCGAAAATGACCAGTACATCCAAAGTATTAATCAGCGTCGAGAAGCCCTTAGTCATCATGTGCGTTCGTATTACTGGCTAGATATCAAGCAATTAAATAAAATCTATCGCTACAAGAACGAAGAATTTGGTGAAGAAATTGTTAATAAGTTTAATATTTATACCGAATCAATTCCTGTTTGGTTGACCGAATGGTTGCCACAAGATGGCGGTTATCTAATAGGTAACCTCGGAGCAGAGAGGATGGATTTTCGTTTCTTTGCACTGGGAAACTTGATGGCAATTCTAAGTTCCTTAGCCAGCGACCAGAAATCCCAACAAATTATGCATTTAATTGAACAACGCTGGCACGATCTAGTTGGATATATGCCTATAAAAATCTGTTTTCCAGCTGTAGAAGGAACAGAGTGGAGGATTATAACTGGATGCGATCCCAAAAATCTACCGTGGTCGTACCATAATGGCGGCAATTGGCCAGTTTTACTCTGGATGTTAGTGGCGGCAGCTCAGAAAACTGGTCGGATGGAACTGGCACATAAAGCTATTGAAATCGCGGAGACTCGCCTAAGTCCGGATCAATGGCCAGAATACTACGATGGCATCAATGGTAAACTAATTGGCAAAGAAGCCAAGACATATCAAACTTGGACTATTGCAGGCTTCTTAGTGGCGAAAAATCTGATAGCAAATCCGGCTCACCTAGCATTAATTAGTTTTGAGGAAAATACTGATTCCTGAGTTTGGGAAGGTGATTTGAACCATAGCGTGACCAAATTTTGAAGCATAGCCTACATCCTCTTCACCTTCGTTAGACTTATGAGTAACTGGCACTCCTGTGATGCAGCACAGGTTTCACAACGCTTAGGCACGATTGATTTCTATGGTTTGAGTCATGAGGAAGTTGGTCGTCGTTTGGCACAGATTGGGGCAAATGAGTTAGCAGAATGCCCTGGGAAAACTTCCTGGCAGATTCTTTGGGAGCAGCTGACTGCCACAACCGTCCTTGTCTTGATTGCAGCAGCAGTCATTTCCGGTATTTTGGGCGACTACAAAGATACTATCGCAATTTTGGCGATCGTCGTGTTCAATGCTCTTCTAGGATTCAATCAAGAATATCGAGCAGGAATTGCCTTTGCAGCACTGAAAAAGCTTGCTGTGCCTATGGTTAGGGTATGTCGTGAAGGACACTGGGAACAAATCATCGCACGTAATTTAGTACCTGGGGATTTGGTACTAATAGAAGCTGGAGACTTAGTTCCTGCGGATTGCCGTTTGCTTGAGAGCATTAATTTAAGGGTTCAGGAATCTACTTTCACTGGAGAATCGGAACCTGTTGAGAAAAATAACCAGCCTGTAGCAGGTGCTGATTTGTCATTGGGCGATCGCCACAATATGGTTTACATGGGCACTATTGTCACCTATGGGCGAGGTCGAGCAGTAGTCACGGAAACGGGGATGAATACGGAGTTGGGTAAGATTGCCCACGCTATACAAACCGTAGAGCCAGAATCAACTCCCCTACAACGTCGGCTAGATCAATTAGGACGGAAATTGGCTCAAGCATCTCTGGGACTGGTGGCTATAATTCTAGTCTTGGGCTGGCTGCGCGGTGAGACAATCAATGTATTAATCCTAACTGCGGTTAGCCTAGGAGTGGCAGTGATTCCAGAGGGACTGCCTGCTGTGGTCACGATAGCCCTGGCCATTGGGTCGCGGCGAATGTTGAAACGACACGCCCTAATTCGCAAACTGCCTGCTGTGGAAACCCTCGGCTCAGTCACCACGATTTGCTCTGATAAGACAGGCACACTGACTGAGAACCGCATGACCGTCGTTATCCTAGATGTAGCAGGTCAGCATATTGACTTGAGAGCCAACCCACAGCGACCCACACATTTAGAGCCTATACTGGATCTACTCCTCACAGGCGTTACCCTGTGTAACAATGCCATGCTGTCAAGCCATGACGCAGTAGACGCTTCAAACTCTTTAGGAGATCCAACTGAAATTGCACTTGTGGTTGCTGCTGCCCGTTTTGGTATCCAAAAAGCAGAACTAGAGCAGAAGTTTAAGCGAACTGCTGAACTTCCTTTCGACTCAGACCGCAAATGCATGACCACAATCCATGAGTTCGGAAATAAGTTGGGGCAAACTCAAAACTCCCTTTGGGGATTAACAACTATAAATAGCCAATATCCCTATATCGCCTTTACCAAAGGAGCTTTCACCATTGTAATAGAACTTTGTAGCCAAGTTTGGGTAAATGGTCGGGCAGAATTGCTTGATGCAACATGGCGTGAACGGATTGAAACAACTGACCACCAGTTAGCCCAAACAGGAACACGGGTGTTAGTTGTTGCCTTTCGGTTGCTAGATAAACTGCCAGAGACAATTTCTGCCCCAGAGGTAGAACAGAATTTTATTTTCATTGGGGTAGTTGGGATGATTGACCCCATCCGTCCTGAAGCTAAAATGGCAGTGCAAACTTGTAAACAAGCAGGAATTCGTCCTGTCATGATCACGGGCGATCATCCCCTAACGGCAAAACACATTGCTGAAGAACTCGGGATCTCCAACGGTCAAGTCCTCACAGGTCAACAACTGAACCAGCTGACGCTTTCAGAATTAGAAAGCGTTGTGGAATCGGTTTCAGTTTATGCTCGTGTATCGCCCCAGCAGAAGCTGAAGATTATTGAGGCATTGCAAAATCGGGGAGATATCGTTTCGATGACGGGCGATGGTGTAAATGATGCTCCAGCACTTAAGAAAGCTGACATTGGTGTGGCAATGGGTATCACGGGCACTGATGTTGCTAAAGAAGCTGCCGATATGGTACTGCTAGATGACAACTTTGCTACCATTGTCGCGGCTGTGGAAGAAGGGCGGGTGATCTACGACAATATCCGCAAGTTTCTTAAGTACAGCATTACAGGTAATGCCAGTGGTGTCTGGATTATGTTGCTAGCTCCGCTGCTGGCGATGCCCCTACCACTCCTACCGCTCCAGATTCTCTGGATTAACTTGTTGGCAGATGGACTTTTGGCACTAGCACTCAGCGTCGAGCCTGCTGAACGCAACATAATGCAACGCCCGCCCTACAGTCCCAATGAGAATATCTTTGGTCGAGGTGTAGGTAGAGACATCATCTGGGTAGGGCTACTGATGGGACTCGTTTTTCTACTGCTGGGCTACGAGTACTGGTCAACCGCCCACGCAAACTGGCAAACAATGGTATTTGTAACGCTGGCTTTTTCCCGGATGAGCCTAGCTGTGGCGATGCGCTCCAATCTCGACTCGCTATTTAGGATTGGTCTTGTGACTAACAAACCAATTTTAGGAGCAGTGGCACTGACTTTCGTCTTGCAACTTGCAGTTGTCTATATTCCTTGGCTGCGATCGTTTTTCCAGACACAGCCATTGTCTACCAGAGACTTGATTCTCAGCTTGGCGATTAGTACTGTTGGTTTTTGGGCAATTGAGCTTGAGAAATGGGTGATTCGTCGCCGTGCCAAGATGCTTGCGTTGGGCAATCAGTAACATCTAAAAACATTTAAATCGTTATACAGATTGATGCTTTTGACGCTCTCAAGAATTCGGTAGAAAAAGAGTATAGGATTTGCTGTCTAACAGAATTCTGAAACCCAGCCACATCAGCACGAAGGGGAAAATCTTGCGAGCATAACGGCTGAGTACTAAAGCGATACCGGGTTGATGAGTCAGAGTATAAGACATAAACAGCCAGCAGAAAACAATGAAATAGCAAACTGGTATGATCACAGCCAGATTTTGGATTGAACTAGTGGCAAAGAGGGGAACATAGATCCCAAGATTGTTGCCGCCGTTGGCAATCGTGACTGCTGAGACGCGATAGGTCTGCGGATCGCGGATTACGTCCCAGAAAGATCGCCTTCTTGAATCAAATCCTCTAAATTTAGAGTTTATTTTCAGATTGGCTGACTTATCTTCGGCTGAGTCATCCTTATTAAAGTTGCGCAAATTGTTCAAGCCAATGAGTATCGGCAGAATCCCCAGTAGACCAGTCCAAGTTGATGGAATCACTAGCCCCAGTAAGAAACCAAGCAAACTTACTATCACTAATGCCGTGAACCCTAGAAGCTCACCAACCACAACATGCTTAGGCCGAAAAGTACGATTAACCTCGCTGAAGAAGGCGGTCAGATAAATGTTATCGTCAAACGTTGTTGCTACAGCAGCAGCTAGCCCGATCTTAATTGTTGCAATTAACCAATTCATCACCATCCCTCACTTAACACCTATCTGATGAACGAAACTACTGATCGCTCAATTTTTGCAATCAGCCCCACAATATCGGGAAATATTAACGAGAAATATTAACGAGAAATACTGATATGAGAACACGAGTTTCGTGCATCGGGTGTAACTCTACTCCTTATTTCTTCAACTTTTAGTTACAAATAGCCCCAGGAAAAATAACACTCTGTCCGCATTCTCATATATTATATGTGTAACGAACAATTTGATCTCGATCATAAATTATTTTTCTCGAATGACTTCGACGATCAAGCTTCTTACAACTTCCCGCTTTGTTCAGAACAGCTTTATACTTGGAGCTAAGCGAATCTAGCAGTTCATAGTTTGTGAGAGTTTATCAAGCGTTGCGTTGACTTTATCCCCTATATCCAATTCATCCGGCAATGTTCATCAAAAGAGTCAGTATGATTAGCCGTTTGATTGACCGTCTGCCTAGACGCACAGGTCAAAACGTCTTACGATCGCTCAGATCAGTCACTCGTAGATCGGCTGCTTACAAGTTTGCAGTTCGATTTTGCATCAGCCTTGTCTCGATTTTGGTCTTGAGTCTGGTTTTTGACGGTCATGCTGTTGCCGCTGCTGAATCTGGCAATACGCTCTCCTCTCTAATGAATCAGTTCAAACTACCCAAAAGCTCAACAATCCGGTTACTGGAAACCGTGGGATTGTTTGTAGGAGGCATAATTTTCTGTGTAGCTTTGGATCGCTGGTTTTCTAACCGTTCTGCTCGATCTGGTAACACGCCCTTAGCTGAGCAAGCGCGGCGGCTCAAGCAACTCAAAATAGGGTATCCAGAGGGGATGACAAATCTGGAAGTTCTCCGCGATCAAGGCTTGCTCGAAACACGGTTGCGACCATTGGGGCTGAGTGTCACCTGGTCAAGCTTTTTATCAGCCTCTTCTCTGATAGAGGCGCTAAGCAATGGGACGATAGACTTCTGCGGCGGCGGCGGTACGGCCAGTATCTTCTCTCAAGCTGCAGATCATGTGTTTGTGCGGGTAGCTAAAGAAAAATATACCTCTCCCAAAGGTCAAGCGATTTTGGTACCAGAAGATTCACCGATTCAGACGCTTGCCGACCTGAAAGGTAAGAAGATAGCTTTTGACAAAGGCTCAAGCTCACATTATGTGCTTGTGCGAGCACTGGCAAAAGTCGGCCTGAAGTTTAGCGACATTGAGCCAGTTTATCTAACACAGCCAGAGGCACTGCCCGTATTCCGCCGAGGTGAGGTCGATGCCTGGGTGATTTGGGTTCCCTACAGGTTGACTCAGGCCCGAAGCGCTTACCCAGGGCGCTCGATAGCAGACCTAGAAAGCATATTTGATGACAAAGCCTCTTTAGAAGTTCCGACCTATTACTACGCGATTCCAGAGATGGTACGCGACTATCCCGACCTGCTCAAGGTGATCTTAGAAGAGGTAAACGAAGCTGGAACTTGGGCTAATAGACAGGAATTAGAAGTTGCTCAACGATTGGCAGCGCAGCATGAAATCGATCCATCTATCATAGAAACTTTACAGAAACATAGTGCCGAACGCGCCATCATCCCGATTGACGACCAATCGCTCACTGCCCTACAGCACCAGGCAAATACGTTTAGAGATCTAAATCTGATTCCTGAGCGGGTGAATGTGAAAGATGGAACCTATAGTTTGCAGACTAAGCAAAACTGGACTTATTAATGTTGTTGGCTAAAGGTTCCAGTAATAAACCTTTTCCTGCAGACCAAATAATTGAGGATAAATAGACATGCATGACCTCCTTAGTGCAATTACTACTGGAATTACAGCTTTTCTAGCCACCAACCTAGATGATTTAGTCATCCTGACATTACTATTCTCCCAGGTGAATCCAAATTTCCGTCGCCGGCACATCGTGATTGGCCAGTATCTGGGCTTCTGTACTCTGGTCATTATCAGCCTAGTCGGTTTTTTCGGAGGCTTAGTATTACCATCCCATTGGATGGGGCTTCTGGGTTTAGTTCCTATCACTATTGGGCTAAATGGGTTACTGAATTTAAACAGCGATTCCTCATCTCCAACGGAGTTAGAAACCGAGTCTTCTTACGCTTCTGCCTTTACTAGTTTTATGTCTCCTCAAACTTATAGTGTGGCGGCTATTACTATAGCTAATGGCAGTGATAATGTAGGAATATACATGCCATTGTTTGCTAACACTGTACTCTCTGAGTTGCTAGTAATTATTGGAGTATTTCTGCTATTAGTTGGGGTTTGGTGCTACGTAGCATACAAGCTGACTTGCCAGAGTGCGATCGCCAATCTACTAACCCGCTATGGCCATAATTGTGTTCCCGTTGTCTTGATAGGCTTAGGTGTCTTTATTATCTTAGACAGTGCCTCATTAACTCCAATCGCATTGACAGTTACTTGCACAGTTTTAATGGTAATTTTAAAAACAATTCAAACTACAAAACTAAAATTTGCAAGTTTGTAATTGAGCAAAAAATCTTGAAGAAATCACCAAGCTATTTAACGCCTGTTAATGATTTTGTTTTGAAATTAAATTAGTAAAAATGTAAAAAATATCTGTCTTAAGTATGACATTTTTTGTCAAAATAAAGACTATTCTCAAATAAAGAAAGGGGGGGAATATGCAGATTTTCAAAATTGTTCTTGTCGCTCTCGTGTTTATCGTAAATTTGATGATTGCTCAGCCTTCTTGGGCAGGCAAGAATTTCACAAAAGGGGCTGACTATGCTGAGGTAACTCAGGCACTCAATCAACTTTTAACGGTCAAGGATACACCTACCCAAGGTGGCTATACACCTGAGGAATTTCAGCAGCGGCTAGCACAATTGCAGTTTGAGAAGAATGTGATGGAAACTGCTAAGAAGCGGGCGCAGTGCCGTAATGAAACTGGAAGGACATTAGCTGTCTATGCTAATAAACCGAAAAAATCTCCAACCCAACTCTACTTCTTGGGGGCAGGAGAAATCACGGATGATGATTGGGATTGCGATGGGATCTACGTGCCCGCAGGTACTCAGCTACGTCTCAGTCCGAATACTCCAGTACAAGAACTAACTGAACCAATTGCCGTTAAGTTTGTTGACGGTACACAGTCGGTTGCTAGAACTAATCCAGCAACTGGTGCGATCGAATTGAATGTTCAACCTGCTAAAGTCTTCAATGCCGCTAAAAGCGACTGGTTACTCCCTGCCTTATCTCAAGCAGATATTGATGCACAAGTTCCCAGCCCACAATTGATCGACTAACATGGATAATCCCACTTCTAAAGTTTAAGGAATACCAAAACATAAGTTATCCAATTTTGTAGGATGGGCATCTTGCCCGTCCTTTATTATTAAGCTGGCGCAAAGAAAACTTAGATGTGCCGTTCAACCAAAACGTCCATGGATATAGTCCTCGGTTGCCTTAATAACAGGAGAGCCGAACAGTTGCTCAGTAGGACTAAACTCGACTAATTTCCCCGACTGTTTACCCAAGTCGTCCGTTTCTGTGTTGAAAAAAGCAGTCCAATCTGCTATCCGCAAAGCTTGTTGCATGTTATGAGTTACCATAATGATACTGTACTGCTCCTTGAATTCAAGGCAAAGTTCCTCAACTTGACGAGTTGAAATTGGGTCCAAAGAAGAACAGGGTTCATCCATTAGCAAGACATCTGGCTTCATGGCGATCGCTCTTGCAATGCAAAGCCGTTGCTGTTGTCCTCCCGACAAAGCTGTAGCCTTCGATTTGAGTTTGTCCTTCACTTCATCCCAAATTGCTGCTCGTTTGAGAGATTGCTCTACGAGTTCATCCAGATTGCCTTTATAGCCGTTGGTACGCGGTGCAAAAGCAATATTTTCATAAATTGATTTTGAAAAAGGATTTGGTCTTTGGAAAACCATTCCCACTTGAAGTCGCAGTTTAACCGAATTAAAGCTCTTATCATAAATATTTTGATTATGGTAATTCAGTATCCCTTCAACTTTAGCTTCAGGAATTAAATCATTCATCCGGTTGAAGCAACGCAGTATAGTACTTTTGCCACAGCCAGAAGGGCCAATCAAGGAAATTATTTGTTTGTCAGGAATCTTCATATAGACTGACTGAAGTGCCATCAATCCACTGTAATAAACCTTAATACCTTCGACATCAAAAAGTAATTTGCTTTGTATACTTTTGGCGTCGTTATCTAGTTTTATTTTGTTATGATTTTGTGTCATTTTTTTCGGATTTGGCTGAAGGCGTATATAAAATCGAGCTTAGGTTTCTTTCGCTGTCAATTTGTTGAATATTTACAAAAGTTGCCCAATATAACCTCTACCTTTTGAATGTTTTAGTAGAACTTATACAACTCACACGCAATTCAAACGCTTATTAAAACGTAATTCTTTTACCAGGAACTTCCTCTTAAGCCAATACTACCCGGTTAAGGATCTAGTGAGGTGCCAGAAACCCGGTAACTCATGCGAAACCGGGTTTCTAATTTTTGCAAATCCTACGCAGTATTGCCTCTTAAGCGTCTTAGCCAGTCTTTCAACGCTAGATTTACGCAACGATATTTGATGGTAAACTTTTCATACAATTTGATACAAATCATGCAATTCAAACATCTGCATAGACATCATTTCAAGCATTTTTATGTCATAATTCTAGAGGTTAGTACAAAATTGCATAAATTCATAGCGTTATGTTCGTAGTTGCGCTTTAGCGCTAAAGCGCAACTACAAGCCTTTTTTATGATACGAATTTATCAAATGCAGTACTTATAAAAATGGTTGTTTATCTAATACTTAATTTTAAATCATAAAAATGATTTACTGACCTTAACTTTTCCCGACTGAATTTCCTTCTAAAGGAGTTATATTTGTGAGAAATGGAAAATGGATTAGCTATTTTGCCCTAGCAATTTCGCTCTACATTGTGTGGCAGATACGTCAAGTGCTGTTGTTGGTATTCATGGCAGTAGTATTTGCAACAGCATTAAACAGTTTTGTCCAACGTCTCCAGCGATTTGGAATCAAACGCTTAATTGCTATAGCTATCTCATTAGGAGGTTTTCTAACTTTTCTTGTTGTTTTTATCGGATTAATCATACCGCCTTTTGCTGATCAATTTCAAGAACTCATTCAACTCGTCCCCAAAGGATTAGATAGGTTGCAAGCATGGTTTCAATATTTCCAAACTCGAATTTCAGGGTCATCGAAGTACATCCCTGGCGTGGAGGCTCTGATCCAGCAACTTCAACCATTTACAATACAGCTAGCAAGCAAATTTTTTGCTTTTTTTTCTAATATTGTAGCGATCGCCTTAAATTCACTGCTTGTGCTAGTTTTAACAGTTATGTTTTTAATAAATCCCTTGCCTTATCGCCAGGGATTTATGCGACTGTTTCCTGGTTTTTATCGTAGGCGAGTCGATGAAATTCTTTCTCGGTGCGAAGTGGCACTGGTTAGTTGGATCAGTGGTATTTTAATCGATATGGTGGTTATTGGAGTTGTGAGTGGGATTTCCTTATGGATTTTAGGAGTGCCACTGGTATTGGCAAATGCTCTATTGGCAGGATTGTTAGAAGCAATTCCTAATGTGGGACCAACCTTAAGTGTCATTCCCCCAATGGCGATCGCCCTGATTGATACCCCTTGGAAAGCGGGAGCAGTTTTGATTGTATATATTATTATTCAACAACTTGAACAATACCTGCTGGTGCCCTATGTCATGGCAAAACAGGTATCCCTTCTGCCAGTTGTTATCCTGATATCTCAGGTAATTTTCGCGATATTTTTTGGTTTCCTGGGTTTGTTTCTGGCAATCCCACTGGTAATTGTAGGTCTAATTTGGTTACAGGAAGTCTTGATTAAAGATGTGCTAGACCCTTGGCAAGCAAATTGAAATGTTATAAATTAATCAAATGCCCGTCATTGCTATCTTCGTGTATTCTCTCTTAGGCTGTCTCGGTGTATGGGTCGTTAAACTTATCTATGCTGGACAGAGAGCAGTATAAAAAACGAGAGACTTTAATGACTTTCAAGAAACATGGGGGATTGGTGATTGGTGATTGGCGATTGGGAGTGTTTCTTCCATTCATAGCGGGTGGCGCGCCGCCCGTGGGGTGTTCCTATGAAACCAGATTACCTAATTGTCGGCAGTGGTTTATCCGCATTGGTCTTTTTAAACACTGTGGTTATTGTATGTGATTCAAGTGAGAAGTGCTATAATTCGGGAGCCAGAATCAGGTGAGCAATCACCCGAACGCGAGTGAGTTCGCGTACAAGGTGTTGTGCCTGATGCTTGTAGAGGGGAAACTCTAGCGTTCCTGGTAGATGGTTCATTAAGCTATGTGCCATGGGAATACCAGAACCAGAAATTCGGGCAATTGTCATTGCCCCATCAAAGGCTGCTTCCTTAGACAAAGCAGCCTCTACATTCGTAAAAAATCTGGTTCTTCGGTTATTTTTCGGGAGAACCCGGTTCAAAATCATTGAAAGCCCATTGGTCACAAGTTAAGGTTATTAATCTTCAAACCAGCCTTGGCTTGAACATATTCTTCTAGTTCGATTTTCACTGGTACAGCGTTCCAGATTTCTTGACAATATTCCTGGATGGCTCGGTCAGAAGAGAATTTGCCCATGCGTGCTGTATTGAGAATTGACATCCGCGTCCAGTGTTCCGGGTCACGGTAAGCTAGATTTACCTGGTCTTGAGAGTCAATATAGGACTGGTAATCTGCAAACAGCATGTACTGGTCTTGGTACAACAGCGAGTCTACTAGTGGACGGAATAGATTAGTATCACCATGAGAGAAAAATCCGGAATTGATCAGGTCAATCGCCTCTCTCAGTTGAGGATTGTTATGGTAATAATCCCAAGGGTGATAACCTTTGGATTTTAAATCGTATACTTCTTCGGTTGTCAATCCAAACAAGAAAAAGTTTTCATCTCCCACTTCTGAGCGGATTTCGATATTAGCACCATCAAGGGTACCAATAGTCAGCGCCCCATTCATGGCAAATTTCATATTGCCAGTACCAGAAGCTTCTTTACCAGCGGTAGAGATTTGTTCTGAAAGGTCGGCAGCCGGATAAACCCGTTGACTAAACCTCACATTGTAGTCTGGAAGGAAGACTACTTTCAAGCGATCGCGCACATCAGGGTCGTTATTAACAACATCACCAACGGAGTTGATCAGTTTAATGATCAACTTCGCAATGAAGTAGCCAGGAGCAGCTTTACCACCAAAAATAAACGTGCGAGGTGTGATTTCAATGCTAGGATCGTGCTTGATGCGGTTGTAGAGCGTGATGATGTGTAGCACATTCAGGTGTTGCCGCTTGTACTCATGCAATCGCTTCACCTGAATATCAAACAGCGATTCTGGATTCACTTCAATACCATTGGTTTTCTGAATATATTCTGCCAAATTGCCCTTAATGTCCTGCTTGATCTGCCGCCATTCCCGACGGAACTCAGCATCTTCCACAAAGGCTTCGAGTTGCTTGAGATCCTCTAAATGCTTAATCCAATTTGTACCAATCTTGCCAGTGATTAAGTTAGCCAGTTGTGGATTACTCACTACTATCCAACGGCGTGGTGTGACGCCATTGGTCTTGTTGCTGAACTTCTCAGGCGAAAATTCGTAAAAATCGCGGAGAACATCACGCTTGAGTAACTCTGTATGCAGGGCGGCGACACCATTAATCGCATGAGAGCCAACACTTGCTAGGTGTGCCATACGGACATACTTTTCACCACTCTCATCAATCAACGATAGCCGCGCTAGGCGATCGTTATCGCCGGGATACTTAGCGCGAACTTGGCCAAGGAAACGTTGATTAATTTCATAGATAATTTGTAGATGCCTGGGCAGTAAGCGATTAAATAAGCTCAAAGGCCACTTTTCTAAAGCTTCTGGTAACAGGGTATGGTTAGTGTAGCCGAAGGTGTTTTGGGTGATTTGCCAAGCCCGATCCCAATCTAGTTGATGCTCATCTACCAACAACCGCATCAATTCTGCAACACCGATGGATGGGTGGGTGTCATTAAGTTGCACAGCAAATGACTGGTGAAAGTTATTTAAGCTCTCCTCTTTTTGCAAGTGAAGACGGATCATGTCTTGCAGGGAACAAGAAACGAAGAAATATTGTTGTTCTAAGCGCAGTTCCCTACCTTGAATCAGCTCATCATTAGGATAGAGAACTTTGGTAATGTTTTCTGAAACCACCTTTCTGTTGACTGCACCATAGTAGTCACCGACGTTAAACGCCTGAAATTCAAAGGATTCAGGAGCTTCAGCTTTCCACAGGCGTAAGGTATTGGCAGTGTTGACTCTATAACCTGATATGGGTGTATCGTAAGGAACACCTTTAACAACATTATGGGGAATCCAACGTACCCGATAGTGACCCATTTCATCATAATAGGCTTCGGTGTAACCACCGAACTTTACATCTATGGTTTCCTCTGGACGAGGAATTTCCCAAGGATTGCCTAAATGTAGCCATTTATCAGTAATTTCAACTTGCCAACCATCCCGAATTTCCTGATCAAAGATCCCAAATTCGTAGCGAATTCCATAGCCAATTGCGGGAATTTCTAAAGTCGAAAGTGAGTCCATATAACAGGCGGCGAGACGACCTAACCCCCCATTGCCCAAGCCTGGTTCTTCTTCAATTTCGCGCAATTGTACAAAATCTAGCCCAGATTCCTCAACTGCTTGGCGCACTTGGTCGTAAATTCCTAAGTTGACTAAGTTGTTACTCAAGTGCGGTCCCAAGAGGAATTCTGCTGATAGATAACAGACAACTTTGACACCTTTTTTCGTATAGATTTGGGTGGTGTTGAACCAGCGTTGCAACATGCGATCGCGTACTGTGTAAGCCAAAGCCATATAATAATCATTGGGCGTGGCCGTAGCCGGAAACTTACCCTGAATGTAAAAGAGATTATCCGCAAGGGCACGTTTAATGGTTTCTATACTTAACCCTGTGCGATCGTCTTCAAATTGCAAATTTTGTAGTTTTGGCGGTTCCTGAAATGTCGTCATAATTATTTCCTTTGGGGAATGGGGAGATGAAGGAGACAACAGAGAAATAACTCCTGTCTCCTAACTATAGACAACGAAGAATCTTTTTGCGTAAGTCCTGAACTCAAATCAACTTAGTAAGGCCACTTCCAGTTAACGATTTCCGGCTTATCTGTACCATGCTTGTAAGCATAATTCCGGTTCTCAATAATTTCGTTCTTCATGCGCTCTCTAACATAGGCAGCAGCAGAACCCAGCTTAGGAACCCGGTCAATCACGTCAATCACCAAATTGAATCGATCAGTTTGGTTGTTGATGGCTAACTCAAGTGGTGTGTTAATGTTGCCCTTTTCCTTGTAGCCGCGCACATGGATATTTTGATGGTTAGTGCGACGGTAAGCAAGTTTGTGAATCAGCCAAGGATAGCCGTGGAAGTTGAAAATAACAGGCTTATCCGTGGTAAAAAGACTATCGAAATCCCAGTCTGATAGTCCATGTGGATGTTCAGTCTCTGGTTGCAACTTGTACAGGTCAACAACATTAATAAACCGCACCTTGAGATCGGGGAACTCATCTCTTAAGATGGCAGTTGCAGCTAAGGCTTCCATAGTCGCCACATCTCCGCAAGATCCCATGATGACATCGGGAACATCAGGTTCTTTGCCCTGATCGTCGTTGCTGGCCCATTCCCAGATGCCGATGCCTTTGGTGCAATGCTTGATTGCTTCTTCCATGCTCAGGAATTGCACGTGTTTCTGCTTGTCTGCAACGATGACATTGACGTAGTTGGTGCTACGCAGGCAATGATCAGCTACAGAAAGCAGACAGTTAGCATCGGGAGGCAGATAAATCCGGGTAACTTCAGCACTCTTATTAGTAACCAAATCTATGAAGCCTGGATCTTGGTGGCTAAAGCCGTTGTGGTCTTGTCGCCAAACAGTAGAGGATAGCAAGATATTCTCTGAAGAAATCGGCGATCGCCAGGGAACTTCATTTTTGCTGATATCCAGCCACTTGGCGTGCTGGTTGAACATGGAGTCAATCACGTGAGCAAAAGCTTCATAGGTGTGAAAGAAACCGTGTCGCCCAGATAAAAGATAGCCTTCCAGCCAGCCTAATAGGGTGTGTTCACTGAGCATTTCCATCACTCGCCCGTCAGTAGATAACTCACCTCCATCTGCATCTTCTGGGAGGGTATCTGCCAACCAAACTTTTTTGCTAACTTCGTAGATAGCGTTGAGTCGATTGGAGGCGGTTTCATCTGGCCCAAATACGCGGAAATTAGTCATGTTATTACGCATGATATCCCGCAAGAAGTTTCCTAAAGGCTTGGTGTTTTCAGCCTCAGATGCACCTGGCTTGTCTACCTTAACAGCATAGTTGCGGAAGTCAGGGAGACGTAAGTCTTTACGCAGAAGTCCACCATTGGCAACGAGATTGGCGCTGATGCGACGATTACCAGTAGGAGCCAGTTCTTTGAGTTCTGGAATCAGACTGCCATGCTCGTCAAATAATTCCTCCGGCAAGTAGCTTTTCATCCAGTTTTCTAGAATCTTCAGGTGCCCAGGATTAGTAGTTACATCTGCCATTGGTACCTGATGCGATCGCCAAGATCCCTCTACTTTGTGACCGTCTATTTCTGCCGGAGCAGTCCATCCTTTGGGGGTGCGGAGGACAATCATCGGCCAACGAGGACGCTTCCCAACACCCGAAGTCCGAGCCTCGGTTTGAATTTTCTTGATTTCCAGAATCACAGTTTCCAGAGTTGCTGCCATCATCTGGTGTACTTGCGTTGGGTCATCCCCTTCCACAAAGTAAGGCGTATAGCCGTAGCCCTTGAATAAGTCCTCTAGTTCCTCGTGGCTAATGCGGGCTAGGATAGTTGGGTTGGCAATCTTGTAGCCGTTCAAGTGCAAGATAGGTAAAACAGCACCATCTCGAATGGGGTTGATAAATTTATTGGAGTGCCAAGCCGTTGCCAAAGGGCCTGTTTCTGCTTCACCGTCACCAACAACTGCTGTCACAATCAAATTTGGGTTATCAAAAGCAGCCCCGTAGGCGTGGGACAGGCTATAGCCTAACTCGCCACCTTCGTGAATCGAGCCAGGGGTTTCGGGAGTGCAGTGGCTGCCAATTCCACCAGGAAAGGAGAACTGTTTGAAAAACTTGAGCAGACCTTCCTCATCCTCGCTCTTATCAGGATAAACCTCGGAATAAGTTCCTTCTAAGTATGTAGGTCCCAGGATGCCCGGAGCACCATGACCAGGGCCTGCCATGTAAATCACGTCCAAGTCATATTTCTTGATTAAACGGTTGAGATGGACGTAGATAAAGCTCAAACCAGGACTTGTACCCCAGTGTCCTAACAGCCGATGCTTGACGTGTTCGGGCTTGAGAGGCTCTTTGAGTAGAGGATTGTCCCGCAGATAAATCATGCCTATAGCTAGATAGTTGCAGGCACGCCAGTAAGCATTTATCTGACGCAGTTCTTCACTACTGAGTGGGGTAGATTTGTCTTGTTTCAAATCTGAAGACTTTGGCTTAGTTGGAGAGGCAGTCATAGATTCTCAATCCTACTCATCTATTTTTAGTTAAATAATCGCCCTTACACACGAGCTTCCGAAGTTCTGATCTAAGGCTTCCTTAGCGAAGACTTCTCTTTGCGTCTACACAGTTTTAAAACCCGATATTTTAAGACTCGATTCACTAATATAGGAATCCGGTTTGATTCAAGAAAAAATGACCTACTCTTGAAACTTAAGTGTAGTCCGGGCTAAAGCCCACCAAAACCCGGATATGGTGGGCAATACCCACCCTACGGGTATTTCAAAAATCACATAGGAATCCTAATATCTTAATGTCCTGATTAATTAAAAGGATAGAATGTGAAGTAAATAGGGCATGACCTAATTTATATTCTGATACATCTTCTAACTTAAACATCCAACCAAAGGTAGAGAAAATATAGTTGTCGAGTACCACGGTAATTGACCCTGATTCCGCGCTAAATGACCGAGGTGGGATCAGGGGGAAATGTAGACTGCTTGGATGTTTGAGCAATGTAGTACGGGATTTGTGTGGCGTACCGCGTTCAGTGACCGAATACTTACTATGCAGGAGCTTATCTAGGAGATGGCTTGCATGAAGGAGCGATCGCGTCTGCCTTTCGAGTTGCTCAACTCATCGGTTCACCCTTAGCACTCTCCATTTCTGGTTTCAACGATGGAAACACAGGTACAGTAAATCTAGCAGAGGATATAGTCAAAACGGATACGAGGGTGACATCCCGTTAAGAATGTTTCAACACAATCCGATATCGAGCTTTTCCTGCTGCCAAATGCGCCATTGCTTCATTCACTTGACTGAAAGCAAACGTTTCTATGAGAGGCTCAATGCTATGACGAGCCGCGAAATCTAGCATTATAGAGGTTGTTGTAGGACTACCAAGTGGAGAGCCAGATAAGGATTTTTGCCCAAAGATTAAGGAGAAAGCATTGGCTTGAATTGCATTCGGCACAACTCCAACAAAGTGTAATCGTCCTTTGGGACGCAGCGCGTTGACGTACATTCCCCAATCGAGATCCGCATTTACGGTCGAGAGAATAAAATCAAACGAGTTGGCAAGTGCCTCAATCACTTTGGCATCACGAGAGTTAACAAAGTGGGTAGCTCCTAATTCACGAGCCTCAAATTCTTTGTCAGGATGCGTCGAAAAAGCAGTGACATCACATCCCCAAGCTCGCAGAAATTGTAGTGCCAGATGTCCAAGACCACCAATGCCAATCACACCAACTCGGTCAGTTGGTTTCACATCAAACTGAACAATGGGATTAAACACGGTAATGCCACCACAGAACAACGGACCTACCTTAGCTGGATCAATTCCTTTTGGCAGAGGAGTTACCCATTCTTCATTCGCCCGCACCTTGTCAGCAAAGCCGCCGTAACGACCGACGATAGTTTGCTCTGCTGTTAGACACAAGTTGTGATTGCCGGACATGCACCACTCGCAGTGCATACAAGAATGAGAAAACCAGCCTAATCCGACTCGCTGACCTATTTCAAGGGTTGTCACGCGATCGCCAACTGCGGTAATGGTTCCCACGACTTCATGACCTGGCACCAGGGGGTATTGGCTAATGCCCCAGTCATTCTTCAACATACTTAGGTCGCTGCGGCAAATCCCGCAATACTCGACATTGATTTCTACTTCTTCGTCTTTCAGTGTACCTAGATCATATTCAAGTGGCTCCAATGTTCCGCCTGCTGTTTTGGCTGCATAACCGTGAATCATACTTGTCTCCTGTTTGGGTTAACTGACATCTTGCAGCTTCTCAATAAGGGTAGGGTGGGCACTGCCCACCTTACGATATCATAAGGCTTTTGTTGCTCTGATTTTCGCAACAAGACGATGGTGCAAGATATGAGTTAAGATCAGCCGCACTATAACGGGTCGTTGACGTCGCTCACGCGGATGAGCTTCTTGTTAACGAACTCCTCGACGCCGAGACTGGACAGTTCCCGTCCATAACCAGAGCGTTTCACACCACCAAATGGTAACTCCGGCGCAGTCCAAGTCGGGTGATTGATGAACACCATGCCCGTGTTGATCTGATCGGCGACGCGCTTGCCGCGTTCGATATCACCCGTAAAAACCGAGCCGCCTAGACCAAAAGGCGAATCGTTGGCGAGCGCGATCGCAGCCTGCTCGTCTTTAACGCGATAGATCACGGCAACGGGACCGAACATCTCTTCATAGGAGATAGGCGAGCCAGGTGTGACTTCCGTCAGTACCGTTGCCTCGATGAACGCCCCCTCTCGATCAATCCTCTTACCGCCGACCAGCACTTTGGCACCATCCTTGACGGCGCGACGCACCTGGTCTTCGAGGTGAACCGCAGCCTCTTCGGAACTGAGTGGTCCGAGCTGCGTGCCCAAGTCCTGCGGGTCACCCACCTTTAAATTGCTCATCCTGACAACGAACTTCTTGGTGAATTCGTCTGCCACCTCATCCACGACAATGAACCGCTTAGCTGCCACGCAGCACTGTCCAGTGTTGTTCATACGTCCAAAGTACGCCCATTCCACGGCCTTGTCGATGTCGGCATCATCAAGGACGATGAAGGCGTCGCTACCGCCGAGTTCGAGGACGGATTTCTTGAGGTTTTTTCCAGCGGCGGCGGCAAGGTTTGCGCCAGCCTCTTCACTCCCGGTGAGTGACGCGGCCTTGATTCGGTGGTCGGATAGCAGTTTGGAGACGTGGCGGCCAGGAATCAGGAGGTTGGTATAGACACCGGCCTGCCCGCCAGCCTCACGGAAGATATTCTCGATGGCGATCGCGCACTGTGGGACGATGGAGGCGTGCTTGATCAGTACCACGTTGCCGATCATGATGTTGGGTGCTGCAAAGCGAGCGACTTGATAAAATGGAAAGTTCCACGGCTCCACACCCAGCACCACACCTATCGGACTGTGACGGATCATAGCCTCACCCCGCTCCGTCTTCACAGGCTTGTCGGCGAGAAATCGCTCTCCGTTGTCGGCATAGTAGTCGAAGATATCGGCGCTTAGCTCAACTTCACCGACGCTCTCGGCGATGAGTTTGCCCATCTCGGTAGTAATAAGCTGAGCGAGTTCGTCCTTCCTCTGACGCATGATCGCTGCTACTTTGTGTAGCAGATTGGCTCGTTCCTCATAGCTCGTGTGGCTCCAGCGTGTGAACTCGGCATTAGCCGTCGTCAGCGCCTTCTCGATCTTCTCTGGCGTGTCTTCGGCAAAGCTCTTGACCGTTTTGTTGGTAAAAGGATTGACTGTTGCGATGACCATATGTGTGTCCTCTCATAAGAAAGCAGGTTGTGTCGCAAGTTCTTTTTAAAAGCTTACGCGCTGACCTGAGTACAGGTCAGCATAGGTAGTTCACGAAAAATAGTTGGCAGACTCTAATAGATCATTATGCATTGCCCCATTAGGCATTTTTGCACCCCACAGATTAGCCCCGCTAAAATTGGCTCCTTTAAGTCCAGCCCAGTTTAAATTAGCCCCGCTTAGATCTGAGTTTCTTAAATCTGCGTTGCTCAAATGTGCCCCAGTTAAATCTACTCCACTCAAATTTGCTTTAACTAAACTTATCCCTCTCCAGTCTGCCTGTCTAAAGTTTCTTTCTCCGTCTGCATATCGTCTTAAAACTTCATTGGCATCCATATTGGTTGCCTCACAATGTGTAGCGTTGTCGCCGTTTATATATTTACTATAACTCACAAACGATTTAAAATTGCTATATATAATTAATCTTTTCAATTAATATTTTTGTTTGACTCGTTTTGGTGGAAGAAGCCACGTCTACTCGGTTTTAGAGTTTTTTTGTGCCATCGCGTTTCAATATCCTTGCTGTATCTTTAGAATGTTTTAGTAGAACTTATACAAAATATATGTTTTCAAACACTTGCTAAAACGTGATTTCAAACATTGAGGTGTCATGCTAAGTGGGTGGGCATGAGATGAGTGGACGAACCACTGATGGAATCAGCAGTCAGCGAGAATCGATAGGATCGGACGATAATTTATCTACACCAAAACGCGCAACCGTCGCACCCTCCCGGATTTCTCACTGACTACTTGCCCGAAAGTAGTACCAATGAGGTGAAACCAACGGCACAGCAGCCTCCATTCGTGACAGTTTAAGACTAAACTACTTTTGTCAATTCGTAATTATCCTTAAAATTAAACGAAATCCGAGGTACACAAGGTACATTTGTACTGATTTTTTAGAGCATGAATGAATGATCGGTAAATTAGGGGATTCATAAAAGGATCATTTTCCCTGTATAGTCATTTCATCCAGTAAATTTCCTGCATTGTCTAAGTATTCCATTACCCACAGCATATAAGTAATATCTACATGAATAGCACTGGCATTTTTGGTAAACTCCCAATCACTGATAATAGTTTCATAGATACCGTCAAAGGCTAAACCCACGAGTTCCCCTTTACTATTGAGAGTAGGAGAACCAGAGTTACCACCAGTAATATCTAGGTCACTGAGAAAATTAACAGCAACTGAATCCAAAGCCCGATTATAGTAACGACCATAGTTCTTTTTCTCAATAAATTCTAATTGTTTCCTTGGTGCATCGAAAGGCTCAACACCGATAGATTTTTCTGTAATACCACGCAAAGTAGTAAAAGGCTCATAGAGGCTACCATCCTCTGGTGAATAACCCCGGATGCGACCAAAGGTAACTCGCAATGTCCCATTAGCATCAGCATAAATAGGCTTACGCAGTTGGCGATAGTAGGCAATTAATGCTTCCATGTATACTGGTCGCAATTGTTGCATCGAACCTTCTATTTCCTGATTTTCCTTCTCCACAGCCATATCTGCATCGAACATGGCAACTGCTAACTTAATAAAAGGGTCGTTACTAGCTGCAAAGGTTTTTGGGTCAGCATCAGTCCATTTTAGCCTGGTTGCCTCGTCAGTTAAAGAAGTCCCCTGATACATAGCATCCAGTTGACTTTTAACTTTCTGGGCTTCAAATTTGTTTCCCAAACCAAAAATTTTATCAAAGCTAGGAATACGCTGATTGCTGGGAAGTTTGGCATATTCAACCAGGAATTTTAGCCAGACAGCTTTATCTACTTCTGGGTCAAAACTGCGTTTCAGTCGCCGCAATGATTCCTGAAATTGAGGAAAGTCCCTCTCCTGGTATCCTGGTTCCCTTTGTGTATCTGGCTTTTGTTTTTCTTTACTTAAACGGTACAACCGACGGGCAACACTGAACAGATCCGATGTACCTAAATATCCTAAGGCCAAATTTTGCTTCTCGTTGGCTTGCTGACGGGCAATTAGAGCTTTAAGATTTGCTACATTAGCTTGATAACGATTACGTAATTGATCATTACTTTGAATCCATTTTTGCAGATTCAATTCCACCAGGCGCTTGGTTTCTATCAGATGACTGCGAGCAAAGCCATCGATCATCCCCTGGAAATTTTTCCTAGCATTATTCAAACCACGAATACGACTAGCATATTTAATTTTGGCATCTGGATTGTTGGCAGTAGCTTGATTAATAGTTTCAATCCAACTAACATATATTTTGTGTCTGGTAGGATAATACCACCCAAAAGTATGCTCGACTTCTTCTGCTAAGCGATATCTATTAGTCCGACCTGGATAACCAAGTACCATGACAAAATCATTGGGTTTGAGACCAGCACGGGAAAGTTTGAGATAATGCTGGGGGTGATAGGGAACATTCTCGGGGGAATAATCAGCCGGACGACCATTTTTATCTACATAGGCACGATAAAAAGCGAAATCTCCTGTGTGTCGAGGCCATCTCCAATTATCAATATCGCCGCCAAATTTGCCAATACTTTCTGGAGGAGCATATACTAAACGCACGTCACGAATCTCCAGTCGTTTAATCAGATAATATTCCAAACCCCCATAAAAATCATACACTTCACAATTGTATCCTTTATCTAATTCACACTGGCGCACGAGTTGCTTTTTTTTGTTAGTAATAGCTTGATAGCGTTCTAACCCAGTTTGATTGTTACCAACAGATTTATTAACTGCATCAGTTACATTAAGAGCAGCAACAGTCATATATATTCTACTACCAGGACTTGCGGGTAATTCTGCACCTAATGTTTTTGCTAAAAAGCCTTTTTGAAGTAAATTATTTGATGCTTTGGAATTGTACTGTATCGAATTATAGGCACAGTGATGGTTGGTTAATACCAGCCCAGAAGGAGAAACAAATGATGCCGTACAGCCACCCAAACTAATCACCGCAGCCATGGAGTGAGATGCCAAATTTGTTAAGTCTTGAGGATTTAATTGCAGACCTGATTTTTTAAATTGTGCTTCTAAATCTGGTAACTGTTGGGGTTGCCACATACCTTCAACCGCATCAGCTTTATTTCCTAAACATAATAGTAATAAACAGTTAAAGATTACCTTTTTCATTTTTGTATTTTTTATACCGTACTAGGGGCAAACATAGCCAAGCTGTCACGCCTATCCAAAGTAGCCGTAAAAACCTTACACCGTAGGGCTTTTAACCGAAAAGATGTTTTTGATGATGCACGTGACATCAATAGATACTGGCTGTCGTAAATTTATATTATACGACAAACAGTGATTTCAATACTGCTCGGTTAAGAATATTCGTAGGTTGGGTCCCCAGCGCTGCAAGAGGGTTTCCCTCTGTAGGCGACTGGCGTTTGAGGCAATGCGTTACCCAACAAACCCCGCGCTTAGGTTGGGTTGAGGAACGAAACCCAACCTACAAATTTTTATTTTTTAGGCAAAACCTGTGCAGTATTGACAGTGATTTCACCTTGTTTTCATCATTTAGACATAGTCGTGAAAATGATGTAAGGGCGCAAGGCATTGCGCCCCTACCAAGGCTTTCGGGCAACGCATAATTAATTTTCACGACTATGTCTATTAGAATTGGGTTTAACCCAACAAATTTATGTCGTAGCAGTAGTTAGGCTTCCGGGAATATCCTACAAGGTTTACTGTGTCTACTTTTCAGTGTTATTTTTTACGTCGAACTCAGGTTAAATTAAGCAATTAAAATTCACGAAGAGATAGCAGCAGTTGCTATCTCTGCAATGAAAGGCTGGTACTGAGAACTTGAGAAGGGGCGCAAATCATCGGTCGCATCGACACTCATTTTACACAACAAAGGTAAGTAGCCTGTGTTTGTTAAAATATTTTACTTTCGCTTGATACGCAATCCTTAACCCAAATCATTAAGCCTCTGTAAAAACTCCCCCCACCCACAACCAGCAAAATCTGACCTCTCGTAAAACTGACAATAACCTCTCACTGGAGAATAAATCGACAACCCCTTTACACGTTCAAATCTAACCCCTGAAGTCACATTTGCCAAAATTACCTGCGGTTCAACTTCAATAATCATCAAATCCATTACTTCATCAATCACCTGGGTTAATTCATCACTATCCCCAGCATATTTATCCCGTAACACCTTCAAAAAGTCATACAAATCTACAAAGTCACTATCTTTAAAACGCACCGCTTTACGTTGAGCATGGTACAGTGCTTTTTGAGTATAAATGTCTTCTTCTGTCACCAATTGACGCAAAACAGCCGCCAATTTTCCCAACGCCTCAGCCAGCTTCTCAACCACCCTCAAATTAGTCGCTGATTGGGTAATCTGAGTTACACTTCCCCGCGATTCTCCTTCGTAGTAACGCCCGTACTCCTGTACAATTAACTTTGCGAACACCTCCGATGTCATTTCTGGATGGGCGGTTAAATTCTGTAAAATTGCTGTGTAGGGATAACCTGTTAGGGGTTCTATTTCTTGGGATGCAATCATGTAATTAGCATTTGCCCGTAGCTGGTAAGCCACTTCCACCATGCCCATTAAACAGGCATCCATGGCAATTAAGCTCACTTTTTTACCTGTCATCGCTTCTGCTTCCTGAAAAGCCTGCTGAAGTTTGGCATTATCCAGAAAATCTAACGACGAATCATCAAAAGCGATCGCCCGTGATTCTTCATCATTTAGTTGCAGGACTTCCGTAATTGAGGAAAGGAAAAAAGCACGAGACAATCTTCGATTATTTCGGGTAAGCGAACGCACTTCATCCTGACTTGCCTGAATTTCAACACCACGCCATCGCGCAAAAGCATAGATGTCATCTTCTTTCCAGCCAGTTCCGTGATTCCACAGAATTACTGCGTAGTTTTCAGCCGGGTAATTCTCAATTCCCCAAACAATAAAATCCCGTAATGAGCGAGGATCGCCCGTATTCTGCTCTGGAATATTCTCAATTTGCCTGGGTTCTTCTGAAGGGCGGATATATATTCGATACGTATTTTCACGGTCAGACAAAGTATCGAATTGCACTAAAACAGCCACATCTGGAGTAGACCCAACAGCTTCCATTTCTGCAATGTCCTGATAGCCTTGCGCCTCCATCGAAGCCATCAGGCGTTTACCTTGAAGTTGCTCGAAAACCTTGCCGTTGTCCCCAGCCATGTAGACCATTATAGTCCAGCGACGATTATTGTGAGTCATGTTTCAATATTCTGGATTTAACAGGAAAGAATTCAGGAGTCAGGAGTCGCCAGCACTGCAAGAAGGTTTCCTTCTGTAGGTGACTGGTGTTCAGGAGTCAGAATTTTCGTAAAAAAATCAAACGTTAAGGCGCTAAAAATGCATGCTTCATATAATATGCTTTCTGTCAATGCGTAAGTCCTATGTTAGTAGCCCTTTCAAGGTGCAAGTCGAAAGACTTAGATTTTCTTCGTGTCCTTCGCGTCTTCGCGGTTAAAAAATTTTTTTGAACCACGTTCGCGTAGCGTCTCCCCTTGGGAGAAGGCGCGAAGAACACGAAGAAGAAATGTCGAAAATTGGACGTAATTTTCCCAATTTTTTATCCACCTTGAAAGGGCTGGTCCTATGTTAGTTGATGATTTTGCTTTTGAGTTCAGCAAGTAGTTCCTCTGCTTGGTTGATATCGCGGTTATTAATAGCTGCTTGTAAGTTTACTAAAAGGAGATTGTCAGATGTTTTATCTTGATTAATCACACGTTGCAGTCGGATTATTTCTTCTTCTAACTGAAAAATTTGATTGGTCACAGCGTCTTCATTTTCATGCACTTTTGCTTCTTCAAGTTTCTGGTCTACCTCTTGCTGAGTCAAGCGGTAAAAGCGGTCAAATGTTTTCTCTACTGGTTGCCCATCGGTAGTGATATCTTCTGCTAATACATGGAGAATACCATCATGGTCAACTTTGAACATACAATTAACTCGAACTTCCCCAGCCGGACGAGTAGTTGCTAGGTTGAGAACCACTTCACCGATAAATTCATTGTCCCCTGCTATCGGTCTTTCACCTTGATAAATGCGGAAGCGGATACTCTCTTGTCCATCACGTTGGGTAGTAAAAGCTTGGGAACCCTTACGCCACTTGGTAACTGGTATCGGTTCATTGGCACGAATAATCGCATCCATCTTGCTGTTAGCTAACTCAATTCCCAAAGACAAGGGTGTTATGTCCCAGAGTTTCACCTCATCCCGAAGATAACCACATAATCTTGCTCCCAGAACCGCCGCACCTCTTGCTACAGCTTCATCTGGATTGACAGAATCGTTGATTTTCCAACCATAGCGATCGCGCAGTGCTTCTTTAATAGCAGGTAATCTGGTTTGTCCACCAACTAACAATACTTGGTCAATGTCTGTGGCTTGCAACCTTGCTTCTTTTAAGGTAACATCACAAATATCTAAGGTGCGGTTGATAAAAGGTTGCACAAGTTTTTCTAACTCAGTACGAGTTAAGGTTGCTTCTAGCCCCAAACACTGAGTTTCTACAGTGAAGAGATTTGGAATGTTAATTTGATACTCTGTGGCTTGGGTTAGGGCAATTTTGGCAATTTCTGCTGCTTTTCGTAACTGCGATCGCGCACACGCTGACAAATCAGTTCGCACACTATTATCTTCCTCAACAGGTAAATCTACGCCATGCTGCTGCTGAAACGCGGCTTTCAGCCACCCGACAACTGCTAAGTCGAAATCATCCCCACCTAAATGGGTATCGCCGCTAGTAGCCTTTACCCGAAACAAACCCTTTTCAATCCGCAGAATAGATATATCGAATGTACCACCACCCAAGTCATACACCGCGACTGTTTGGGGTTCTGTACCCAAACCAAACGCTAAAGCCGCAGCGGTTGGTTCATTAATTATCCGAGGAATCCGCAAACCAGCTAATTCTCCAGCTTCTTTCGTAGCCTGACGCTGAGACTCGCTAAAGTAAGCAGGAACTGTGATCACAGCTTGGGAGATTTTTTTCCCTAAAGCTGCCTCAGCATCTTCCTTCACCTTACGCAAAATTTGAGCAGAAATTTGGGGAGGTGTAAAAATTTCTTCACCAACATGGACAGCTACTTTGCTCTGCTGCATTTCTGCTATGGTGTAGGTAACTTGGGTTTGGTCGATGCGTACCCGTTCGTCACGAAAAGTACAGCCCATAAAGCGTTTTACGGAGTAGATGACTTGACTGGGGTGAGTGGTGATGAAACCCAAAGCTGATTTACCAACAATGGGTTGAGTGGTTTGGGGATCGAACATCACAACAGAGGGAGTGAGGCGCTACTCAAAACCTGGGCAAACTTAAGGATTTAAGCCCTTAAGGACAGGAGAACCAATAGCGCGGCGTTTTTGACCGATATAAGGGGTCACTTTGACCTGAACAGTGTCTAGTCGCCTCATGGCTGTTGTTTGCCGTA
>JADQBA010000406.1 GCA_016903675.1 Stigonema ocellatum SAG 48.90 = DSM 106950 | reverse complement strand
CTGAACTTCTGCCGTTGCTTGAACCTCTCTATAAATCTGGGTTACTTACACCTCCCACTCCATCCGATGCAGAACCAATTTCTGACGCTGATTTTGCAGCAATGGTACAGTCTATTCATGTTGCTGGTCAACCAATTTCAGAAACAATCATTGAGGATCGAGGTGAGTGGTAACAGCATACTTTTTAGATACCAGTGCGTTGCTTAAAAGGTATATTTCAGAAACAGGAACCGCTTGGATTCAGTCGTTAACTGCTCAATCTCATGGTAATTTGTTGGTTGTTGCCCAAATTGCCTGGGTTGAGGTTCTTAGTGCATTGGCTCGCCGTCAGCGAGAGGGTAGCCTTTCTAGTAATCAGGCAAGCTTTATCTTACAAGCATTTCGTTACCACTTCGATACTCAGTATCAAAAAGTCGAATTATTGCCAGCAGTTATACAAATGGCTGGACAACTCGTCAGTCGTCATCCCCTGAGAGCTTATGATGCCGTTCAGCTTGCTTCGGCGCTATGCATTTTACCTCAACTCTGTGGGGCAAACACGATGACGTTCACATTTCTCACTGCTGATGAGCGCTTGCTGACAGTTGCCAAAGCTGAAAATCTCATTACTGATAATCCCAATTACCATCTTTAAAGGCTGGGATAAGCTCCAATCTGCAAAAGTTACAGCCGAGTTACAAGAGAATGCTGGCAACAATTTTACGTTGGAAGAACTGAGCGATCGTACAACTACGAGCCAATTCCAGAGGTTTTATATTTCGTTACATAGTTGTAAATTTTCCCGCCCGCCTACTTAGGTAATCTTGTAGCGGTTCGGGAGTAATGAAATTAAATTGTTGCGGATCTGGAGTCTTATTGTGATTTGAACGATAATTTGACCAAAGGGACGGGAAATACTTCACTCTGCACCCTTGACAACATATACTTCAAAATTATAAATGGAGTTCAAAAACCTCAAAACTTAGTTCCAGAAAGCAACGTGGGTTTTATAGTTCATTTGTACGTGTTCTTGACCAAGAGCTTTTAAAACCAACTCTCGGGCGATAGCGAAGCGCTGCTGCCTACGGCAGATCGCTTAAGCACGCTCATTTTTGGCTAAACATGTTTTTGAACCATCCGCATGGACGTTTTGAACCATATTATGACCCCCTTGTTCAAAATTTTCGATGAAATTGGTGTGTCTTGCTCTGCATTTTTTACCAAGTCCAAAAATAAAACTTTTGGTCGCATTATGGTTCACATTTAAAACACGCGGACATAATTTGATTCAAAAATTAAGGTTCTTGATTGGCTCAAAACCTTGAAATTACGTTAACTTTTGGTCACGTTATGATTCAAAATTTGGTCATCCAAGGGGTAAAAGCACACTTATTTACAGTTCAACTTCTTCTAAAATCTGTAATATAGCATCATTATCTGCTTGTTCAATCTGTTGAGTAATGACTTTTTCGGACAGTTCGGCAATGGTTGGATTTTCAAACAGGTAACGCAGAGGAAAATCTAGAGCAAAGGCTTCTCTTAATCGAGAAATGACTTGGGTAGCGAGTAAAGAATGTCCACCCAACTCGAAAAAGTTATCGTGAATCCCAATTTGTGGTATCCTGAG
>JADQBA010000399.1 GCA_016903675.1 Stigonema ocellatum SAG 48.90 = DSM 106950 | reverse complement strand
TTTCAAACAGGTAACGCAGAGGAAAATCTAGAGCAAAGGCTTCTCTTAATCGAGAAATGACTTGGGTAGCGAGTAAAGAATGTCCACCCAACTCGAAAAAGTTATCGTGAATCCCAATTTGTGGTATCCTGAGAACTTCAGCCCAAATTGTGGCTAATTCTTTTTCGGTAGACGTGCGAAGAGCAACAAAATCAACCTCTAGACTTCTTTGGGAAGTATGTGGGGCGGGTAAACCACGGCGATTTATTTTACCATTAGGAGTTAGAGGGAATGCTTCGAGAAATACGAAACCGACGGGAATCATGTAGTCGGGCAATTTTGTTTTGAGGAAGTTTCGTAGTGTGCTAGGGGTTGGTTGATTATCCTTGGTAAGAAGATAGGCAACTAAGTACTTGTTGCCTGGTTCATCTTCCCGTGCAATGACTACGGCTTGTTTTATATCTGGGTGTTGAGTTAAAACCTCATCAATTTCTGCTAATTCTATGCGAAAACCTCGGATTTTCACTTGTGTATTAATTCGACCTAAAAATTCTAGATTCCCATTAGGAAGACGGCGGACTAAATCTCCAGTTTTGTAAAGTGTGTCACCTTCAAGAAAAGGATTAGGAATAAACTTTTCATGGGTTAATGTTGGTTGATTTAAATAACCTCTAGCAACACTCGCTCCACGCACCAAATTATTCAAAGTTAAATGGTGCTGTCGAGCTAAAGATTGCAGTTTCTGTGTTATCGTTTGAGATAATTGGAAAAATTGCTCATCATAGTTTTCCTGTTGGTGAACCTTGTCCCCTATTAATTTATCCACACTCAACCGGGTAGGAGATTCAAACCCTTGGAAAGTTTGTTGCCAGAGCACTGTTTCACAGCGATAAAGAAATACCGTGTGTATTATCCTCCTGGTTGATAACCAGCATCACTTTACGGTCGAGCTTCTTCAGGAAAGCCAGTAATTTTCCTTCACTAAAACGGCTAAAACGTCCGTTTACAAGATGCGATACTTCGGTTTGCTTGATCCCAAGCAATTCTCCAATCTCACGCTGTTTCAGCTTACGGTCTTTCAGGATTTTCAGCACTTCAACTCCGATTTGCGCACGCGCAAAAAGTTCGTCGGCGTCTTTCAAGCCAATATCGGCAAAGACATTGCCGGAGCCTTCATAGCATTCGATTTCTTCCTTCATTGTATGCCCTCCCTGTAGTGTGCTTCTTTCAATCTGCTGGCAATCAGGTCTATGTCCTGCGGTGGCGTCTTGATACCGGACTTTGATTTTTTCTGAAAAACATGCAGCACATAGACCTTGTCCGCAATTTTTGTCGTGTAAACCGTTCTGTATGTTTCTCCAAATGGCTTGGTTTTCATAGTAATCCTTCTGTTTTTAATTCCTCAACTTAATTAATTTATCCGAACATGATATGACTCGTGGCGAGTAGACGAACTTCACAGTTCAACTTCTTCTAAAATCTGTAATATAGCATCATTGTCTGCTTGTTCAATCTGTTGAGTAATGACTTTTTCGGACAGTTCGGCAAGGGTTGGATTTTCAAACAGGTAACGCAGAGGAAAATCTAGAGCAAAGGCTTCTCTTAATCGAGAAATGACTTGGGTAGCGAGTAAAGAATGTCCACCCAACTCGAAAAAGTTATCGTGAATCCCAATTTGTGGTATCCTGAG
>JADQBA010000485.1 GCA_016903675.1 Stigonema ocellatum SAG 48.90 = DSM 106950 | reverse complement strand
GCGATCGCTCTCTATGGTCATCGGGTTGTTAGGCATCCTCAAAGCGGGTGGTGCTTATGTACCGCTAGATCCTGCTTATCCGCAAGAACGTTTAGCTTTCATATTATCGGATTCTCAAGTGCCAGTGCTGCTGACTCAGCAGCGGTTGGTGAAGAAACTTCCTGAACATGAAGCACAAGTAGTTTGCTTGGATACCGACTCACATATCATTACCCAACAAAGCCAAGACAACCCTGTCAGTATTTCAAAAGTCGATACTAGAGCCTATGTCATCTACACCTCTGGCTCAACAGGTCAGCCTAAGGGAGTTGTTGGTCTGCATAGGGGCGCAATCAATCGCTTTCACTGGATGTGGCAGAATTATCCTTTCGTGCAGAGAGAAATTTGTTGCCAGAAAACATCCTTAAATTTTGTGGATTCAGTGTGGGAAATTTTTGGACCTTTACTTCAAGGGGTGCCCACAGTGATTGTGCCCGACAGTGTCCTCAAAGACCCGCAAGAGTTTGT
>JADQBA010000480.1 GCA_016903675.1 Stigonema ocellatum SAG 48.90 = DSM 106950 | reverse complement strand
ATTACGAATTACGAATTGGTATTACCCCGCCCCTACGGTCAGATTGTGGTCTAGCCACGTTCCCCAATCCCCAGCTACTCAAACTCCTACATTTGAGAGCAGCCTTGCTTTTCTAAGCAGAAATGTCAGTACCGTCTCTTCTTTGGAAATAATGTTGGCTACAACTTCCATGCCTGGTTGGATAGGATACTGCTTATTGTCTTTCTCTAAATAAAGTCTCTCCGGCTCAATTGTTACTTCATAATAAGGGGTGAATGAGGCTTTTTGATTACTTTCTGGTGTAATGGCATCGGCAGTACTGGTAGCTTTTTTTTCTGTATAGTTCCTTTGCTCGCGACTCAGTTCAGCTGAAGCTGAAGCAATCAAGCCTTTGTGGGTTTCACTTTCAGCCGCTATCTGCCCGTCAAGTGCTTTAATTTGAGTATTAAGTTGCACTAACTGTTGCTTCGCTTGCTGAATCTTGCCGATGATTTGGCTTTTTTTGATTTGCAGTTGGAAGGGGTCAATGAGTGCGATCGTCTGACCCTTTTTCACCACCTGATTTTCTTTGACGAGAATGTTTGTTACCGTTCCCCCATTTGCTGCTTGGACTAAC
>JADQBA010000453.1 GCA_016903675.1 Stigonema ocellatum SAG 48.90 = DSM 106950 | reverse complement strand
ACGGTACTAATGTGTCTAACAATGGTCTGTCTCAGAAAACACCCCTGAAATCCTATGTTGGAGTCGTGATTTTATCTAAACAAGCAGAAACTAGCGAAGCAACTACCTTAGCTTCTTTGTGTGAGTCTGATAACGTTGGTGACCTAGGTAGTACAGCGCTAGATCCAGCGACTAGTGGCACTGCACCGCAACTGCAACCCTCCTGTCCTAGTGCCTTCTCACCGCTTAAGGCGAAGTAGCAAAAGATAGTATTATTTACTCCAATGAGAGTCAACCTACTTACCGCTACAGCTAAGAACTTGCAGTATCAAAACTGTGGTTTCCTAAGTTTGAGTGACACAATAAATCTAGCCCTTAGTTGATACTAGGGGCTTAATTATGTTGGTCAGTTTCGGTGGTCATAAACTCCTATTGCAAGACAGATCACATCTGATCAAAACAAGCATTCTTTGCTCGAAAATATTTTTTTTGCAAGTGATATGAAACTAAAACAAAGTGGGTAAGCTTTATCTAGCACATAATAATCACGTTCCACCCAAAGAAAAAAGATATGAAAACCGAATTGAAAGCCAAATTTTTACAACATATTCTCAATAAAAAGACAGAAGATCAGGGTTTTACACTTATTGAACTACTCGTAGTAATTATTATCATTGGGATTCTATCTGCGATCGCGTTGCCATCTTTCCTTAACCAAGCGAACAAAGGTAAACAGTCAGAAGCTAAACAGTACACTGGTTCCATGAACCGTGCGCAGCAAGCATATTTCCTTGAGCAGGGTGGTTTCTCAACTGGCATAAATCAGTTAGGGCTTGG
>JADQBA010000163.1 GCA_016903675.1 Stigonema ocellatum SAG 48.90 = DSM 106950 | reverse complement strand
CTAAAACACGGCTTTGAGCAATTCCAACCTGATGTGATTTTCCATGCTGCGGCTCATAAGCACGTTCCTCTGATGGAATTAAATCATCCCGAAGCAATTACCAACAATGTGTTGGGGACAAAAAATTTGGTGGAACTGGCGGTGGAATACGATGTTCAACATTTCGTGATGATTTCCACAGACAAGGCGGTGAATCCGACCAATGTCATGGGAGCAAGTAAGAGAGTTGCCGAAATGTTGGTGCTGCAAGCCGCCCAAAAAAGTGGCAAGTCTTATGTTGTGGTGCGTTTTGGCAATGTTTTGGGCAGTCGGGGTAGTGTCGTTCCTACCTTCAAAAAACAAATTGCCGCAGGGGGTCCAATCACAGTGACTCACCCTGATATCTGTCGTTATTTCATGACCATCCCAGAAGCTGTTCAACTGGTTTTACAAGCTGTAGTACTAGGTCGCAGTGGTGAGGTGTTAATGCTGAACATGGGAGAACCCGTAAAAATTGTGGACTTAGCAAAGGAACTCATTCGCCTTTCGGGATATGAGGTCAACAAAGACATTGAGATTAAGTTTACAGGGTTGCGACCAGGGGAAAAATTATTTGAAGAATTGTTTATTGAAGGAGAGGAATACAAACCAACCGAACACGAAAAACTATTTGTTGTCCAAAATGCCAGTCGGATTCTTCCACAAACCTTGGCTATAACTGTGGAAGCACTTTGTCTAGCAGCAGCTAATAATGAGCCGAACACTATTATGTCTTTACTTGAGCAGATGGTGTCAGGATACAAACCTCAATATTTACAAAATAATCCGCACGTAGATAGTTCCACAAAGAATGCTGTCGTCAATACATCAAACATAAATCAGATGTCAACAGTGGTTCCACTAGGTGTGTAAAGAGTTCAAACTTTACTAAATAAGCAAATTCAACACTCCTAAAATGCCAATCAGCAAGTTAAGATACGGGAGAAAGGATATAACAATGAGGATATTAAAGTATTCTTCCTTTACTTTAATGATCATCATGAGCATTTTAGTAATCACATGTCAAAATACTGCCGCAATAAATTTTACCAACATTACCACACTGTATGAAAGGAGTGATGAAAATTTTCCCAATCCCGAAAGAGGGTTTTATTTTCCCTTTGACCCCCTTGGGCTGGATGCAAAAGATTTTGTTTATCCCCTATCTATCGCTCAGCTTCAGGAAGTTAGAAATCAGAATCTGACTCTAGTTAGAAGAATCTATCTAATTTCTGAATTTAGAGACCAACCGATCTCGGAGTCTTTTCTTAACATGATATCAAATGACTGCGAATCTGCCCGAAAAGCTGGGATCAAAATGATTATCAGGTTTTCATACAATTGGCTACATGGTGGTCCTGATGCTTCAACAGACAGAATACTCTCCCATCTCGATCAGTTAAAACCAGTATTACAGACCAACCATGATGTAATTGCATACATGGAAGCAGGCTTTATTGGCTTCTGGGGAGAATGGCATGATTCAAGTAACGGGCTTTTGCCTCCCGATGGTTCAACTGTTACTGACGATGCCAGAAAAATACTATTGAAAATACTGTCTGTACTCCCAGATGATCGAATGGTTGCGATTCGTTATCCTAGATACAAGAAGCAAATATTGAATAACAACAATTCTCTCACCTCTCAAGAAACGTTTGATGGTTCAGCGCAAGCAAGAATTGGTTACCATAATGATGGTTTCCGCTCTAATATAGATGATGCTGGAACGTATGTTAATACTGATTCAGTCAATGTAAATGAAGAAAAAATATGGTTGAACCTTGATACCACATATGTAGTGCAGGGCGGTGAACCAGCTTGGGTAAGCACTTATCCGCCAGGATATGATGACTGCGAAGGTGCTTTAACTGACTTTGCTCGAATGCACTGGAGTGGAATGAATGTTGACCAAGCTGATCCAGCTGCAAAACCAGTATATCAGACTTGGATAAACCAAGGTTGCATGGAGGAAATCAAGCGACGTTTGGGCTACCGCTTCCGGCTTACGAAATCAGTAATTCCAGCAAGGGTAAAACCTGGTAGCACTTTTTTCATGGAATTTGAAATTGCCAATGATGGGTGGGCTAGTCCGTACAACCCGCGCAAGCTAGAGGTCATCCTACGTAACAACGAAACGCAACAAGAGTACTATTTGCCAGTAAACGAAAATCCAAGAATGTGGATGCCAAACACGACTCATCTTGTAAAGATTAGAGGTTGTATTCCCGCATCCATACCCCTTGGCTCATACGAGATATTATTAAATTTGCCAGATCCAACTACTGAATTATACAATCACCCGGAATATTCAATTAGACTAGCAAATCAAAATGTTTGGGAAAAAGATACAGGCTATAACTCGTTATTTAAAAGCATAGTTATTGACACAGATGAACCTGGCATCGATGATTGTGGCAATGATTTATTGATTTTTCGTAAAAAATGATATTAGGGTAATTGAAAGTATAGAGAAATAATGAATAATTTGCAATTAAGAAGGTTGATTAATGTATGGCATAGTCTCACAAACGGCTCTGTTAATCGCAAGATTTTCGGTGCAGCTGTCATCATAGGTCTATTGACGGTAGTAGTCAAAGTAGTAGCTTTTATAAAAGAATTACTGGTTGCTTGGAAGTTTGGCACTGGAGATGCAGTTGATGCATTTTTAATAGCCTTAATGGTTCCTGCATTTGTGATGAATGTTTTAGGTAGCTCCTTGAGTGTTGCTCTCATACCTACCTATATTCACATAGAAGAGAAAGAAGGTAAAAAAGCGGCTCAAAGCCTGTTATATGGAGTGATAATCTGCGGAATAGGACTACTGGCAATCACGACAATATTGATAGTGGTCACGGCTCCAATTTATCTGCCTTGGATTGCTGCTGGTTTTGACCGTCGAAAATTAGATTTGACGTTTCATCTACTATGTGCGATCGCACCCGTTATTTTCCTACAGGGGATAGTCGTCCTTTGGGGTGCAGTTTTGAATGCAGGAGAACGCTTCGCAATCGCAGCCCTATCCCCAATAACGACTCCGGTAATTAGTGTCGTACTACTGTTAACAGTTGAATCTTGGGGAATTTTCAACTTAGCCATGGGGTTAGTCTTTGGTTCATTGCTAGAAATGGTCCTTTTAGGAGTAGCACTCAAACGGCAGGGAATTTCATTACTGCCAAAATGGTCTGGGTTTAACACTCACCTGCGTCAGGTTGCTAGTCAGTATGTACCCACAGTTGCTGGTGCTTGTCTGTTGTGTAGTGCTGGTGTAGTAGATCAGACGATGGCAGCAATGTTGCCACCAGGCAGCGTCGCAGCACTGAACTATGGTAATAGGGTGATTTCATCTCCTCTTAGCCTAATGAGTACTGCCTTAGGCGTTGCTGTAGTTCCCTATTTTTCCAAAATGGTCGCCTGTGAAGATTGGTCAGGGTTACGTACTACTCTTACACGATACCTACGACTGATATTTTTGCTACTTATTCCCATGACAATACTCTTTATTGTATTTTCTGAACCTATAGTCGCAGCACTTTTTAAAAGAGGTTCTTTTACAGATGAAAATACGAAGTTAGTAGCTCAAATCCAGGCTTACAATGCATTACAAATTCCTTTTTATCTTGCGAATCTTTTGTTAATTAGGTTGATTTCATCAATGCGGATAAATCATCTAATAATGCAGGCTGCTGCTTTTAACTCCATCATCAACATCGGATTAAACTATATTTGTATATTATGGATGGGAGTAAAAGGAATCGCTTTATCTACAAGTTGTGTCTATGTATTTTCTTCTTTATATTTACTATTTTTAACTAGAAAACACCTTAATAAATTTGAGTAGGTAATTGATGAAACGTATTACTTTCTTTGTTCCTAATTTGCATGGCGGCGGCGCGGAACGGGTAGCAGTCAACCTACTTAAAGGAATGGTAGGACGAGATATATCTTTAGATTTAGTTTTGGCTAACGCAGAGGGAAAGTATTTGCACGAAGTTCCAGAGAAAGTGCGTGTAGTAAACTTGGCTACAGGAAGAGTGCTAACAGCGATCTTACCTTTGTCAGTTTACTTAAAACGAAACAGACCAGATGCGCTAGTTTCGCATTTGAATCATGCAAACGTGGTAGCAGTCTTAGCCAGAGAGTTGGCAGCCGAGAAAACCAAATTGATTTTGGTAGAACACGATACGTTATCAGCAGGAAAATTCAAGTCAATACGGGCGAGATGTGTACCACAGTTTATGAAATGGTTTTATCCTCGTGCAGAGGCTATTGTAGGGGTTTCTAAAGGTGTAGCGGAAGATTTGGAGTTTCAACTGGGTCTTCCAAAAGGAAGGGTAAATATAATTTACAATCCAGTCGTTGATGATGAGCTAATGACCAAAGCGAAAATGCCTTTAGAGCATCCTTGGTTTCAAACAGATTCGCCTCCTATTTTTTTGGCAGTGGGACGGTTAACACCACAGAAAGATTTCTCAACTCTAATTAAAGCTTTTGCACTTTTCAGAAAACAAAGAGCAGCTCGCCTAGTCATTTTAGGTGAAGGGGAATCACGAACTGAATTAGAGGCAATGATTAATACGCTGGGAATCATTGATGATGTTTCCATGCCTGGGTTTGTTGCTAATCCCTTTGCTTATATGTCTAAATCCAGTGCATTTATACTTTCCTCTAGATGGGAAGGATTGGGCAATGCGTTAATTGAAGCTATGGCTTGCGGCTGTCCTGTTATATCTACCGACTGTCCTAGTGGTCCACAAGAAATTTTAGCAGGAGGAAAGTATGGTGAATTGGTGTCAGTTGGAGATTCAGTAGCACTTGCTAAATCAATGTTACAAGTTCTGGAAAACCCTCTGAGTAGAGATGTGCTAATAGAGCGAGCTAAATACTTTTCTGTAGACAGAGCAGTTACTGAATATTTATCTCTTTTGTGCTAGAAATACAGGTAATTTTGAGATTCATCAAGTCAGTTATATTACTAGATACTAAATTTTAATAAAAAGAGATTTTATATGTTAGCGATCGCTTATGTTGGATTAATAATTTTCATAGTTTTTTTTGAGATTAGCCGTAAAAAATTCAATAAAAATCTAGACTATCTAACATTCTTTCATGTAATATTTGTTCTCCTATATCCTATGCCAGCTTTCTTTATGGAAGCAAATTTTGAACATTCTGTTTCAAAATTATTATATAATTATGAACTTTGCAAACCGAATGAGCAAACTGCTATTGCAATATTTACTGGATATTTTTTTATAATACTTGGTTTCTATTCACAGTCTGCTAAGAATCTGGCTAACAATATCCTTATAGAATCTCGGAGTCACAAAATTGTTATCAGATATGCTATTTGTTTACTGATAATATCATTCCTATCTATTCAAATATACAGTTCGCAGTATGGCGGTTTTCTCGATGCTTTATCTAAAACGATTCTAATTCGTTCAAATGCAGTAGAGAGCGGTAACCTGGTATTTTTTAAGCACTTTATATCAACTTGTTTTTTTGCTTCATATATCTTAGGTTCTTTCATATTTTTCAAAATAAATAATGAGTACCAAGGATTTAGAACCTCTATTTTTATATTTTCAGTATTGATATCAATAATTGGATCTTTCTTACGTGCAGGTCGTACAGACCTAGTATATTATATTGTTAACTTTTTTTGTGCTTATACAGTTAAGGGAAGAAAAATATCATTATTTTTTTTAATTACTATTTTGTCTTTCATCATACTATTTGTTTTATACGGAAAACCATTCTTTTTCAGTTTGAGTGGCATTCCAAATGGTTTTGATGATGTTATTGAAAAATTTAATGGAGCTCTCAAAGATCCATCAGCAAATAGTGAGTTTAGCTTTTTTGATTTTATAGGTTCTTTTTCATACCCAGTTAATTCGTTAAATGCGGCTTTGAATACAGAATATGAATGGCGACTATTTATTGATTGGATATATGGTGTTATAAGTTTTGTACCTTCTATGATATTTAATATAGAAAAACCAAAACAAGTGAATCAAAATAATACTTTTTATCTTATGGGAAATGTAGATTATGATATACCACCAGCTTTACTTGCCTATGGTATCTATTGTATGTCCTGGGTTGGATTGATAATTGTTTGCTTCGGTTTTGGCTGGCTTGGTCGCTACTTGCAAACAATTTTAAGCAACCATATGCATCAAATAATTTGGATGCCTGGTTTATACATTGCTACAGCACAAGTATGGGTAGATTTTCAAGTTTCTGGGTCTCCAGGAACTTATATGCAAACCAATTTTTGGTATTTGGTATCTATCGCGCTTTTAATATCTTTTGTAATCAAATTCTCCGTTTCTCCAAGAAATAATCATTCAGAACGTGAAAATGTTAGAATATCACATTAATTCAAATAAAAAAATTGTCATTCTCTTCATTACTACTGGGCTTAGAACCGGCGGCGCAGAGATAATGCTCTATAAGTTATTGTCCAAAATAGATAGACGGCAATTTGAGCCCAAAGTCATTTCTTTAATGGATAATGGCACAGTTGGAAATTCCATTGAAGAGCTAGCCATACCTATCTATACCATTGGCATGAAACAAGGAATACCTAGACCTGCTGATCTGTTGCGATTGAGACACATCGTACTTCAGATAAAACCTGATTTAATTCAAGGCTGGATGTATCATGGCAATTTAGCAGCATATTTGTCTAGTGTTTTTTCATTGCAGAAAATCCCTGTCTTCTGGAGCATTCATCATTCAATTGCTTCACTAAGCTTAGAAAAAATCATGACCATAGGTATTATCAAACTGTGTGCTACTTTCTCTCGGTTCATTAATCAGATTATTTTTGTTTCAAAAAAAAGTAAACTTCAGCATGAAACCATAGGATATTTCTCTGCCAATAATTCTGTAATTCCCAATGGATTTGATACTTCAGTATTCAAACCATCTTCAGCAGCAAGGTTAAACCTTCGGCAAGAGTTATCTTTAGCAGAAGAAACAGTTATTATTGGATTGCTAGCTCGTTATCATCCAATGAAAGATCATGCAAATTTTATCAAGGCAGCTGCATTATTATGTGAAAATTTTCCTGATGTAAACTTTGTTTTAGCAGGTTCAGGTTCTGATAAAAATAATCAAGAATTATTGAATTCAATTCAAAGTGTAGGACTAATTAAGAATTTCCATTTGCTAGGAGAACAAAGCAATATACCTTGTCTGACTGCTGCATTAGATATTGTTACTTTATCTTCTGCTTATGGTGAAGCCTTTCCTTTAGTTATAGGAGAAGCTATGTCCTGTGGTGTTCCTTGTGTAGTTACAAATGTTGGTGATTCTGGTTGGATCGTTGGTGATACAGGGAGAGTTGTACCTCCACGAAATCCAGAGGCATTGGCTAATGCTTGGCAAGAGTTAATTACTTTGGGTAGAGAGGGAAGGGAAGCTTTAGGAAAATTATCAAGAGCTAGAATAAATGATTTTTTCTCTTTAGAATCTGTTGTAATTCAGTACGAGAAATTATATAAAGCTCTATTTATTAGGTGAAAAAATACTTATTATTTGTCAACTATAGCAATCCATGCAAGAGATACGAACACCTCTCCCTTGTCCTCCTTGTCCTCCTTGTCCCCCTTGTCCCCCTTGTCCCCCTTGTCCCCCTTGTCCCTCTTGTTCGGAAATCAAATAGGATTGCTATATCAGCCTTGACATTCGGATCGGGATATTAGAAAATTGATATTATGGCATCACAAGAGTTTGTCTTAAATTTTGATAAAAATTTGCAAATTATAAAGCACCGCTGGCTCCCAGCTTTAGGAATATTTATTCCAGTTTTCATAATATCAGTATTAGGTTTTTCTTTGAAAAAACCTTCTTATCAAGCTGAAGGAAAAATGATATTTCAAAGGAGAAATACAATTTCTACCCTAACAGGGGTAGGAACAGAAATAGGTAAATTAGAACCAGTACTCCAGGATCAGAAAACTAATCCTCTAAATACAGAGGCAGAAGTTATGCGTTCTGCCAATATTTCGTACAAGGTCATAAACAGGCTCGAACTAAAAGATAAAAATGGGAAACCTGTCAGCCTCAAGACATTTGTTAAACCGCTTAACATTAAAGAGATTAAGGGAACTGATATTCTACAAATCTCCTACGCGGATAATGATCCGGAAAAAGCGGCACAGGTAGTTAATACGCTGATGTCTGTCTATTTAGAACACAACATATTTACCCATAGAGCCGAAGCAGCGACTGCCCGCAAGTTCATACAAGAACAGTTACCAAAAGCTGAATTAGTTGTTGGCCTAGCAGAAGGTGAACTAGCGAATTTTAAAGAAAAGAACAAAATTGTTGCCCTACAAGAGGAAACAAATAATGCACTCACAGTGGTTACAGAATTGCAAAAGCAAATTAACCAAGCTCAATCTCAAATTGCCGAAGTTAATGCACAGTCTGAAACGCTCCGCAAGCAATTAGGTGTGAATCCTCTGCAAGCTGTAGCGCTGACTTCCCTAAGCCAGTCTCCTGGAGTGCAAGATCTCCTCAAAGAAGTCCAGCAGCTAGAGTCACAACTCGCAGCAAGACGCATTGTTTTGCAAGACACCCATCCTGAAGTTATTCGTTTAAGAAACACGTTACAAGCCTTAAATCGTGTACTACAACAACGAATCAAACAGGTTGTGGGAACGACTCAACCAGAACTGCCGAATGGTAAATTGCAGATTGGAGTGCTACAACAACAACTCACCGCAGACTTTCTCAAATTAGAGTCAACCCGTTTGGGTTTAGTTAGTCAAGCCACTGCTTTATCTAAATTACAAGCTACCTACAGACAACGGCTGAACAATCAGCCCAGATTGGAACAACAACAGCGGCAGTTAGAACGCAAAGTACAAGCATCCCAATCTACCTATTTACTACTGCTACAAAAGCTGCAAGAAAGCAAAATAGCGGAAAATCAGAACATAGGTAACGCCAGCTTGTTATCGAAAGCCCAAGCCCCTGACAAGCCTATTTCTTCTTCTACGGCTTCATACTTAGGTGCAGGCTTACTGGGTATTTTAGCTGCTTTGGCGACTGTCTATATTTTGGAAGCAAGAGATAAATCAATCAGGACTGTTGATGAAGCGAAGGAATTACTAGGATTAACTTTATTGGGGGTAATTCCTTCCTTTAACAAGTCTAAAAAATCGACTCGTGGCAGTGAAGAGTCAGAATTATCTATTCCAAAGCTGTCAATTAGTGAAGCTTACCGGATACTGCGGGCAAATTTGAGGTTTACAAGTGCCGATAAAAAGTTAAAAGTCATCGTCATCACCAGTTCAGTATCTAAAGAAGGTAAGTCAACAGTAGCGGCCAATTTAGCTATTGCAATGGCGCAGATGGAGCGTAAAGTCTTACTGGTAGATGGGGATCTCCATCATCCAATTCAGCATCACATTTGGGAACTACCTAATAGTCCAGGTTTAAGCAATGTAATTGTTGGGCAGGCAGATATCAGGACTGCCATCACAAAAGTTATGGATACTTTGGATGTCCTCACTTCTGGAGTTGTACCTCCCAATCCAGCATCCCTCCTAGACTCAAAACGAATGGCTACCTTGATGGACACTTTTTCTTCAAACTACGACTTTGTGATTATTGACACACCATCATTAAACGTTGCCGCTGATGCTGCTGCTTTGGGTCAAATAGCTGACGGTGTTTTGTTAGTAGTTCGTCCTGGTGTAGTAGATTCTGTTAATGCCACTTTTGCCCGTGAGCTTTTGGAAAAATCTGGTCAGAATGTCCTTGGACAGGTAGTGAATGGAGTTATTTCTAAAAATGAACCATACAACTACTACTTTAAGGAGGAATACTACTTTCAGGAAAGTAGGAAAGAGGTAAATGCTCCTCTGGTGTAGATATTTTTGTTTGTTGACTCACGCAACCCAAACCGCTTTTAAACAGGATTAACTTTCGTCAAAATGCCTCTAGCCAACTAACTACTAACAGCCCTAAAAGATAAATGAAGAAACTTTTAGAGATTTCTACTCTTTCAATTACCTTACGTGGGTTTCTCCTTCCCTTTGCTTACCATTTCCGCGATCAAGGTTGGCAGGTGGATGGAATGGCTTGTGGAATTTCCTCTTGTACTTATTGCATGTCTGCTTTTGATCGCGTCTGGGAGGTAGAGTGGTCACGCAACCCTCTAGATCCAAGAAATTTACTAACGGCTCCACGCATTATCCAAGATGTGATAGAGCAGGGTGAATATGACATCGTACATGTCCATACGCCAGTAGCTGCTTTTGTCACTCGATACGCTCTCAAGAATTGGAGAAAGCAACCTAGACCTCAGGTGATCTACACTGCGCACGGCTTTCACTTTCATCCTCACGGGCAACCATTAAAAAATGCTGTGTTCCTAGCTTTGGAAAAGTTAGCTGGGCAATGGACCGACTATTTAGTAGTGATTAATCGTGAGGACGAGGAATCAGCGAAGCGCTACAAGTTGATTTCACCTGAACGCCTCAAATATATGCCAGGAATTGGTGTGGATACACAGCATTACAGTTTTGATGCTACAACACATGCAGAAGTTGAACGGGTGCGCCAAGAGTTAGGTTTAACATCAGACACTCCACTGTTTTTGTCAGTGGCTGAGTTGAGTAAGCGCAAGCACCCTGAAGATGTTTTAAGGGCATTTGCTCGCATGGCCCACCCCACAGCCTGCTTGGCTTTTGCAGGACTTGGACCATTGATGGATCAGATGCAGCAGCTAGCATCCCAACTGCGGGTGGAAAATCAAGTTCGTTTTTTAGGGTATCGCAAGGATATTCCAATCTTAATGAGTGGGGCAGTAGCTACTGTACTCGCTTCTGAACAGGAGGGTCTACCCAGGTGTGTGATGGAGTCTATGTGTCTCGGGGTGCCAGTGATTGGCACAGAAATTCGCGGCACTCGGGACTTACTCGAGGAAGGCTGTGGTCTGCTGGTAAAAGTGGGAGATGTCCAGGGACTTGCAGATGCCATGACCTGGATATTAGATCATCCCCAAGAAGCTCACATGATAGGAAAGCGTGGGCGAGAACGCATGGCTAGTTACGATGTCCGTTATGTCATCAAGCTGCATGAAAATTTGTATGCCGAAGCAATGTTGGCGGAATCTCTTCCTCAAAACTTCCAGCCCGCACGCTAAAGCTTTGCAAGTGCAACACCATCTTTTTTCAATTATTTAACCAGGAAATCTCATCATGGATGCCACAAATTTACTGATTGTTCGTCCGAAGTATAGTCGATTTATCAAGTTTGCACTAGATAGAGTCGTAGCAGCGATCGCTCTGCTAGTGTTTTCGCCAGTCCTGCTGTTGGTTGCGATCGCTCTTTATTTCCGCATGGGTTCTCCAATTCTTTTCATCCAACCTCGTCCAGGAAAAGACGCTCGTATTTTCAACTTCTACAAATTTCGTACCATGACGGATGAGCGAGACAGCGATGGTAAATTACTTCCCGATGACCAACGACTCACAGCCTTGGGAGAATTTCTCCGGAAAACAAGTCTGGACGAACTTCCTCAATTGTGGAACGTCCTCAAAGGAGATATGAGTTTTGTGGGACCTCGTCCTTTATTAGTCAGGTATCTTGAACGCTACACCCCTGAACAAGCACGCCGCCATGAGGTGAAGCCTGGGATTACTGGCTGGGCGCAGGTCAATGGTCGCCGTAAATTGGATCGATGTTGGGAAGAGAAATTTAAGTTAGATGTCTGGTATGTCGATAATTGGAGTTTGCGGTTGGATCTAAAAATTCTGTACTTGACAGTATTGCAGGTCTTACAACGAGAAGGGGTTACCCAAGAAGGTCACGCGACCTCGGAAGAATTCAAAGGTCAATCTTAAGCTGCAAGGTGAACTGTTCGTAGTGAGGACTTTAGTCCTCAAAAATACGAGGACTCAGGACTACTACAAACCCATCTTGTCCCATTAATTTTGATGAGTTTGTAGTAGTACCGCTCAATATCAAGCACTAAAGTGCTTACTACAAACTATAGCAATCCTAAATGATTTATAAACACCTTTCCCAAGTCCTCCAAGTCCTCCAAGTCCTCCAAGTCCCCTCTGTTCAGATTTCAAATAGGATTGCTATATCTCATGGGTCTGTCTAAATTCTCAGCACAGCAATAAAGAATGATAGATATTTTAACTATGGAAAAAAGGTGGGAAATTGGATCTGAGTTTGATTGGTGGGATGGACTAACCACATCATTTCCATCATCAACATTACTGCCTAAATATTACGAACTTTTTTCAACAGGCACTTCTGTTTTACTATCCCTTCACCATCACATCAAACCTAATGGCGAACGGTTAAGGCTGCATTTACCTTCATTCTTTTGCATGCATGTTGCAGCCAATCTCCAAATAGTTTTTGATTTGTGTTGGTATCGAGACCTACCAACAGAACCAACCCCTGACTTTAATTCCCTTCATCCCTTACCAGGGGATTGTGTGCTAGCAGTAAATTTATTTGGGGTGCGGGAAGGAAATTCATGGCGAGATTGGTTAACTCACCATGATGATATTCTTCTGATTGAAGACCACACCCACGACCCATTTTCACCCTGGAGCAAAGAGAGTACCGCTCACTATGCAATGGCATCTCTACGCAAAACCTTGCCCATCCCTGATGGCGCAATTATCTGGTCTCCCCAAAATCTTGAACTACCTAAACCCTCCTCGTCAAAGTCCTGCGGAGCCGACCAAAAACTCACTGCAATGCTCTTAAAACGAGCATATATGAACGGTGCAAACATCTCAAAAGAAACCTATCGAATCCTGCAAATTCAAGGAGAAGAACAGCTTAGCCATGAAACCAATGCAGGAGCTTCCACTTTTACCACCAACATTCTCAATACTCTGAAAATTTCAGAATTAAGGCAACGCCGGGAGGCAAACATCAGGCAATTTTTACGGTTAAATTTAGCTATAAATCATGCCGATTGGACACCTCTATTCACATCATGGCCTGCTGGCGCAGTGCCATTTAATATAATTGTGGTCTGCAAAAACAATGAAATTCGAGAAGCTCTACGCAAATTTCTCATCAGTCAAAATATCTACCCAACAGTTCATTGGCAACAACCCTATAAAGAAATCTTTTCCAATGATTCTCTGGCGATAAATTTGTCAAACCATATTCTCACCATCCCCAGCGACCACCGTTGCTCTGCTAACGACATAACTCTGATTTGGGAAAAAATGACTGAATTTTCTCACCAAAGATACCTACTTTTGTCACACACATATTGAAAATTAATTAACATGAATATTCAAATCATTGACATAGCCAGCAATTTATGGATCGAAACACTGCAAAAATTGCCATACGATTTTTACCATGTACCTGAGTATGTCTATATAGAGTCTAAAAGAACTCACTCTATTCCCGAAGCCATTCTCATTACTGAAGATGACAAAATTTTCTTTCTGCCTTATTTAGTGCGTAGTTGCGAAGATCTCTTTGAAGGTTTGGCAACACCAGAAGTTTTTGATATTGTATCACCTTATGGATACCCTGGAATTTTGTTAAGTGAAGCAGCAGCCACTTCACCAGAATTTATCAACTTAGCAATTGAGCAGCTAAAATCTACATTATCTGCCAAGAACGTGTGTTCAGGATTCTTTCGGCTGCATCCAATACTCAATGATGGTTTGAATAAAGTATTACCACCTGATGTTTATAAAGTCCTTGGCGACACTGTCTCTGTCAACTTAGAGCTTAGCGAGGCTGAAATCTGGCAGCAGACACGAAATGACCACCGCCAGAAAATCAATTGGTGTAAACGCGCTGGAATGGTGGCAAAAATGGTTCCATTTGCACAATATATTGATGAATTTGTGGAAATTTACGAAGAGACCATGAATCGTGTAGGAGCAAATAATGGATATTACTTTGATTATGACTACTATTTACATCTTTCAAAATTAGGTGAACTGATTCACCTATGTATAGTTGAGTGGGAGGGGCAAATTATCTGTGCTAGTTTAATAGCAGAATGTTGTGGTATTGTTCAGTACCATCTTTCAGGAACAAGAAATCAGTTTTTGAAACAAGCTCCTAACAAGTTCATGCTCGATTATGTCAGATACTGGGGGAAAGAGCGTGGTAATAAAGCTCTTCACTTAGGAGGTGGAGTGGGAAGCGCTAAAGACAGTCTTTATGAATTCAAAGCGGGTTTTTCTAAACAAAGGCACTCTTTTATGACGTTGTCTTTGGTTATAGATGAAGAAAAATATCGTTATTTGGTTGAGTTACGTGCAAAGGTTTTAAACACTCCTGTTGAAGATTTACTCCAATCAAACTTTTTCCCAGCCTATCGGGGAGGTAGGAGTTAGTTGATTGTTGTTTGTTGTTTGGTGTTTGGTGAGGAGTGCCAACCAACAACTACTCCCGAACTGCCCGAAGATTACCTATTTAATAAACCACGAAGACGCAAAGGACACGAAGAAAGAAGAGAAAGAAGAGAAAGAAGATCGGTAATCTTACACCGGTTCGGGAGTAACAACCTTAATATAGCCGTTTTCATCCGGATGAAATACAAATTTATCTGCGTTCATCTGCGTTCATCTGCGGTTTCATAACTCTTGAATGTACCTCACTGAATTGAAAATCGATAAAATACTGAAATGTAGAGAATACTCAAATGAAGAAGCGTGTTTTACTAGTAGCCCGGATTTTAGATTCTAGTGGAGTCACAACCTGTTTGTACTACCTAGCACAAGGACTGATGTCTATGGGGTGGGAGGTGGCTATAGCCAGTGGAGGACAAAAAGGAGAACATTCTTATGGACCAAAAAGGTTTGAGTTGAGTGGAATTCCGCACTTTCATGTTCCTTTTCCTGATGCTTCTCTTAGTGTTAAGAATTTTGCTCGTGGTGTGAAGGCGTATTTTGAAATTGATTCTGCTGCACGTCGATTTCAACCAGATATTATACATTTACAGTGGCCAGCAACTAGCCCATATATACGTATGCTCCAGCTACTGTATCGAATCCCTTTCGTATCCACAATTCAGATTGAAGGAATTCCATGTAGTTTGGCATACAGGATCGGCTATTTTTGGGGAGGAAGAGCGATGGCTGTTAGTACTGAAACTCGCGATTATTTAATCAATAAGTTTCACTTATCGCCCTCGCAAATTAGAATAGTTTACAACGGAGCAGACGAGTCTTACTTTCGTCCACCCACAAATGAGGAATACTTCAAGGCTCTCCAGAGGTTTGGTCTGAGTCCAACAGACAAGGTAGTTTCTATTTTGGCACGTATTGAACCTGTCAAAGGGCATGATGTGCTGATTAAAGCCCTGGGGTTGTTGCGTGCTAGAGGATGGGATGTGGTTGCACTCTTTGCTGGGGAGGGGAGTCAAAGACCAGCGTTAGCTGAACTAGCAACGGATGTTGGTGTGGCTGACTTGGTTCGCTTCATTGGTCATACAGATAGTCGAGAGGTTTTATGGGCATCACATGTATCAGTTTTACCCAGTCGCTATGAAGGTTTTCCGTCAGTGATAGGTGAGTCAATGCTTTGTGGAGTAGTAACTGTTCGCACGCCAGCAGCAGGTGCATATGACCAGATTGAAGACGGTGTGAATGGTTTTATTATACCGTTTGATGATCATGAAGCCCTAGCAACACGTTTGCAGCAACTGTTAGGTGATCATCAACTCAGAACAAAAATAGCAGCCGTTGCGCTAGAAACTGCTAGAAAAAAATTTACGCGGCAAATAATGGTTGAGAAAACAATAGCAGTATATCAAGAGCTTTTATGAAACAAATTTTACTTTCAACTCCTCATATGGGATCGAGCGAACTGGAGTTCGTACAAGAAGCATTTGAGACGAACTGGATCGCCCCAGTTGGTCCCCATGTAGATGCTTTCGAGCAAGAATTTTGTCAAGTCACTGGTGCGCGTCATGCTGCTGCTGTTAGTTCTGGTACAGCAGCTCTCCATTTAGCTTTGCAATTAGTTGGCGTTGAGTATGGGGATGAAGTTTTTTGCTCCACGCTGACGTTTGCTGCAACTGCTAACCCGATTGCTTATCTGGGAGCAAAACCAGTATTTATTGATAGCGATCGCACAACTTGGAACCTGAATCCCGACTTGTTGCGAGAAGCACTCTTCCACCGCGCACGCATTGGCAAATTACCCAAAGCCGTTGTGGTAGTACATCTGTATGGTCAAAGTGCTGATATTGACCCGATTTTAGAAGCTTGTCATCAGTATGACATTCCTTTAATAGAAGATGCGGCGGAATCTTTAGGCGCTACCTACAAAGGGCGTTCCCCTGGAATTTTTGGGCGCATTGGCATTTACTCATTCAATGGCAATAAAATTATCACTACCTCTGGCGGTGGGATGTTGGTCTGTGAAGAACCAGAACTAGTGGCGAAAGCCCGTTTCTTAGCAACCCAAGCACGGGATGCGGCTCCTCATTACCAACACTCACAAATAGGCTACAACTATCGCCTCAGCAACGTTTTGGCTGGTATTGGTCGCGGTCAGTTGCGTGTTTTGAGTGAGCGCGTAGCAGCTAGACGGCGCAACTTTGAAATTTACGCTTCTGCTTTGGGAAATTTGCCTGGAATCAAATTTATGCCAGAAGCCACCTTTGGAAAGGCTACTCGCTGGCTGACGTGCTTGACAATAGACCCTGAAGCCTTTGGTGCAAATCGAGAACAAATCCGTCTCACACTTGCAGAACAGCAAATTGAAAGTCGTCCGGTGTGGAAGCCCTTGCACCGACAACCTGTGTTTGCTGAATGTCAATCTATTGGAGGTGAAGTGGCTGAAGATTTATTTGAACATGGTCTTTGTTTGCCTTCTGGTTCTAATCTGAGTACTGAAGATTTAGAGCGAGTTATTGATGCGATGGTAGCAATTCACCACCAGAAAGGGGCGTAATTCCTTTGATGTCGGATAAATGAAATCTTCTTTGTCCTGTTGGGGAACGGGAGGAACGTATCTTTCGAGAGTCTGCCCAACTTCTTAATGTTTTGGTGGAGATGCCTAATTCTTTCGCCGCATCTCCAATACTTATAGTCACTTCTGAGGTGTTCTCCATATCAAACTCATCTGATATAGACTACATCTCTATTCTTACACATTTCGTAAAAGATTTACAAGAACTTATAAGAATTTAGTTACAGCTTCTACCCCCTACTACGAAACCGGGTTTCTGAAGCTTGAGGTGTTCGGATCTGAAATAGGATTGCTTAGCATGGTTGACTCACCTGATGAATAAACCTCGTTGGTTTTCAACCATTGCTCAATTAGTTCTACCACCACTTGGCTCATCTTCAACCCACGAATAGCACAGGCTGCGTGAAAACGTTTTTTCGTGTCGTCTGCGATACTAACATGCATAGCTTTTACAGATAATAATAGTTAAAAACAGTATCTATGCTAAAGCTACAAATGTACAAGATACGATTCCGGATAGATATAGCGCTTCTGGTGTTGAATCCCATACACTCCTGAGTGAGATCGGCCCCTCTCCCAATTTGGGAGAGGGGTTGGGGGTGAGGGAGTTCTGTATGTACTCTCGTGAGAACCGCTATAATTTCTCCTCTGGCAGTTCATCAGACTTGTTCCTCCAACAAAGCTTGTAACGCCACCCTCATTTCCTGAGGTGTAGTAGTTGTCGTCCCAAACTGCCGTACCACAATACTAGCTGCTAAGTTACCCAAAACTGCTGCTTCCCAAGCCGACGCGCCAGCAGTTAAGCCCAAGGTTAAAGCCGCCGCCACTGTATCTCCCGCACCGGTCACATCAAACACCTCAGTCCGATTAAAAGCTGGGATGTGGTGTGTACTACCATCACGGTTAAACAACGTCATCCCTTGTTCACCACGAGTAATCAAGATATGCTGTGCTTGCGTTAATGCTAGCAAGTCTCCGCCTGCCTGAGTTAAACTCACCTCATCAGTAATCCCATAGCCCACAGCAAGTTCTGCTTCCGGGAGATTTGGGGTAAATAAAGTCGCCCCACAGTACCGTTTCAGATGTTTTTGGGCATCTACAATGGTTCGCTGGGCACACAACGCCGCCTCAATCACAGGTTGAGTCAGAGTTCCATCACCATAGTCAGAACATACCACAGCATCTACTGAATGAATTTCCTCTTTTATATAGTTAGCTAACTGCAATTGCAAATCCATGTCCGGTAAATCCTCCGATTTTCTGTCAACCCGGACTATTTGCTGAGTCACCGATTGACGGGAATGACCGGAAATGCGGGTTTTAGTCACTGTCGGACGGTTTGGGTCAACAAAAACACCATC
>JADQBA010000113.1 GCA_016903675.1 Stigonema ocellatum SAG 48.90 = DSM 106950 | reverse complement strand
ACAGGAAAAGGAATAAAAAGAACAAAAAATCAACCAGTTTTTTATACTGAGTTGAAAAAAGAACGAGCAATCAACCTAACTGATACGGTTTGGGATAAATTAACCGAAATTGCGGCAAAAGTTGGGATTAGCAGGAGTGAGGTGGTGGAAAGAATAGTTAGAAATATTGACGCCTGTTAAAACAGGTCGAGTCGTCTTTCCTCCACGATATGAATACCGGACGAGTGTCAATTCCCTTAATTCCTTGACACTCGTCCTTCTCCCAAGGGGAGACGCGCAAGGGACGTGGCTCCCAGACGAACCACTAGGGTCGTGGTGGGCGATTTTGGTTCCAGGCTGTTGTTGTTGAGAGAGTTTGTGGGAACTCTAAGATGTAGTAGCTGAAATTTGTCAGCCTATCCCCGAACCTCTTCTCTCTCGAGTTTATGACCGCACCTGAGCAAATCAACCAAACCGCAAAGTGGCACTTGACCCAATGGTGGCAGCGCCGTCAGGAAAAAGACCACTCATCCCGTCGTAATTTATTGATGCGGTTGATTATCGGCGGCACTACCTTGGTAGTCAGTGTATCTGCTTACTATAGTTATCAAGTTCTGCGTAACTTGATTCTGGAAAATTTAGAGAAAAATGCCTTCTTGGAAGTACAGCAAGGGGTTGACAAAATCGACGGATGGCTAGACACTCGCAAGGCCGAGGTACAAACCCTTGCCAGTACTGAGGTTGTGCGCTCTTTAGACTGGTCTATTGTTGAGCCTTATTTGAATGCAGAAGTTAAGCGAATCAATGAATTTGTCTTTTTTGTCATGTCAAATCCTGACGGTTCGTTTTACATCAATCAGGTAGGTCGGGCGAAGACGAATCATAAAGATCGCGATTTCTTTAAAAAAGCAATGGCAGGACAAGCTAGTATTTCTAACCCTTTCATAAGTCGCGCAACGGGAATTCCTATAATTGCGATCGCTGTCCCAATTCGGCAAAATTATGACCCAGCTAGTCCACCTATTGGGGTACTAAACGGTAACCTCAAAGTAGATCTTGTTACTCAAATAGTGAATAGACTGCAATATGGAAAAGGCAGCTATGCCTTTGCCGTCAACTCCCAAGGACAAGCCATTGTTCACCCTGACCGAAAATTGATGTCAACCATTGAAAAACCTGCACCAAGTCTTGTAGAGACAGCAGACAAACAATTAGCGGGAATTGTTGGACAAATGGTAAACAGAGATCAGGGAATTGTCTTAATCCAAATTGACGGCACTTGGAAATATGTTGCCTTTGTTCCACTGCAAAAAGCTAATTGGTCAGTGGCTTTGGTGATTCCTGTCGAAAATATCCAATCCCAACTAAGACCACTGAATTTAATGGCATTGGTTGTGCTAGGACTAGCATTCACTATGATTGCTGTACTTTGGCAAGTTCAATCTTTTGAACAAGCACAGCTGAAAATGTCTAAAGCTGCTGCTGACGCTGCCAACCAAGCGAAAAGCGAGTTTTTGGCAAACATGAGCCACGAACTACGAACACCACTAAACGGTATATTAGGTTATGCTCAAATCTTAACCCGCTCTCAAACTTGGGGGGAAAAAGAACAACATGGCATCGGTATTATTTACCAATGCGGTACCCATCTCCTAACACTCATAAACGACATTCTCGACCTCTCAAAAATTGAAGCCCGCAAACTAGAGTTGCAACCCAAAACCTTACATTTTCCTTCTTTCTTGCAAGCAGTCATCGAAATTAGCCGTATTCGCGCTGAAGAAAAAGGCATTAACTTTATTTATCAACCCGCCTCTGAACTTCCTCAAGGCATTCAAGCAGACGAGAAACGGTTGCGACAAGTCTTGATTAATTTGCTGGGCAATGCCATTAAGTTTACTGACAAAGGAACAGTCACTTTTAAGCTAGAAGTAATTGCTAATGATTCATTGTTAAAAGCTAATGGTCAAGAGCAATTAGCTTTTAGAAATCAGCAATTAAAAATGAACAAAATAAGATTTTTGATACAAGACACGGGTATCGGTATCAGTACAGAATACATTAAAAAAATCTTCTTACCCTTTGAACAAGTAGAAGACACCAAACATAGCGCTGAAGGTACGGGATTAGGGTTAGCGATTAGCAACAAGATTGTCAACATGATGGGCAGTCGTATCCAGGTACAAAGCGAGTTAGGAGTTGGCAGCATCTTCTTTTTTGATGTGGATTTGCCTGTAGATCCTAACTGGATACAAACAGCCACTACAGTAACAGGCAAAAAAATCAGTGGCTACAAAGGTCAGCAAAAAACTATAGTGATTATCGATGATAGTTGGGAAAATCGTTCGGTGATTGTCAATATGTTAAAGCCAATGGGCTTGGCCGTGGTTGAAGCAGAAAATGGTCAGCAAGGTTTAGCAATAGCTACAGAGATTCAGCCAGATTTAATTATCACTGACATATCGATGCCAGTGATGGATGGGTATGAGATGCTGCAACATTTACGCAACTCAGAAAAATTAAAAAAAATGCAGGTAATTGTTTCGTCTGCTTCAGTCTACGAGATGGATCGGCAAAAGAGTTTAGATGCAGGAGGCGATGATTTTCTTCCTAAACCTGTACAGGTTGAGGAGCTATTCGAGATGTTAGAAAAGCATTTAGAAATTGAATGGGAATATGAACAGACAAATCAAGATGCTCCTAGAAATGAGCCTACACCAACACCAACAAAAACTTCTCCGGCAAAAATTGTAGTTCCAGCACAGCAGGATTTAGTTATCTTACTTGAGCTTGCCCAACAGGGACGCATGAAAAAATTAATGGAAGAAGCGAAAAGAATAGAGCAATTGGATAAACGATATACTTTTTTTGTGGAGGAGATTGTGCAGTTTGCCAAAAGCTTCCAGGCTGAAAAAATTGAAAATTTAATCAGTAAATACATAAATTAATTTTATCAAAAAAGAATTTTAAACCTGACGTACTATATAGGACTGACACACTCTCTTAAATTGACCATTATATGAATCGACGGATAATAGTCGTTTTAGTAGGGGCTACTCGCAATACGCTCCACCTCTGGGGCGCAAGCATGAGCGCCCCGGATGTGGGTGATAATGGTTATTAATCTATAAATAAATGAGGCACCCAAAAGAGGATTTCATATCTCAGGATTTCTGTCAAGGCGTAATTCCCACCATATTGACACCACTTAAGAGCAGTTACCACACAGCAGCCTGAAAATAACAAACCAATAAACATAAAAAATCATGGATATCCAAGAAGAAAATCTAATTTTAGTCGTAGATGATACTCTTGCTAATCTGGAAGTAATTTCCGAGACATTGACTCAGGCTGGTTTTGAAGTAGCTATAGCTATTGATGGCGAAAGGGCGCTAAAGCAGGTTCAACATAGCTTACCAGATTTGATTTTGTTAGATGTGATGATGCCGGGAATAGATGGATTTGAGACTTGTCGCAGGTTAAAAGGAAGTCCGACAACTCAAGATATACCAGTGATTTTCATGACTGCCATTTCTGACATAGAACATAAGCTACAAGGTTTCCGTTTGGGAGCAGTGGATTACATCACCAAGCCTTTTCAGGAAGAGGAAGTATTAGCAAGAGTCAAAACCCAGATCAAGCTATATTCTTTAAGCAAAGATTTGGAAAAAAAGGTAGCAAAAAGAACAGCAGAACTCTCTCAAGCATTAGAAAAATTACAAGAGTCTCAATTGAAGCTTGTCCAGAGCGAAAAAATGTCTACCCTTGGTCAATTAATAGCTGGGGTCGCACACGAAATCAATAACCCAATCAGTTTCATCGACGGAAATCTCACTCCCGCTCAAGAATATGTTAAAGATTTGCTTCGCCTCATCAATCTCTATCAACAGCATTATCCCAACCCGGTTGCAGAAATCAAAAAACTAATTGAAGCAATTGATCTGGAGTATTTGCGTGAGGATCTACCTAAACTGATTACCTCAATGCAAGAAGGGGTCAACCGTATTAGTAAGATTAGCACTAGTCTGCGCACTTTTTCTAGAGCAGATACTGAGAATAAAGTACCTTTCAATATCCATGAAGGAATAGACAGCACTATCTTGATTCTCCAACATCGCCTGAAAGCAAACGACCAACGTCCTGCTATTGAAGTGATCAGAAATTACGGGGATTTACCTCTAGTAGAATGCTTACCCGGACAACTGAATCAGGTGTTTATGAACCTGTTAGCAAATGCTATAGATGCTGTGGAGGAAGCTCATTCTGGACGTTGCTTTAGTGAAATTAAGCAGTCTCACAATCACATTACCATTACTACTACTTTGACTAAAGATAAACAGCACGGCTTAATTTCAATTCAAGATAGTGGCGTGGGCATGTCTAATGAAGTCAAAGCAAAAATTTTTGACCATTTATTTACAACTAAAACTGTAGGTAAAGGAACTGGTTTAGGACTAGCTATTGCTCGTCAAATTGTTGTGGAAAAGCATGGAGGAATGATTGATGTTAATTCTGTTCTTGGAGAGGGTTCGGAGTTTATAATTAACATTCCCATTCAGGCTGATGCTAGTACTGCTACGCGGAATTCGTAAGTAAGTGATCAGCCTGACATGATATGATATGATGTCCCTTTTAATACCCATAGTTAAGACAACCTCTGTAGAACGCCGCGCGTTCTACACCTGTGAAATCTCCACTAGAAATTTCTGTTTGGGATTCTTTGTGGGGGTAGGTAAGTACAGAATTGCACAAGTTCATGGCGAAATGATTTTGCTGTGCCCTCATCCCCAACCCTTCTCCCAGTAGGGAGAAGGGAGCTAAATTCCGTTCCCTCTCCCTAATGGGAGAGGGTTAGGGTGAGGGCCAATCGGAGCCAAAACGCTACGAATTTATGAAACGCTGTAGTAAGCTCTACCCCTACCTACGGGATGCTAATTTTTAAATAATACATCCAGGCTACGTACCAAGAAAGCCCATTTGTCTGCGACTTCCTCGATAATCTTAGCTGTGGGTTTGCCGGCACCGTGTCCCGCCTTTGTCTCAATTCTGATTAACACGGGCTTTTCACCTGTGTGTGCTGCTTGCAAGGCTGCGGCAAATTTGAAACTATGGGCTGGGACAACGCGATCGTCATGATCGGCTGTCGTAATCATCGTTGCTGGATAAGCTGTACCTGGTTTGAGGTTGTGGAGTGGCGAATAGGCATAAAGCGCCTGAAACTCTTCTGGGTTTTCTGGCGAACCATATTCAGCAGTCCAAGCCCAACCAATGGTAAACTTGTAGAAACGCAACATATCCATGACACCCACATCTGGCAAAGCTGCACCAAACAGATCGGGACGCTGAGTCATGCAAGCACCCACCAGCAATCCCCCATTGCTTCCACCGCCGATCGCCAACTTAGCAGGTTTTGTGTAGCCATTAGCAATCAACCATTCAGCAGCAGTGATAAAGTCATCAAATACATTCTGCTTTTTCAACTTCATTCCCGCCTGATGCCATTCTTCTCCATACTCACCACCGCCGCGTAAGTTGGGGATAGCATAAACACCACCCATTTCCATCCAGATCACACTACTAACAGAAAAGCTGGGTGTGATAGAAATATTGAACCCACCATAACCATAGAGATATGTGGGGTTATTTCCATCTAATTGAATTCCCTTCTTGTGGGTGATAAACATTGGCACTTGTGTGCCGTCTTTGCTGTGGTAGAAAACTTGTTTTGTCTCATAATCATCCGGGTTAAAATCTACCTTTGGCTCACGGAAAACTTCACTCTTGACCGTTACCATATTGTAGCGATAGATAGTTCCAGGAGCGGTAAAGCTCGTGAAACTATAAAAAGTTTCCGTGTCATGTCGCTTGCCACCAAAACCACCAGCAGAACCAATTCCTGGTAATTCAACCTCACGTACAAACGCGCCTTTGAGGTCAAAAATTTTGATTTGGCTGCGAGCATCTTTGAGATAATCTGCAACAAACTGGTTATTAAGAATGCCGACGCTTTCCAAAGTCTCTGCTGCTTGAGGGATGATTTCTTGCCAATTTTCCTGTGCTGGATTGTTAGTATCAATGGCAATCACTCGTCCTCGTGACGCATCTAAATCAGTACGGAAATAGAAGACGCTATCATCATGGTCTATAAAGCTGTAATCGGCATGAAATTCGCGAATGAGTTCTACGACTGAACTATTGGGATTAGTTAAATCTTTATAGAAAACCAGATTTCTGGGGTCAGTTCCTAGCCAAACTGAAATGATGAGGTAGCGTCCATCTTCTGTCACACCACCATTAAATCCCCATTCTTTATGATCTTGACGTTGGTAAATGAGAATATCTTCTGATTGGGGTGTACCTAGTCTATGGTAGAAAAGTTTTTGGTAATAGTTGGCATCTTCTAGTTTTGTTTTTTCGTTTGGCTCATCATAGCGACTGTAGAAAAAACCTAGATGATCGTGGGTCCACGATGCGCCTGAGAATTTAATCCACTTCAGGTGGTCTTCTAAATCTTCACCACTTTCCACATCCCGTACTTTCCATTCTTGCCAATCAGAACCAGAAGTGGATAGACCATAGGCTAAAAGCTTACCGTTTTCACTGATGGAAAGTCCAGAGAGGGCAACAGTGCCATCTTCTGAGAGTTTGTTAGGGTCGAGTAAAACTTTTGGTTCGGCATCCAGAGAAGTTAAAGTATATAAGACGTACTGGTTTTGTAAACCGTCATTTTTGAAGTAGAAGTAGCGATCGCCCTCTTTAAAAGGAATACTATATTTTTCATAGTCCCACAGTTGGGTGAGACGCTGCTTAATTTTTTCTCTTGCGGGAATTTCCTTGAGATAGTCAAAACTCACTTGATTTTCCGCCTCAACCCAAGCCTTGGTTTCCTCCGAGTCTGGGTCTTCTAACCAACGGTAGGGATCTCCAACTAGAGTACCGTGGTAATCATCAACTTGATCGCTCTTGCGGCTGGATGGGTAGGTAAAATGTTTTTCGTCAGACATAGTTTGGAATGGGGAGTAGGGAGTGGGGAGTGGGGAGCAGGGAGTGGGGAGTGGGGAGTGGGGAGTAGGGAGTGGGGAGTGGGGAGTGGGGAGTGGGGAGTAGGGAGTGGGGAGTAGGGAGTGGGCGAGCACCTTGTGCAGGGGAGCTTAGGTAAATAATAACTCCTAACTCCTACCTCTAACTCCCCATTCCCCCACTCCCCACTCCCCATTCCCCATTCCCCATTCCCCACTCCCCCCTCCCCCCTCCTCATTTTCAAGTAACCAGTTTCTCGCCTTTGAGCATTCGCGTTGCTGCTTCGAGAAGGGCTTCTTCAAGATAGGGTTTGGTGAAGTAGCCGCTGGCACCTAGTTGAATTGCCATTTGTCTGTGCTTATCTGCACCCCGTGAGGTGAGCATAGCGATGGGCAGTTCGTTGAGATTGGGGTCTTTCTGAATGCGAGAGAGCAATTCCAGACCATCGCAACGGGGCATTTCAATATCGCAAAACACGATATCGCAAGGCAGACCAGAACGGAGTTTGTCCCAAGCTTCCTGACCATCACGCGCCTGTTCTACACGATAACCTGCTTTGTTAAAAGTGAGAGAGAGTAATTCCCTGACTGTGATTGAGTCATCCACAATCAACACCGTCGGGTCAATTTTCACATCAATAGTATCAGGAGTAGCTTTGGGATCCCAAAGGCTGACACCACGTTGTTTGGAGGTTCGTCCTTGGAAAATATCAATAATTTCTAGCACGTCAGCAATAGGCATAATGCGACCATCACCCAAGATGGTCGCACCAGCTACACCAATGGGTTTAGGCGCAGGTCCTTCAAATTGCTTAATCACAATTTCTTGTTCACTAAGTACCTGATCAATTTCTAGGGCAACTAGGGTATTTGCTGAACGCACGACAACAACAGAAATCATATCGTCGTCGCGGGTACCACCATAGACGCTACCTCGACTTAGTTGACGGTTTAAGGTTAAAAGTTCCTTCAGTGGTCGGAATGGCAACGCTGTATCACGCCAAGGAATAAATTTTTGTCCATGGGGACCGTGTTGAACATTTTTTACAGGTACGTCTAGAGTATCTTCTACCCCGTCCATTGGGAAGGCAATGCGGGCTTTATCCCAGACGCAGAAGAGGGCTTTGCAAATACTCAGGGTCAGGGGCAGACGAATGGTGAACATGGTTCCCTTGCCTAGGGTAGAATCAATGGTAATTGTCCCCCGGATTTCGCTGATCCTAGTGAGCACTACGTCCAAACCAACACCACGACCTGCTAATTCATCTTCCTTGTCTTTGGTACTAAAACCAGGCTGGAAAAGCAGGTCGTAAACATCAATACGGGACATGGTTTTGACTTGTTCTGCCGTCATGAGACCCTTTTTGATTGCCGTTGCCTTAACCCCTTCAGGGTCAATACCTGCGCCATCGTCTTGGACGGAGATGATGGTTTGGTTACCTTGATGGAAGGCGCGGACGGTGATGACTCCCACGGGTGGCTTACCTATGGCTTGTCGAACTTCTGGTGTTTCAATACCGTGAGCGATCGCATTATTCAGCAAATGGGTTAGTGGGGTTTTCAGATGCTCTAGAATCATCTTGTCAATCAAGGTATCGCGACCTTCGATCATCAGCTGCGCTTGTTTACCACACTTGATGGCACTCTCGCGTACTCCCCGTTCTAAGGGAGTGGTCACCTCGGCAAAAGGTTCCATCCGACTTCGCGTTATTTCCTCTTGTAGCTGGGTAGTAACCTGCCGGAACTGCCGCGCCACTTGCTCAGTTTCTTCGGTAACAAAGTCTATGTCACTGGCTGACTCACGCACCCGTACAATCAGTTCAATCATTTCCTGAGACAAGGTATGGAAGGGGGTAAACCGATCCATTTCTAGCTCAGAAAAACCCCTGTCTGTATCTGGATGTGGATGAGAGTGAAGTCCATAGTTTTTGCGGCTGGCTAGTAGGGATGCTTCGAGGAGCGATCGCTCGTACAATTCCTGCATCCTCGCTCCCACGTTTGATAATTGGTGCACCTGAGTGAGCAAATTATCTAGAGACTGTCGCATACGCTCTTGATCTTGTTCCAAGGTATTACGATTTACCACCAACTCCCCAACCAAATTGCTTAGGTCATCCAAATGCTTAACTGGAACCTTCATCAGTTGTTCAAATCTGGGAGTGCGAGTCACCGAAGGACGTTGTGGCAAATCTCCCTTCACCATCTCGACCAATTCTTTAAACTGATCGTCAATGTCTACCTTGCTGACACCTGGTTTAACCTGGTCTGTTGCACTTTCTAGCAATTCTTCTAAGGCGGTAATTTCTAGTTCTGGTAAGGAATCTGTAATTAAATTTAATCCAACTTTTTGTTGTAGTAACTCATCCAACTCGGCAAACTCATCTTGAATCAGCAAGTCATCTGCCGTTTCTACCTGTTCACTTTGGACAGCATCTTCATTTTGTTTTACTACCTCTAATTCTGCTGTTGAGGCTATTCCCAACTCATAAAATTCTAGCTCTGCCACTTCTTCTACAATACTAGTTGATACTTCCGTGAACAAGTCGGGTAAATCAGCTAATTCAGCATCTACATGCTCCTGTAAATCCTCTGTAGAGTTCTCTAATTCATGAGACTCTTTCAGCTTAGAGGCATCTATTTCAACCGAATTTATAAAGTTATTATCGGCATTTAGGTCACTTTCTACTACATTCAGCAAGTCACCTAAATCATCAAAAACAGTGATTTCTGTGAAATCAAAAACAGCTTGAAAGTTATTGCTTGTCTCTACATCTACCACCTGTGGGTTTGTCTGTAATAAAGACTCATCTATAAAACCTATATCCTCTAACAGGACTGGAAAAGACTCGTCGCTTTCCACTTCAAAAGCATGGAGCCAATCAAAATCTATTTCAGTAGAAGGTTGTGGGGAACTTACATGAGTTGTGTTGGGCGGCGAATTTGTAAACTCTGGCATCAATTCTAAAGCTTCTGGAGGCGGCGCTGTGGAAGAGTTTCCTGGATTGAAGTGACTGCCGTGTTCAGATACTTCGCCATTGTCAACATTTGAGGAAATTGTTGAATTTGTTGATGCTAACTCCTCAAATAAATCATTGCCAGCCTCCGATAATAATATCAGATTCTGTTGCTCTTCTGAGTAGAAACTCATATCCTGATCTTCCAAGTTCAAACTTGCTGGAGTCGAGGCTATAGGCTCTCTACTGTCACCAAAAATATCATCAGCAACGCTTTGATGCAAAATTTCCTCTAACGCCTTTGCCGCATCCTCCTCCACTACAGAAGCAAATTCGCCCTGCTTCCAGAAGCTGCTGACATCGTCTTCTTGTTGAGAAAACTGTGCTACTGTTGTAGATGGCGTATCCAACAAATAACCGGATGTTGGCTCGCCCTGAGGCAAGGCTGATCCCTGCTCTTTTTCAGTCTGAGTAAACAGAGCGTCTAAAGACAAGATTTGGTCTTGAGGTGGGATCATCTCTGACTTTGTGTGGACACTAGGGGCAATTTCCTCCACTAGGTCTGTGATGGTAGTTTCTGTAAAGAAGTTATCAAAACTGCTTTCATATTCTAGATGATGTTGTGTGTTTTTACTCTTGTGTGTCACAGTTGGCTTATCCTCTTGGGCAACTAATTCTTCATTAGTAAACTCAATGACCAACCCAACACTTGCTTTGTCTTGTGGTTCTAAATTTTCTTCTTTTAGGAAATCGTCACCAAACAACTGCTCAAGGGTAAAGTCTTCTTCTTTTGTAGTTGTTTGACTTGGATGACTACTAATATTTTCTTTCAACAAAAATTCAAATACGCTATCAGTATCGCTGTTGCTCAAATCAATTTCCGAGTCGTTGGCGGCGGAAATGTCTAGGATTTCCACTTGTTCCCAGGTTCCATCTAGGTCAGGAGTTTCGCCTTCAAACAAATCCGCAAGAGTGTTTAACTCGGCTATTCCTACCTCTGGACAATTGGGGTTAGTACTACGAAAACGAATAACTGCATCGTCTTCACTGTCCCGATTCACTGCAAAGGATAGCTCTGATAAACTCGTGATACTGTCTTTTGGTTGAATTTCTAAAACCTCTAAGGGAGCAGCTAACTCGGTAAAATTATGAGTTGTTGGTGGGACAGTTTCATCGTCATTCTCAGTATCGATGCTGGGGAATAACATTGGAACTGGTGTGTTTAACGGTTCTGCTGCGATGTTAGTCGGAACATCTGGAAAATCAATTTCTAACAATTCAATTTCTGGGATGAGGATGAGTGATTCTAGTTGCTGACTAATTGCAATTTCCGCTTCCCTACCTGCTAGGACTAATTCCAGACCTTGTTTAATTTCTGTAATGCTAATTTTAGCTAAGGTGAGATAGGTGTTTTCGGGATTAGCGATCGCACTTCCGGTTGTTCGACACAAATTACACCAATTCGACCAATGGAATTCCTCACCGAGTCTGGCTAACTGTTGACAACAATGCTGAAGATTTTGCCGAGTTTCCGGCGTTGCCGTTTGCTTAAATAGTTGCAACATGTCCCTGAGTATCTGTAGTACTTGGGTTTGGATCTGTTGCTTTCTATCACTTTCTATAGGTGCTATTTGTGATGTAGTGGTTTTTCCCCTAGATCCCCCTTGTTTGACAAGGACCTCTAAATGTTCGTGCAGCCACTGAAAGACCGGTTCTGCTTCTGACATCAAATCGTTAGCTGTTTCTTCTGAGAGACCAAACGGTTCCTGTAAATGCTCTAACAGCACTTTCAATGTGTCAGATACACCAAGAAACAAAGACTCTAACTTTTGGTCAACCTGCACCGGATGTTCTTTCAAAATTTTGAAACAGTCCTCCAAACGGTGAGATGTGTGCTGGATGCTACTCAGACCGAGCATTGCTGCTCCTCCTTTGATGGAGTGGGCCGCCCGAAAGACTTCGTTGATCATTTCCGGGTCGTTCAGGGTACTCTGGAGATTCAGCAACCCCTGCTCAATTGTATTTAGGTGGTCTTTTGCTTCCTCAATGAAATAACCCAAAATCCGCTGTTGTTGTTCTGGCAGCATAATCAAAGTTAGGAGTTAGGAGTTAGGAGTTAGGAGTTAGGAGTTAGGAATTAGGAGTTAGGAGTTAGGGGTTGGGAGTTTGTTTTTTATTCCTCACTCCTCACTCCTCACTTTTCTATCTGGATTCGGCAGTTTCTACTCGGAAGCGTTCAACGGAGGCGATCAAGTCACGGGACACACCTACCAAGTTTTGCAAGGCGCCGGAGACTCGTTGTGCTTCCTGAGAGGTTTCTTGTGCCGTTAATTCTACTGATTGCATCACTTGAGCCACAGCGCGGGAGGTTTCCGTCTGTTCCACCGTATCTGTGGTAATTGAACGGACGAGAATATCAATGCGCTTTGCTACTTGAATGATATTTTCGAGCGATCGCTTGGCTTCTTCAGCCAATTTCGTACCTTGAATGACTTGTTGTGTGCCTTCCTCCATAGCGGTCATGACTGAGCCTGTTTCGCTCTGGATTTGCATGACAATTTGTTCAATTTCCTTGAGCGACTTAGCTGATTTATCTGCCAATTGGCGCACTTCATCCGCTACGATTGCAAAGCCGCGTCCTGCTTCTCCAGCCCGTGCCGCCTCAATACTAGCATTGAGTGCTAATAAATTTGTCCTGGAGGCAATCTGAGAAATCAACGCTACAATTTTAGAAATTTCTTGGGATGACTCTGCCAATCGCTTCACTTTCCGGGTTGTTTCCGCCACAGTTTCGCGAATTTCTAAAATCCCTGCCACAGTATTTTCCACTGCGTCCCCACCTTTAAGGGCAATCTCGCTAGCGTCCCTTGCCACAGCTTCTGCTTCCCGTGCTGCTTCTGCTACCCGTTGAATCGAGTCGGTCATGACCTGTACGGATGAGAGGGTTACCGCCAACTCTTCTGCTTGTCGCAGGGCATCACTAGATAATGCCCTAGCAAAGGTTTCGGAATTAGTTGACCCTTTGGTAACTTCTCGTGCTGCCACTTTTACCTGCTGCACGATATCCCGCAAGTTTTGAATTGTTAGGTTAAAAGCATCAGCAACTGCTCCGAGTACGTCGGCTGTCACCTCAGCTTGCACCGTCAAATCTCCACGGGCAGCTCCTTCCACATCGTCTAAAAGGCGAATCACCTGGCGTTGCAGGTTTTCTTTGGCTTCCTCCTGTTCTTGAGCTTTGCGTGTCGCTTCACTTGTTGTCGTGAAAATGACCCGAGCCATTTCGTTGAAGCCTGCGGCTAACTGTCCAAATTCATCTTCTGAATACACTGTGGCTTGGACATTGAGATTTCCTTGACGCACTGCATCGAATTGTGCTTGTAGCTCTTTGGTGGTGCGACGAATTTGCCGTAGTGTGACATTTGCCATCAAGCCTGCGGTAGCAAAACCGGCAATTCCTGCTGCTAGTGTCATTGCCCAGCCTGTGTTCCGCACAGACTCACGTTGTTGGGGTGGAGAAAAATTAGCTCCGACAAAGCTGACTACGGCTACAACCAAGGCAGAGACAATGCCTACAGTACCAGCGATCAACCATTGCTTATTTGCTAGGGGGGCATTTTCCAATGGTGCGAGTAAGCCTTGCTCGATGTTGACAGATGGTTCTATTTTCGAGAGATCTGTTTGGGTAAAGACTGGGACTGCTTCTTGTGAACCAGTTATACTAAATAGTTCTGCATCGCGATCGCTAAGATGGGCGCTACGCGAAGCATTGCTTGTTGACCTATGACCTATACTCTCTGAGACTGGATCGCCGTTGGTGTCACTTGACCGAGAATGCAACTGTGAGTCACCAAAGGAAGAATCGGACGTAATCTCAAATCCTGGAATATTTCCTAAATCGTCAAATTCATCAAAGTCGTCTAAAAACTCTATATTATTACTCTGGTTCGTATTTCTACTCAGAATATTGCTTGTGTCTCCACTAACAGTCAACTCCTCCGAGCCAAAAGCAGACTCAAATGCCTCCACGTCAAAACCATCGTCCCCATGGTTGTGACTTTGATCTGTTCGAGAATTTGAGGGGATCTGCTTTTCTTGCAAGTCCAAATCGTTCCTCAAAGATGTAGACGATTCTTGGAAGTTCTGCTTGGAGGCAGCCGATGGAATTTCTATGAACTCAAGCATTGAGGCTCTTGTAGATTCCTCTTCCTGTAACCTATTTTTTGGACTGCTTGAACTAGCCGTGACTGGCGTTTCGCCTGCTGGTAAAGTTTCATGTTCCAAACTATTGATTTGGAAGATGGAATTCTCATAGCTCTGTTCTAGAAAGCTTTCCTCACTCAAGCTTGCCTGATTTTCTTCTTGTTTGCTTGATGGTAATTCAACCGGTGTAAATGGTGAATCGCCGCTGTTATTCTGAGGAGATTCTGAATTTTGGTTAGCAAAATTTGCGTTGCTAGCTTCTAAATAACTATTTTCCTGTGGCTCTTCAAGAGTAGCTTGTGCAATTTCTTCCTGAAATATGGCTGGTAACTCTAATTCTACTTGCTCCTCAGAACTGATAGTGGCTATTTGATTCAAACTAAAAGGGTCCTCAGCCGAATTTCCTGAGGAATTCGATGTTGAATCAAATATAATACTTTCTGTGGGCGGTATGTCAAATGGACTGCTTGAAGGTAACTCTTTTATCTCCTCTATCTCCTCTATCTCCTCCAAGGAGTGGTTTTCAAGGCTTTTGTCATTAAAGTCGTCATTACCTCCCAATTTTAATTCTTCTTTTCCCAAAGCTAGAGTTTCAGACACTTCAGAGAAATTTATTGGAGCATGATCGTCAACTTCGGCTACCGGAACATCTAGTTGCTGTTGGTATTGGCTGATGTTTTCCAGACCATTGTGGGCAAAACCAATGATTTCTGGATCTTTAGTTAACTCCAACACCTTTTGATATTCTTCTTTTGCGACGTCATACTGCTGCAAAACATAGTAGACGTGACCCCGTAGTAAATGGGTATTAGGGTCGTTGGGCAAAGACAGTACCGCCTGGTTAATTAATGTGGCGGCAACTTCATAGTTCCTTTGGACGTAGGCTTTATAAGCCTGCTGATATGTCTGTTCGTGATCATCTATACTTGTTGCCATTTCCAGCCTCCCAATTTCATCCTAAGTTGCACTCTCTCGTAAAGACTGACACAGCGACAATGAGACACAAAGACGCGGTGAAAGTATCGCACTCTTCCCAAGGCGCTGGCTCACTGCGTCTCCCCTTGGACGGGTCAGCCTTCTTGTTTGAACGCAACTCAGTTTCATCCTGCCCACCGCGCACTCCGTAATATTGCGGTTTGATCGAGTAGTCTTAAACACTTCTTTTTTTGAGCATCTATTAACCACTCTCCCCGCAAAAAGGGAGCCATAGCATCTGGTACATGAGTTGGTGGTATAAGATGCTGTACATCAAGCCAGTCCATACCGTCGATTTCCTCTACTGCCAAGCCCACTATTGTGTCTTGCTCTTCAATAGCAATCACTGAAATTTCGGCTCGATCGGTGTTTAATGCCGTGGATTCTCCTAGAAATTGACCCAAATCCGCCACCCAGATAACTCTACCTCGTAAATTTAGAGTACCCAAAAGCAGAGGGGAAGCATTAGGGATTGGGGTGATTCTATCAGGAGTTAGTTCGATGACCTCCCGAATACCTGTGGCTAATAGTGCAAACTCCTGACTCGAGGAAATGTAAAACCTCAAATATAACTCACCTTCAGGACTTTCAACCCGTAGTTCAGGACGGAAGTGGTCTTGTCCACTACCTCCTAAAAAGTCCGGTTTGCTGACCATTTTGTGTTCATCCTTATCCTCGTAGCAGTTGTTTGACTGTTCCTACCAACTCGGTCGGTTGAAACGGTTTTGCTATGTATGCATCTGCACCTTGCTTCATCCCCCAGTAACGATCAAATTCTTCCCCTTTGGAAGAACACATCACCACGGGGACATTTTGGGTTTTTGGATCGGACTTTAACCGCCGACAAACTTCATAGCCGTTCATCCGGGGCATAACAATATCCAATACCACTAAATCGGGAGGTGCGGTGTGAATTGCTTCCAACGCTTCTACTCCATCGCTAGCATGAGTGACTGTTAAGCCACTCGCTTTCAGGAGGTCTGTAATCATCTCCCTTTGTGCAATACTGTCTTCCACAATCAGAACTATACTCATAAAAAGCCTATATACCTCCTGATGTAGACGTTCCTATTTGGAACACATTCCCTGATTTCCCCGCAAGCACTTATTGTATAAATTAATTTTATTCCTTGACTAATTTTCTAGATAATGAGATTTGACTCAGGCTGGCTGATTCTTTCACTAGGGGTTTGGGGGAAATAATAGGGGTGTGGGGGTGTGGGGGTGTAGGGGAAGGAAGAGGGGTGTGGGGGTGTGGGGGTGTGGGGGAATAAATTCAAATATAATTTCCCTTACACCCTTACACCCTTACACCCTTACACCCTTTCTTCCCTTACACCCTTACTTCCCTTTCTTGTTGTGATAATATTTTTTACCTCATATTTGCTTGGATTAACAAGTCTTGTGTGTAGTTTTTCATCGCGCACAACACGCTTTGTTGAGATATTTTTCTATTAGTATGAGTAACTCAGTGTCCCTAAACGGCTTTGTTAAATAATCTGTTGCCCCTACCATTCTGGCTCTTGTTTGCTCAATAAACCCATTTTTACCAGTGATTATGATGATTGGGAGGAGCCGAAATACTGTAGATTGTCTGAGCATTGCACAAAGCTCGTACCCATCCAATTCCGGCATGGCAATGTCGCATAAAATTAAGTCAGGCTTGAGCTGAAAAACCAAACTGAGTGCCTCTAACGAATTGTTTAAAGCGATCACCTCATAGCCTTGTGGCTGCAAAATATACTTTATAGTTTCACAGCAGGTCGTCCCGTCGTCAATACAAATTATACGCACTTTTTGGCTTCCCCCCAAACTCAGCCCCTGGTCTTGTACGGATGTTATTTTTTTAGCTGTGACAGAATATACTAATTTTACCCAACCTTGTTGCACGTATGGATAGATTGCTTTGGCGACTGTTATAATATCTCGGTCGAGATAGCGAGCCAGTTGCCGCAGTGATGTTTTGCCATTTGTCCAATGTTGTAGCTTAGTCACTGTTGCTGCTGCTAGTGAGGAGTGCAGTCCAGCTATGTCAGTAAGCACTGGCAATTGATCGGGAGACTGAATGTGTGGATATAGCTGCTTCCACTCTTGCACCTGCTTGATAATTCTGGTGAGGGTAGGAGCAATCTGCAAGGTAGTTAATTGCGGAACAAGTGCCGCGCCCACATCGAAAACGAAGCTACCTTGATGTAGACTCAGCAGATCAAAAAGATTCTCATACACCAAACTATGGATAATACTGCGAGCCTGTGTTGGATTGATAATATTCTGTTCCAAGAGTACCCACAAATAGCCATACTCTGGCGCGTTCTGTGATTCTTCCGAGGCTATCTGCATTTCGTCGAGTCGCACTTTGACTTTGTAACGACGCAAGTAATCCCAAAGCCTGGATAAACTGCTATCACCATTAGCGGCATAGATAATTTGACCGTTGACAAAAAAGATAAACCAAGACCGCTGTTTCCAGTCATAGTTCGGTTGATATCTGACTACCTCTTCTAGACCAAATTTGTTGCGATTGTAAATACTGTGAGCCTCGACAAACAGTAACCCAGTGCGCTGACCCAACTCAATCAATTGCAGAATACTGTAAATATCAATTTCATTTAAATTTCCCTGCATTTAGCTAAAAAGCGCTCCTCATCATCGTTTTATATTCTTTGTTTATATTCCCTCTCGGTTTTTCAATGTTACCAAGAGGTAGTAGGCGGGAAGATGGGGAGATGAGGGGATGAGGGGCTAAGAAATACTACATTCTCCCCACCTCCCCATTCCCCACTCCCCATTTCTTTTAACAACCTAGTGATATCACGGTAGCCATCATAGCTAGAATCTCTACAAAATATAAGGATGGAATAAATCAGTTCTACAAATGTTTACACGCGACATCTCAGGCCTATATTGAATTTTGTTTGTCTTGCTTTCCTAAGTACAGGTTAACTAAGACAAATCGAAGCAATTATTTAAGGTATAGCATGAAACATAGGTATCAAGTACATCAAAAGGATTAAAGGTGTGCTATATTTAGCAGAAGTACAAAAACAGAAAGGCGGCTTACTAGGTGGTAGTAGCAAAACGGAACTAAAACTGTTGGCTTGTCAACGAAGCGACCAGAATTGGAGTACGGTGTCGGAAGAAGTGATGACTGCTGACGAAGCCAGCAAATCGAATGATGGGGCACTCGTACTGGTTGAACTGAATCCGAATCGTCAAGTGCAACGGATTCAAGAGGCAGGACGACCGTTAGTTAACATTTTGCAAAATTTTTCCCGCCAGTTGGAGAAATTTAAGGTCAAGGAAGAAGAAATTGACCAGTGGAAGCAGTCGTTGACGTTTCAAGCGCAAGAGTTGAATCGCCGCGAAATGGATATGGAAGCTCGCTTGGAACAACTGCAACACACGGAGGATGAGTTTCAACGCCTGGAGGCGCAAAAACAGGAAGTTGAAACATCTCGTGAGGAGATTTCGCGACTGCGAGCAGAAATAGATCGTAACCGCAGTGAACTAGAAGGAGCTTGGGAGCATTTACGGGGTGAGCAGTACCGTCTACAGGAGTACACAGCACAGTCCCAGCAGGGGACAGTTTTAGATCAAGAGCAAAGTCAGGTATTAAGTGACTTACTGAACTGTCTCTCTAGTAGCGTTGCTCCTACGGAAAATGTTCGAGAACATCTCAATTTTGCCTTTGAAATGCTGGAAAAGCAGCAAGCTCTTCTTAACCCACACTGGCAACAACTGAACCAGCAAAAAAGCTCAGTTCAACAACAGCAGGTGGACGTTGAGCGCCTGTCACAAATTTTAGTTGAACGCCAAAACGAATACCAGCAATGCCAAAATTTTCAGGAGCAGCAAGCAGTAGAGTTAGTTGTAAAAATAGCCACACTTAAGAGCAAGCAAGAGTATGTGCGGATGCTGAAAGAGCATTTGCGATACCAAGAAAAGTTATATCAGCAAATTCACTCCTTAGCTGCAATGTCTGGTAATGGGATTGATAGTCAGCAAGTAGATGTGCAAGCTTTGGAGAACATGTCTCTAGAAGAACTGCAAATAACAGTGCAAGACTTGCAGGAAAAGTTGGAAAATGTCTCTAGCTTTGTCCACGAGCAGGAACAAGAACTGACGCACAAGCAAGGAGTCATAGAAGAACTACAACAAAAGCTCAACGAAGCATCGGAGTCAGCAAGAAGCACTCTAGAGGCTGAACTCATAGATGAAAAAGACCTCTACCAGATGATTAACGAAAGTTTGGTGGGACAACGCCGTAGCTTACTGGAATGGCAAGAGTTTCTTAGGCAACACCAAGTGGTACTCCTCAGGCGACAAGGAAATACTCTTAGCAATGAAGAGGATGAACAAAATAGTAATCTTAGACCAATTCTTGCGCAAATTGAAACGCAGCGACAACAACAGTCACAAGAACTGCAAAACCTAGAACGTGAGATTGAACAGATACGTTCTTGGATTGAGCAAGTACAGGGAGTCATTGACCATCAAACTCAACAGCAGGAAATAAAGCTTCAAGAACTGCAAATTATGGAGCAAGACTTACTCTCCCTCAGAACAGCAACCGCTGAATCCTGGGGTCGGATTAATCTCTATCAAGAGACGTTACAACCACTTCAAGATGGGATAGATGGGTTAAAGCACAAGCTACAAGCAATTGCAGAAGCGTTGGCTCAAGTGCAGGAAACTGGTGATTATCAACTCCAAGCTATTGCCCGCATGCGCCAGATTCTCCTCAGTTTGATATCTCAACCAGAGTTAGTATAGCCTTCCATTTGAGATCTGAACAGAGGTCCTGGAAGACTTGGGGGACAAGGAGGTCTTGGGAGAGGTGTTTGCAAGTCCTGCACGGATTTCTTAAGACCAGCCCTTTCCAGGTGGGTAAAAATTGGGAAAATCACATCCAATTTTCGACATTTCTTCTTCGTGTTCTTCGTGCCTTCGTGGTTCAAAAAGATTTTTAAACCGCGAAGACGCGTTCGCGCAGCGTCTCCCCTTGGGAGAAGGACACGAAGAAAATCTAATACCAATTTGCATTCACAACCGTAATCTAGAAATCTATACAGCTACTCACCCTACTCACAATTGTCTTAGACAGATCCAATCGTTATCTACGTGAGCGATCGCACCACCAGGAAATGGATCTGTCTGGGAACGATTTGGCGCTGTAATTAAAGCCGTTAGTTTTTCGATTTGCTCAAAACTAGGAGCACTCTTCAGTATTTCTTGTAACACCTGACGCATGACGCGACGTTGTAAAGCAATTGGTGCTTTCTGTAACACGCGACGATTGAGTCTACTGAGGGGAGTGGGGAATGGGGATTGGGGATTGGGGATTGGGGAAGAATAATTGTTTTCTCCCCTATCTCCCCTATCTCCCCTATCTCCCCTATCTCCCCTATCTCCCCTATCTCCCCACTCCCCACTCCCTACTCCCCACTCCCCACTCATCGCCTCTTGTCTCAACTGATACGCAGCTTGTTCTAAATATTCCACTTCTGCTTGTAGGAGTTCTGCTGTTTGGGCTAAGGCTGTTTCGACTTGGGAGTTGAAATTTTCTCGTAAATATGGTAATAAAACTTGGCGAATCCGATTACGGGCGTATTTCAAATCTTGATTTGTGGAATCTTCCCAAACTGGTAGCTGAAAGTCTTGACAAAATTGTCCTGTTTGTGTACGAGTCAGTTCTAAAAGTGGACGCACTAGCATAATGCCATCAGTTAATTGGCGTTGCCAACCTAAAGCTTGCAAACCATCTGCGCCAGTACCACGAACTAAGTTGTAAAGTAGGGTTTCAGCGCGATCGCTTGCTGTATGACCTGTAACAACGTAGTTATAATGATTTTCCACAGCAGTTGCACTCAAAACTTCATACCGCCAATGGCGTGCAGCAGCTTCACTATTTAAGGGCTGGGCAGCTGTTTGTAAATAAAACGATATTTCCCAACTTTTTGCTAAACTTTCAACATGCTCAGCATTCTCTTGGGAATCAGGACGCCAACGGTGATCGCAGTGAGCAATTCCTAAATGCCACCCCCATTTTGATTGTAAATCTAAAAGTAATTTAATTAAACATAAAGAATCCTGTCCGCCAGAGACTGCGACTAAAAGCCGCTGGTTGCGTTTAAATAACTGACGTGAGCTGATGGTGCGGTGTATCTTGGCATGAAGAGGAGTCCATAGCATTTTGGATTTTCAACCGCAGATGCACGCAGATGGACGCAGATAATATGAGCGTGTATCCGCGTCCATCTGCGGTTGTAATTTTGGCGTTGCTGATTAAGAGTATGAATTTAGTCTCACGCAAAGGCGCAAAGGCGCAAAAAATCGTTGTTTAGTCATCTCGAAAAATGTCAATTCATACTCCGATTCAGCAACGCCGTAATTTTTTCTTAAAGGTCTGGAATTTGCCAATCAATCTCAGGCTTGCCAAAAGAACACAAAGCTGAGTTAATTGCTGAGAAGGGTTTGCTGCCAAAAAAACCATTACGCGCAGAAAGCGGCGAAGGATGTGCAGACTGAATAACCGAATGTCGCTTTGTATCTATTAACTTTAGCTTCTTTTGTGCATGCCCACCCCACAGCACAAATACAACCGGATCAACTTTTTGATTAACCTTGCTAATAACCGCATCTGTAAAAGATTCCCAGCCTTTGTTTTTATGGGAATTGGGCGTATGTGCCTGTACAGTCAGCACAGCATTTAGCATAAGAATACCCTGCTTTGCCCATGTTACCAGATATCCATTGTTGGGGATGTTAAATCCAACATCATCTTTAAGTTCTTTAAAAATATTTACGAGTGATGGCGGGGGTTTGATACCAGGTCGTACAGAAAAGCATAATCCGTGTGCCTGATTTTCATCATGATAAGGATCTTGTCCAAGTAACAGGACATTCACCTGTTCGTAGGGTGTCAGTTCAAAGGCTGAAAAGACATCCTCCTCAGGAGGATATAAAGTGTGAGATTGTTTTTCTTCTGTCAGAAAATCTTGAAGTTGCCGAAAATATGGTTTGTCAAACTCTTCGGCAAGTACAGCTTGCCAAGATATAGGAAGCTTATTATATATCAAAATGCTTTCCTCCACTCAATAAATTTTGGATTTTCGGAATTAGAAGGCCCGGAGTTATTATTTACCTATGCTCAATAGCTCCCCTACCCCCGTACTTCCCACCCCACACTTCCCACGGCTTGACCAAACTCACAGACATGTTGCAGAATACATCCTACGCACTTTGGGTTTTTTGCCGTGCAGGTGTAGCGTCCGTGGAGAACAACGGCAGGTCCCCAAAAAATCCATTCCTGTTGAGGAACTATCCTCATCAAATCTGCCTCAATGCGTTCTGGTGCTTTCTGTTTTGTTAACCCCATGCGCTTACTGACCCGAGCAACATGGGTATCAACGATGATACCAGAAGAAATTCCAAAGGCAGTATTAAGGACAACGTTGGCTGTTTTACGTGCAACTCCAGGTAGAGTCACCATTTCTGCCATTGTTTGGGGAACCTCACCCCCAAATCGCTCAACTAACGCCTGACAAACACTCTTGATGCTTTTTGCTTTGTTGCGGTAGAAACCTGTTGGCTTGAGGTGTTGCTCCAGTTCCAAAATATCGGCTTGGGAGTAAGCTTGGGCGTTCGGGTATTTGGGAAACAGGGTTTTTGTTACCAGATTTACACGCTCGTCTGTACATTGTGCAGCGAGAATAGTTGCGACTAGAAGCTGAAGTGGAGTTTCCCAATCAAGCTCATAGGTTGCATTTGGATAGGATTGTTTCAGCTTGCTGAGAATTGTCTCAATCAACTGAGTATTAGTTGGCATAGAACTATGTTTTTTTTGACTGTTCTTTGCCCGTTATATCTCAGTACAGTTGTAACCGCCATTGGTGATAGGTTTCTTGTGTAAAAGCCAAGAGAGAATTTTTTAACATAATAATAGATATTCAGTCTCGTATAACCTACCATGCCTTTTCTCTCCAAGCTGCGTCCATCCACTCTGTTAGCTTTTTTCCTCAGTTTTCTTTTTAGTGGAGTGCTGTGGACAACCAATCCTACCAACGCTGCAACACCAACAGCAGTTACACCAGTACCTAGTCTTTCCCTCACCCAAGGCGTGCGGAAAACAGTACTGGACAATGGCTTAACAGTGCTAACCAAAGAAGTCCATACCGCACCAGTAGTGAGTGTGCAGGTATGGTATCGAGTAGGTTCGCGTAACGAGGGAGTAGGGGTGAATGGCATCTCTCACCAGCTAGAGCATTTGATGTTCAAGGGTACTACTGATCGTCCAGTACAGTTTGGTCGCCTGCTGAGTGCTTTGGGCAGCCAGTTTAACGCCTTTACCAGCTATGATGTAACTGCTTATCATGAGACGGTGCAGCGCGACAAATTGGAAGCACTGCTAACTTTAGAAGCAGATCGTATGGAAGGATCTTTGATTGGATCTGAGCAACTAGCAAGTGAGAAGCGGGTAGTCATCTCAGAGTTACAGGGATACGAAAATTCACCAAGCTACCGCCTCAATCGAGCCGTGATGCGAGCAGCGTTCCCGAACCGACCCTATGGTTTACCTGTAGGCGGCACAAAAGCCGATGTGCAACAATTCACGGTGGAGCAGGTACGCAACTACTACAAAAAATACTACAGCCCAGACAATGCCACTTTGGTAGTTACAGGGGATTTTGCTACCGAACCCCTTGTAAAAACTATCCAACAAACTTTTGGGAAACTGCCAAAACGAGAATCAACCAGAGCAAAAGCCGGGAGAAATTTTTCCTCCCCTGCGACCCCTGCTTCTCCTACCCCTGGGAATAAACCGCCAATTGTCCTGAAACAGCCAGGAAGTGCGGCACTTTTGGAAATGGTATATCCCCTACCAAATATCAATCATCCAGATGTGCCTGCCATCGATTTGATGGATACGATCCTCACAGGCGGACGGAGTTCCAGGCTTTACCAAGCTATGGTAGAGTCAGGTCTAGCAAGCTCGGTGGGTGCTAATCCATCAGAAATGATCGAACCGGGTTGGTACGAAATTGTTGCTACGGCAGCTCCTGGTCAAGAATTATCAAAAATTGCTTTGGTGCTGCAACAGTCTCTGACTAAACTCCAAAAGGAACCAGTTTCTACAGAAGAGTTAAATCGGGCAAAAACCCAACTGCAAACCTTGTTTATATTGAGTAACCAGGACATTAGCAGTCAGGCAAACCAATTGGGATCTAACCAAACTGTGGCTGGAGATTATCGCTATGTTGAGCGGTATTTGGCGGCGATCGCCAAATTGACAGCGGCGGATGTGCAGCGAGTGGCGAAAACCTACCTCAATCCCTCTCAACAAACCATTGGTTTCTTTATTCCAACCCAACCAGATGGTAAACCAGGGACTTCCAAAGCAGGTACTGGTCGCACTGCCGAAAACTTCAGCCCTGGTAAGCCTGTAGACCCAGCAGAACTTGCTAAATACCTACCTCCTGCTACATCAGCAACTGATTCCACCAAACAAGAGTTACCACAGGAATTCACCCTCAACAATGGGATGCAAGTTTTCTTGCTGGCTGACCATAGTGTCCCCACCGTTAACCTGAGTGGACAAATTGACGCTGGTAGTGAATTTGATACCAATCAAAAAGCAGGACTAGCAAGTCAGACTGCTGCTAACTTAATGAATGGGACGCAAACGAAAAATGCTCTACAACTAGCGAAAACCCTAGAAGACCGGGGAACTAGCTTAGGCTTTGGTGCTAATCGCGAGGGAGTTAGTATTGCTGGCAATGGGCTGTCTGCTAATCTGCCGATATTGATTCAAACTCTAGCAGATGTGGTGCAACATGCCACTTTTCCAGCCAACCAACTAGAACTGAGTCGTCAGCGAGCGTTGACGAGTCTGAAAGTACTGCTAGATGACCCCCGTGGATTGGGACGCCGGGTATTCCAGCAGGTCATTTACCCAGCGAATCATCCGTTTCATAGCTTTCCCACGGAAGAGAGCTTAAAAAGTATTAATCGCGCCGATGTGGTCGCCTTTTATCAGGAACACTATCGACCAGATACTACTAAGCTGGCTCTGGTGGGTGACTTTGACCCCAATAAAGTCAAAGCTTTGCTCAATGAGGTGTTCGGCAAATGGCAGGTAACCGGTAAGCCGCCAGTTCTCAACATACCTTCAGTATCATTGCCGCAAAATATGACACGCGAGAACCAAGTGATTCCCGGTAAGGCAGAGGCTGTTACCTATCTCGGTTACAACGGCATCTCCCGCAAAGACCCCCGTTTCTATGCTGCTATGGTACTGAATCAAATTTTGGGTGGTGATACTTTATCTAGTCGTTTGGGTACTGAGGTGCGCGATCGCCAGGGTCTGACCTACGGTATCTACAGTGCTTTTGCCGCAGGTATTCATCCGGGTCCGTTCTTAATCCAGATGCAAACTTCTCCAGGAGATGCCCAGAAGGCGATTACCAGCGCTCTGGCTCTACTCAAGCAATTGCGAGAGCAAGGCGTCACTGAGGCTGAATTGAACACAGCAAAACGCTCAATTACTAGCAGCTACCCTGTGGAATTAGCTAATCCTAGTAGTGTGGCCAGCATGATTTTGGCAAATGCCGTCTACGGGCTTTCTCAGAAGGAAATCCAAGATTTTCCTAAGCGCATTGAGGCAGTGAGTATGGCTCAGGTGCAACAGGCAATTCAGGATTTAATTCATCCAGAGAACCTGGTGGTTGTCACCGCAGGATCAGGCGACAGCCTACAAAAGAATAACTAACCGTTGTTGGCGTAGATCCTAAAAATACCAAATTGTAAGGTGGGTATTACCCACCCTCTGAAGAAACACTCTTGAGTAGGGAGTGGGGAGTGGGGAGTGGGGGTGTTTGTTTCATTCATAGCGGGTGGGGTGCTTTCAATCAGAAGGTAAGCTCTAGCCCTACCTACTAGCTGGGTAACATTGGTCACCCACTTCTTACAACAACATTAATAGATAATAAAATATGATTATCCATTTAAGCTACTTCAAGAATGCCGAAATGTAAAAAATGTGCTGCTGAGTTTCCTTACAAAGTATTTATAAACGGAAAGCTCAAAAACCTCCAAAACCGGAAATTTTGCCTTAACTGTTCACCCTATGGCAGGCATAACACTGTTGATTTGACTGTTTTCAAGGATAAGTCGAGCAAAATGTGCCCTAAATGTAAACAGCAACTAGCAGCGGAAGCGTTTTATCAAAGAAGGGATGGTAAAGACCTTAGCCCATATTGTAAAGAGTGTACTAACAGGCAAACTATCCAGCGAATGCGGCAGTTTAAGGAAAAATGTGTTGCTTACAAAGGAGGCAAGTGTTCTAGATGTGGTTACAATCGCTGTATAGACGCCCTAGAGTTCCACCATATCAACCCTACAGAAAAAGACCTGCCACTGTCAGCAGGCAAGGGCTATAGCTTTGAAAAAGCCAAAGCTGAGCTAGACAAATGTATTTTAGTCTGTGCCAACTGCCACAGGGAAATCCATTCAGAAATGAGAATTATTTTAGCGATGCCGGAGAAACTTTAACCTCCGTCATAAAACATCAAGGAATAATACGAGCGCGGCAGGACTCGAACCTGCGACCAACAGATTAGAAATCTGTTGCTCTATCCAGCTGAGCTACGCGCCCAAATTAAACATCAGGCTCAAGTCAGAATCTATATCTGATATTCTACCTAGATTAACAGCAAAATGCAACTAATAAATTGCAGATTTCACACTTGCAAGGCTAAGATCCAAATCGCGAGCTATGTAGATGTACAGTAAATGAGGTATTGGTATTGCCACGCCAACGCGACCAAAAGCTATTATATCTCCTATGTTTAACAAAGTCTCTGTAAGGAGTTACTTGCCAGTGCCATGTTTATTCTCAAACAGCAGGATGTTGAGATATCGACCATTCAGCACCCAAAGAGGGATGAGCATCTGCTCATCCTCCATTATCAGGGGCAAACCTTTCGCTTGATTAGCGTCTTTAAAGCTAACCAAGAAGAAGAAGCTAGAGCTTTGTGGAGAGAATTAACCGATAATCGAGGCAAAGCTTGCGTCTTGCTAGAGGAACCTGCGCAATACAGCGTCTGGGGAAAAATTCGTTTAGACCAGCTCAGTGGTGACACAGGAAACTATAACAAGACGGGAATTTTTATACTTGCCAGTATTTTGCTGCTGCAAGCAGTGTACATAGACATTGAGGAATTTTTAGGCACTCGGCAAGCGGGATTGTTTGAGAAAGAGATTGTGTTTGTATTGCACCATGGGGAATTTCCGACTGTGTCTTCACCAGACGCAGTGAAATACTTGCTGACTATGAACCCGCTACAGACAAACCAAATGCCGAGTTGGCAAGAACATCATGTCATTACCTTCTTGCAAGAACTGCATCGGCTGGGAAAAGCGTATTTTGGTAATACCAACTTTGTCAAACAAGCCATGGAGAGGTTAGAAGATATGCCATCCTCAGAGCGATCGCTGTTCATCAGTTGGCTAAATGAATGTTCTGTGAGTAAACTATGGCATTAGTACATAGCAATTTCTGTGGGGATGGGATATTTCAGTCACCCTTGTCAAAACCGCTGCTTCCCATACAATTTATCAGCCAAAATACTGCTAAAGTGCATATATACAATAAAGTTCTATGAGTAGCGCTTACAACAAATCATACCGACCTAAATCCATGTTGACCACTCAGAACATCGTTTTAGTAGGCATTGGCTGGAGTGTATTGGCACTATTGTACTTTTTGTTGTTTAGTGCCAAAATTCCAACTCCAGATGGCACAGAAAGACGTGCCAACTGGTACTTAATTGGCACAAATATTTTAGAAGCAGTAGCTTATCTGGGTGCAAGTCTCTTATGCTGGAGGAATTGGCGTAGCCAGCAAATCGTCAGTGGTCGGAATGTTTGGCTAGCAATTGGTATGGGTATGCTTTCTTATTTCTTAGGAGGGATATTTTTTGGTTATACGGAAATAGTGTTAAAAGAAGAACCTATCGTTTCTTTAGGTGATGTATTTTTTGTGACAACTTATCTGTTGTTAGGCGTAGGCATGATCTTAGCAGTAGCTTCTAGACGAATCAAATTGGAAACATGGCAATGGCTAATTGTGTTGACAATTGGAGCCATTGGTAGTATTTTAGCATGGCTGATTTCTAATGAACCAACAGGATCTGCTGCGAAGCAAGTACCAGCATGGGCTGAAAACATTGCTCCAGCTTTGAATTGGTTTTATATTGTCAGCGACGTGCTGCTATTAATTATTGCCACCACCCTACTCCTAGCTTTCTGGGGGGGACGAATTTCTCTATCTTGGCGAATGATTGCAGCAGCAGCATTTTCCCTCTACATAGCAGATATGTGGTTTAAATACGCCACAAATTGGATTCCCAACTATCAAAGTGGGGAGATACTAGAAGTATTTTGGGTGTGGAGTGGGGTTTTATTTGGCATGGGCGCAGCTGTGGAATATGACGCATCATTAAACCGTTCTAAACGAGAGCGTGGACGAAAAAGAGCTTAAAAAAGATTTTTGGTGTCTACTGTGAGAAAACTAACCGACTCTGATAAACAAGAAATTCTCAAGTTATATCGCGAAACTGCCGAAACGACCTCAACTTTGGCGGATCGTTATGGTGTGAGCAACTCAACAATTAGCCGCCTACTTAAAAGTACCTTGCCAGAAGACGAGTACGAATACCTCGTTTCTTTAAAGCGTGCTGCTAGAACTCCTGAAGGAAGGGCACAGGTCACCTACGACAAGCCGCCCGTATTCTCTGAGTTAGAGCCAAAAAAAGAATTCCAAGCGGCGGAACCTCTGGTTGTTCAAAAGGTTGTTAAGTTACAGGAGCCAATAGTAGAGGAGCAACAGGAGCAACATAGTCCCCTGGATGACAGTGAGTCAATCCCTATTATTAAACGCATACGTCGTCGTTCCTCAGCTACGACGTCATCGAATCCACCAGTAGGGGAGCAATTAGAACTTTTTGAACAAAAACCTCCAGCAATCAAAAGCATTCCTAGTCCACGCTTAGAGGATGTACATTCCTCAGCCAATGCGATCGCCCAAATGCTAGGGGAAGAGTTGCTAGATGAGTCAGAGGAATTGGAGGATCTAGACGATTTAGAAGACGATGAAGAATATCTAGACGAAGATGAAGACGACTTTGATGTAGGTCCGTCTATAGTTACAAGGTCAAGGTCAGGTGACGCATTAGTTCGAGTCTTGCCTCTGTCAGCAGCTAGTTTACCCAAAACTTGCTATTTAGTGATAGACCGCGCCTCAGAATTAATAACCCGACCACTTAAGGACTTTGGTGACTTAGGACAAATTCCTAACCTGGAAACCCTGCAAAAAACCCTCCCAGTGTTTGATAACCATCGTGTGGCAAAACGCTTTTCCACAAAGCGCGATCGCGTGATTAAAGTTCCCGATACTAAAATGCTGCACAAAGCCCGTTATCATCTACAGGCAAAGGGGATCACGCGGCTGTTGATTGACGGACAAGTTTACTCCTTATCTACTAGTTAGGAAT
>JADQBA010000253.1 GCA_016903675.1 Stigonema ocellatum SAG 48.90 = DSM 106950 | reverse complement strand
CCCAATAATGACCCAACTCAGGGGTTATCCACCTTGTCTGGCGAGTTAGTAAATGTTGAGAATTTAATTGCCAATAGCTGCATTGCACGCACTAAACAAAAGCAGGGGGGCACTTTCTTTATTACTGGTGCTGATGGTTTGCCAAATCGTCCTGGGGATGTATCAGTTTCATCCTATCCCACTGGGGAAGTGCGTAGTTTACCTGATAGAGACAAGGGTTATCGCGTCTCTACATCACGTCCGTGGCGCAAGGGCGACCCCATTGTGGAACCCCAAGGCGTGTATCAACTCCCGAATGGACATCTTGTTTTGAGTCGAGAGTGTAATAATTAATCTTAACGAATAAATTGTTGAAAGTTGAAAGTTGTTTGGTCTTTGGAATTAGTACTAGTACAACACGGCGTAAATAAACCACCCATTCCAAACAGACAAAAGCCTTGATATATAACACTTTTGACTTTTGACTTTTGACTTTTGACGAACGCCTTGCGGTACTAGCCCTTTCAAGGTGAACCAAAAATCTGAAAAATGATGCCCGATTTTCGACATTTGACCTCAAGGGGAGAAAGAAATCCTTCTCTTACGACTTGCACCCTGAAAGGGGTAGAAGCTGTTAGCTAATTTCTAGCCATCCTTACCCATCATTACTCATTTTGTCCGGTTTCTACCTCTGCTATGAGTTGGTCTACGTAATCTCTTAACCGTTCTTGCCAGTTATCCACTTTTTTTAATTTTTCTTTTTGTCCAATTCTTCCTCTAAACGCGATGACCTTGTTTTCTACTGGTTGACTATAAACTTGCTTTGCTCCCAGCTTATGATTTTTCTGAAAAGGCATTGACTATTACTCAATATATGTGTTAACATATATATAACACGTTGATAAGTCCAGTCAACCGATGCCACAGAGTTATCAAACCTACGTCACTCAAATATCTAATGGATATGCGGCTGAATTACCAGCTATTGATTTATTAGAGCATTTCTCTCCCATTGCAGAGCAAATGTCTTTGATGGCGCTGGCTGGTTTACAAAGTGGCATGAAAAAAGAAAAGCTTAATACTCAGATTCAGCTCAGCTTTAGTGTAAATAAACGTCATGCAAATAGTGTGATAAATTTTATTGGGGGTGAATTAGAATCGGCAGAAAAATGTTATAAGCAACTAATTGAAACGTTAGATGCTAAAATTAAATCTGTCAAAAGTACTATTGAATCATTAGAAAAGCGTTTAGACAACCATCGTAAATATATTCAAACAGTTCAAAAGCGTAATTTAGGAATTAAATATCCTCAGAAACCTAAGTCAGGGAAGTTAAAGAAGTTTCCGGAAATCAAGGCTAAGCCAGTCTTTGACGAAGCTTGTCCTATAAATGGTAAACAACATGGTAAAACTTATCTACAATTAGCAAAACAGCAATTACACCAAAAAAAACGCCAGCTTAAAATGTACCAAGATAGAAAAGCTGGCACTATAAAGCGTGGTGTAAAAGTTAATTTAGGTAATTTAGGCAAGGTGAGTTTTGTTGGCTCCACTGGGGAAACTGGCGGTAATCAAATATGTCAATTTAAACCTGATATTACTCCAATACTTAAAATTCGTGTCCCTTATTTTTTAGAATTTTTATTTGGCGAATATGTAGAGTTACCACTATATAAATTTAATTCACACGGTAGTAATGAAATCAAAACAGCTTGGGCACTAAACCGCGCTCTTACCTACGTCTTTTCAATGAATAAAAAAGGTCGTTGGGTTGTAGCGATTACTTGCTTAGTTGATTTTCAGGTAATAAGTAAACACCGGAGCGATGGCTGTATTGGTCTAGATATAAATCCTGGATCTGTTGGCTGGTGTGCTACTAATCGTCATGGGAATCCAGTAGCATGGGGGAAAGTTAATTTAGATTTACACTCCTGCTCAACAGAACAAACAGAAGCTAGATTAGCAGAAGCAATCACAGAAATAACTAAGAGAGCTTTGGCATCTAAAAAGCCAATAGTTATTGAAAAATTAGACTTCTCCGCAAAGAAGAAACAATTTAAACGTGGTCGTAAGTACAACCGAATGTTATCTAGTTTTGCTTATGCTAAATTCTTTGAATTGTTAAAATCTCGATGCTTAAAACTAGGTATTCGAGTTATTGAAGTAAGTCCCAAATACTCCAGTCAAATCGGCGTTGTTAAATATATGCGTCGTTTAGGTATGGGAAGCGATAGCGCAGCTGCTTTAGTTTTAGCGCGTCGTGGAATGGGAATTTATCATGAAAAAATGCCAGCGAGATACGCCTTTCAGACTTCGGTTCGCCCCGAAACTCGTAAGCACGTCTTTGCACACTGGCAGAGATTCAATAAGTACTACAAGAGCGTTGGTTCTCGTAATGCTTGGTTTAGATTACCTAATCTAACAGGTTCTACAGGCGACGGTTTGGTGAACACCGGATATCAAGAGATGTCCAAAGCTTCAGCACAAGCATGGGAGTGTATACCCCGTCTGGTAGTGAAGGTGTGATTCCTTCAAGGGAGGAGAGATTGACCGCTATCTCTCCGGTTGCTCAGACTTGTTCACTTGTGAATAGGTTTGAGTAGACTTTATCAAGCGGCTATTCCTAGGAATCATATATTGAGCCTCCGGAATATCAGGGTGTACTGACATCTTGCACCTTCTCAATAATGGTAGGTAGGGCTAAAGCCCACCTTACGAAATCATAAGGCAATTGTAGCTCTGATTTTCACGGGCATGACGATGGTGCAAGATATAAGCCTCTAACTATCGCGCAAAGAGCGCAATCGCAAAATATAAAAGAAACACATTTTTCCCTTACACCCCCACACCCCCACACCCCTACACAGAAAGTGTTTCTTAGGAGCGCCCCACGGGCGGCGCGCCACCCGTTACTCATTACAGAAACACCACCATTCTCCCCTCTTGCCCCTCTTTCCCCACTCCCCACTCCCCACTCCCCACTCCCCACTCCCCGTGTTTCTTGAAAGTGTAGGAAAATTATTCAGTGTCATCCAGGCGAAATTTATGGGGATTTTTCAGAACGAATATATCGTTAGACTTGATTAAGTCACCCGTGCAATAAACGGGTAGGCGTTCAATATAAGCCTTCAGTGCCAGGATGTAGTCACGGTCAGCTAATTCAGTGTGGATGGGACGCAGTTTATCAACCACGATGCCCAGGAGGGTGATATCGCCACTGAGGTGATGTGCGTTGGGTGTGGCGATGTGGGTAACAACTGCTTGGATAATGCTGTTGGGTGCATTTGTAATTAAGTCACCCAAAATTGACTGTTGCGATCTGGTTTCTGCCAACGCCAGAGTTTCCACGACTTCCGCCATACGACGAGAAAAGTCGATAATTTCTGGTTTGAGGGGAAGTAAAATTTCAAAACCGTCTAGAGTCCAAATGGCAGCTTTATCACCTTGACGCTGCTGTTGCTGCCAACCATGCCCAACTAAGTAAGCTTCTACTTGTTGGGGGTCGATACATTTGAATTTTTCCACATCCGGTTCGATAGCTGTCATAAGGTTTCTCCAACGGCGATGCGTGACATTATGGTTTTGAGTGCGTTGGGGCTAAATATATTTTGACTCTTAATTTCCACAGTGATATTCGTCTTGTTATCAACTGCTGGTTGTCCCCGCAACGATAGCCAGTACCCGCAGCGTTTGAGGCATAGGGATTCTTCGGTTTGGGATAACCAGTCACTAACTTCTTCTGGCACTAAAACAACTATTAATAGTTGTGGCACGAAGGGGTCGTCTTCCCGGAGTTCATCATAGTTTTTGACGCTGAGTCGGTATTTGATGGATGTTTCTCTCTTAACATCTTGGGATGTAGATTTAATTTGTACGTCAAATCGAGGCAGACGCTTGGAGTTGAGTTTTCCTGGTACGGTGATTGTAGCGTCGATGCCGCTATCATCTAACCTACGTGTGGCTGCTTGCAAGGAGTAGCCAGCAGCTGCGGTGACGGCATATACATAAGCGTAACTGAAATCTTCTTTTTGGGTATTAAGGCTCATTATTTACAGAGTGACAATTAAAAAAAGAGCAACGCCGCCCCGTAAAGAACCATCGCTCGCAGTTTAATATCAAAGATCCTTCATTATTTTAACAGGTCTTTTATTAACTCAGCACTGCTGGGTCGTTTTGCACTGCTTAGTCTAAACTCCAGTTCACTGAGAATCTGTTTATAAGTCGTGGATAAATTTTCTTCGGTTGAGACACAGCCAATTAAGCCAATTTCAGCAAATTTTTCATATAGGCTTTTTTCTTGAGATTGATTTTTGGGTGTTGGTTTTGGATAACGTTTTTTGAGGATTTCAATAAAATCTATTAGTAGGATTTGGGCTTCTTCTGGTAAGTCTTGAATATCCTGTTGTATTTGCTCTATGGTAATAAGCATAAGTATCTTTAGGGGTTATGGGAGAAAATGTTCACATCAAATACTATCTTAATATGAGGTTTTTTCAACTGGCCTCCGTGGGAGTAATACCAATTTGTAATTCGTAATTCGTAATTCGTAATTCGTAATTCGTAATTAATAAATTCAGGTTTCATAAGGGTTTTCGGGTCTGAATCTGTTGCCTGATTTTAGAGAATTGGTGTAAGGCGGCTGTCCGGGAGGTAGCGGTAGGTGAGGAGTGAATTTAGTCGAGTTGAAGGGTTAAATATTGAGGATTGGGAGGTTGAATAGGATAATATCCATTAAAACAACTTCTATTTTGTGAGCGTTCATATTGCTACTCCTAGTCTATTAAATTTTTCGGCTTTGCTGAATTTGGATCTGAAATTTGTTTTTTGTACAAACACGATTTTTGTAGAAACAAAGGTGATCGCGTCTCTACAGATGACATTCATATTGTGATTCACCAACTGAAAGCAGAGTCTCCCCGGACCGCAGGCGGGGAGGGGCTAGGGGTGGGGTTCTTTTATTATGTGTGATTCGACGGACATGACATCACTTCACCGATTGCGGGTAATTCTAGTGAGATGAAAGCATAACGGTTGTGCTGCCATCAAAGATGTGATTAACTGAATCTTTGTGCAGAGTAATTTTACTGTGTAGGAAAAAATACAATGCTGGGGATGAGCGTCCAGGCACGGTGGTTATTGGGGATTGCGGTTATTGGGGTAAACATTTTATCTGGGGACAGAGGGCTTGCCCAGATTACACCCGATGGGACATTACCAAATAATTCTGTAGTGGCACCAAATGGTAGCACTTTCAATATTACGGGTGGTACTCTTTCAGGGGCTAATTTGTTTCACAGCTTTAAAGAGTTTTCCGTTCCCACAGGAGGGACTGCTTTTTTTAACAATGGGGTTGACATACAGAACATCATCAGCAGGGTAACGGGTGGGTCTATCTCTAATATAGATGGGTTGATTCGGACATTAGGCAGCGCTAATCTGTTTGTGATAAATCCAAATGGGATCATCTTTGGACCAAATGCTAGTCTGAATGTTGGGGGTTCGTTTGTCGCATCAAGTGCCAGTGCTCTTCAATTTGGCAATCAAGGTTTCTTCAGCGCGACAAATCCAGATACACCGGCATTGCTGACCATAAATCCATCAGCGTTGTTTTTCAATCAACTTACCATCCCTGGGATTAGCAATAGTTCCGTCGCACCCGCAGGACTAAACCCAATAGGGGTGAAGGTGACAGGATTAAGAGTACCAGACGGTAAGAGTTTACTACTAGTAGGTGGCGATGTCAATATAAATGGCGGTAGCCTGAGAGCTTATGGTGGTCGAGTTGAGTTAGCAGCCATTATTGCCCCAACAGAGGTGGGGTTAGATGTAGGACAAAATACTTTGACCATTCGTATTCCTGAAGATGCACAAAGAGCAAACGTATCTCTGAGCAATGGCGCAGAAATCAATGTCCGTGCACAAGACGGTGGTAGCATCGCCATTAATGCTCAGAATGTGAATTTGGCTGGAGGAAGTAAACTGCGGGCAGGAATAGAAACAGGATTGGGGACGCAACAGAGCAAAGCGGGAGATATTGAAATTAATGCCAAAGGGGAAACTGTTCTGAGTGATGGTAGCTTGATTGCCAATGTGGTGAATTCACAAGCAACGGGTCAGGGCGGGAATATCAAGATCACCACAGGTGCGCTGACACTAAGTGGTGCATATCTAAATACCACAACCTTTGGACAAGGAAATGGCGGTAGTGTGTCTGTGGTTTCATCAGGTCCTGTGTCCTTGGTTGGTGGTAAAATATTTACTGGTCCTGACACAGGGGGAGTAGGTAATGGGGGTAATATTAGTATCTCAGCAGGGTCAGTAACTCTTACCAGTGGCTCTAATCTCGACGCTGCTAGCTATGGACTTGGGAATGGGGGCAACATTACGATCAACGCTCGCGATACAGTTGCTTTTGATGGTGTTGATGATAGCAATGGCATACCCACTGGTGCCCGAACCGCTTTGCTCGATTCGGGTGAAGGTATTGCAGGAGATATCAAGATCACAACAGGGTCGTTATTTTTGAGCAATGGAGCTTCGATCTTTAGCGACACTTTCGGTAAAGGGAATGGAGGTAGTATTACAATCAATGCTCGCGATACCGTTAGCGTTGATGGCTCTAGTTCTGTCTCCAGCGATGTAGGGAAGCTTGCTGTGGGTAATGGAGGAGATATCCGGGTGACAACTGGGTCGTTGTCCGTTACCAATGGCGCTCAACTAAGTAGCAACGTTCTAGGGCAAGGAAACGCTGGAAATATTACCATTGATGCCCGTGATACAGTTAAGCTTGATGGCATAGTGGGCAATGCAATTGCTGGTATCCAGAGCGAATTACTCATTGGGGCGGCGGGAAAGGGAGGAGATATCTTTGTTACAACTGGAACGCTGTCCGTTACCAATGGCGCTCAACTAAGTAGCAACGCTCTCGGGCAAGGAAACGCTGGCAATATTACCATCGATGCCCGTGATACAATCAAGCTTGATGGGATAGTGGGCAATGCAATTGCTGGTATCCAGAGCAATTCATTCAGTGAGGTGGGAAAGGGAGGAGATATTCTAGTACTAACTGGATCTCTGTCCGTTACCAATGGCGCTCAACTGTCTGCGTACACAAGCGGAAGAGGGAATGCAGGGAATATCACTATTAATGCTCGTGACACTGTCACCTTTGACGGGGTAGGAAACATTAATGCTAGTGACACTGTCACCTTTGACGGGGTAGGATACAACAAATTCCCTCTCTCTAGTGGTGCATACACCGATGTTGGATCTAATGACTACGGCAATGGAGGAGATATCCGTGTCAGTGCGAGGGAGTTGTTGTTAAAAAATGGCGGTCAACTCAGTACCAGTAGCTTTGGGCAAGGTAAGGCTGGCAATATCCAAATCAATGTCAGCGATACCGTTACCTTTGATGGCAGTATTAATGGATTTGTTGGAAGCGGAAGCGGTGCCAAAACCATTGCTACTGAAAATAGCAGCAAGGCAGGAGATATCTTTGTTACAACTGGAACGCTCTCATTGACTAATGGCGGCATACTGACTGCCACTGCAGAAACTTTTGCAGGCAATATCACCATTAATGCCCGTGATGCAGTTATCTTTGATGGCACCAACGATAAGAGAGGATTGCCTAGTGGAGCAAACAGCCTCCTCTTAGATGGAAGCCCAGGTAAGGCGGGAGATATCAAAGTCACAACTGGGTCACTCACAGTACGTAATGGTGCTGTAGTGATTTCCAGTACCTTTGGCAAGGGTGATGCAGGCAATGTGATTATTGATGCACGTGGTAGAGTCTCTTTTGATGGGACTTCTAGCGATGCTTTGAGCACAGTAGAACAAACAGGAGTGGGAAAAGGCGGAGATATCCGCATCAGCG
>JADQBA010000099.1 GCA_016903675.1 Stigonema ocellatum SAG 48.90 = DSM 106950 | reverse complement strand
GGCCGATCTCACTCAGGAGTGTATGGGATTCAACACCAGAAGCGCTATAGTACATGACGGCGGAAATAAACCACCCATTCCAAATTAATGAAACGCTTGCGGTGTATGAATTACGAATTACGAATTACGAATTCGCACTTTGCGGTACTATAGCGGTTCTCACTCGGAGTACATACAGAACTCCCTCACCCCCAACCCCTCTCCCAAATTGGGAGAGGGGCCGATCTCACTCAGGAGTGTATGGGATTCAACACCAGAAGCGCTATAGTACATGACGGCGGAAATAAACCACCCATTCCAAATTAATGAAACGCTTGCGGTGTATGAATTACGAATTACGAATTACGAATTCGCGCTTTGCGGTACTAGTCCGGAGAAACCGGGTTTCTCGAAGGAAAGCGAATCATTTAGGACTGCTATAGATCACTGATATGGCTGTAATCATTCGTGACGGGCTAAAATGAAATTAGTTTTGTCAGTAGTAGTTACGCAGGAAATTAGCGCCGTATTGCGGTATTAAATTAAATATTGTACTGATTTTTTATCAGAATGAGTGATGCTTTTTTTGATGATGCGATTGCGCTTCGCTGCCCCTTGGGCAATCGTTACCCCAAAAATTGGGTTTTTGAGCGCCGCTACGCGAGAATGACTTAAGCACCATCATTATATTGATAAGTTGTTTATGACCTTAAACTGTCAAGGATGGGCTGTAACTACCAGCGAAAATACCAAGCCGCACTCAGGTTTTTACTTCGACAAAAGCATTTTCCTGAGGTTAAAAACCGAAAACTTTCGTAAAGAAATCCTAATTCTGGTATACTAGAATAAGTTTGTCCTGTGGATACATCAGGATAAGTAATTGTTACCGTTAGCTCACCGACATTTCCCAGTTCTTTTAAACTTATATAAATTGATATTTGTGTCAAAACTTCTGGCAGAGTTATTCTCAGTAACTCTTCTAAAGCCCTTAAAATTATCAAACTGCGTTCAGCTGACTCATCTCGCCAATAGGTCGGCAAATCTATATGAAAATAGAGTTCGGGATGAGACGTTAGCCACTGTTCTAATAGACACTCAATCGCTAAAGGCAAGCTATCTTGAAGGTATGCCGGAGATAAGCGATCGCTTAATTCTGCCAAGGATTGATGAAAATCATCAGTTTTTTTTAAAAATTCTTGAGTTTTGTTAACTGATAACTCGTCATTATCTACTGGTAACAGTTCTAAGTTACGACGGATTGTGAAAGATTCTTGCAATAAACCGTCCCTAATTTTCTCTGCTTCTAGGAAGAGTTTTGAGGACTGCCTAAAAAACCACCATTGCAATGCTTGTTGAGTTTTGTTATGAGATTTGAGAGACCACATGAGTATCACAATGTAGACCATCAAAAGGATGATTTGTGTACAATACGGTAGATGAAAAAACACCACTTTTTTCTTAATAAAGAAAAACAAGGCTATGGATAAATAGCCATAATCCTTACTTAGTCTACGGTATTACTCCTCATTGGTTTGTAGTAGTGATGTTCAATTTCAATCACGCTTTGTGTTTACTAAGAACTTTCACAGTCAAAATTAATGAGATGCACTACTTGGGATGAAATCACAAATCTGTGATTAACCTTGCCTTTCTCAGCAAAAATTGCAGCGCTGTCTCCTCTTTGGAAATAATATCTGCTGTTGCAGCCATTCCAGCTTGAATATGGCATTGGTGTTCGCCATGTCCAAAGGTTGGTGCTTCTGGTTGTATGGTAGCTTCAAAATAGTTAACACCAGCAGATGGGGAACCAGTTGTGGGAGTACCTGAATTGTTACTTGGAATGGCGTCTGGAGAAACGGCTGTGACAGTACCTTTAAGAGTACCGTAATCAGGATAAGGACAAGCATTAACTCGCAACTGCACTTTTTGAGCAGCTGCAACTTTTTTAATATCACCCGAAGGAATGATAGCTTTAATCACCAGAGGAGCATTCAGCGGAACTATTTGGGCAATAGCTTCACTAGAACGTACGACTTGACCTGGGTTGTGGACATTGAGCTTGAGAATGATGCCATCACTAGTGGCACGGAGAGTGCTACTTTTGAGTTGACTCTCAACTTTTTGGAGTTCTTGTCGAGATTGGTTGATTTGGCTTTGGATTTCAGCTTGTCGCTGAATTAAGGATTGTTTTTCTTTGAGCAGAGTAGCTATAGTTGCTTCACCTCTGGCAATTTCTTTGTCAATTTGTTTTTGAGCCATATCCACCGTTGCTTTAGTTGGATTGAGAGCGGCTTTAGCTGATTGAACTTTGGCTTTGGCAATGTCAACGGATTTTTCTGTACCCTCTAGTATTGATTTTGCCTGCTGGACAGTTAGCTTTTTCTGTTCAAAATCACGGCGACCAACTGCTCCAGTTGCTGACAACTGCTCATAGCGATCGCGATCCACTTTAGCAAAGTCTAAATCTGCCTTAGCTTTTTGCAAGTCCGTCTGGGCTTTTTGCAAACTTGCTTCCGCAGCCAACGAATCACTTGAAGTTGTAATTTCCCGATCTTTATAGTCCCGTTCGTTGCGTGTCAAATCCGCTCTCGCAGAGGCAACGGTCTGTTCTATCACTCTCCTTTCAGCCATAATCTGAATATCTAAACTTCTGATTTGGGCATATATTTGAATGAGTTGTAAGTTACTCTGATCTACACTACCTTTGAGTTGGGTCTTTTTAATTTGTACTTGCTCATCATCAAGGGTGGCGATCAAATCTCCCTGCTTGACGCTCTGATTTTCTTTAACAAAAATCTTTTTAACAGTTCCATCTATTTCCGGTTGCACCACCCTGGTGTCTCCTAGGGGACGCACAGCAGACTCAGCTTTTACTGTCACATTGTATTTTACAGATGAAGCAAGGCTAAACCCAGTCCCAACAGCCCCAATAAGAAACGCTCCTGCTAAGGATGTCCAAGGACTAATGGGAGGAAGAAACTCGTCACTTTTAACCGAAGGAAGAAGTTTTTGATTATGAGTGTAAATCATAAATGGGGAGGGGGGAGGGGGGAGGGGAGTTAGGAGTTAGGAGTTAGGAGTTAGGAGTTAGGGGAGTGGGGGAGTTAGGTAGGAGTTAGGGGAGTGGGGGAGTTATTAATTAACTTTTTCATTCTAGATTTCTTATCTTTATTCCTCACTCCTAACTCCTAACTCCTAACTCCTAACTCCTAACTCCCCACTCCCCACTCCCCACTCCCCACTCCCTAGTCCCCACTCCCTCATTTCAGGTTTGGAGCGTAGCTCTTCTAGGGAACCTTGAAGTTTCAACTTACCCTGATCTAGGAATACGACCCAATCAGCCCGATTAATAACTTTGGGACGGTGGGTAATCAAAATTGTGGTTTTACCATGACGATGATGAAAAAGTTTATCCAACACAATATTCTCACTCACCGGATCTAGTCCTGCGGTAGATTCATCCAAAATGAGGATTGCTGGATCACTAGCAATAGCTCGTGCTATTGCTAGTCGTTGGCGTTGTCCACCAGAAATATTTGCGCCAAACTCACCTAAAATAGTTTGATATTTGTCAGGTAGCTTACTGATAAACTCATCGGCTTCAGAAATTTTGCAAGCTCGCACAATTTCCTCAAAATTTAAGTGAGGCGCTCCTAGGCGAAAGTTTTCCACAATGGAACGACTCCAAAAATGAGAGTCTTGGGGAACTAAAACCACCTGTTGCCTCAGACAATCAAGAGCGAGGTCGTCTAGGTTATAAAGTCCAATACGGATGTTACCGGATTGCAGTGGATATAACCCGGCAATTATTTTTGCCAAGGAACTTTTACCACAACCAGATTTACCGATCAGGGCAACAACTTTACCGCCTGGAATTGTCAAAGTAAAATTTTCTAGTAAGTCTAGCCGACCTGCATAATGAAAGTTAACTTTCTCGCAAATAATATCAGCATCTCCAGGTATTTCTGCAAACGGCTTTTTCCCGTCTCCTTCATTTTCTGGAGTTGAATCTATGACTTCTGTCAGGCGTTGCGTAGCTGTTTTCGCACGAGTAAATTGATCTATAAAACCGATGACAGTACCAATCAAGCCTAGGAAATTACCATTCATTGAGTTAAATGCCAGTAATTGCCCAATACTCAGGTTTTCTGCTGGGTTAATCACCAAATTACCGCCAAACCACAGCAAAACAATGCTGCCAATACCAGAGACAAAACTGGAAAAAGTATTGTTAATAATGCTAATTTGAATTGTTCGGAGTGTGACGTTGGCAAGACGACCAAATCGGCTTTGAAATTCTTCCCAAAATTGGGGTGCAGCTGTGGTCGTTTTGAGGGTGAGTGCGCCTTTAAAGGTTTCTACCAAAACGCCCTGTGTTTCTGCTTCTACGATTAAAAGCTCACGAGTTTTTTGCTGTAAGGTGGGCAAAAACACAATGGTAGATAGGGTCATAACCACAGAGATGAACATTGCTACTACGGTAAGTTTCCAGCTATAGAAAACCATCAGCCCCAAAGAAATTACCGCAATAAAGAATCTACTCGGTAGACTAACAACGACGGAAGCAACTAACTGATTAATCTGGTCAATGTCTCGCAAGCGGCTAATGATTTCCCCACTGCGCCTCGCTTCGTAGTAAGAAAGAGGTAATCGCAAAATTTGCCGCCCAAATTCTAGGACTAGCCCTAATTGTAGACGTTGTGCAAAGTGCGCGATTAAGTTAGACTGCACCCAGGAAAGGCTGCTCGAAACCAAGTTCATCACTATGACAGCGATCGCCACGGTAGTTAGCAGCTTGGTATCACCGCTTACTAGCACATCATCAGTAAGAAGTTGCAGCAGGAAAGGGGAAGCTAAAGATAGTAATCCCAAGATTAAATTTAAAGGCAACGCTTGGACTAGAATTCCCCGAAAGACCCAGACGCGCTGGAAAAAACGCCAAAAGCCCTCTACCTTATCACTTCCTTGTGTAAAAAAGCGGATTGGATCAGGCTCTAGCAAAAGCATCAACCAATCCCCCCACCCCTCTTCTAAATCTTGTTTAGAGAGATAACGGATTCCTACAGCTGGATCGGCGACTACGCATTTTTTGCCTTTTTTGCCATATAACACCACCCAGTGATGCCCTTTCCAGTGAATAATTGCTGGTAAAGGTGCTTCATTCATCCGATTTAACAACTCTGAAGAAGTTTTCACAGGGCGAGCATTGAAACCGAGTGTTTCTGCTCCCCTCTTCAGCCCTAATAAAGTTGTGCCTAACTGTCCGGTCCCAACCATCTCACGGATGTGATTCAGGGTTAAATTCCGTCCATAATATTTGGCGATCGAAGCTAGACAAGCAGCACCGCAATCTTCTTCACTATGTTGTAAAACGTGAGCGTATTTCATAAAGAAATGCTTCTCTTGAATTCCCTGTCTATCAATGAATCATCCATCATATAGAGGTTTCCGAGCCAGTCATGTAATTACGTAACTTTTGCATTAAGTTATACTTTAAAAAAAGTAAAAGAATATTGCACTAAAGATTTACGACAATTTTATTGCCACACCCGGACAAACTAGTTACACAATTAAGCCATCTTAATTTCCTAAAAATACATCTAGGAGAACTTCTCCTAGATAAAGGTATAGTTTATGTGCTTCACATGAGTTTTACACACTGATTTGAGCATAAATCTTTATCTGTGTTAAAATATATGAACAAAAAATCATAAGTTGATTTTTTGGCGTTGCTGAATCCCGGTTATGAAAATGATTTCGTGTGATGCCAAAATCCTTGACCAGACGCGAAATTTCGCGCTTCAAATCAGCAACGCCCAGATTTTTAAGTCTTTTTGATAGAGATTGCTGCTTGGAACGCCGAGTCAACTAGACCATCGGTCACTCCAGGTCCAACAGCTGTAACCCTAGGTGGGAAACTTTGGAAATCAAAAGCCGCTTGTGGTGCAGTAGCTTTAATAGCGGACACGTAAGCCTTGAGGTCAAAGTTAACTAAAGTTAACTTACCACTGCTAGCAGGAGTAGATTTTTTATTTGTCATTTCCGTAAAAAAGAGTTGTTTGCCACATGTTCTATGATAGAGAAATCCTGATTTGAATCATGCCAATCTAGTCGTCACGGGCATTTTTTCAAGGGTGCGATCAGGAGTCTGACAGGAATTGGGCGATTGGAGGTATCACGGGTTCACTCTACTTAGGGTTACCAGATATACTATAGCAATCCTATTTGAGTTATGAACAAATCGTTTGGGCTGTTGACTGTCAACCGTTAACAGTCAAACGTCAAAGCTTGATATTTACAAATCATTTAGGACTGCTATAGATTTACTTTTTTGTAGGTTTGATTATGTTCGCGCAAGCATCCCCTTAAAGCGAATAGCCCTCAGACTGTTCGTCTGGCGGCTTGTCAAACAAAGCCGGCAACCGCAGACTCTATACACCAGGGGTCAGGCCAACATAGATGTTCTTCGGGTTATTCGGGTCGGTTGAAGTAGAAGTAGAATTAGGAGGAGTAGGTGTTGTTTGTGCTAGAGAAACCGGACCAACTAGCGCACCAAGCTTGAAACTGCTGCCTACAATCACGTTCTTACCGAAAATTTCACCTGATGATAGTCCATTCACAGTTATCGTGCCGTCTGGATTATAAGTGTATGTAACTGTGCCGCCAGAAACTGTCGCTGCTTCTTCTTCAGAAACCGCTGTCAAAAGTGAGTTGTTCTCATCTAACATGTTGGTACCCAGAGAGTTGTTGTTAATGTTTTGGATGGTAGTGCGTTCCAGGGTAGATTTACTCCTGGTATCCTCATCGCTGGCATTTTTTCAATGGGTACGATGAGGTAATCTTAGCGCTTGCATCTACCCATGCAACTGCATTCCGGTGACATGACTTTAGCCTTTAAAGAAGGCAGAATAATGCTTGATTTTTAATACTTTTGGCTTTCAACAAACTAAAGTAACAAGACATTAATGCTCTATTTATATTATAGTACTTGGGATTTGAGTGCAATATATTCAAGTATGAAATTACTGTATACCTGAAGGCACCAGAAACCCAGTTTCTTAAAGAAACCGGGTTTCTTGCACTTGGAATTTTCACAAAGAAAGCGGAGGATTGGTATAATAAAGGCACGAAAGTGCCGTGCCTTTAGAAAATTATCGCTCTCAAAAATCGGTCAGTTTGAATATCACCAGACACTTTACTACGCGTAGTTCCTTGATTTCGCTCAGAACTAAGCATAACAAAAATTAAGACAAGAGAGCCTATTACTTACTCAGTCATCGGAAAAATGATAGCTCTGTCTATCGCTTTTTTTTGCCGTTGCCAAAAACAAATGCACTCTCAAAAGCAAACAGATATTCCTCTCGAGCAAGTACTGGATCGTTAGATGGATTACCAAATACAACAGAAGCTCCCAAAATAAATAGGAAAGTATTAAGGTCAAAACTGACCTGAGTGCTTCCCCCGCTAACGGTAGTGCATTCTTCCGCTGTGAGGTCTGTAAAAAGTGGGCTTGTTACTTCCATCGCTGTATAGCTCCAAATCGTTGTAGCGATGACTATAACAGAAACACTTAAGATATTTGGAGTAAAGTTTTAAGGCTTCATCATATATTTTTATTTTCTGATGACCAAGAGGTAGGTGGTAAATGGATGTAGTAGGTACGGTCTGAGGGGGAAAGGGGTAAAGAGCTACTAAATTTCTTTATGAAAAAGAAAAAAAGATTTATTCCGAGTAGGTAGGGGCGCAATGCCTTGCGCCCCTACAACTGTGAAATCACCATTATCCGTTGACTCATATAATGGTCAATTTGTACAGTGCCTAAGTCCTATTCTTTAAAAACAAAATACTGGAACATGACACCATGTTCCTGTTTTTTGTAAAATTCCAATACTAATTGTTCGTTAGACGATCAATTTTGTCCTGACAAATACCTTTGCCACATCTGTTCGTAAGCCTTCTCCATCTCACGAGTAAATTGCTTGGCATTCCACAGGGGGGAAGTTTGCCGTGACTCTCGCAATTTCCAAGAGATTTGTTTTCTTAAAGCAGCGTCCTTACCCAAGCGTACACCCCACTCTAGGTACTCTTCATCTGTCCAAGCAATGCCTTCTGTAATACCAGTATTCATCATCATGGTGTAGCTGTTACGAGCCGCAAATTGCTGCCCAACTCTGGTTACTAAAGGGATACCCATCCAGAGAGTTTCTAGGGTTGTCGTCGCCCCATTGTAAGGGTATGTATCTAAGACAACATCCGCAATAGCTAAATTTGCCCGATGGACAGCTTCAGTGGGATCTAAGCGCAAAAATCGTAGGCGATCGCCAGCCACTCCCTCTTCTTCTGCCAACTGTAGAAAAAATCTCTGGACAGCTTCTGTGTCTGCGAACCCTTTAATTAAGAAATAGCTATTGGGAACCTCCTTGATAACTTTCATTTGCAGTCGCGCTGTATCGGGGTGACGCTTAAATCCTCTTTGCGCACTGAGATAGACTACGGCATCAGTCGGAATATTTAAATCGTCGCGCCGCAGAGTTGGCGCACCCACCTCAAAACCATCGATGGCTATATAGGTTTGGGGCAATCTCCAGATTTTTTCTGAATAGTACTCGTCAGCAGATTCTGGCAAAACATAAGGATCAGCAATAAAGTAATCAACTGCTGGTATTCCCGAAGCATCCCAACCCAACCATGTTGCTTGAACTCTTGCAGGTTTTAGTGCCATGATTTCGCAACCAATATCTATGGTGATGCTATCGAGGTCGATGAGAATATCAATTTCATCTTGGTAAATTTGTTTAGCAATGTCTTGACTATCGATGCCACCTTTGTAGGCTTTCGTGGCTTGCTGGGCATACCATTGTTGTAGGGGATCGGGTACCTGTTTGTAATTCATGAAATAGGCATGAATTTGAAAGCGATCGCGATCGTGATACTGAATCAGCCATCGTGCTAGCCAGCCCACTGGATGGATGCATAGGCAATGAGATAGGTATCCAATTTTAAGTAGCTTTGTGCTACCTCCTAATGGGCGCTGTCTATATTGCTGGACTTGTTCCTTGGCATATGAGTCTACATTCAACTGACCTAGTTGCGCTAATTGATTCTGAATTTGTCTATTTCTCTTGGGATCATCCTGCAAGTAAGGTGCAAAGTAGTTAGAATTAAATAGACGCAGAACACTAACTCGATCAATATCTGTAGGTTGTTCTTTTATCAGAGACTTCAGTAGAGATTCCTGCTCCTGCAAAACTGCATAAGCTTCCTGCCAATAGTCAGGAGCATCCATCAATCCTCGTTGCAGCAGTTGTAGTGCATATAATTTCTCTGGTAATTTATCTGTTAATGAATAGCATAACTTAGCCGTCTCTATTCCTTTAAAATAATCACCAGCATTTATATAAAAACCAGCTAAATAGCGTAAAATTTCTGGATTCTGAGGCTCTAGACGTAACCCTAGCTCAAGCAAGCGTGCAGCAGTTTTTGGTTGCCGCAGCGAGTGGGCAACTTTAATTGCAGCTGGAATCAATATGTTGATGAAAGAATTAGGCACGCGTTCATGGACAAGACTTGCTTCGACCAACTCCAAGACTGCGGGATGCAAAGGAGCGTAATTGAGAATACTCCCCAACGCCTGCAACAATAGCTGAGTATCGACAATTTGTTCTGACTGAACTAACTGAATCACGCCTAGAGTTGTGAGTTCTTCCCCTGTAAACGTTTTCAGCTTCATAGCTAGCGCAATCAGATAAAGCAGATTGTTGAGTTCTGTGGGAGTAATTTCCCGTATGCGCTGACGAATTGCCCAAGCAACAGTGTAGTCTGCAAGCATCTCCCTTCGCTTAGCTTCCCTTTGCAGAACCTGCATGAGTTCAACTGTCCACAGCTTAACCTGTTCTGGCTCTCCCTCAGCCATACCCAACTCCCAAGTTGTCTGCGCTTCGGCAACTTGCTCCTGCAATAACAATATTAATCCTAAGTTCCAGTAGTGAGATTTCACTTTCGGTTCTGCTTCAATAGCTTGCTTGTAGCAATTAGCAGCTTGAGTGTAGTCGCCTTTTAAGAAATATTGCTGAGCTTCCTGTTCTGAAGGGGTGAGTTCAGTATGAAGTTGCATAGAAGTCATGTCGCTATCTCCCTACTCGTAAGGGTCAATACGTAATTCTAAAACACTGAACACGGGTACGTTTACCTAGTGATGGAAGTTCTGATGTTGTAAAGCACTGGAAAATCTTACGATATTCCAGTGCCTTGTACAGTCACAATCCAAAATTTTTTGGCTGTTTGTACCCTAAAACTTAGTCAATTACCTCTTTTAAAGAAGTCTGTATTCTCCCTATTTTATCATAGGTTCAGAATTGAGAGAGTACCTAATGAGCCGCCTGAATTACTCACACTCTTCGCTGATAAAGGAGTCAAGACAACAACTGCTGCTGTTCCATTTACATTGGATATCCCGGCAAACAGCTTTCCATCACTAGTCACACCAGCTGTTCCTGAGTTATTTACCGGGGTTGTTATCGTGTAACCCAATGCAGATGCTATATCACTTATCAAATCACCACCACTTACAGTAGAACATTCTTCTTCGGTAACCGCTGTAAAAAGCTCTTTTTTGTCATTTGTTTCCATTTTTTTTCCCTCATATTGTCGTAATTTGGCAACCATAGAAACTGGAAACTTACAAAATATTCCAGTCTTTACTACTTACTTAATTACTCCTTCACAACCGGAATTTTTCGATTTTTTTTCGACACATTCATTAACGGACTGTTGGGGCGCATCCGACTTTGTAAACAATACCTGACTACTAAAGTCGCGGCACCTTCACAAAGTCCGTTCGGGTTACGCTCGTTCTTCCCTCACGCGATATCCTTAAGTTGGGAAACCCACCTTCTCCTGCAAAGACGCATCGGCGTTCAGGAGTGGACTCACCACCTGCGCAAACTTATTATATCCCCCTAAATCCCCCTTAAAAAGGGGTACTGTGATTCCAGTTCCCCCCTTTTTAAGGGGGGGGGTTAGGCAGGGTTGTTTCATAAAACCAGAGAAAAAAATAAACATAAACCTGGATTTCAAAGCCTCTCTCCCGGTGGGGTAGAGGTTTGGAGAGGGGTAAAAGTCTCTTCTACGAAACGAAAAATCAAGACTTATGGATTTTTGTTTCTTTGTATGAAACAACCATGCTTTTTAAGGGGGGTTAGGGGGGATCAATAAGTGCTTCGATACCGCCAACAACTTTTCAAACAACCTCTTATTGGCTTGATGCAGCATTGGCAAGGTTCACGTCATATTGGATCTCTTCTAGTGCCTTTTGGCTGGTGTCTACGCCAGGCGCTGCTGCATTTATCACAAGCTGTAGATTGTTAAGTTGTGTTGTATCAAAGTTTAGTAGAATGATTGTAAGACCACCAGAAACAGTAGCACATTCTTCTTCAGTAATCGCTGTAAACAACGATTTCATCTCAGTTCTTGCCATTGTTCTTCACCTATATATTACATGAATAATTTAGTCGGCATTAATAATTATTTTGATTTCATCTGGCACCCCCAGAGCTAGGATTGTTGTGGTAGATGCCACCATCAACAAACTTAAGAGGCCATACAGCTTAAATGAGATTTTCCCGAATCTTGAACAGCCTTACTTAACCATTCTTGAGCGATTTCTGACTGCTTAAAAATCATAAACGAAACTTTTATCAGTTTGACTTAGTAAACAGTGCTCCGGTGAAGGCGATGTTAACCACATTGGTAGTTAATCCGCCACCAAATAATGCACCTGCGCCGATGGTGAATAGGTAACTATTCAGATCGAAGTTAACTGTAGTACCACCAGTTGCAGTAGTGGTAGTAGTAGTGGTAGTAGTAGTGGTAGGTTTTGTACTACAATAATCACCACCACCGCTGACGGTTGCTGATTCTTGAGTTGTTAGTTCGTTGAACAAAGATAGGCTGTCCTTAGCTTCCATGGTTAGTCACTCAGCAGTAATAATGATGATTTTGATTTCATATGGGATGCTAAGGGTTAGGATTATTATAATGGATGCCACCATCAACATACCTAATATCCCACACACCTAAGATAAGATTTTCCAGAATCTGGAACAACCTTACTCAATGATTCTTGAGCGATTTCTGACTGCTCAAAAATCATAAACGAAAATTCTATCAGTTTGACTTAGTATACAGTCCGTTCCTGAAGGCGATGTCAACTACAGTGGTAGTTAATCCGCCATCAAATATTGCACCTGCGCCGATGATGAATAGGTAACTATTCAGATCGAAGTTAACTGTAGTACCACCAGTCGTAGTAGGAGTTGTAGGAGTACCACTAAAAGGGAAGGTACCACCGCTGACGGTTGCTGAGTCTTCAGTTGTCAGCTCGTTGAACAAGGATAGGCTTTCGTTAGCTTCCATGGTTAGTTACTCCGCAGTAGTAATGATTTCGATTTTATCTCGGATGCTGAGGGTTAGGATTGTTGCAGTGGATGCCACCATCAACTCACCTAACACCCCAGACACCTTAAAAAAAACTTTCCAGAATCTGGAACAGCCTTACTCAATCATTCTTGATCGATTTCTGACTGCTCAAAAATCCTTCCGAAAATTCTATCAGTTTGACTGTGTAAACAGTGCTCTTGTGAAGGCGATGTTAACTACGTTGGTAGTTAATCCGCCATCAAACACTGCACCTGCACCGATGGTGAATAGGTAAGTGTTCAGATCGAAGTTAACTGTAGTACCACCTTTCTTAGTTGTAGTACTACCAGTTAAAGTAAAAGGGTAACCATTATCGCCACCGCTGATGGTTGCAGATTCTTCAGATGTCAGTTCGTTGAACAAAGATAGGCTTTCGTTAGCTTCCATGGTAGTCACTCCTGGGTAATAATGGTTTTGATTGGGATGCTGAGTGTTAGGATTGTTCTAGTGGATGCCACCATGAACATATCTAACAGCCCACACACCTTCAATAATATTTTACAGAATCTCGAACAGCCTTACTCAATCATTCTTCACAGATTTCTGACTGCTCAAAAATCCTTCCGAAAATTCTATCAGTTTGACTGTGTAAACAGTGCTCTTGTGAAGGCGATGTTAACTACGTTGGTAGTTATTCCGCCATCAAATATTGCACCTGCGCCGATGGTGAATAGGTAAGTATTCAGATCGAAGTTAACTGTAGTACCACCTTTAGAACCTGAAGAACTACCTGTAGTAGTAGGAGTCAGACCAAAATCACCACCGCTGATGGTTGCAGATTCTTCAGCTGTCAGTTCATTGAACAAAGATAGGCTTTCGTTAGCTTGCATGGTAAGTCACTCCACAGTAATAATGATTTCGATTTCATCCGCGATGCCGAGCGTTAGGATTGTTGTAGCGGATGCCACCATGAACAGACCTAACAGCCCAGTCATCTTAAAAAAGATTTTCCAGAATCTGCAACAGCCTTACTTACTCAATGATTCTTGATAGATTTCTGACTGCTCCAAAATCATAAAGGAAAATTTTATGACTGTGTAAACAGTGCTCTGGTGAAGGCGATATTAACTACGTTGGTAGTTAGTCCACCATCAAATATTGCACCTGCACCGATGGTGAATAGGTAAGTGTTCAGATCGAAGTTAACTGTAGTACCACCGCAGACGGTTGCAGATTCTTCAACTGTTACTTCGTTGAACAAAGAGATATTTTCGTTATCTTGCATGGTTAGTCACTCCTAAGTTGCACTCTATTTAGTTTTGGCTCTCAGTCACTTGCCTTTTCTTGGCCGCTTCACTGCTCGCTTGCTTAATACAATATCTGGCAGAGCATACTTATATCATTGGGAGTTTCTGCAAACTTAGTTACCAAATTTAGAAATAACTACTTCACGAACACGACATTGCTATTTCAGAAAAATACACACAAGTCATTATCACGAATAATTACAAAATTTTGATAAAGTTATTGTAAATTATGAATTCCAAATTGTAAAGCAAAAAAAATAAACTTTTAAATCTTAAGTAAAGATAAACAAATAGTAGATGCACCTAGACCCTGACTCCTGACTTCTTTAGTTTTGGTTTTTAGAGAGGTTTGCTGGGGAACCCCCTGTCGTACACACTATCCGAGAGAAAGATGAATGTTATGTAAAGAATTATTAAGATTGATTGAGATTTTTTAGTTATCATCTATAGTAATAGTTGCTACCTTTTATTGCCTACAGCAGAATTGTCGGAAGCTACTAGGCTCAAAATTAATTTACGGGTGATTGTTGCGCTCAAAAAAGTATCGGTGCTGATACCAATAGTTAAAAAATAAGACTACCAAAGAAATTCTCTTTATTTAAGCAGATAGGCACAGAAAAACCGAACTATAGGAATTCTATTTGATTTTTGAAACACACGTAGGGTGGGCACTGCCCACCATGTCTGGGTTTTGGTGGGCAGTGCCTACCATGTCTGGGTTTTGGTGGGCAGTGCCCACCCTACACTACTTAAGATTTTTCACAAATGATTTAGGATTCCTATATAAGAATTTATGTATTGGCTCGTAGTAGCTCCGTGGGCGCTCATATCTAGGGCGCTGAAGCGCAACTACAAACCTTTATTTATTTGTGTCAACCAACTTAGTTGGTAAAAGCATATTTTTTCGAGCAAAAAATGTGTTGAGAAATTTACTAATTTCCAAGGGTTTGTCTGGGTGTAAATTTACTGTTGGACAATCAGTATAACTAATCGAGGTGAAGAATGACAATTGCACTCAATCAAAAAGTTAATCTGGCAAAAGAAGTCCTAATTCAAGAATTGCAAGGAAAGTCGGCTTTGGCACATACTCAAAGTCAAGAATATTTTAATCAAAATGAGGTCGGGACACATATGCTTTGGGTACTGACAGAGTCAGAATCCATCCAGGCGGCTTATAACAGCCTTCTAGAAGAGTATGAGGTCGATTCAGAGCAGTTACAACGAGACTTGCTGAATTATATTGAGAAATTAGTTAAACATAGACTGGTTGAAGTCACTAATTCTTAAAATATTCACAATGAAAACAGCAATTTTGTCGTAAAGGGATTGATGGCTAATAACAGCCACCTATTCCTCACTCCCGATTTATATTTATCAGAGAGGTTAATTGAAAAATATGCGCATACTGATGGTTGCTTCTGGGGGAATTGCCATGATACGCCCTTTAAATTGGGCGCTAGAGGCTGGTCACCAGGTTTGGCTACTTTGTCCTTATAACCCCTTTTCACCACAGGACACTCCCAAAAATTACGGCTATTTACCTTTTACTCTAGAATTGGTTAACTATCATGAACTCACAGGTGAGTTACCAAAAGATGAGATAACGCACCAATTACTTTTATGGACAGCGGCTTCGCAGTTGCGTGCGATCGCCAAAAAATTCCAGCCAGATATTATACACGTCCATGGAATGTTCTTTGGCGCTGAGTGTTGCGCTCTTGCCGACCTGCATCCTCTTGTATGCTCTGCTTGGGGCAGTTTAAATAATTTAATAGAAACTGACCCAGTGCAAAGCAAGCAGATAACTGAAGTGGCACGCACGATGTTAAAAGTTGCTGATGCGCTTATTGTGGAGGCACCAGGTCTAGTAGAAACATGCCAGCCATGGATCAGCGCATTTCAACGGGTAGATTTAATACACTTAGGGACGAAAACGCAAAATTTTAGCCCCCAACCTGCAAAGTATGTAGATCAGTCGCGGCGATCGCTGGATATTACCGAGGAAACTAAAGTGCTACTCTCGCCCCGTGGGTGGAGTAAATTTTACAATCATCACCAAATCTTAGAAGCCTATGCACTGGCTTATCCGCACTTTCAGAAACCGACAGTACTGACGTTTTTAAAGTTCAGACGTACTAACTCGTTGCAGGAAGTAGAGGAATATTACCGCTTCTTCTATAGCAGGTTAAAGGAACTTGGCATGGAGCAAAATATTCGCTGGCTACCCCCAGTGCCACTTGAGATGATGCCAACAGCATACTCCTTAGCGGATGTGGTAATCAATTACCCCATCACCGATGCGTTTCCTTCAAGCTTGGTAGAAGCTGTCGCCTGCGAACGACCTGTGGTTAGTTGTCTCCTACCAGCTTATCGGAATACCTTTGTTGAGAAGTTTTGCACTGTAGTAGAACCTCTCAAGCCTACTGCCTTGGCAGAGGCACTGGTCGAGGCGGTGAACCATCCTTCATTAGACCAAGAAGATCGCCTAGCAAAAGCAAGGCACTTCATTGTGGAGAATTACGACGAACAGGCTTGGAAAAAGAAGATGTTGAATATTTACGAACAAGTGGCAGCATCTTATAAGAAAATGAATAGCTCCAGTCAAGGATAGCACTAAATACCTACATGAGATGTAGAGAAGCGATCGCGTCTCTAAACAGAATCTCATGTAGGTAGGGCTATGCCGCACAGGCAGAAGTTGGTGGGCAATGCCCACCCTACGGATTAATCGAAATAAGCGCAACAATAATAAGGAGATTGAAAATGAACCAAACCAACCACAAACAATCGAAAAAAACTTACACAACACCCGAACTGACTTTACGCGGGCTGTTACTTTCCCCTGAAGATGATTTTACCAAAACTAGCTTGACGAAGACTACTACTAAACCCTCCACAGAGACTACTACTGCATAACACTTACAAATTACAAATAATTAATGACAAATAATCTGCCATGCCAACTGTTAGCGTAATTATTTCCACCTACAAGAGGGCTAATCTGGTTTCGCAGGCAATTGAGAGTGTCTTAGCACAAACCTACACTGACTACGAAATCATCGTCGTCAATGATGGCTCCCCTGACAACACAAAAGAAGTCTTAGACCAATTTGGAGATCACATTACCGCTATCCATCAAGAAAATCAAGGAGTATCCGCCGCTCGCAATGCAGGGATTAGAGCCGCACAGGGGCAGTATATCGCCTTTCTAGATGATGATGACCTATGGCTACCAAATAAGCTAGAAAAACAGATTGCCTGTTTGGAATCCAATCCGAAAATTGGTTTAGTCTATTCAGATATGTTCTGTTTTGATGAGAACGGTGTGTTTCCCCATACATGGGCAAAAGCAAATCCCACACCTCCTATCCAGGAGTGCTGGATTTTATTTGTGCGTAATTTTATCCCTACACCCTCTGTTGTAGTGCGTCAAGAATGTCTAGACAAGGTGGGTTTGTTTGATGAAACGTTGACCACATGTGAGGATTACGACTTGTGGTTGCGGATTATCGAAAAATGGTCTGTTCATTTCTTGAATGAGCCTTTAGTGCGTTACCGCAGGTCTGCAAACAGTCTCCAGAGTAATGAAGATCAGCAGTTAGTTAACTGGTTACGTGTCAAAGAAAACGCTTTCCACCGTAACCTAGGTCTACAGACATTGCCCCTAATGGTTCTCGACCAGTGCTTTTTTAATGGCTACCTGAGCCTTGCCTACAATTATATTGGTCGTTATCAAGGTGAGAAGGCTCGTCAAGCCTTGAAGCGCTATCAACAACTCCGTGGCATTAGCAGTACCTCTGAGTGGTTATGGATGATTAGTTTTCCCATCCTGAACTCATCTCCAGCTTCTGAACAGTTCAGTTAGTAGTGTTCACAGACTGAAGATCCCCCCAACCCCCCTTAAAAAGGGGGGCTTATTCCCCCCTTTTTAAGGGGGGTTAGGGGGGATCAAAGCCTTAACTGAACGGTATTGCTCTCTAAGTAGGGACAATACAGTTGCGATCAACACCAGCCTAGAAACCGGGTTTCTCCTGGAATTAGTGAAAACTTGATAAACAACAAAGAAACAACATGAGTAAACATATTTTGCTTTACAGCGATGATCCTGGAATCGGTGAAGTCGCAGAATATAATCACATGCTTTTGTGTGGTTTAGCAGCATTAGGCTATCGGTTAACCTGTGTACAATCTCAGAGTTCTAACCCATTGGTGAGTGTTCAAAAACAGCTAGGTATCGAGCATTTGTGGCTAGATTTTGACACGATTAAAGAACCAGAGCGTACTATATCTGATCAATCCCAAGCCGAAAAAATTTTGGAACTTGCTCATCCAGATCTCATAATTTTGAGTGACACCTGTCCCTTCTCAAATTCTGGGGTTAAGCAGGTTGCTATTAAATTGAGAATACCTTTTATCGTTGTAATTGGGTTGGTTGAACCTTTGCAAGGAGAGGGGCTATCCTTTATAGTCATGAATGAAATGTCACGCTTTTATCGACTAGCAAAAGCAGCGATCGCCGTTTCCAAGGAAAATTTAAACTTATTACATCAATATTACAGACTACCAGAAGACAAGGGACAAGTTATTTATTATGGAAGACCTGCAAAATATTTTGCTCCTCGTGAGCTATCAGTGCGCGATCGCCTACGCCAAGAATTAGAAATACCCCTAGATGCAGTAGTTTGTTTTACATCTGCTCGTCTAGAACCGAGCAAAGGTTACCAATATCAATTAGCAGCGATTCAAAGGTTAAAAGGTACTGAGATTTGGGATTCACTTTATTTTGTCTGGGTTGGCGGTGGTACGTTTGAAAGCCAACTGCGACAGGGACTTAATCAACTGCAAATAACCAACAAAGTCAAAATTTTAGGACAACGTTGGGATATTCCCGACTTGCTAGACGCCAGTGATATTTTTGTTTTAGCTTCCATAGCCGAAGGAATGCCCTTGGCAATTATGGAGGCGATGGCGAAGGGATTACCTATAATTGCAACAGCCGTGAGTGGCATTCCAGAAGAGTTAGGTGATACTGGGAAATTACTTCCTGACCCTAAAATTGATCCTCAAGCTACTGTCAATGAGTTAGTAGCAACAATTCAAGCTTGGTGTGCCAACCCAGAATTACGTCATTCCATCGCTCAAGCCTGCAAAACTCGTGCAGAGCAGCTTTTCAAAGAAGAACGGATGATTTCCGAAACTCATGCTCTAATTGAAAGTGTTTTCAAGATTGACCGACAAGTGGAAGCAATGATGAAACAAGCACTTGACTTGTTAAATAGTGGCAACCCTATTGAGGCAGTGCAAATCGCCGAACAAACAGCTTACCTTGGTGTCAGTATACCAGAAATGCATTTTGTTAGAGCAATTTGTTTAAGTGCTATCAACAGGCATCAACAAGCTTTTGAAGCGGCAAAAGCCGAACTAGAAATTAACCCTACTCACAGCCCCTCCCAAGATATAGTAGATACCTTTACTAGGACAATGTTTAGGGAACGGACTAAAATTCCGAGGCAGCAAAGTCCAAGGATTAATGTAGTAATTTTTAGCAAGGATCGTGCTTGCCAATTAGAGCTACTTCTTCGTAGTTTTAAGAAATACTTTACTGAATGGGAACACGCGGAGAAAACGGTAGTTTATAAAACCGATAATCATACTTTAGCTCAAGGTTATCAGCTTTGTCAAAAGTTGCATCCTGAGTTTCATTATGTGTCCGAGAGTGCTACGCCATTTAAACAGGGAACCTTAAATGCCATAAACGAAGACAATGCTCTTACTATGTTTTTAGTAGATGACATAGTGTTTAAGGAGAAATTTTCGCTTCTAGAACCAGAATTTCAACAGTTTAGTAATGACCTTGAAATTCTTTGTCTCTCTTTGAGACTACATTCAGGAGTAAATTACTGCTATGCAACAAATCATCATGTTTCTGTGCCCCAGTTTCGAGAAGATGGAGCTTGGCAATGGATTGGTGCAGAAGGTGATTGGGGATATCCGATGTCGTTAGATGGCAATATTTTTTCAACGCCAATCATCAAATTTATTACAGAAAATATACAGTTTTATAATCCAAATACCTTTGAAGCTTTAATGGCAATGAATTCTAAGTTTTTAGACAATACACCATTTATGCTTTGTTACAAAGAAAATAGCAAGCTATTAAATATACCAGCCAACAAAGTCCAGGATATGTTTCCAGCTAGATTTGGAAACTTGGTGACACCAGAGGAGCTTAACCAGCGCTTCTTGAATGGTGAAAGAATTTTAATAGAGCCATTTCTGGGTCAGAAATATAATGCGGTTCATGTAGAATTACCATATGCTTTTGAGAAGATAAATGGATAAAATAAGTTTTGTTAGTTGGTGATGCACCACAATGATAATTTGTGGCGTTCATTGACTATATAAGGTTATGGTTATTGCAAATTATCTTATCTCAACCGTATTGCTTGTCGTATATCTACCAAAGTTAAGAATCGTGTGGTTGCTCTAGAAATTTGAAACACTGAAAAATTAGACTTGAGGTAATTTATGAGAAAAGATGATTTTATTAATTCTCCTTCACCAATTGAGAGAGAACTAAAGCTTTTTTTTAGTTCAGAGCAGAAGTTGGTAATTTTAGATATAGGCAGTTGTGAAGGAGAAGATTCAATAAAATATTCCAGAATTTTTCCCCTGGCAAGAATTTATGCCGTTGAACCTTTACCAAATAATTTCCCAATTTTGCTGGCAAATTTAGAAAAATATGGAGTAACTAATGTTAAAGCTTTACCTATTGCCCTTTCTGATGAAGTAGGTAAAGCATCTTTTTATGTATCTTCAGGTCATCCAGAACATTTAAGGAACACTAGTGATTGGGATTACGGAAATAAGTCTAGTTCTCTACTTCCACCAGATGAAACAGAAAAATACTATCCCTGGCTAAAGTTCAATGAAGTCATCACAGTTGATACAGACACTTTAGAAAATGTTTGTAGAGAACATGGTATTACAACAATTGATTTTATTCATATGGATGTACAAGGAGCAGAGTTGAAAGTGCTTCATGGCGCTGGGAGTTTGATAAAGGATATAAAGGCTATATGGTTAGAAGTTGAAGCAGTTAGTCTCTATAAAGAACAACCATTAAAGAGAGATATTGAAGGCTTTATGGCAAGAAATAATTTTGAGAAAATCAAGGATACGGTTAATAATGTCAGTGGAGATCAATTTTACATAAATAAAAATTATTTGCAAAACTTTTTGCATGTGAGCGAAAAAAAGAAAGAATACCTAATTTTTCGCCGCCAGGAGATTGAGCGGCAACAAAAGACTTTAACCGCAGTAGCTCAAGCAACCTGGGTGCAGACTAAAACTCAAAACACTTCCTTAGAAGTGGAGCAGCATTCAGAACAACTGATTGGGATCCTAGATATTGAAGCTCAGCGTCAAGCAACCTTGGGGAACATTCAAACAAGCTGGATCATCCGACAACACATCCGGAACATCACCCCTACCTATATCAATAATCTCCTCCACCTCATCCAACATTCAATTGATCTGGGAATCTTCACACCAGACCTTTTGGAAGAATGGCAGGTGGTAGAACTTATCCGTCAAGGTTCCTTCTCTACGGTAGATACAGAATTGCTTTTGCAAGTCTTTGCCAATACTGCCCAATTGAACCTTCAGCTAGACCGAGAACATCTGGAAGCCTTGAACTATATCAAGTAATAATGAATGTAATCACTGGCGCACTTTTTTCCACTTAGGGATGATGAAGTCATCGGAGTAATGGTCACTCACAGAATTAGTAGCTCGTCGATTGTCAACAAAATCAGCAGTTAAATCTTTACATACTTGATAGAAAACATGGATAAATTTCAATTGAAAACTCCTGTTTGTTTGATTATCTTTAAACGACCCGAAACCACCGAGAAAGTCTTTGAGGTAATTCGCGAAGCTAAACCTCCTAAGTTGCTTGTAATTGCTAATGCTCCTCGTCCAAACCAACCAGAAGATGTAGAAAAATGTGCAGCAGCACAAGCAATTATTAATCGGGTTGACTGGAATTGTGAAGTTTTGAGAAAGTACTCCGATATTCATTTAAATTGCAGGGAACAGATTTATACCGGATTAGACTGGGTTTTCGAGCTAGTTGAAGAAGCAATCATCCTTGAAGATGACTGCGTTCCCCATCCGACTTTCTTTCGTTTCTGCGAAGAATTGCTTGAGCGATATCGCTCTAACGAACAGATAATGGTGATTGCTGGAGACAATTTTCAATTCGGACACAACCGTCAAGAATATAGTTATTACTTCTCTCGCTATAACCACACTTGGGGTTGGGCAACTTGGCGACGGGCATGGCAGCTTTATGATAACGAAATGAAACTGTGGCCAAAAGTTCGAGATGGTAATTGGCTGATGGATATACTGCAAGACAGTGACGCAGCTATTTACTGGTCAAATATTTTTCAAAGTGTCTATCACGGGTTCGACACTTGGGATTTTCCTTGGACATTTGCTAACTGGATTCATAACGGGTTAAGTATTCTTCCCAATGTGAATTTAGTCTCTAATATTGGTTTTGGATCAGATGCAACCCATACCAAAGAACAAAGTAAATTAGCCAATATACCTGCCGAAGAGATTACTTTTCCTCTCCAGCACCCACCCTGTGTGATTCGTAACATTGAAGCTGATGATTTTACAGAAAAAACTATGTTTAGTGGGAATTCAAAGATGACCCAACCTGCAAGTAAAAATTTCATCCAGCAATTGCTCACAGAACTTAAAGCGAACAATAACACTGAAGCATTGAATCTTGTGGAGAGAGAGATTGCTTCCTCGCCAGATGAGCCAGGGTTCTATTACGCAAAAGCCCTTGTTCTAACGCGACTCGGACATATTAATGAGGCAGTTGAGTCACTGAACTATTTACTTGCCGCAGTCCCATATCATCAAGAGGGTAAAAAACTTCTAGAGTATGTGAAAAATTGCTAGAGCGTATCTACTCAACCCACTTGGGATTGTACGGGCGTATGGCAATACGCCCCTAACTTAGGCGTGACTTTCCCCCAGTCGAGGGGTAGGTTCATTGAGACCTGTTTGACTTTATTGTTGAATGAAGGATTAAAGGAGTGTGAACTCACACTCCTTGAGAATATTCGCAAAAAAACATTGATTTTTGACGGGGACTGAAGGGAACTACGGGCTTACCCTATGTAAGCACGAGCCTTAGACCCCGGATCTATAAGTTTCCGTCAACTTTCCGAGCTATCAGGCTTCCTGATTTATTAATAGAACGGTATGAAACCAACAGTTCCAGGAGTAGACGTCCCGACGACAGTCGGGATCACTGAACCTGGTGTGTAAGCTACACCTGGAGCATCATAATTAGCTACAGTACCAACTGTGCCACCACCAGCACTTGCTGGATAAAAAGTAGCACTGTAGTATGGATTGCTAACAAAATCAAATAGGAGCCCGCCACTCACTGCTTCGCATTGAGCATCACTTAATTCTTCCCAGACATTTGAAGTTGAATACATGATTTACTTTTCCTTCAGAGATAAAGATAGTGTGTAAAAGACGAAAAAGCAGAATGAGAAAAACAGGCTTTCTTTGAGAGGATGTTTTCTAAGTCCTTAATGATGTATCAAATACTTTTAGAAAACCCTATATCCCCCCTAAAAAGGGGGACTAGTTCCGCTCAATAAGTGCTTCGATACCGCCAACAACTTTTCAAACAACCTCTGAGAATCTATCCCACAAGATCGTTTTTTTCATTTAAAGCTTTGAGTCTTTTGACACTTTCAAAGTGTAGATTATAATTGAGTATTGTGATACAACATATAAAATTAATTTACCTTTTTTTTAAAGAACTTTACATTATCTTTATCTTAACTAGATAAAAATCTCACCCTCTTTCTCTCTGGGTTCTCCCCATCTGCCGATCATTTTTGAGTAGTGCCCCTTGGGGAATCGCATGCTCCTACACTCAATTAGGGCAGGGAAACCCAGCCCCTACTCCCCACTCCCCTCTTACAGGCAACGGCGAACCAAGGGCAGGGAAACCCAGCCCCTACTCCCCACTCCCCACTCCCCCCTCTCCTCTTACAGGCAACGGCGAACCAAGTATGCTGAGATTCAGAACGTGACCCCCAGTCACCAAATAAACATCTTGGGAAATAGCACCCAAATGGCGCACCAAGGAACCTAGGCGATCGCGGAACTTTCTACCAATAGGATAAGCTGGCACAACTCCCCAACCAGTTTCCTCAGCGACAAAAATCATATCAGCTGCAACTAGCTGCACTGTTTCCAAGAACTCTTGGACAGCACAATGCCAGATCACCTCGTCTTGTTCCAAGAGATTAGCCACCCAAGTTCCCAAAGAATCAACCAAAAGGCAGACATTTGGCTTTGCTTCAGCAAGGGTAGCAGATAATTCTTCTGGAACCTCCAATGTTACCCACTCTTGGGGACGGCGTTGTTGGTGTTGTTGAATGCGTTCTGCCCACTCTTTGTCACTTTTGTCAATAGTAGCCGTTGCCACATAAACAACCGCTTTTTGTGAATGCATCGCCAAAGTTTCCGCCCATTCACTTTTTCCTGAGCGTGCTGGTCCAGTTACCAAAATGATTTTACTCACCTAAAAAACTCCTGGTTCGTCTGGAAGCCCCGTAACTTCAATTCGGGGTGCTGACAGATGTTTCCTAAGTATCTTAATATTAATTGTTGGTTGCCATCTTTCATAAAATTTTTTATTTTGCGGAGGTAATTTTGCTCTCATATAACTTTTAATAGAGTAAATTAAAACCAGTATCCTTGAGGCAACTACTGAGAAAACTTACATCTTATGCCTCGCCCACAAGTAGAGACGTTACCTGTAACGCCTCCACAATATCCTTCACCCAAGAAGGAAGGTGCCTCATTAAACAAAGCCTGCCTGTGCAGGCTTTATAAACCCGTCAACAACAGGTTAAAACCAGTTAGCTACATTAAACACCATAAAGCCCAGTAATCTTTCGGAATCTCCTATGAAAGCAGGTATAAAACGCATAGAAGCAACTTTACACGATTTGGTAACTCGCGACACTACCGCCGCCACAGAACAAAATAGTTCGACAAAGCCGTCTTTCTCGTTCCGGATCAGTGTAGGGGCACAAGAATGCACAGCTGATGGCACTTTGGCATCTGAAGAACAACCACCAACGTCAGAGGAAGAAGAGAATTTACTTCCCCACAATCCCTCTGTACAGACCTTTCCCGCACAAGAGATTGGTGGCAAAGTACCAAGCCTACCCAAGTTCAAAACTCCAAGTCTTACTAGCCATCGCAATGGAGCAAATCCGGCATTGGCTATGACTCTTCTGCAAGAAATTGAAGAAAAAGTGTCCTCTTGGCAGGTAGAACTGCAAAAAATCATCCAGCAAATTCAAGATATTTATTTAGAAGGACCTATTGTCAATGGCTGGCTAGAGTCCCATGACAGAGAACCAGAACCAGGCGCAACAGCAACACTGCGCCATGCGGAAGTAGACCGCCTGATGGACTACGTAGAAGAAATTTGCGCCAACGAAGAAGAAAAAGTATCCAGTCAATCTCCCCGCGCTGGATACCGTCTGTGTGGTTTAGATGCTTCAGGTCAAGTGTGGTCGCGTCCCTGTCCACCAGATCAAGTCGCCAGCGTGAGTATGGCCATCGCCCGTTACCAAAAGCTGCGCCAACTCCTAGGACGCAAGCAATATCTAGAAACCCGCCTGACTCAACTAGCTGAAACTCTTGTAGTTTTGCACGGACATATCCAATCTCATTAAAGATAGGACTTACGCACTTGACACATTGACTATCATATGCATTATTGGCTTGTTAAGTTCAAAATCTTGCCCAGCCTCGTTCTTGGGCTGCTGCCTGGGAATGCGATCGCTGTGGGCTGCTGCCTCCCATCACATCGGGAGGCAGAGCCTCCGATATAAGCATTACAAGGCAGAGCCTTGTAACGAGAGATAAACACAGTTTGTTATTTTTGTCAATGCGTAAGTCCTAAAAGATTTTAAGTAGATTTCCGAAAATACTCGGTTGGTGAGTCAGAGATTTTTGGTGTAGATTAGCACTGGTAGCAGCGACGACTTAACTTAGTTAGTGGTTAGTTGATTGTTGTTTGGTGTTTGGTACCAACCAACAACCAACAACCAACAACCATCAACCATCAACCATCAACATTACTTTTATGCCAAACATGCAAATTTCTGCTATAATCTGTACTCACAATCGAGATACCTATTTAGGCGCTGCTATAGATAGCCTTTTGGCGCAGAATTTTGTTGCAGATGGCTTTGAAGTAGTGGTAGTGGATAATGGGTCAAGCGATGGGACTCGCCACGTGGTAGAACAAAGAACCCAAGATCCCCGCCTTAAGTATGTCTTTGAACCTGTAATTGGTCTATCGGTGGCTCGCAACACTGGTGCTAAAGTTGCTGATAGTGAAATTCTCGCATACCTTGATGATGATGCAGTAGCTAACCCTGACTGGTTGCAAGCTTTGTATTGTGCGTATCAAAAGAACCCTAATCTCGCGATCGCAGGTGGCAAAGTTACTCTATTGTGGCCCGAGGGAATCCAACCCCCACGCTGGCTATCCACAGGATTAGCAGCCAATTTAGGTGCATACGACCTGGGCGACAGTATAGTTTATGTAGAGAATCCTGGGTTAACCCCGAGAGGCTTAAATTACTCTATACGTCGCCGCTTCTGGGAAGAAATAGGAGGTTTTGATACTCATCTCGGTCGCATCGGCAAGAAATTATTATCAAACGAAGAACTGCAAATGACCGAACTTGCTCTGCAAAAAGGTTGGCAAGTCGCTTATCTTCCCAACGCTTTGGTGGCTCACAATGTCTCCCCAGAACGTCTCCAACGCTCTTGGTTTTTTAATCGAGGCTGGTGGCAAGGTATCAGCGAGTGCTATCGAGAACAACTCGCAGGCAAAGATGGTATAGGTCAGTTGCAGCGAGGTAGCGAACGGTTTTTGCGTGGCTTATATAAGACATTGCAATATTTCCCCGACCCAGCGGAACGTTTTGACAAACTAGTGTATGCCTACGGGCAGATTGGTTACTTAAACGCCGCTATTCAGGGTCTTCTATCCAAATCAAAAAAGAGTCAATATAGCAATCCTAAATGATTTATAAACACTTCGTTAAGACTGTTGACTGTTGACTGTTGACTGTCAACCGTTAACAGTTAACAGTTTACAACTCAAATAGGATTGCTATAGTTAATAGCTTTAAAGAACACCCAACAACAAACACCCATCATAATATATGTCTTACAAAATACCAGTTTCCGTACTTATACCAGCAAAAAACGAGCAACTAAATTTGCCTGCTTGCCTTGCCAGCGTCCAAAGAGCTGATGAAGTATTTGTAGTTGATTCTCAAAGTAGCGACAGAAGCGTCGAAATTACTAAAAGTCATGGTGCAAATGTTGTACAATTCAGCTTTAACGGACGCTGGCCGAAAAAGAAAAATTGGTCTTTAGATAACCTACCTTTCCGCAATGAATGGGTACTAATCGTTGATTGCGATGAGCGCATTACTCCGGAACTTTGGGAAGAAATTTCCCAAGCAATTCAAAATCCTGAATACAATGGTTACTACCTTAACCGCCGTGTGTACTTCTTGCGTCAATGGCTTCGCCACGGCGGTAGATATCCTGATTGGAATTTACGTTTATTTAAGCACAAAAAAGGTCGCTACGAAAATCTCCACACCGAAGAGATTCCCAATACTGGCGATAACGAAGTTCATGAACACGTTATCTTATCAGGGAAAGCTGGGTATCTGAAAAACGATATGATTCACGAGGACTTCCGCGACCTTTACCACTGGATAGAACGGCACAACCGCTATTCTAACTGGGAAGCCCGTGTTTATCTCAATTTGCTTACAGATAAACAAGACAATGACACCATTGGCGCAAATTTCTTTGGTGATGCAGTGCAACGGAAGCGCTTTTTGAAAAAAGTGTGGGTGTGGCTACCATTTAAACCATTTTTACGGTTTATTTTGTTCTACATCATTCAGCTTGGCTTTTTAGATGGCAAAGCTGGATATATCTATGCACGGCTTTTAAGTCAATATGAATATCAAATAGGAGTCAAACTTTACGAATTACGTAACTGTGGCGGTCAGCTAAATACCACACCCACAACCGTCCTAAAACCACCATCCCTCCCTTTGAATTATGAATTATGAATGCTGAATTATGAATTAGGGAAAAACGCCCAATACATAATTTGGCGTTGCATAACATGAGGATGAAGATTGAACCGCCAAGAACCCAAGAACGCCAAGAATTAAGTTTTTCAATTCACAGAGAAAATAAAATCATCCCGCAAATATGCAACGCCCATAATTCATAATTCATAATTTTTATGACTAACGCCAAACCTTTTGTAGATTTACGCAAATATGACCAATCTTGGTTTGACAGGGGACGTGCTGGCTGGTATATTTTGTTGTGGTGGTTTGTACAAGCGATCGCCTTCCCCCTGACTCCTCATCCCTTCAATAGTCTACGCTGTGCCTTGCTGCGTCTGTTTGGTGCTCGCATTGGTAAGGGAGTTTTAATTCGACCCACCGCCCGCTTCACCTATCCCTGGAAAATCGCCATCGGTGACTATAGCTGGATTGGAGATGATGTAGTTTTATACAGTCTTGACCACATTAGCATCGGCGAACATTGCGTCATTTCCCAGAAAAGCTATCTCTGTACTGGAAATCATGACATATATGACCCAGCCTTTGGCTTGAAAACAGCCATAATCACCATTGGCAATGGTGTATGGATTGCAGCAGATTGTTTTATTGGCCCTGGAGTAGAAATTGGGGCTAATGCCGTGATTGGTGCTCGCAGTAGTGTTTTTAGTAACATGCCATCTGGGCAAGTTTGCTGGGGAACCCCCTGTCATCCACACTACCCGAGAGAAAAATGACCATAATTTCTACTTCTAGTCCAATACGGTTGCTGTGTTTGTTTGAGGAAACCACACAATGTTACAACACGTGTGAAATTTCCACAAACAATCCGTCACTAAATTGGTGTTCTAGAGTCCAATGTCCCCTATCACAACTTCTTTGTCTGGATTTCCTTTGATATACTTCAACACAATGTGAACACTTAACCCTTGAGGGCGAAAGGCAATCTGATAGTGGTCTGCATTGAGATCTTGATTGTTCTGTTTGATAAATTCAAAGAATTTCACCAAATTCAACTCTTTACTCATGTGATTTATCTCCTAAATTTAGTTAGTTGGAGGGGAAATGACATAGGACTGATACATTGACAAAAGTCTAATTATGTACATTAATCCCTACCTATTAGCGGAATGAAAGTTAAGCGCAGTTCGCTCTCCTTCTGTATCCTTAATAGGTGTAAGCAAAATCAACTCATGCACTACTGGAGAAAATTTGATTACAGCCATTAGTCGTAGGGGCGAACTGCCGTTCGCCCCTACAAACGGGTGTATGCCTAAAGCTTGACCTAAGGAGGACGCGGCGACGCCTTTTAATATCCCATTTGCCACAACCAATCTTTAATCTCCTGGATCAGCCAGTGACGTTCCACGGTAGCGAGAGGACTAGAGGTAAATTTCTGGTTACCATATTGGAGTGTTACTCCTGTGGGGGATGAACCTTGCTTAACGACCTCTTCCTCAACTTCATCAATCAGTGCAGTTTTACCCCGCCGCCAACGATAGCACAAACCAAATAATTTCCACCGGATTTCAAAATTTTGGCGCTCAAAGTACAACTCAGTTTGTCCAAAAGCTGGTAGCAGTGTTGCAGGAACCACTAAGTACATGATGGCAAAAAAAGACACAATCCACCATAGCTCATAACTGCCAGCACCTATTCTCAGCAGATTAATCCAATTTGGCAGTTGCAACACAAAAGGAGTTATCAACCCGATGAGGTAGAATAATCTGAAAGCTTTCTTTCCACGCCTAGGAATTTTGATCTCTAGCTCAGTGGCAGACTTCTTGATTTGAATCTGACTACCTGTGGGCTTGCGGCTAGTCATTGGCGCACTGAGGGCGTGTTTATTCTTGAGTGTTTCAAGTGCCTCTCTTGCGGTGGTGAGCCGTTCTGTTACATTTGGTTCTGTGAGTTTGCCAATCCAATTCACAAAACCCACATCCATACTCACCCGGTCAGCAAACTGAATACGTGCATCCCGATGGGGCAAATCAGCAGGAGGCGTCCCTGTGAGAAGATGAATCAAGGTTGCGCCCAAAGCATACAAATCAGAGGCGGGAACTGCTCGACCTGCAAACTGTTCCATTGGGACATAGCCATAGGTTCCCACCACAGTGAAAGTAGCACCTTCCAACACAGCCTGATCTTGCACTGCGCCAAAGTCAACTAGGTAAACCTGCTCGTCCTTACCCCACATGAGATTACTGGGCTTGATATCTCGATGCAACACAGGCGGATTGATCTCGTGCAGGTAAACTAGAATGCTCAAAACTTCGGTTGCTATTTTTTCTACCTGTGGCTGAGAAAAGTGTTGACCCTGATCCAGCAGTTGTTGAATAGATGCTCCAGGAATATAACTCTGTACCAACCCAAACCAGGGAAATCTAGAATCTGAGTGCTGTTCTAGGACAAAGTAATCTCGATATTTAGGAATGCGGGGATGATTAAGATTTTTTAGCACCTGAGCCTCACGCTCAAATAGCTTGCATTCATCCCACTGCATTTGTGGAGTCAGAGTGAGTAACTTGACGACAACTTGTTCTTGGGGCTGTATACGCAAATCTACTGCTAACCAGGTCTGACGACTAGCATCTTGCCCTAATTTTTCTTGAAGTTGATAGCGATCGCTGAGTATCTGTCCTGCTTGTATCATACTCAAAAGCCTCTAAAGTCCCAACCAATGCTTAATTTCTTCTATGAGCCAACGGCATTCTTCTTCAGACAGAGGAGGCTTCAATCTGCTAAATGAAAACTCTTGAACACCTACGGCAAAAGTGACCTCAGGCACTTTGTGAGTCCCATAGCCACCTGCATCACTTTTGAAAACTTTGTCAATTTCTAAAACACTCCCTCGCTGTCGTTTCAAGCGCAGACCGAGTAATTTTACCTCAATTTCAAATAGCTGATAGTTAAAGTAAACATGAGTTTCCATCAAGCTAGGTACGATCAACCAACCTGCCAATACCGCACCAGCTATCAACCAAATCAAAGCATGCCAACCCTCTAAGTAGCTGATCCAATACCACCAAAACCCTAATACCAGCAGCACAGTCCTGTTTTGAGGATTACCTAAAACCTTGCGCCAAAGCACAGGAATTTGAATCTGTAAACGACTTGGGGATTTTTTTATGCGAATCGAGCTTTCGTCGGGTCGGGAAAGAGGGATAGTACTGATAGCAGTTTGATTTTCCTTGAGAGCAAAAAGCGCCTCGCGATCGCTGCGAAAGCGTTTTTCTAAATTTGGTTGTGTCAGTTGTCCCAACCAGCGGACAAACCCAGGATTGAGCCTGACCAAGTGGGCAAACTGTAAGCGTGAATCTTTATGGGGCAAATCAGCAGGAGGAATACCTGTCAGCAAATGAATCAAGGTTGCGCCGAGGGCATAGAGGTCAGAGGCTGGAGTTGCTCGTCCGCCAAATTGTTCTAATGGTGCATAACCATAGGTTCCCACCACCGTAAAAGTAGCTCCCTCGCGGGCGGCGCGGTCTTGCACTGCGCCAAAATCCACCAGATAAATCTGGGAATCCTCCCCCAATAGCAAATTGCTGGGCTTGATATCCCGATGCAGCACTGGGGGACTGAGACTATGGAGGTAAATCAGGATGTTCAGGACATCAGCAGCTATTTGCCGCACTTCAGGTTCCGCAAACACTCTGCCCTGAGTCAGTAATTCTTTGAGTGACACGCCAGGAATATATTCCTGGACTAATCCAAACCAGAGCATTCCCTGATCAATGTTAAAATAATTACGATATTTGGGAATTCGCGGATGGTCAAGCTGTTTTAATACCTGAGCTTCTCGCTCAAACAGTCTCAAATTCTCCCACTGCACCTGGTCGCTCAAGGTCAGGAGTTTGACCACAACTTTCTCCTGTGCTAACAAATCGTGTGCTAACCAGGTTTGACGACCTGCTCTTTCACCTAGTTTTTGTTTAAGTTGATAGCGATCATTTAAGACCTGTTGGGTTTGCAGCATCGTGTCGCCTTAGCACTTCATAAAAAACCGCAAGCAGCTTCCTGTCAAGGGGAAGTATCTTTATTATGTGGTAATATACTTAAATACTAAAGGACGATCTTTCAGAATCCGCGATAGGAATGAAGTAAATTCAGGAACTTTTGGAAATCAAAACTCCTGGGGTCAATTTTTTGACCTGAGCGATCTACAGATCGGTGAGTGGTAATCCGTTGGTCTGGAACATTACTTTGAGCGATTAACCAGGCTAGAGAACGGTATTGAGCCTCAGAGTAGCTGCTATGGGTTGGTAGGTTATTCATATGACCATCAGGCGGCGTTTCTAAAGAGACGTGATAAGCAAAGTTATTCACAGAGGGGGGAAGCTGGGGATTAGTCTTCACAGTTTCCGACCCCTGGTCGCCATCAAACACTGAGTTAGCTGCACCAAAGGCTCGCTTGGATGGTGGAACCAGATAAAGAACCGTTCCGTCTAACTCAATCAAGGTATGGTAACTCGCTTGGACATTTTCATTGGAGTGAGGTTCTTGAAAGAAATTGATGACGCTGGACGCAGAAGCATCAGTTTCATGAAGCACGATAATCGGTTTATTGTTAACGGGTATACCATTGATGTCTTTGGTAAACCTCTCTCCATAGTTAGTTGGATGTGCCCAAACAATCTTGTAAGGAGGGCTGTTGTTTCCGCCTGATGATATGGTATTAACCGAGGGACTATGAGTCTGTTGAAATTCGCCTGTTGGTTTTGTCGCCAATTTGAGTCCAGGGTTTGGATATTGACTCCAAATAGTAGCCTCGGTATTTGATGTTATTGTCTTCTTTTGTAGCAGCGCTACACTCCCAGCCAGCAGTAGACAAATAATAAGACCGATAAACGGCAGAAAAATTAGCACCCTTGTGGTTGTTGTTACCCTAGACCTCATTTTTCCCAAACTTTGCTCAAAGTTTTTTTCTATTTAAATCTAAAAAATAATAAAGTGCTACTTTACTTCTTAAGTATACAAAGCCTCTGCCGGATAGTGGGGGAAGAAGTCCTGATCATGTCCGGGATACACAACAAACGTAGTTAACCGAAGTCAAACAACGTCAATTGCTCATAATTCGCTCTCTGATTGACCCTACTCGTACGTTTTCTTTTGGGTTCTAGAGTCTTGGGTTTATCCGTACCCGGTATCGCTTCAAAAACACTGTCCCAGACTTCCTTTGTTACCTCGGTAGCCGAGTTCAATAGTTCTTGAAACTTCTGAGTCCTTTGAAGCAATATTTGTTTAACATCCGTATGTTTCATAAATCGAGTGATCTCATCGTCACTCATTCTTGCTTCAACGTTGTCAGCAGCGTTAGTGTCCGATTGCAAAACGACCCCATCAAAACAGGTAAACTTGTCCCCCGTCCTAACACCTAAAAGGATGCCATGACGAGAGTCAAGTTGTGACGTATATGCCGCCGAGACACCAATAATCGTGCAACCTACACGAGATGAAACTTGTTCGAGCGCACTAGCTACGATTCCTTTACACCATGAGTTAAGGTTCCGCTTCGTGCGGTTTGACCGTTTTTTCTTTGAGGCGATTTGTTCGGTCAAATCTTCAAAGGCCACAGCCTTAATTGCATCATGCATTAACTGAACTGTGGCAGTAAATACTAAAGTTTTAATCCTACCTTTAAAGGATGATTCTCTTTGATTCCACTTGACTCGCCCCAGATTATTCTTTGTAATCCGTTCAGCCTTGGCGTGGTTCCCCTTGGACCTTGCTTTAAAAGCAATGGAACGAATTTTATTGCGTAATGCACCTTTTTGAGTGCGATAATCGCTTTCTGATGTCTGAAGTTTTCCAAAATTCTCACCAAGAAATCTAGCACCGTCATTAGTAGAAGTTGCATAAACCTCAGTGTAGCCACGATCCACCCCAATACTAAGACCTGCCTCTCTCTTTGGTGCAGATTTGATGTCAGTCGAGTAATGGATATACCACTTACCATTACGCTTGATTAACCGAAATTGTCCGGTTATTTCAGCTTTTAATGTGGTAGGAATTCTCAAAACTTTGCCAAAGTTGAGTCCGCTAAACTGCACCCACACCACACCGTTTGAATCAGTCTGACAGTTGTACTCTTTGACGACAATTTGATTGGCAACGTGTGTGTGACCACGAACCCAAAATTTTCTAACAAGCGTTCTAAGTCTGGGATGGTTTAACCATTCACTCGACTCTAGTACATGTTGTGCAACTGACGAATTGGCTGCAAATTTTTCGTACCGCAACCCAAGAGAT
>JADQBA010000392.1 GCA_016903675.1 Stigonema ocellatum SAG 48.90 = DSM 106950 | reverse complement strand
TTTCCTCCCAAACAGACGTTTGGTCAGGATGCCAAAATGTCCGCGCTTGTAATATTAGCAGATATTGCTGCACTCAAAACGGGGTCAAAATGTCTCTTGACTGCTCCTGATATTCCTCCTAATTCATGTTGAATAATGTCTTTACACAATCATATCAGGAATCTCAACTAAATCGGTTTGGATATCGGATGGCTCAACTTGTACCGCTACACCGACAAGCTCAGATCATGGGACATGATTCCCTGGGAGCAATGCTCCAAAGTTGGATCGGGTTTTAATTCTCAATTAAAATACCATTATCTCAATAAAAACCTGTTTTTCGCTGCGATAGCGAAGCGCTGCTGCGAAGCGCAGATCGCCCCCCAAAACAGGTAATGAGCGTACCCTAATTTTGGGCACCCCACTGTTAGAGCACTGCTCCCTGATTCTCTTGACACCACGATGATTTATATTCGTGGGACTCAGGGCGTTCTGAGCGAGAGAAGTGGAGAAAATTGCGAGTGAATGACTCACAAAACCTATATATGGCAATCTTTTCAGGCGAAGTGGCACTTTTTTACACGTATCTCGGCTCAATCCCTTGTTCTAGTTTTCGCATACTACCCTGTTATCGGCTTGACTGGATGCTTGCGCACTACTGGGCAGTGCTTTATGCAGAGCGTAAGCCCCTACAAATTATCCAGGGAGATGATTGGGTGTTGAGGGTTGGGAGTGCGATAAGCCCGCTTGCTTAACGCTTCAGTGTATCGCGCTTCATTGGTAACATATTCTTGTCAAAAGCGTTTTGTTTGATACGAGATAATGGCACGCCCACCCCGAGAACTAAAACCCAACTACTGTTACCACATCACTGTACGTTGCAACAACCGTGAGTTTAAATTAAGTCGTTATGAATGTCGTGAAGTTTTTCTCTACGCAATTAAAAAAGCACAGGACAAGTTTAATTTTAAACTTTATGCTTTATGTATTATGAGCAATCATGTCCATTACTTGCTTGAACCAGAACAACCAGAAGACCCGCCCCTTCGGGAAAGTCAAAAGTCAAAAGTCAAAAGTCAAAATTAAGAATTATACAAATAAATTTAAGAGCAAATAACGAAGACGCATTGAGCCTTATGATACTCTCGACTCAGTTCAAAGATTTTATTTATTCTTAGAGAAATAATGGTGCTTATATTCATTTTTGACTTTTGACTTTTGACTTCCCGATAGGGCGCTGGTCACTTCTGGGAAAAAAGATATCACAGCAGTGGGTTTGAGAAAACTGATTATAAAAGGGCATTAAATACGATACGTTACATTCATCTTAACCCCAAGGCAGCTGGGATGCAGCAGGGGTTTTTCTATGACTTCAGTAATTATGGGACTCATGATAGATTGACTTCAGACGGGATTACGCAGTGGCATCCGGCGTTTTTGCAGTTGGGGAGAACTTTAGAAGAGTGTGCAGCAAAGTATCGTAGGTTCTGCCAAAAATATCGGCCACAGGGGAAATCAGAGAAGAAGAGTTTCTGGGGGAGTACCTTTTTGCCATCAATATTGAAAGGCGGAAAGTCGAAGAAATTTTCCCCAGGGCAGATGAGTTTGCCGTGGAACAAACAGAGGGTGACGGAGAGTACTGAGGTGCGGGATGTAGCAGAAAAATTTATTCAAGCCAACTGTTTTCTTCCCTCGGTGCCAGGTATTGGTTTTCTAGAATGCTGATTCTTGCGTGTATTGGGACGCTGTAACAAATCTTAATAAAAT
>JADQBA010000374.1 GCA_016903675.1 Stigonema ocellatum SAG 48.90 = DSM 106950 | reverse complement strand
CAAATCATGTTTGGTAAAGGGCAAATGATTTTGAGACATAATGGAGTATTAGTTGCTGCAAGTGAATCTCGTTCTGATGGGTTAGCATTAGCGTATTAAAAAGAATGGCCGCGATGTAAAGGCAATTTTGAGAAATGGCTTGATGGCGCTAGATCATATCTTTAAATAGAGACAGTTGAACCAGTTGACCTCATCCGCCTCAGAGGCTATGCTAGGCCGCAATAAACTGAGGCATGAATGGAATGTCTGTGCTTCCAATATTTAACCCCATTTGTGAGAGCAAAGTAGTCACTTGGCCCCTGTGGTGTGTTTGATGATTGAACATGTGTGTCACCAATGCCCAGCGGGGCACTGTGTGAATTTTGCCGTCAACCTTACTTTTGTACGTTTGCTCTTCGTCCAGCCAAATGGGATCTAGAGCCGAAACCCAATCTATGATCCGAATATCCAACGTCTCTCTCTGGGCCCTAAGAGCCGTAAATGAAGAAACCAACTCTTGACCTAGAGAAGGAACCTGCACTGGATTTCCTGTGAACCGAGATAAAAATGCCAAATCCCCGTACATGATGTGGTTAAGCGTCATGTAAATGGAACCAAAAAAGGCCTTTCGATCCAGCCGAAGCTCCTCTTCGGGCAATCTCGAACACACATCATAGAGCTTGATATTCATCCACTGGTTATATTCAGCCAATAACTTAAAGCATTTGTATTCAGACATCGCTACTCCAGATCAGGAATTTGACAACATTTTTTTACGAATCGGGAGAAAATCAAACGCACACAAAAGTTTAGGGTACGTAATATGAATGAATTTACTATCCCCCCCTGCTGAGTTTTGCCAGGAGGTTTAAAACCCACTAAGAAAAAAGAAGTGCGATAGTTCATCGTGGTAGGGTACATATATTACCAAATTTTAGGTGTTTATGGCAACCTCCCCATTAGGAGTTGAACCGGAATATGATATTCCCGTTTGGGTCTATCCTTTCCGGACTAGAGATACCCGTTCCCCCCAACGAAAAATCCCAAACCCCACCATATTGCTCTTGGTACCTTGACAATTTGGTCAATAAGTGATTTTGCAGAAACATCTACTAGAATCCACCTGTCAATAGGGTTTGAGACGCGCTACCCCTGTATATGCTTTCTGTGTTGGCTGCGGCTGTCTCAAACTCGAACTCCATACTATGATCCGCCTGTCAATAGGGTTTGAGACGCGCTTACCCTGAGATAAGTGAAGAGATGAACTATTGTTATGCCCAAAATTCCTGAATGCGACTACTGTGGATACTGTTGGCGAAGTCAAAAAACGTCGGGTTTTGGGGTCATCCTGAAGGGCTAGCTCCTCACCAATGACCTAGAAATTGCAAATCCCTCTTGGCTTTGGCTAGAGAGGGATTCTGGGTGTTGGGTATTTGGGGCGTCGGTTTTTTGACCAGCCCTTCGGGCGGCTCTGGGTAGAGGGCAGAGGGCAGAAGAAAGATGTAATTTTTTATATTTTATAACATCTATGCCCTCTGCAAAGCCGCCACAAAACCAGTACAAGCCTCCACCAGACCGCAGGTTGGTGGTCTTCAATCAGTGGAGGCTTGAACCTCCACTGTATTGTCTTATACGTTCAGCATAGCAGCATACCAGCATAGCTGCCTTTCTTCTTGACTGCTAGGTTAAATTACTTGCTTTCTCAACTGCTTCCTTTAACTCTTCAAAGGTAATACTACCGTCTTCGTCTGAATCATACCGTGCTAGTAAGTCTTGGGGGCTACTGGTATTTGTTTCTGATGAGATGATTGCACTTAAGCCAGGACTTAAAAAAAGCTCATTAATGGAGATTTTGCCGTCTTGATCGCGATCTAAGGTCTTAAAAAGAGATTGAAGTTCTTGCTCGGTTGCCATAAGTTTCTATCTGAATTAATTTTTCAATTTAATATCTCAAAATTAAACAAACTTATATCCAAAGACGTAGAAACGGGTATCGCTGGGGCTGAGATATGCGGTACGCTAACCGTAAACAAAAGGCTTTTGACACGAATAGGACTTACGCATTGACAAAAAGAATAAACTATGTATATCTCTCGTTACAAGGCTCTGCCTTGTAATGCTCTTCAAAAGAGGCGCTGCCTCCCCTCCAATCGGGAGGCAGCAGCCCAGGAACGAGGCAAACGGCGGAATT
>JADQBA010000160.1 GCA_016903675.1 Stigonema ocellatum SAG 48.90 = DSM 106950 | reverse complement strand
TTTCAAACAGGTAACGCAGAGGAAAATCTAGAGCAAAGGCTTCTCTTAATCGAGAAATGACTTGGGTAGCGAGTAAAGAATGTCCACCCAACTCGAAAAAGTTATCGTGAATCCCAATTTGTGGTATCCTGAGAACTTCAGTCCAAATACTGGCTAATTCTTTTTCGGTAGACGTGCGAGGAGCAACAAAATCAACCTCTAGACTTCTTTGGGAAGTATCTGGGGCGGGTAAACCACGGCGATTTATTTTACCATTAGGTGTTAAGGGGAATGCTTCGAGAAATACGAAACCGACGGGAATCATGTAGTCGGGCAATTTTGTTTTGAGGAAGTTTCGTAGTGTGCTAGGTGTTGGTTGATTATCCTTGGTAAGGAGATAGGCAACTAAGTACTTGTTCCCAGGTTCATCTTCCCGTGCAATGACTACGGCTTGTTTTATATCTGGGTGTTGAGTTAAAACCTCATCAATTTCTGCTAATTCTATGCGAAAACCTCGCATTTTCACTTGTGTATCAATTCGACCTAAAAATTCTAGATTCCCATTAGGAAGACGGCGGACTAAATCTCCAGTTTTGTAAAGTGTGTCACCTTCAAGAAAAGGATTAGAAATAAACTTTTCATGGGTTAATGGTGGGTGATTTAAATAACCTCTAGCAACACTCGCTCCACCCACATAAAGTTCCCCAGGAACCTCAAAAGGAACCCTGTGTAAATCTCTATCCAGGACATAAACTGTTCTATCACCAATAGGTTTTCCAATGGGAATTGAATGAAGATTTTCAGGAAGTTGTTGTGTCAGGGGGTAACAACAGGTAAAAACTGTGCATTCCGAAGGACCATAAGCATGAATAATTTTGCTTCCTGGTAATAATTCTAGGGCGCGGCGAACATGAGGTATAGAAACGGACTCTCCCCCAAACAGCAGTTGTTTAACTCCTGACAAACCTTCAGGTATTGTATCAATCATGAGATTGAAGAGGGCTGTGGTCAAAAATAGGGTATTAACTCCTTGCTCTTGGATAATGCGGCTTAAATCCTCAAGTGTGGGAATTTTGTCTGGGTAAAGCACACAACATCCCCCGTAAACTAAGGGGGACCAAAGTTCTAGGGTTAGTGCATCCCAGGAAATCGATGAATGTTGTAGCCAAATCTGGTCTGCATCAAGGTGAATGTAATCAACCCCAAACATAAAACCAATGATGCTACGATGGGGAATTTCTGTTCCCTTTGGTGTTCCTGTCGAGCCAGAGGTATAAATGATATAAGCTAAATTTTCTGGATTCACTTCACATGGCAAATTGTCTTCTTTTTGTTGGGCAATTATTTCCCAATCTGAGTCAAGATTCACCACAGTTTGATTGTGGATGGGAAGTTGCTCCCACAAGTGAGTTTGTGTTAGCAAGATGGGTGCCTCTACATCTGCTAACATAAATGCTAATCTTTCTGAAGGATAAGCAGAATCTATGGGAACGTAAACCCCACCCGCTTTGAGAATAGCAAGTATTCCTATCACCAATAAAAGTGACCGTTCGACACAAATTCCTACCCGTACTTCGGGTTTAACTCCTAGGGATTGCAAGTAATGGGCTAATTGATTGGCGTGGTTATTTAAGTCCCGATAAGTTAGGTGTTGTTTTTCATGTACAAGTGCTACTGCATCAGGGGTTTTTTCTACCTGTTCTTCAAATAAAATATGAATACATTTATAATGAATCGAACCAGTCTTTTGTTGATTTTCTTGCCGAATCAATTCTGCTTGTTCCTCTGGAGTGAGCAGAGATAATTGAGAAATATCCTGTTGTAGATTGGCTGCCATTCCTTCTAGCAATGTTTGGAAATGTCCAATCATGCGAGTGATGGTCTGTTGATGGAAACTACTGGTATTATAGATCATCCTGCCAGACAATTGTGATTCAGGATTCACCACAACTGTTAAAGGATAATTCGTGCGTTCAAAGCAACGAAGATGACTAATTTCTAAAGTTTTTTTGGTTTCCTGTTCAGCAGAATCGAGGGGATAATTCTCAAATACTAACAGACTGTCGAATAGGGGTATTGCTGGGGGAATATCACTAAGGCGCTGAATGTCAGCCAGGGAGTAATAGGTATACTGTTCCTGCTCAAATGCTTGGTTTTGTAAACCTTTGAGCCAAGGTAATAATTCCGTCTTTGGTGTCACTTGTACCCGTATGGGGAGGGTGTTAATAAATAGCCCCACCATCGAGTCTACTCCCTTAAGGGTGGGTGGGCGACCAGAGACAGTAGCACCAAAAACCACATCCCTTTCTCCACTGTAGCGGGAAAGTAGTAACGCCCATGCTCCTTGCACCAAATTATTCAAGGTTAAATGGTGCTGTCGAGCCGTATCTTGCAGCTTGTGAGTTACTGTTTGAGAGAATTGAAAATGTTGCTCATCGTATGTTCCTTGTCCCCTGTTCCCTCCTAAAGGGGTAGGAATCTCAAACCCCTGGAGAGTTTGTTGCCAAAAGTTCTTTGCTTGTGTAATATCTTGTTGGTGTAACCACTGAATATACTCTCGATAGGGCTTAGGGCGAACCAAGGGTAAATGTTGGCCTCGGTGATGAGCTTCATAGAAAGTGAACACTTCTTTGAGGATAATTTGCATCGACCAACCATCAAAGAGAATATGATGATGGCTCCAAATGAATTGGTAAGTCTGTTCCTTTAGCTGGATGATAGTGAAGCGCATGAGGGGAGCAACATCCAGTTCAAAGCCTTTGAGGCGATCGCTTTGCAGAAAATCCTCTAGATGTTGTTGTTGTTCATTGGTTGTTAAATGACGCCAATCCAGTTCCACCCATGGGAGTTCCACTTGCTTACTCACCATTTGCAACGGCTTTTCTATCTCCTCCCAATAAAAAGAACTGCGTAAAACTGGGTGTCGCGCAACAACAGAATACCAAGCCTGCACAAATGCAGGAAAATTCAATTCCCCAGAGAGGATACAAAGCAATTGCTCAAAATAAAGTTCCGATTCTGGCGCATAAAGGGTATGAAAAAGCATCCCCTGCTGCATCGGTGAAAGTTCATAAAGGTCTTCGATATTATTGTTCATTAAACTAAATACCTACACAGAATTTTTTACACATCCGATTCCTTTCCTCATTCCTCTCGTTCCAACAACCGTTCTCGATGCTCATCTGGGAACCGTCGAGTCCGCGAAACCCATTTCTGAGCATCCTCACCCAATAGCGGATAGGATGCCATACCCTTTAAATCGCTCCACTTGCGTTTTGGTTGCGCTTGAGTGATATGTTTCTTCATCCGCTCCACCAAATGCCCCATCACCGTCAATTGCTCCTCTGGAGTCAGTTGCTCAATCTCGCTTAAAATTTTTTCAAGTGACGGACTCATCAACCTAACCCTTATCAACTGCTGTAAATTTTAGCGTCTTTACGGGTGGCCGCCGAGATATCTGCAAAAAGAGACACGTTGTAAATAAATATTGCAGACAAAGCCTGATTGATTTAGGTGTACAGATTTTTTGGAAAAATCAGATAGAATTGAAATGAAACAAAATGTAACTTTATCAAAATCAAACCGATCTAGGTAAATCTTATGGATAACTGGAATATTTTATTAGAAAGTACAGCTGATGGTTTTACTGTAGCTACTGTCCTAGAAGTTCCTGATTGCCAAATAAGAGATGAAACTAAACAAGGTGCAGTTGAAAAAGTTCAGAAGCTATTACAGAAACGTCTAGCCAAAGCTGAAATTATTAAAATTCCAGTACCAATACAACCAATGCCAAGGGAGAATTCTTTGATGAAGTTTGCCGGAATTTTTCAGGACGATCCAGATTTTCTGGAAATTATCAAAGAAATTAGAGCAGAACGCGAAGATAATAGCGATATATGAGCTTGTGGATTCTCGATACTGACCATGCGTCACTGAATAAGCTGGAAATAAGTCAATAATTGCCCAAGTTGCAAAGCATTCTAATGATGTAGCTTTCCCCGTGATTACTGTGCAAGAGCTATTTAATGGATGGACTGGGAGATTAAATAACCCAACACAAGCTAATAATCTTACTCACCTTTACACCAAGTTGTGGGAAACCACAGAGTTCTTCAAGGCGATCGCTGTTTTGAATTTTGATCAATGATCCCCCCTAGCCCCCCTTTTTAAGGGGGGAACTGGAATCAAAGTCTCCCTTTTTAAGGGGGATTTAGGGGGATCTAAAAGTATTTGATACATCACTAAGGGGCGTTGCTGAATTGAAGTATGAAATGAAAAAAATCGAGTATTTTAAAACTTTTTCTCTTTGCGCCTTTGCGCCTTTACGCGCGTGTAAATTCATACCGTGATTCACCAACGCCGAAAATAAAATCATCCCGCAAATATGCAACGCCTAAATTCATATAGTTCTGTTTTTCTGTGCCGATTTACTTACATCATTTCTGGGGATGTCTTTTGTTAACCTTGGATAGGAACTTATCAAGCTGTTGTTGATTGAGTTTAGCAGCCGAAAAATCAGAAGGAGTATAGCCTTGTGACGCTTGTGACTGACAGTGAGCAATCAGACTTCTTAACGCCTCCATAAATCCCAAAGCCAAACATTCAATAGTATCTACTTTATGAACCTTCTCACTGTAAGCCCAAGTCATTTCCAGCTTTCCGGCGCGAATGAAACCGCTGACTCCTAACAGGTGGCTGCGCTGATTAAGTAAACTCTGTTCAGCTTTGAATTCTTTCGCCAAACCCAACATAGCAGATGCTGACAGCACCTGATCGAACTGACCAAGGTAGTTAAAACTCACTTGTGCTTGGGGTAGCGCCTGTAGTTTTGTGCGTATTGCGGCGTTTTCATTCAAATATCGCAACACCCCATAGCCTATTCCCCGATTGGGAATACGCCGCAGTTGTTCTTTGACTAACTTTAAAGCCTCTCCTGGATGTTCAACAACTTCAAGCTGTAGGCAAACGGGGAATAAGGTGGTAAACCAGCCTACAGTGCGCGACAAATCCACATCCTCAAATAAGTCTTCCCGTCCATGTCCCTCTAGATCAATCAGCAGGGAACGTTCTCCCGTCCATTGGGAAAAGCTTTGCACTAGGGCAGTCAACAGCACATCATTAATTTGAGTGTTGTAGGCAGAGGGTACATCTTGCAAGAGGGCGCGGGTTTGTTCTTCACTTAAAGAAAGTGACACAGTAGCGGTTGAGGCTATGGTGTTTTCCTCTTTACCTGAAGGATAGTCTACTGGCAAAGCAGTGACATTAAAACTAGACTCACTTAGCCAGTAATCTAGCTCATGTGCCATCGCCTTTGATTGCCCATATTCTGTTAGGCGATCGCCCCAATATTGAAAAGAAGTTGTCTTAGGTGGTAACTTAATAGCTTCTCCACGGCTAAGTTGTTGGTAGCCTGTCGCTAAGTCTTCAAGCAAAATCCGCCACGAAATCCCATCGACTGCTAAGTGATGGATGATCAATAGTAACCGACTTGGTTGATCCAAGCCCAACTGAAACAGCGCCACTTGAGCGATCGCCCCAGTAGATAACTTCAGACTAGCCTGGAGTTTAGCATCCGCAGCTCTCACTGCTGTTTGTTGTTCTTCTACCGACAGGTGTGACAAATCAATGACACTAAATGGCACAGGTTCCAGGGCAGCAGCGTTAAACTGCTGCCAGCGTTCCCCTTCTTGCACAAACCGTAGACGCAGAGCATCGTGATGCACTAACAATTGTTGCACAACTTGCTGCAATAGCTCTGGTTGCAAGTCTGGCGGCACTTCCAACAGGGCTGACTGGTTAAAATAATGAGGTTCAGGCAATTTCTGGTCGAAAAACCACTGTTGGATGGGTGTCAGCGCCACCTTACCTGTCACTAACCCTTGTTCGGCTGTCACTTCGCGAGTAATGCCAGCCACAGCAGCTAACTCAGCAATGGTTTGGTACTGGAATAGCTGTTTAGGGGCAATTTGGATACCCGCCTGATTGGCACGGGAAATTACCTGAATGCTGAGAATGGAGTCTCCGCCCAACTCAAAGAAGTTATCGTGGATACCAACTTTTTCTACTCTTAAAATTTCCAACCACATCGCCGCTAATATCTCTTCTGTGGGGGTGCGGGGCGCAACAAAGTTATCTTCTGCAAGGTGGAAGTCGGGGGCTGGTAAGGCGCGGTAGTCTATCTTGTGATTAGGTGTCATCGGCAGGGCTTCTAGCAGCACAAAAGCCGAAGGCACCATATAATTAGGCAGTTTCTCTTTGAGGAAATCCCGCAACTCATTGGTGGTTGGTTGCGGCTGGTTCGGAACAACATAAGCCACGAGGCGCTTTTGTCCCGGAATGTCAACGCGTGCAATCACCACAGCTTGGAAAACCTGTGGATGTTGACGCAGCACCGTCTCAATTTCTCCCAACTCAATACGGAAACCACGAATCTTCACCTGATCGTCAACTCGACCGAGATATTCGAGGTTGCCATTTGGTCGAAATCGTGCTACGTCCCCTGTTTTGTAGAGACGCTCCGATTTAGAATTCTCGATAAATTTAAGAGCCGTGAGTTCAGGACGTTGCCAATACCCTCTAGCTAATCCCGCTCCGCCAATGTGCAATTCTCCGGGAACTCCTATAGGCACAGCTTGCAGATATTGATCTAAAATATAAACCTGAGCATTGCTGATGGGTCGTCCAATGGCAACAGAGGTGGCTCCTGGGCTTAAGCGATTAATAGTGGTGATAACCGTTGCTTCCGTTGGCCCGTAACTATTAAATAATTGGGGTGGATGGGAGAGGTGAGCAACACTACAGTGCCAGCGCTTCACTTTTTCGAGTTGAACTTCTTCTCCACCAACAATAACGATTCTCAGACTTTCGGGAATACGTCCGTCTTCAGGGATAAGTTCTGCCACCAGCTGATGCCAATAGGCAGTAGGAAGATCCAAAACAGTTAACTGCCATTCTCCGCAACACCGCCAAAATTCATCGCTCGAGTGTAGCATCTGTTCCGTTCGCAGCACTAACGTTGCGCCGACTAATAGACTAGGAAAGATTTCTTCAATAGATGTATCAAAGCAGATAGACGCAAATTGCAGAATGCGTTGGCCTTGTCCAAAACTTGCATCGCCAGAATTACTCCCTCCCCGGCATAACATTACCGATCCTTCTCCTCTTTCTCCTCTTTCTCTTCTTTCTCTTCTTTCTCTTCTTTCTCCTCCTTCTTCTTCGTGTCCTTCGCGTCTTCGTGGTTCATTAAAAATATCTTCACTCAGTTCCGAAGTAATTCCATATTCATCAATGGCCGTCATGACAAAATTTATCAGCGACCGATGTTCAATCATCACCCCCTTGGGCTTACCCGTAGAACCAGAAGTGTAAATAATGTAAGCGAGATTGTGAAATTGAACATCACTGATAGGGTTAGCTGTACTGTATTCAGCAATTATTTCCCATTCTGTATCTAAACAGACTGTTTTTATCCCTTGATATCGTATCTTATCCTCGAACCTTTCTTGAGTCAACACAATCCTAAGTTGTGTATCTTCGAGAATATCAACCAGTCGCTCTTTAGGATAAGCAGGGTCAAGAGGAACATAAGCACCCCCCGCTTTGAGAATGCCGAGTAAGCCCACAATCATGTCTAGAGAACGGTCAACGCAGATACCCACCAGGGTTTCTGGTTTGACTCCCAAACTTTGCAGATAGTGTGACAGTTGATTGGCGCGATCGCTCAATTCGCGGTAGGTTAGCTGTTCACCTTCTTGCTGAATGGCGACAGCATTGGGAGTTAACTCCACCTGAGCCGCAAATAACTCATGAATACACTCATTAAAGGAGTACTCCCTGTGAGTCTGATTCCACTCTACCAGCAACTGCTGCTCAGCCTGAGTTAGCAGTGGCAATTCCGAAACTCGATGCTCTGGGTTAGCAACAATCCCCCCTAGTAAAGTTTGATACTGTTCAAGCATTCGTTGGATTGTGGCAGCATCGAATAGGGCGCTATTGTATTCTAAGACTAGCGTGATTCCCTTAGCTCCCGTTTTAGAACTATTCTGCACACGTTGCTCAGAACGTGGGATGACAAGGAAATCCAGGTCAAACTTTGCTGATTTGTTGCTGACAGGTTCATGCAAGCTGATGTCCAAGCCAGGGAGACTCAAGTCTGGCATGGGAGAATCATGGAAGCTGAACATCACTTGAAATAGAGGATTGTGACTGAGGTTCCGTATTGGCTTGAGAACTTCCACCACCTTATCGAAGGGTAGATCTTCGTTAGCATAAGCTTCCATCGTACAAGAACGCACACGACCAAGTAACTCCCGAAATGTAGGATTGCCAGACAAATCAGTGCGTAAAACCAGGTTATTGACAATCATGCCAATTAGCTTTTCTATCTCGTGCATCCGCCGATTGGCAACAGCAGTCCCGACGCTCAGGTCGTCCTGCCCAGTGTATCGGTGTAATATCACAAGGAAAGCTCCCAGCATCGTCATAAATAAGGTTACACCCTCTTGACGGCTGAGAAGTCTCAGCGATTCGCACAAGTTGATGGGAAGTTCCACCCTGATTTGATCGCCCTGGTAAGTTTGCTCTGTGGGTCGTGGGCGATCGTAGGGTAATTCTAACAGGGGTGAACTGCCGGATAACTTCTGCTGCCAATAAGCCAATTGGGCTTGGGCTTCCTGGCTTTTGACCCACTGTCGCTGCCAATGGGCAAAATCCACGAACTGGAGAAGTGGTTCAGTCAGCGGGGAAGGATATCCCAGTGAGAACCTTTGATACAGTTCTACCAACTCACCCAGGAATACGTTGAACGACCAACCATCATGAGCCATGTGATGCTCGATGTGGACTAACAGATGTTCTTGGTGGCTCAACCTCAATAAAACCCATCTAACTAACGGTAGTTGATGCATATTAAGGGGCTTTTGCACCTCTGCCTCCACTAAGCATTGAGCCTCTGCTTCACGCTCAGATTCAGGAAATGTCTGGAGATCAACCACTGTGAAGCTGATTGGTTGATGTGGGTGGATCACCTGAAATAGCCGTCCATTAACCGCCGTATAAGTTGTACGAAAGATTTCATGCCGTAGCACAATCTCGCTGAGGCACTGTTGTAATATTGCCACATCGAGCTGACCTTTAAATCGCATAGTTGCCTGGAATTGGTAGGCACTACTTTCAGGAGCCAATTGCTGGATGAAGTAAACTCTCTCTTGGGCAAAGGAGACGGGTAAGAGTCCTTCACGGGAAATTTGTACTATGGCAGGACGCTGCAACTGTTCCTCTAGGGGGTTACACTGTTGGATGAGTTCAGCTAGTCCCCCTATGGTGGGGTGTTCAAATATCTGGTGAAAGGATAACTCGACTTGGAAAACTTCGCGTACGCGGGAAAGGATCTGAGTTGCGATGAGGGAATGACCACCCAACTGAAAAAAATTATCATTAACTCCAATGTACTCAAGTCCCAGTAACTCAGCCCACATGACTGCTAATGTCTCCTCAATTGGGTTACGAGGTGCAACAAAAGTTTCTTCGAGATCAGGGCGTGTAGGATTAGGGGCTGGAAGCTGCCGACGATCTACCTTACCATTGGGGGTGAGGGGCAAGGAGTCTAGGATGACAAAGACCACGGGCACCATGTAGTTAGGCAGCTTCTCCTGAAGGAAGTGTTTTAAGGTATAGGCGTAGGCATTAAGTTTTTGGGTGGGAACAACATAGGCAACAAGGCGCTTATCTCCTGGGATGTCTTCACGGGCGATGACCACTGTCTGCTGTACATCCGGGTGTTGACTCAAAAGCGCCTCAATTTCTCCTAATTCAATGCGGTAGCCGCGAATCTTCACCTGATTATCAACTCGACCCAAAAACTCAATGTTGCCATCGGGTAGATAACGAGCTAAATCCCCAGTTTTGTACAGCCTTCTGCCTTCTGCCTCCTCGAAGGGACTGGGAATAAATTTTTCCTCAGTTAACTCTCTTGCATTTAGGTAACCTCTTGCCAAGCCGTCGCCGCCAATATATAGTTCACCCGGAGTACCAATGGAGACTGGTTGAAGTTTGGAGTTCAGTATATATACTTGTGTATTAGAGATGGGGCGACCAATCGGCAAATTTGTTACACCTTCTGCAACTTCCTGCACTAGGTACCAACAAGAGAATGTTGTACTTTCCGTCGGTCCATAAGCATTTAGCAATCGCTGTGGCGGACCATTCCTCAAGACTGCTTTGACTGACTTGGGATCTAAAGCGTCACCGCCAATTAGCAAGTGTCGCAGGTCTTTAAATGCCTGGGGGACAATGCTTGCTAACTGATTAAATAAGGCTGGGGTTAAGAATAAGACACTGATCCCTTGTGCGCGGATGCACGCGGCGAAATGCTGGGGCGAAAGCACAACATCTTGAGGAATGACCACCAGCATAGCCCCGTGCAGGAGAGCACCCCATATCTCGAAAGTGGCTGCGTCAAAGGAAGCATTATTAGCTTGGGCTATGTGTAGTTTACCGCCTTTGGCATCGCTCTTGTCTAACTGCACGTAGTTGGTGTTGCATACTAGCCGATTGACAGCCCGATGCGGTACAGCTACTCCCTTTGGTGTTCCTGTAGAACCAGATGTATAGATGACATAAGCCAGGTTTTCAGCAGTCACGTTGCTCGTAGGATTCTCTTGGCTTTGGTGATTAATCGATTCTTCGTCAGTATCTAGACAAACCGTCTTCACCCCGCTTTCGGCAAACCCTGCAACGAACTTTTGCTGAGTCAACAGCACCTGCACTTGTGAATCTGATAGCATGAACGAGAGACGTTCTTGAGGATATGTTGGATCTAGCGGCACATAAGCTCCACCCGCCTTGAGAATTCCCAGCAGTCCTACAATCATTAAGAGCGATCGCTCAATACAAACCCCCACCAGAACTTCTGTCCCTACACCCAAAGATTGCAAATAATGTGCTATTCTGTTGGCTCGGTGGTTCAACTCTTGGTAAGTTAGTTGTTCCTCCTTGAAGACAACAGCGATACTGTCTGGAGTTTTTTCTACTTGTGCTTCAAATAACTGATGTATACATAGGTGCTTGGGATAATCTACCGTTGTATCATTCCATTCCACCAATATTTTATGTCGTTCCTGCTCAGTTAAAGCAGAAAAATTATTAACAGAGTGATTAGAGTCAATTACAATTTCTTGCATAAAAGTTCATATTTGATTTTTCAAATATATAGTGCTTTTCTATTCAGTGAGGTACATTGAAGATTTAAGAAACCGCACCCTGTAGCAGATGAACGCAGATAAATTTGTACTTCATCCGGATGAAAACGCTATAGGTAGGGTGGGCACTGCCCACCAGAACCGGGTTTTGTAGGGCATAGCCCCACCTACACTACTTAAATAAAAAGTTATTTATTTAACCGCAGAGAGAAGTCTGAACGGCGATGGGCGCAGATTTTCAGGAATTGCCACACAGCAGGAAAGGACTATTGGCTAGAACCAGCCCTTTCAAGGTGCAAGTCCATATTCTTCGTGTACTTCGCGTCTTCGCGGTATAAAAAATATTTTTGGACCGCGTTCGCCGTTAGGCGTCCCGAAGGCAAGGCACGTCCCTTGCGCGTGTCCCCTTGGGAGAAGGACACGAAGGGCTTTTCGCTATGACTTACGCATTGACAGAAATCGTCAGATATGCGTTAGGCGTTTATAAATTGAGAACCATCATCACCCACCCTAGGGGCATATTGCAATACGCCCCTACTGGAATCTCAAGGAATGCAACAATGAAATTATTCCTCGACAATTTCAATTGTTTTTGGACGCTGAACATCTTCAGTAAAGGTTTCTGGGCTAAGTTGATTTTTCAGTTTGAGTTTTAGCTCTTCTGTAATGGGTAAATCTTTAATTTCTTTGAGGAGGAATCTCACGGATTCGGTTTTGCTACGTTCTGCATAGACGGCCTTGAGAATGGCTTCAATTCCATATCCCGCTATAGCATCCCCTAAAACCGTTATTAGACCAAGGAGTCCTATACCTCCTACGATGCCAAACGGTCCCCCCAATGCTGTGATAGCAGCTGCAACAGCTGCGGAACTACCCCCAGATGCAACTGTTAGAATCACGAGAATTACGCCAGGAAGACCCAGACCTGCAAGTTTTTTAACGATTTCGTCCATTGGAATTACCTAAAATCCTTATACTCTTGGTTAAAACATTACTAGAGGTACGAGATATAGAGTCTTTATAAATCAAGAAACCTATCTCAAAACCTATATTAAGCTAGATGAGATTCATTCGCACTCAGATTGGGTTAAGATTTTCTGTGTTTTAATTTACCCGGATCTGATAGTTTAGTCTTTAATCGAAACGATCGCTTATTTTTCCATTTACAGCAGAGATAGCCACCGTTCTTGGTGAGGCCAAATAATTTTTGCCCGTTGGATCGCCACTGCGTCCTTTAAAATTGCGATTGGTAGCATAAACCCCTATTTCTTCTTTTGCCAAAACCCCAAGTCCAGCATTAATACAAGCGCCACAACCTGATTTGAGAATTTGTGCCCCTGCTTGTTCAAAAATGTCGAGATAGCCTAACTCTTGGGCTTGTTCTCGGATTTCAACGGTGGCAGGTACAATAAACAAGTTTACACCGTCTGCCAGTTGGCGACCGTTCAAAACTTCGGCAGCCTGAGCCAAGTCGTAGAGTTTGCCCCCGGTACAAGAGCCAATAAAGGCTTTGGTAATAGGAATATCTTCTAATTGACTAATGGCAACGACTTGATCGGGTTTCGGGGGGCGTGCGACTTGCGGTTCTAAATCACTGAGGTCAAATTGATAAATCCTTTCGTATTCAGCATCAGCATCGCCGGTAATCTCTTCAAACCCTTGTGAAGCTCGGTTTCTCACATAATCACGGGTAATCTCATCAGGAACAATTAAACCACATATTGCACCACACTCAACTGCCATATTTGCTAGAGTTAACCGTTCATCAAGGGGCAATTGCTCGATGATCGAGCCTTTAAACTCCATCACTTTACTGGTTGCACCACCACAGCCGATTTGCCCTAGAATAAACAAAATAATATCCTTGGCACTGATGTAGGGTGGCAGAGTTCCAGACAACTCGAATACTAGGGTTTGCGGAACACGAATCCACATATCCCCCATAGCATAAATATTAGCCATATCCGTCGTGCCTACCCCTGTGGAAAAGGCTCCTAATGCCCCATAGGTGCAGGTATGGGAATCTGTACCTGCAATCACCATTGCAGGTCGGACAAATCCTTTTTCTGGTAGTAAAACATGGCAGATGCCCGCTGATTCGCCTGGGGAAACCACATCAAATAAGTGACATCCTTGGTCTTGGGCAAACTGAACCATCTGTTCATACATGAGATGGGCTTTGCGATCAGCACGGATATCGTTGACTTGAATAAAGTGATCTGCTACCAAAACCACCCGTTGGGAATCCCACAATTTTGCCCCTTCTCCATACTCTTTATAAAATGTCTTGGCTACAGATCCAGCCACAGCATCATGGGATAAGGCTAAATCGACCTGGGCAAAAACCACCTCTGTTGGTTGGACGTAGGAATTGCCAGAGGCTTTGGCTAGGAGTTTTTCTACTAAAGTCATGGGTCGTGGAGGGGTCAGGCTGGGAGGAATGGTGATTTGACCGCGACGACGCATCTGATTAAAAGACATTAGCCCACCTGCTGCTGCGATCGCATCAACTACTGGGTTTTGCTGTTTTTCCAAGAGAATTTCTAAGGACAGTCCAATATTGATGCTATTACGATAAAAAATTTCGGCGAACGATCGCGCACGAATTTTCTGAATTCCGGCAGCTTTGATGGCAATGGGGGCAATTTCTCGACTGGAACCACACCCAAAATTTTCTCCGGCTTCAATCACATCGTATTTTAGTAGTTCTCCTGGACCAATGAGATGTTCTAAAGCATACTGTTTTAAGTAATCAGGATCATCTGTCGTTCCTCGATTGGCAGGAATAATATCATCGGTATTGATATCATCTCCCAGGTGCAAAACTTTATTTGCCTGACTCATGAAGTACTCCTATTTCAGAATGTTGGACAGTGGAAACTTCTTCCAGCAAAAGGTCAACCAATGTTTCAGTATTAACTAAAATTTCTTCTCCTTGGGGGGACAAATCAGATGTTCGGTATCCCTTAGATAAAATTCGGTCTTGCGCTGCAATAATTCGTTGGGCAGCCTGTACTTCCCCCCATTGCTGAAGCATTAAAATACAGGCTCCGAGGGTTCCGAGGGGATTAGCAATTCCCTTGCCGGCAATGTCTGGGGCTGTACCGTGAATCGCTTCGTACAGACCAAATCCATTAGCGTTAAGACTCGCTGATCCTAATAAGCCAATTGAGCCAACTAAAGCACCGCCAATATCGCTCAGAATATCTCCAAACAGATTCCCCGCCAAAATCACATCAAACCGCTGCGGATTAATAACCATTTGCATAGCTAAATTATCTACCAGCAGGGCTTCGATAACAACCCCAGGAAACTTTGTGGCTTCTTCTTGAACTAGACGAGTCCAAGGCAAGTGGGGTAAGGCATTTTCTTTATGGGCTACGGTTAGTAATCCTCGGCGATATTGGGCTTGTTCTAAGGCCCTGCGAGCGATCCGACGAATCTCTTCATCGTAATAGCGCATGGTATGGTAACCATAAGTTCCCTGGTCATCTGAAGAGCGTCCAGAGGGTCCAAAATAAATTCCACTGACCAGTTCTCGAACGATGAGCATATCGAGTCCTTGAACTTTCTCAGGACGAAGGCTAGATTTATGCAGGAGACTTTTAACGCTACGGATCGGACGAAGATTGCAAAAAAAGTCGAAGTGCTTTCGGAGTTCTAAAAGTCCGCCTTGACTAACCGCACCAAATACAATACCATCAGATCCATCGCACAATTGGGCGGTGGCTTGAGGGAAGTAACTACCCAGTTGCTTGAGGGCAATTGCGCCAACCCAACCATAATCTACCTGCAAGGTAAATCCCTCAATTTTAGCAACGTGTTGCAGAATTTTTAAGGAAGCTTCCACAACTTCTGGTCCAATCCCTTCCCCTGGAATGGCAACAATCCGATAGGATGGGTTACTTGAAGATCCCATTTTCCCATAACTCCAATACTTCGTTGGCTGTAAAATAGCGTTCTTGCTCAACAGCAAGGGATTTGATCACGGAGCGCATTTTCTCGTATTGCTCTCTGGGTTGAGGATTGTGCAGTTGTTTTTCAAACAGATATTGGAAATTACTGACTCCACTCCATTTGCCGAAGATAACATCTATGGTGCTGTGAGGAAAAACGTCATAGCTCTTGGGATCAGAAAACAAAGAATTGACATGAATGCCCGTTTCGTGGCGTTGAGCAGTTTTAGAGTAAGGGGCAGATGGACGAACCCCCAGTTGCTCGATGTAATCAGTCACGGCGGCTAGAGCATCATAGTTAATCCCGCTGACTTCTATTCCGAAGCGGACTCGCAAGCCATTTAATACCTGCTCGATGGCAACATTTCCGGCTCTCTCCCCAATCCCGCAAAATGTCCCTGAGACTAAAGTTGCTCCAGCCATCAGGGACTGGAGAGTATTTTCGAGAGCCAAGCCCATGTCATTGTGGTAGTGTACCCCGAAAGCTACTCCTGTGGTGGATTGGAGCAGGTCGTTAACCCAGATATAGCTCTTTTCTGGAGTTAGAACTCCTACAGTATCACAGAGCAAGAAATTTTTGATGTAAGGGCTAAAGGAGCGTACACATTGCACTAAAAAGTCAAAATCGGCTCTTGAGGTATCCTCGCCCGCGAAGTCTACGGTGAGTCCAGCGACCGTTGTGGCGTAGCACAAATTTTCGAGAATTAAATCAATAGCATTTTGGCGAATTTTATTGATGACGTTAGCTGGGATATGGTCATCAATGGTTTTGCCTTTAAAGTCGCTCATCAGACGGACTTGAGGATCTCTCAGAAAAAGCAGTCGATCAGAAAGGGCATAGAAAAGGACGACTCGCTTAATACCGCAGTCCTTTGCTAGATCAATAACCTGCTTGTTCATCAAGGTGTCCGCCAAAATCTGACTACCCAATCCCTCTGATACTAATGTTTTAGCTAGTTCAGCTTCTTGCTCACAGACACAAGGCATAATGCAAAGTCCATCGACTCCCGTCTGAACAATTAAATGGGCGAGTTTTTGTTTATTTGGGTAAGAGAAGAAAACGCCCGCTTGTTGTTCTCCATCCCGCAGGGTACTATCATAAATTTTGATAGCAAGGGTTTCCATTGTTTGACAAACTCATGAAGAAAAGCTCAGATTTAGGACTAGCCCTTTCAAGGTGCAAATCTTTCGACTTGATTCTTCTTCGTGTTCTTCGCGTCTTCGTGGTTTAAAAAATATTTTTTAACCGCGAAGGCACGAAGAGCGCGAAGCGTGCGTAAGTCCTAAGATTTAGTTTGATAAAATACTACACAACTCATCGATTTCTTGACTTTTTTCTGCGATCAGTTTAGTGGCTAATGCTTGAAGTTGACGAATATTTTCGAGCTTAGGATTATCTATTTCTTCCTGTTCAGTTGTGAGGAATGTTTGAAAGCGATAATAGGAACTTTTAGGTTCTTTCTTGCTAGACTCAAACAACCGTTCTAATTCTCCAGCTACTACTTCACTACTGCCGTCAAATACAATATTTAAAAGCGGTTTTGCCCATTGCAAGAGTCCCCATTTTTTTACTTCGTCATAAGGGTACACACTTGTTAGGGAACCCGTACCTAAGGAAACTACTAAGATATCCTCTATATTCAGCACTTCTTTTTGTTCTTGTCTACTAATTTGCGCCTCTAAAATAGCCAAATTGGCTGGATTGTTAGCCACTACTCCTCCATCGACCAAAGTATAAAAACCGTTGGTATTATCAGAACTCGCAACGCGATAGGGAGCAAAATAAGTCGGAGTTGCAGTAGTTGCCAGTGCCGCCTCTGTGAGGCTAAAACCTTGGCATAACTTGCGAAACTTTTTCGATTCTGTCTGTTGTTTTTCTAGTTTGTTAGTAAAGAATATCGGAATTCGCTGCTCGATATCGTAGCTAGTCACGAAAACTTCTTTGAGATTATTTTCTAAAGGGGCGTCGCCAAAATATTGCCTGATAACTTCTTCTCTCCCCTCCGAAGAATATTTGGGCTGGACAAATATATCCTCTAGCTGACCGAGTACTTTTTCCCAGAATGGCTCGTAAAATATCTCAGCCCCATACTCCACATATATTTGCAGAAGCTCTTCAGCGCTGTATTGGGCGACAGGCGGAGTATCAGATACCACTAAATCTAATCGCGGTTTAGTTAATCCGAGTGCCAGAATTCCTCCGCTTGAAGTACCTGCAATTAAATCGAACAAACTAAAAATCTGTTTTTGTGTCCGCTTTTCAATTTCTGCCAGGACTATTGCTGGGATAATTCCCCGAATACCGCCTCCATCAATGGCAAGTATTTTATATTTGGAATCTGCTTTGGTATTCATAGTTTTTTGCGATCGCTCCTGAGTTAATGTTTGTGGTTGTTCTGGCTGTTGGATAGTGACTAGCACTTCAGTTGCTTTTAGAGGGTTTCCCTCACTGCTTGCTGTCTCACCTTGTGTTTCTTGCTCATTCGAGGAGTGTGCGTTCAGCCCGAGGCTTGACGCTTCGGGTATCCCAAATGGAAGTTGTGCTAATTCCCAACTGGGATTACCATGCAAGGTTCCATGATGACCATTTCCAGTGTGGTCTTTTACAGTTGTGCCTTGTGCTTCGTTTAATGTCCAATAAGCCACTAATCCTTGTTCATTCCCAACTAGAGACCCAGCGCGATGTTTTTGGATTTCCTCCCTGGGACAGGAGTAATTCCAGACGCTAATGTTAGCCAATTGTCCGGTGAAGTATACTTGATTGTGTAAGGTTGCGCCAAGAGTCACAGAACTAGTTGCTTTGTTTAAAGAAGAACCTGTCAAAGACCCAGTATACTCATGATCATCCAGATATATGGTCAGTTGACCCCCATTAAAAACAATAGCAAAGAAGTGCCATTGTCCGACAGTTAATTCTCCATTCCCGAAGGTTTTGATAACATTGTCAACATTCTCATCAATGTATACATCTAGGTTTCCTGATTCACTGATGCCGAACTCAAAATTATCACTGTATCGATCTGCCGAACGCGCAAAAAAAACATTATGCGTCCCATAGGTAGTGGCTTTATTTGTTAGCTGATGAGGATTCACCCATCCAGAAATCGTAAAAGCTGAACTTCCCTGAGCAAAAACACCACCGAAATCATTTTTTTTGCCAAAATCTATGTAATCATCTTCACCATCAAATTTCAGAACTGATTGGGTATATACGTTGTTTGTCACGATATTTTAATCTCCAAATAAGATAATTCGTAATTCCTAATCCGTAATTCGTCATGACGCTCAATGATGAGAAGGAGTGGTGCCGTAAGGACTCCTTTTCAATTTATTTTTATACCAATAATTGATTGTTCTTTATCCATTATTCTAAATTTAGAACTATTAATTTCAATAACCTCATACTTTTCTGTGCCAAACACAGAACTTACACTAGCTAAAATATCTGCAAGAGAAATCATAAAAACTAGCGGTACTTTAAAATTTAAAATTGATTTTGGAACAGTTTTAACTGTTAAATACAATGTTCTTTCACTTACGTACCATACACCAGTAAATTTATTACCTATTATAATTTCCCTAGGTTTCGAGAAAATAAATGTTTGAATCCTGGTTTGCTCATAAGTCATATCATCTTTAAATTGAATAGTGATTTTTTCCCAAGACGTATCAAAGCGCCATTTCCCAAAAAGTAAGATTTCTATTTCTATGTCAGAAAGATTACTATTACTCATATCTATCCTCAAATAAGGTTTAACTTTAACAACAGAACCCTAAACTCTGACCCATTTCAACACCTTGGGGTCTTTGTTATAGCGGTAGGTAAAGCCATCCTTAGCTTTAATGGACTTGCCAAGGCTTGCTTTGCTTCTGATGGTGCTAATGGAAGCGCCTGTTAATATCTGTATTTCCTTATGAGAAAGCCCTGAAATTGTGCTGGTTTCAGGT
>JADQBA010000446.1 GCA_016903675.1 Stigonema ocellatum SAG 48.90 = DSM 106950 | reverse complement strand
GACTTTGAATAGCGAATAGGTAATCCGCACCACACCTACCCAATCATGACCACGGGTATTTGCAGTATGGAAAGGCTTGTATTGAACAAAATGACTAGCCGCAAGTGCAATGGCATCAACTGCATGGGTTTCTGGTGCTTGCAATGCTTTGTCTGTTTTATTTTTTACAAGTCCTAGATGTTTGCGGATTTGAGATGTGCCGTTACCATCTTCTTGCCATCCTTCACGTGTGATAACAGGAGCAAGATTTGATAACTGCTCTATCATCCAATACTGACCTACCATTACTGGCGAAAATCCTTTACCTGACTTTGCCCCTTTGCGACCTGATGTTAGATCAACATCTGCTCTTACTTTTTCCATCACAATTACCGTGACTGGGTAAATGCGGCAAAGCTCAGTGATGACTCGTAGTTCCAGTTGACGGTTTGAGCGAATTGATGGTGCAAGTTTTGTTTTTCTGCGGTTAGAGAAGCGCTTTTGACGGTGGTTCCTCAACTTAAAGACCTTTGAGCGGTCAATTCGTCTTCCGCGTCGTCCACGCCTTAGCATGGAACGATAAGCCATTTTCTCTTTTACCCCAGCAATAGCAGTTCCTTGTTTAGGGATAAATCCCATAAGAACCAAGTGAGCCATGAACAAGGTGAACTTGGATGACTGCACCCCAATTCCTGAATACCGCTTACCAGGGTCAACCCCTAAAGCAATATCTTGTTTGCTGTTCCCGGATGGATCAATCAATAATTGAACATACCAAATACCCAAGTCATTCCAAAATGATTTTGCTTTACCTTGCTTTACCCAACGCCTAGCACGGGATGCTGTTGTTGGCATTAGTGGCTCACCTGATGGAGAGATAACAGGAAC
>JADQBA010000481.1 GCA_016903675.1 Stigonema ocellatum SAG 48.90 = DSM 106950 | reverse complement strand
AGCGATTGACATATCTGGGATACCCCTACAACTGACTTCTATTAAGCTTCGATAATTTTAATATAACTAAGACTAGCCTCAATACGAGCGGAAGGGCTTGAATCAGTTTATTCCCTTAACATAAAATCAGTTATACAACAGCCCTCCGGAAAGTGCAATGCCTGGCTAGCTCGATCATTGGCCAGGCATTGTATTTTTTCCCTGTTATGAGGTGTCTGCGACGCTGTTTAGTAATTGGGGGCTAGCCCCCAAACCCCCAGGATTTTCTTAGGCATGGACCACCCCAACTGTACTGAAAAGAGTGCCCATTTTGTGAGTACTCCTAAATCAAACTCATAAATTGATTTGCGTCAGCGTGTACAGTTGGGGTGGTCCATGCCTAAGAAAATCCCGTGGCCGTAGGACACGAAAAAACCCCGAATGGCTTAGAGCTATCAATCCGGGGTGGTCGTACGGTTGTACGTGGTATGGCCTATCCCTGACGAGTTGCATCCCTGCATTGCTCGCGTCCGTTTAAGCCAATATCTTTCTCTAGTTGAGCACTAGCTCGTTTTCTACTGGAATAAGAG
>JADQBA010000439.1 GCA_016903675.1 Stigonema ocellatum SAG 48.90 = DSM 106950 | reverse complement strand
CACTGGCGAAAGATGAACGTGAATTGTAGATCGAGTAAAGCATTTTGCCGCCACAGTGCAATTGATCCAAAGAAAAGACAATGCTTCCACGCGATTGCACACGTTATGCATAATCTAGTCTTTTTGTACAGTGCGTAAGTCGTAGAATCCTAAATTATTCATGAAAAATTTTAAGTAGTGTAGGGTGGGCACTGCCCACCATTACCCGGATCTGGTGGGCACTGCCCACCATTACCCGGATCTGGTGGGCTTTAGCCCGGACTACGTGTGTTTCAAAAATCTGCGGAGGAATTCTATAGTGCCTTTTTGAAAATATAAGTGGTAAGGCGTTGCTGAATTTAGTAATGAATTACATTTAGTTACAGATTTGTTATTTTGCCAAACCCTTGTAAAGACGCGATTAATCGCGTCTCTACGAGCGGCGTGATTTTCATCATTCATATCTTGATTCAGCAATGCCAGTGGTAACAATGCTAATAAGAAAACTAAAGATTAGATTTATACTCGTCTGAGCGTCTTCCTGTAGGAAACAAACAAACGCTATAAATTCAATACAAAGTTTTGTGTATGTAATGGAGTCACGACCGAACCCTATTTTTAAGGATAAAAGTAATAAGTTTTTATTGCATTCACTTTTTAGACAATTTTAGTTGCTTTTTTTTGATAGGTTCCTTGCAGATTTTAGAAAGGCAATTTGCGGAAAACTGCATAATAAAATAAAATTTTATACGTATAATGTATTTTTTATACTAAAAGAGGCGTATATAAACACTTAATACACTGCGATCGCCTGTCTAGAGACAAGGGTTATCGCGTCTCTACATCACGTCCATCGAGCAAGGGCGACCCCATTGTGGAACCCCAAGGTGTGTATCAACTCCCGAATGGACATCTTGTTTTGAGTCGAGAGTGTAATAATTAAGCTTTACTCCATACTCGTATACTTATGATATCGTGTCCGGTTGAAGACTTATCCTATATG
>JADQBA010000475.1 GCA_016903675.1 Stigonema ocellatum SAG 48.90 = DSM 106950 | reverse complement strand
TCAAGTTGGGGACGAGGTCCTTCTGTGGGAACTGTAGAGTATTCAAATTCGTGCCCTGGTCCAGTGACTTTAATTTCTCCTGGATTTGAACCGAATTGCAACCCCAAGGGAACGCTTACCGTTAATAGCGCTGTTGGTTCTGTTGGCGTAGCACTAAAGATTGTACCATCTGCAAAATTTATACTCTTGGCTGTACTACCAATAAACGAACCGCCCACATTCAAACTCGCATTTCGTCCAAACACAATCCCCGAAGGGTTAATCAAAAACAGGTTCGCTGTAAATAGGGTGTGGATTATCCCATCAATATTAGATATTGACCCGCCTGTTACCCTGGTGATTATGTTCTGTATGTCAGCCCCATTGTGAAACAAAGCTTCGCTACCAGTGGGTACGGAAAACTCTTTAAAGCTGTGGAACAGATTACCCCCTGCTTGAGTACCACCTGTAATGTTTATGGTGCTACCATTTTGTGTGACGATGGAGTTATTTGGTAGAGTCCTATCTGGTGTAATTTGGGCGCGAGCACAATTAGCACCAAAGAATATCGTGTTAAATATAGCAATCCCTAGTCCACAAAACCAACGCTTACACATCACAGTGGAGAGTGGGG
>JADQBA010000380.1 GCA_016903675.1 Stigonema ocellatum SAG 48.90 = DSM 106950 | reverse complement strand
TAAGATTTCAAATACCACCTGTGGCGCAATGTTGTTTTCCTCCCACTGCTTGTAGGAACGCCTGTCTCCTTTTGGTCTACCAAAAACAACCATTGCATCTGTGCAAGACATTTGTTACTTCTTTGAACTGGATACCACAATAGATCGCCGGCAATGAATACATCAGCAATGGCTGCAAACAAGATTTCTAATTTTCTTTTACAGTGACAATCCAGCGAAATTGTATGGTGTTATCTGCCATTGGTTTGCCGTCGCTTTCGGGGTAGATAATATCATACTCCGTGTCCGATGTTACGGGTGTAAGTTGTTGTACCATATGCTTCAACCGTCGGTATTCTTTGGTGATGCGGTAGGCGCGATCGCACCCAATGAAATAAAGCGCGATAGTAACACCTTAGCACATCGCCTGCTTACCTATTGGCAGCAAAAATTGTTCTTTTTCTGCCGAGGTAATGTAGCCTCCTACCACAGCTTTCTCTATGAGTTCATCTAAAAAATTTCTGAATACTCTTAATACTTGAGTTTGATCCAACTCAAAATGCTTCTGTTTCGGGTTGCTGCCAAACTTGGTTAAAGTGCAGCGTATTTTATCTCCAACAGGCATAAACTCGATATACATATAACTTTCAGGGAAGTCTATCTCAATCTTTTTGCCTTTTGATAGTTCTGAAATTTGTTTTGGGAGAGTTTCGAGAATAAGGATTATATCAGGTTCTAAAAACACATATCTTCTTTCATCTGGGAACTCTATTAAGACTTTATGATTACATTCAAAGCAAAAACGTCGTAATCCCATTTCAAAATCTGAAAGTTCTCCTAATGGGTCATCTGGTGGTGCAAGACCTTCCCAAGTCCAAGGTTCTTCTAACTGGAGAGTAAATTTTTGAGTATGATTCACTGATTTTTCTCCTATCTTCTTATTTCAAGACGGTGCTATTAGTTACAGGATAGGCTGACTTTAGCGTTCCATCGGCATTCCTGACAACAACTGCACGACTTACTTCTTCAGTTGTAGTTCCATCTGGGTGATACACTCTACCAATAGGACGCTTGAAATTGATAATGTACCTACCTGGATATTTGGGTGTCACTTTCTCAGCTTCTACCCAGTACTCAACTCTGAACCACTGTCCTTGATTGTCTTGAGTGCTACTTGCTCTCCCCTGAAATTCATTGGGCTTCTTTTTGGGACCATGATGACGCTCAATATGATCGTAAGCTTTCATTGATTTAGGATTGTTCCATTGAGGTTCAGCCCCACTCCCTCTCCATTCACAACCGCTTCCAACTTCGATAGTAGGATCTATTATCTGCTGTTGTACAACTTCTACAATTTGGGAATTTTCTGGAGAAGCTGCATCATTTTCATTCAAACCGATGGATTTCCTCCTAAATGATAAATTGCACTCACAGATTTTCTAAATCAATTCCCTTTTCTTGCAGTCGGGCTAACAAATCTTGATAACGCTGTTGTTCTTGTTCAAGTTGAAGAAGCGCTGCTTCCTTCTCTTGACGCTCTGTGTCAGCACGTTGACGTTCTGTGTCAGCACGCTGACGTTCTGTGTCAGCACGTTGACGTTCTTGTTCTCGTAATTGATCTAATTCGACAAATGTGAGAAACTTTTGTCCATCTGGTCGATAAATTTCCAAAGTATCCGGTGTTAGTTCAAACCGTACTCCCAAACGGGGACTTACCCAACCATTCATTTGTTCAATTACTTCTAAATCTTCTCCACAGCGCTGCAACCCAGTCAACTCTACTTGTTCTGGATCGTAGATGTAATATTCCTCCACTCCATAGCGTTGATAAAACAGTAGTTTGTTTGCCATTTCTTTGGTCGTGTTGCTGGAGGATAAGATTTCAAATACCACCTGTGGCGCAATGTTGTTTTCCTCCCACTGCTTGTAGGAACGCCTGTCTCCTTTTGGTCTACCAAAAACAACCATTGCATCCGGTGCAAGACATTTGTTACTTCTTTGA
>JADQBA010000314.1 GCA_016903675.1 Stigonema ocellatum SAG 48.90 = DSM 106950 | reverse complement strand
ATTATTACAATTACCCACTGACCGCCCTCGTCCTGTGGTGCAAACTTACCGGGGTAGGACTCAAAGTTTTACAGTAGTTGGGGATTTAAAACAGAAGTTGCAAACTCTGTCTCGAGAATCGGGTACTACGTTATTTATGACCCTGTTGGCGGCGTTTAGCACTTTACTCTATCGCTACAGTGGTCAGTCAGATATTTTGGTGGGTACGCCAATAGCCAATCGCAACCGCAGTGAAATAGAGTCACTGATTGGCTTTTTTGTGAATACTTTGGTGTTGAGAACCAGTTTTGAAGATAATCCCAGTTTTGAGAGTTTACTCTCACAAGTCAGGGAAACCACACTGAAAGCTTATGAACATCAGGATGTGCCTTTTGAGGTGGTAGTAGAAGCATTACAACCACAACGTTCTTTGAGTCATTCCCCTCTATTCGGTGTGATGTTTGTATTGCAAAATGCCCCGATGAGTGAAGTTAAATTACCAGGTGTAACTTTGACTCAGTTAGATCACCAAAGCACAATTGCTAAGTTTGATCTTACCTTATCAATGTCGGAAACTGACCAGGGATTGGTGGGGTCATGGGAGTACAATACTGACTTGTTTGATGGGTCAACGATTTCGCGGATGGCTGGTCATTTCCAGAACTTGTTGTCCGCGATTGTCGAAAATCCGCAACAAACTGTGGGTGAAATACCCCTGTTGAGTGAAGCAGAACGCCATCAGTTGTTGGTGGAGTGGAATGATACTCTGAGTGAATATCCCCAAGATAAATGTATTCACCAATTGTTCTCAGAACAGGTAGAGAAAACACCCTTCTGTGTTGCGGTGGTGTTTGAGAACCAGCAGTTGACATACCTTCAATTAAATCATAGAGCTAACCAACTCGCACATCACCTGCGTTCCCTCGGTGTGGGATCAGAGGTACTGGTGGGTATTTGTGTGGAACGTTCTGTTGAGATGGTGGTGGGATTGTTAGGCATACTTAAGGCTGGTGGTGCTTATGTACCCCTTGACCCGGCTTATCCCCAAGAACGGTTAAGTTATATGTTGGCGGATTCAGGTGTTGAGGTATTGCTTACTCACTCTGAGTTGTTGTCATCTTTGCCATCACATACTGCACGGGTGGTTTGTTTGGATACAGAGTGGAACATGATCTCTGAGCAGAGTGAGGAAAATCCAGTCATTGATACGGTCGCCAGTAACTTGGCATACGTAATTTATACCTCAGGTTCTACAGGTAATCCTAAAGGTGTTTTGATTCCCCACTACAATATAGTTCGTTTATTTGCAGCCACTCAGTCTTGGTTTAACTTTAACGAATGTGATGTCTGGACATTTTTCCACTCTTATGCATTTGATTTCTCAGTTTGGGAGATTTGGGGTGCCCTTCTCTATGGTGGGCGACTTATAGTAGTGCCCTATTTGATCAGCAGGACACCTGAGTCATTCTACACGTTGCTCTGCAAAGAAAAAGTAACAGTTCTCAATCAAACCCCCTCCGCTTTTGGCCAACTTATTCAGGCGGATAAATCTTTGCATCAGGTCAAAGATTTGAGCTTACGCTTAGTCATCTTTGGTGGAGAAGCTCTTTCGCTAGAGAGCCTGAAACCTTGGTTTGAGCAACACGGCGACCAGTCACCCCAGTTAGTGAATATGTACGGGATCACAGAAACCACTGTGCATGTTACCTATCACCCATTAACAATCGCCGACCTGAGCATCTTGGGTAGTATGATTGGCTCTCCCATGAGCGATTTACAGGTCTATATACTCGACCAAAACCTACAGCCAACTCCAATTGGGGTCGGGGGCGAAATGCACATCGGTGGTGCTGGTCTTGCGCGAGGCTACCTCAACCGCCCAGAACTAACTAGCGAAAAATTTATCCCAAATCCCTTCTCTGATTCCAAATCAGAACGCCTTTACAAAACAGGCGACCTCGCCCGCTATCTAACTAATGGTAACATCGAATACCTTGGTCGCGTAGATAACCAAGTGAAGATTCGCGGCTTCCGCATCGAGTTGGGAGAAATCGAATCCGTCTTAAATACCCACCCCCAAATCCAACAAGCTGTAGTCATTGCTACAGAAGAAGTCAGTGGGAACAAACGCGCTTGTGCTTATGTAGTTCCCTCTGATAAATCACTTAGCACCAACCAAATGCGTGAATTCCTCTTTCAAAAGCTACCAGAATACATGGTGCCTGCTGCCTTTGTTACTTTAGACACCCTACCGTTAACACCCAACGGTAAAATAGACTTTAAAGCACTAAGCGTACTTAGTACAGAAACAATTAGCAATTCACAATACATCCCACCTCGGAATCGTACTGAGGAAATAATTGCTGATATTTTCGCTTCAGTTTTGAGCATACAAAAAGTGGGTATCCACGACAACTTCTTTACCTTAGGCGGACATTCCCTGTTGGCGACACAAGTCATTTCTAGAGTAAGGCAAGCTTTTTCAGTCGATGTTCCTCTGATAAATCTGTTTGAAGAACCAACAATAGCTAACTTATCAAAAATTATCGCAAACAGTCATTCACCACTAGTGCAACAACTACAAACTACTCCTTCGTATCAATTAGAAAATCGCGAGGAAATCGAACTATGAAACCGATTCAAGAATTTTTATCTGAGATCGCTGCTTTAGATGTTAAACTATGGGCGGAGGGAACTAGTTTGCGTTGTAATGCTCCTCAAGGAATATTGACACCAGAAATACGTGCCCAACTGAGCGATCGCAAAGCTGAAATCATCAAGTTTTTACAAGATTCTGACCTTCAACTAATTAAGCGAAGTCCCCGAAATGATGAGCCATTACCCCTATCTTGGGCACAACAGCGACTGTGGTTCATCAACCAACTGGACTCTTCAAGTGCCACTTATAATATACCAGCAGCAGTACGCATCAGTGGAGACTTAGATCTGAAGACCTTGCAACAAGCATTATCAGAAATAGTCCGCCGCCATGAAATATTGCGCACTACCTTCCAAACAGTGAATGGCACACCAATACAAGTCATTCACCCAGAAGCCACCATGAATATCAATGTGGTGGATTTACAGCAACTATCCGTCGCCGAACGTGAAACTATCCAAAAGCAACAAGTAGAACTTGAAGCAATTACCCCCTTTAGTTTGGAAATAGCACCATTAATCAGGTGTACTTTGTTGCACATCTGTGCTAGGGAGTATGTGTTATTACTGACAATGCACCACATTGTCTCTGATGGTTGGTCAATGGGGGTATTCATCTCAGAACTATGTGCTTTATATCAAGCAGCTTGCAACGGAGTTCCATCTCCCTTATCAGAATTACCGATCCAGTATGCAGACTTTGCAGTGTGGCAAAGACAATGGTTGAGTGGGGTAGTTCTAGAAACTCAACTCAATTACTGGCGAGATCAATTGCTAGGTGCACCACAATTATTACAATTACCCACTGACCGCCCTCGTCCTGTGGTGCAAACTTACCGGGGTAGGACTCAAAGTTTTACAGTAGTTGGGGATTTAAAACAGAAGTTGCAAAGCCTATCTCAAGAGTCGGGTACGACCTTATTTATGACCCTGCTTGCGGCGTTTGCCACTTTACTATATCGTTATAGTGGTCAATCAGATATTTTAATTGGGTCTCCCATTGCCAATCGCAACCGCTGTGAAATAGAGTCGCTAATTGGCTTTTTTGTGAATACTTTGGTGTTGAGAACCCGTTTTTCAGATAATCCCAGTTTTGAGAGTTTACTTTCACAAGTCAGAGGAACCACACTCAAAGCTTATGAACATCAGGATGTGCCCTTTGAACAGGTAGTTGAGGCATTGCAACCACAACGCGATTTGAGTCATTCTCCCCTGTTCGGTGTGATGTTTGTATTGCAAAATGCCCCGATGAGTGAAGTTGAATTACCTGGTGTAACTTTGACTCAGTTAGATCACCAAAGCACAATTGCTAAGTTTGATCTTACCTTATCAATGTCGGAAACTGACCACGGATTGGTGGGGTTATGGGAGTACAATACTGACTTGTTTGATGGGTCAACGATTTCGCGGATGGCTGGTCATTTCCAGAATTTGTTGTCGGCAATTGTGGAAAATCCGCGACAAACTGTGGGTGAATTACCCCTGTTGAGTGCAGCAGAACGCCATCAATTGTTGGTGGAGTGGAATGATACTCTGAGTGAATATCCCCAAGATAAATGTATTCATCAGTTATTTGAAGAGCAGGTGGAGCGCACCCCCAATGCGGTGGCGGTGGTGTTTGAGAACAATTCGTTGACCTACCTTCAATTA
>JADQBA010000436.1 GCA_016903675.1 Stigonema ocellatum SAG 48.90 = DSM 106950 | reverse complement strand
TGTCCGAATGGGGCAACCCTATGTACTGCCTACTGAATATATAGGTAGGAAAGAGCGAACCCAGCGAATTGAAACATCTTAGTAGCTGGAGGAAAAGAAATCAAAAGAGATTCCCCAAGTAGCGGTGAGCGAAAGGGGAAGAGCCTAAACCAAAGGGTTTACCTTTTGGGGTCGTGGGAAAGCGATATGGAATCAAGAGGTTAGACGAAACAGCTAAATACTGTACCAAAGAAGGTGAAAGTCCTGTAGTCAAAAACTGTCCTGGATACTAGCTTAATCCCGAGTAGCATGGGACACGGGAAATCCCATGTGAATCAGCGAGGACCACCTCGTAAGGCTAAATACTACTGTGTGACCGATAGTGAACAAGTACCGCGAGGGAAAGGTGAAAAGAACCCCGGAAGGGGAGTGAAATAGAACATGAAACCATTAGCCTACAAGCAGTGGAAGGACGATTAAACGTCTGACCGCGTGCCTGTTGAAGAATGAGCCGGCGAGTTATAGGCACTGGTAGGTGAAGGCGGAAATGCCATAGCCACAGCGAAAGCGAGTCTGAAAAGGGCGATAAATCAGTGTTTACAGACCCGAACCCGGGTGATCTAACCATGCCCAGGATGAAGCTTGGGTAACACCAAGTGGAGGTCCGAACCGACCGATGTTGAAAAATCGGCGGATGAGGTGTGGTTAGGGGTGAAATGCCAATCGAACCCGGAGCTAGCTGGTTCTCCCCGAAATGTGTTTAGGCGCAGCGGTTGTGAATATAGTCTGGGGGTAAAGCACTATTTCGGTGCGGGCTGCGAAAGCGGTACCAAATCGAGATAAACTCTGAATACCAGATGGACACACAACCAGTGAGACAGTGGGGGATAAGCTTCATTGTCGAGAGGGAAACAGCCCAGACCACCAGCTAAGGTCCCCAAATCATCGCTAAGTGGTAAAGGAGGTGGGAGTGCACAGACAACCAGGAGGTTTGCCTAGAAGCAGCCACCCTTGAAAGAGTGCGTAATAGCTCACTGGTCAAGCGCTCCTGCGCCGAAAATGAACGGGACTAAGCGATGTACCGAAGCTGTGGA
>JADQBA010000009.1 GCA_016903675.1 Stigonema ocellatum SAG 48.90 = DSM 106950 | reverse complement strand
ACACAAATTACAGTACGAATCAATTCTAAAACAAGGTATGGTTCAGGGGTGATTATTAAGAAGGAAGGAAATACTTACACTGTCCTGACAGCCAATCATGTAGTAGACATACCAGATACATATGAAATTGTCACCGTTGATGATCAGCGCTATGCACTCAACTACAAGCAGACTGTGAAACAACTGCCTGGAGTAGACTTAGCCGTGGTGCAGTTTACAAGCACTCAAAATTATACTCTAGCCAAGATAGGCAATTCAGACGAAAGCACATTAGCGACAACGGCTTATGTAGCTGGGTTTCTTGCACCGACACTAGCAATTAAGAAATCAGTTTTAAATTTTTCTCCAGGGGAGATTACTGCCAATGGTTCACAGGGTGATGGCTATGCCTTAATCTATGACAATAACACCCAAGAAGGGATGAGCGGTGGTCTAGTGATGAATGAAAAAGGTGAACTCGTAGGAGTTCACGGTAGAACAAACAAAGACCCTAACAATGTCAAAACAGGCTTGAGTTTGGGCATTCCCATCAATACCTTCTTGAGACTGTCAGCAAAACTTGGGGTGGATGTGGGAGTCCGTCCTCCTAACACTGCCATAGCAACAGCACCAAAAGCTGACGACTTCTATATTCAGGGTTTCGATAAGTATGAGTTGAAGGACTATAAAGGTGCGATCGCTGCTTACAGCCAAGCAATTCGCCTAAACCCAAACTATACTGATGCCTATAATTACCGGGGTAATGCCCGCTATGGTTTGGGAGATAACAAGGGGGCAATTGAGGATTACAACCAAGCCCTGCTGATTAATCCCAACTATGATAAAGCCTACAATAACCGGGGTATTGCCCGCAGTGATTTGGGAGATAACAAGGGGGCAATTGAGGATTACAACCAAGCCCTGCGGATTAATCCCAACTATGCTAATGCCTACGGTAACCGGGGTATTGCCCGCAGTAATTTGGGAGATAACAAGGGGGCAATTGAGGACTTACAGAAAGCCGCTGACCTTTTTCAGCAACAAAAAAACACAGCGTTGTACCAAAAAGCGATGGACTACATCAATCAGCTTCGCAAGAAGCCTTAATTTAGAAGGGCGTGTACCACGTTTTTTGTCTCACGCAAAGGCGCAAAGGCGCTAAGAAGAATGCACTCTTTGTGGTCTAATTAATTGAAAATTGGTGTAATATGGCACGTAGTTGCGCTGTCTTCGCTCACGACTGTCTAGAGCGAAGACAGCGCAACTACATACCTAATTTTTATTTATAGTAATTAAGCGGACATGGTATAAAATATAAAAGTCCACGCATTAATCTTTGCGCCTTTGCGTCTTTGCGTGAGGCAAATTCATATTCTCCCGCATTGCACTAACGCACCCTATCAACAGGATAATGAAAACCCTCATATATCTGAGCACACCTTTTCCATCATCCATATGATATCCTGTCAAATAAGCAAAAGTCAACCCTAAAATTCACGGATAGCTTAGATATGTAAGACTACGTATTGACAGAATCAACAAACCATGTATATTTCTCATTTCCAGGCAGCAACCCAGAAACGAGGTAGACTGTCCAGACTCTTCTGTGTCGAGGGCGCTCTTAGGGTAAGTTTAATAAGAACTGTCTAATTGTCACCTAAAATGAATGTCCTTTGATAACGTCTGCAAACTCCTATCGGAAAAATATCCCTCAAGCTTTGCTAGTTGGGTTTTGGGCACACCGCAATCCAATGTCGAAGTTTTAAAAACCGAATTGAGCATCGAACCTATTCGCGCTGATTATGTGACATTCTTGCAGCTCAGTGGACGCATTCTTCATCTGGAATTTCAAACCCAACTAGAATCTAAACCGCCGTTACCTTTACGGATGCTTGATTACTGGGTGCGCTTGTATCGGTTATATCGTCTACCAATAACGCAAGTTGTCGTATTATTGCTGCCGCCCGCACCTGATACCATCATTGAAACTGCCTTTAGCCTGGAAAACACTCGTCATGAATATCATGTGATCAAGATGTGGGAGGAAAATCCAGAAAGGTTTCTGAATGAGCCGGCTTTGTTGCCATTAGCGCCACTGGCGGCGACGACTCAACCGAGAATATTGTTGCAACAAGTTGTAGAACAAGTCAATCAACTCCAAAGGGCACAACGACCAGAAATTTCTGCTTACACTCAAATCTTGGCAGGGCTAAAATTTAAGAAGGACTTAATCCGAAAAATATTCCAGGAGGGCATAATGCGCGAGTCGGTGATTTATCAGGAAATTCTCAGTCGAGGAGAAGAAATCGGGCAAAAGCTTGGAGAACAAAGAGGGCAAAAGCTTGGAGAACAAAGAGAGCGATCGCTCATTCTTCGACTGCTAACCAGACGGGTGGGAGAATTACCTCAACAAACCAGAACACGCATTGACGCTTTGTCCTTAGAAGAATTAGAAAATCTTGGCGAAGCCTTGTTAGATTTTGAGGTGCTCGTAGATTTAGAGGTTTGGTTGAGTGCATTAGAGTAGCTGCTTTACCAGATTTGATTCAAGATGTAGCCAAGTCAGCGTGAATAATTAAAGGTTTGTAGCAAGCGCTTTAGCACTAAAGTGCTTACTACGAGCAAATATAGGTAACTTCATCCATTCAAATATTTCAGGAGGGCATAATGCGCGAGTCGGTGATTTATCAGGAAATTCTCAGTCGGGGAGAGGAAATCGGGCAAAAGCTTGGAGAACAGATTGGAGAACAAAGAGAGCGATCGCTCATTCTTCGACTGCTAACCAGACGGGTGGGAGAATTATCTCAACAAACTATAACACGCATTGACGCTTTGTCCTTAGAAGAATTAGAAAATCTTGGCGAAGCCTTGTTAGATTTTGAGGCGATGGTAGATTTAGAAGTTTGGTTGAGCGCGTTAGAGTAGCTGCCTTAAACTTGAGTGAAAGGCAAAGAGTGTAGAATGAAATAGCCCTACCACAGAACTACTGACTCGCAAACCGCTACAAGTGCGAAACCGGGTTTTGGTCGGCTGGTGCTTATCCGAACCGTATTGCCCACACCAGTACACCCAAGTACTTATAAAGTATTTAATTTTTAAATAATATTTTTTACGAAATCAACATTTTTACAGTTGTAGCTATCTATGAGATTTGATAAAAAAGTGCGATTATTTAACCAGATGGTAGAGATAAACTCTGAACAATTTTCCGATAGACATAGTAGTAGAGATGCGATTAATCGCGTCTGGTCAACTTTTGGATTCATATTATTCATTTGCTGAAAAAAATGGATGGGGTAGGAGAACTATAGCAATTCTATTTGATTTCCGAATAACAGGGACGACTTGGGAGACAAGGGAGAGGTGTTCGTATCTCCTGCACGGATGAAGAAGCTGATGTGCAGCTAGATTGTATAAGACGAAAACGTAAAATTATTGTGGTGCGGACATCTTGCCCGCGTCCCATATACAAATTAAATGCGCAACAGCTTATAATCTATGGTGATGGTTTATGGAAATATGGGTAAACTTAGACTTTGGTGACGGGAACTTTGATCAAGGGTTTGGGAACATCAATGTTAAGGTGACACCAGCAAATGCACGGGGTTACATTACACAACGAGAAGTGCAATTACCCCCTAGCGCCGAAATACCAGTTTCCTATCAATGTTGGAAAGAGCAATACTATTCGTTACTGAACAATTCCAGAGGTGGTTTTAAAAATAGCCAAGTCACTCATATATCGCAAACAGATTGTTACCATTATGCTCAGCGTTTACGCTATCAACTTCATCAGTGGCTTCATCCTATTCAGTCAGAATTAGAAAAAGCACTGCCACAGTACCCTCAGTCAGAAATTCGTTTGGTTATTCACACTGATAAAATTGTATCAGATAAAACTAAAAATATCTTACATCGACTACCTTGGCAGGAATGGGGTTTATTGCCAAAAAATGTCTTCTGTGAAGCGGCTGTTTGCTTTAACTCTTCAGTAACAAGTACTCCCCCCTCTGGAGAATCATCTATTACTAGTAAAATTAGGAGAGCTAGGATTATCAGTATTTTCGGAGACAGTACAAATATTGATACTAGTGTAGATAAAGAATTACTGGAAAAGTTGAAGAAACGGGCAGCAGAACTCAGGGTTCTCACTGAACCAAATCGTTCAGATTTTAACACCCTTTGGGAAGAAGCCTGCGATATCTTGTTTTTTGCCGGTCATAGCGAAACGAAAGGTGATGGTCAAACAGGGGTAATCAATATTAATCGCAATGATAGTTTAAGTGTAGCAGAAATCAAAAGAACACTCTCGACAGCAATTAACAAAGGCTTAAAATTAGCAATCTTCAATTCCTGTGATGGTCTAGGTTTAGCAAGGGAGTTAGCAGATTTAAATCTTCCCTACATCATTGTCTGGCGCGAAGTTGTACCAGACAAATTAGCACAAAAATTTCTCAAATATTTTTTAAATTCTTTTGTAGAAGGAGTATCTTTATTTACAGCAGTCAGGGAAGCCAGAGATAAACTCAAAGAACTTGCAGACGACAAAGATATTGAAAAGCGGCTACCAGGGGTAAGCTGGTTGCCAATTATCTGTCAAAATACAACTGAGCCTCCACCGACTTGGGAAGATTTGGGAGGACTCTCAGGTGAACTTCCTGACTGTCCCTATCAAGGTTTATCTGCGTTTCGTCAGGAAAATACAGATTTCTTCTTTGGTAGGGAGAAGTTTATTGCTAAGTTAGTGGAAGCAGCAAACAGCAACCCCCTCGTACCCGTCATTGGTGCTTCTGGAAGCGGAAAGTCTTCTGTGGTGTTTGCAGGGTTGATTCCGTGTTTACAAGCTAATCGTCATGTAGAAATAATCAGTTTTCGTCCGGGGAAAAATCCGTTTGATGCTTTGGCTGTGGCGTTGAGCAAATATTGCCAGTCCCAGGTACAACGACAACCAGAAGCATCAGCAGAAGCTGAAACCCGGTTGGCGGAACTAGAATTTGAGATTGATTGGCGACATCATGAGACAAAATTGTACCATTTTTTGGAAAATATTATTAACTCTTCAGGCTATCACCGGTTGGTGTTAGTGGCAGATCAGTTTGAAGAACTTTACACTCTTGCTGCTGTTGAAGAACGTCACAGTTTTTTAAAGGCACTGCTTTTAGCTGTAACATATGTTCCAGCATTTACGCTGGTGTTGACGCTGCGAGCGGATTTTTTGGGAATTGTGCTTGATTATCAACCAATGGGGAAGGCTTTGCAACAATACACCCCATTGTTACTCACTCCAATGGACAGGGAGGAATTACGAGATGTGATTGAAAAACCTGCTTTAAAAATGAAGGTGGAACTGGAGGAGGGGTTAACAAGTAAACTAATTCATGATGTGGGCAATCACCCTGGTCGTTTACCTCTGCTAGAATTTGCTTTAACTCAACTGTGGTCGAAACAGAAAAATTGGTATTTGACTCATAAGGCTTATGAAGAAATTGGCGGTTTAGAAAAAGCTTTAGCAAAACATGCTGATGAAGCATTAAAAAATCTATCTAAGAAAGAGAAACAACTTGCAGAAAGGGTATTTATTCAGTTAGTGCGTCCAGGGGAAGGCACAGAAAACACTAGGCGTGTGGCGACTTGCACTGAGGTGGGAGAAGAAAATTGGGGTTTAGTCAAACGCTTGGCTGATGCACGTTTGGTGGTGACTGGGTGGGATGAAATTGATGAAATAGAAACAGTAGAAATTGTCCATGAAGCATTGATTCGGGAATGGGGAACCCTTGGAGAGTGGATAGAAGCTAACCGCGAGTTTCGCATTTGGCAAGAAAGGCTCAAGCAAGAAGTACGTGACTGGGAAAATAGTCATCAAGACCCAGAAGCATTATTGCACGGTACGCGGCTCGCTGTAGCAGAAGATTGGTACCAACAACGCAGAGAACAACTCACACAATCTGAGCAGAATTTTATTACCGCTAGCATTACACGTCAAGAACAGTCCCTACGTCAACACAGTCGGAGGCAGCAAGTTATTATGTTAGGACTCACCGGTGGTTTGGTAGTTACTTTGATACTCGCTCTTGTAGCTTGGTGGCAATGGGAGAATGCACGTTTGAACGAAATCAAAGCTCTTAGTGTATCTAGTAAAGCACTTTTGACTTCGGGTGAAGATTTTGATGCTCTTATAGAGAGTTTGAAGGCATCCAGAAGACTGAATGAAACACTCGCTCATCTGGCATTTCACAAATTTGAGGAAAAGGTTGTTCTCCAAAAGCAGGTGAATATTTTATTACAGGAGGCTGTGTATAAAGTTACAGAACGCTATCGATTAGAAAGCCATAAAAATGAGGTCAGCGATGTTAGTTTCAGCCCTGACGGTAAAAAAATTGCCACTGCTAGTAGAGATAATACTGTTATAATCTGGGGTGCGGATGGCACTCAGATACAAACTCTCAAAGGGCATCAAGATTGGGTGCGTAGTGTCCGATTTAGCTCCACAGGCAAAATAATTGCCACAGCTAGTTGGGATGGAACTGTCAAACTGTGGACTGTAGAAGGTAAATTAATTACTACCTTGACGGGACATAATACAAAGCTTGATTGTGTGAGTTTTAGTCCTGACGGAAAGACCATTGCTACTGGGGATGCCGAAGGATATATTAGACTATGGACGAGTGAAGGAAAATTCATCAGAACCTTTAGGGGGCATAAAGGAGAGATTTTTAGTCTGAGTTTCAGCCCTGATTCTAAAACTCTTGCTACCGCCAGTGCAGATAAAACCGTAAAACTCTGGAGTCAGGATGGGAAAGAATTGCAAACCTTGGCTGGAGAACATGGACATAAAGATTGGGTTTGGAGTGTCACTTTTAGACCTGATGGTAAGAAAATTGCTACCGCAAGTAAGGACGAAACTGTTAAAATTTGGAGTATTGACGGCAAGGAAATAAAAACCCTAGATACTCATACAAATTCTGTTACTAGTGTCAGTTTTAGTCCTGATGGCAAATTGATTGCTACCGCGAGTGCAGACAAAACAGTCAAAATTTGGAGCGAGTCTGGCGAACAACTGCAAACCCTCAAAGGACATCAAAATTGGATCTGGAGCGTCAGTTTTAGTCCTAATAGTAAAATGATAGCTACTGCTAGCAAGGATGGAACTGTTAAACTCTGGCAAATCAAAGGGAAGAAACATCAAATCCACCAGGCGCATAACGGTGCAATTTATAGCGTCAATTTTAGCCCAGATGGCAACTCCTATGCTACCGCTAGTAAAGATAAAACAGTCAAAATTTGGCAGCGTTCAGGTGAATTAATAACAACCTTCAAAAGCAACACAAACACAACATGGTTTACTCACGCTAATTTTAGCCCAGATGGACAGATAATTGCTACTGTTACTAATGATGGGATGGTGACACTTTGGAATCGCAAAGGAGAAAAAATCAAAGATTTCCCAAATCATAAACAAAAATGGGTATGGCAAGTGAGTTTTAGCCCGGATAGCAAGACACTTGCCACTGCTGGTTATGACGGTACTGTCAAATTCTGGAACCTAAATGGCGACCTACTCCAAACAATTAACGCACATGAGGAAGGGGTTAATAGTGTTAGTTTTAGCCCAGATGGGAAAATTATCGCCACCGCAGGTTGGGACAAGACAGTCAAACTTTGGACACATGAAGGTCACCTCATCAAAATTCTTCAGGATCATCAAGACGGAGTTCATAGTGTCAGTTTCAGTCCTGATGGTAAGATGATTGCTAGTGCTAGTGAAGATAAAACAGTCAAACTTTGGACGAGTGAAGGTCAACTCATCACAACTGTTCAAGGGCATAAAGCAGGAGTTTTCCGCGTCCGATTTAGTCCAAATGGCAAAACAATTGCTACTGCTAGTTTAGACAAGACCGTGAAACTCTGGAGTCTTGACGGTAAGGAACTGAACACCTATAAAGGACACGATGATTCCGTTTGGAGCTTAAATTTTAGCCCTGATGGTCATACCCTTGCTTCAGGTGACGATACCGGAAAATTAATTATGTGGGATTTGGACTTGACATCAAAACAACTCCTCATTGATGGTTGCGATTGGGTGCGGGATTATCTGAAAAATAACCCCAATGTGAGTGAGAGCGATCGCACTTTGTGTAATGGTGTTTCAGAGCCTAAGTCCTAGTAGTACGCCACACTAATTTTGATTGGTTCGTAGTTGCGCTTGAGCGCCGGTTAAATCGCGTTTTTTTGCAATTATGAATTAGCCTCACGCAAAGGCGCAAAGGCAAGGCAGGCAGAGCGCCGGCCTCCGGCGATCTGAACTGCCGCGCAAAAAAATCGTTGTTTAATTATGCTTTTGGGGCGCAAGCATCTTGGCCCCAACATCATTTCAGGACTATGTCTAATCGAAAGGAGTTTGGAATCCGGCAAATTCCTTCAGATAGGCGAGAATAGAAGTGCCAGCCTGGAGGCTGTTAACCAGTTGGGGCAAGGGCCGTATCTTAACGAGCGTGCTATTCGCTTATACTGACATCTTGCACCTTCTCAATAAGGGTAGGGTGGGCACTGCCCACCCTACGAAAGAATAGGCTTTTTGGGTTTTTCTTTTCGCAACAAGACGGTGGTGCAAGATATGAGTTATACACTTGTGGTCAGACTTTAGCCTTTAGCCAGCAGATCCCCATAGTATCTGTATAAGTTCAAAAAACCCATATATATATATGATGTAGATATCCAGAACATTGATAAACAATGACCTCTGGTGAAATAGCTTTGCTGTTGATGCCATGTTTGATGAGAAGCGAGGTAATTTAATAGCTATGGTATCTCTACCAAGATACTGGACAATGCGGATCATAGATTCCCCAAAAGTCCAACATAATCAGCTAAAAGACGGTTACAAAGCCATACAAATCCATCAGGCGCAGGAGTTTTTTAGGATACAATTTTCACACTTAGTTAGTAAACCAACACTATCGTCAGAGGAAAACAGACATCTTCAAGCTGTGCTGTGGGAAATTTTTTGCTCAGCGTCTGATATGCGCCAACGCGCCCTTGCTGGACTTTGTCTGAGATGTTATGTCTCTGAAAGAATTCTCATCGCCTGTAAAACAATCCCTCACATCTGTAAAGCTGAAATTGAAAAACCTTTCAGCTATATTGATTTGCTTCCATTTGTTTTAAATGACAATGGTAGAGAACTGGTGATTTTAGATAGTGAAAGTCATACTCAACTTATCTTAAATCGCGATGGCACAACTCGAGCGATCGCTAAAGGAGGAGAGTTTTTTAGCGTTGAAATTTTGCGAACATTTAATCCAAACTTAAGTTCCAGTGAAAGTTTAGATAATTGGACTTGGAGACTAACGCAACAAAATCAGAGTTTAAGGTTATTTCTCTGGGAATTCGGGGTACGGACTCCCAGTAACTGGGCATTATTATGTAGACATATTCCCCGTTCCCTAGAACCGCGTCTTGAAAAAGGAGACCATGAAATTGTAGAGGTATTTCATGCAGTCTATCGCCGAGATAGACGCAAATCACAGGAAAAAGGACGTTGTTCTGAACCAACACTAAAGCAACTGCAAGAAATGCTGGATTTGTTACAGCAACGAAATATTATCATGAGTTCTTGTAAAGGACTCATTTATCATTTCCAAAGAATTGCAGAAATTCTACGTCAGGATACGCTTTATAAGAAGACAGGTAGTCCCAAAACAATACCTACAGAACTTTTTGATACCTCGACTAATGATTATGCTCCCAACCGAGAATTACCTTATCATATTGACCCAGACCCAGAGGACATTGAATTAGAGCAATTACAAGGTATCTGTAATGCTTTGTTTGAAAATGTTTTATATCAAGCAATAGCAGAAGTTATTTCTCAACACATCGAATATCTGAGAAAAAGTAAAGGTTACAGCAGTTATGCTGAACAATTCCATAATGGTTTGCAAATTTACTACCAAGGGAATATGTCTTTAGGCGAAATTGCCAAACTATGGGAAATACCTTGGTCTAAAGCCAGACGCATATTTAAATTAGAAAGCCTTCTGGAGAATGTTCAATATAGAACAGAGGAGAAATTTCTAGAAGAAATTTGTAAAACGCCTACAATACCTCGCTTAGCAACAATTTCCAGTGACCCAGACTATTTAAAAACAGTTGCGGAAGAAATTAGAGACTACGCTTTTAAGAAAACATTCCAAAACGCATACGCAGAAATCCAAAGCGGTAAAAAAAAGACAAAAACAAGCTTATTCGCTCAAATGATATCCCGCTATATAAATGATACAATTAAAAATGCAGCATAAGGAATTAATTTTCCAAAAAATCTACAATTTATTTTCACAATAGACTTCTTGTATAATTAATTATTTGTGTCACACTTGACCCCCAAGGCAAAGAACAACATCAAGAAAAGGACTTTTGTAAGAAGTCTAATTTACGGCAGAACCAGGAGATAAGATATAATGAAAGCCTTAGTTTATTCACAATACTCGAGACGAAAGTTGTCACAAAAAATTATTTTGCTGGAATCAGAACATTTTGAGGAGGCTCAAAAAACTAGCGACCAAAACTTGGGCGAAGCGTGTCAGTGGAAAATTTATTTAAATACACTAGCGTTACTCGGGTTTGAACAATGGCTGAGAGAAAGAATTCCAGATATGAAAATTAATCGAGATCATTATTCGATATTTAAATCTGAGAATGGGAATTTATTTGATGTTGTTTGTCATTTAAATTTAGGTGATTTTCGACTCTGCATCATTACTGTCGATAACCTGATTGATGATTTTGTTACTTTACCAGTAGAAGTCATAAAAACACCTAAACTAGCATCTCATTTTTATGTTTTAATTGAGGTTTTAGAAGAGAAAGAAGAATTAAAAATTTACGGATTTCTCCGTTATGACCAACTCATTAAATATTGCCAATCAATTCATTTGAATGCTAAAACTAATAGTTGTTATCAGCTAGCACTTTCTTGTTTTGATACTGAAATAAATAACCTATTGTTATCCTCGCGTTTTTTGTCAGAGACTGCTATTCTTTTACCATCAGTAGCTGAAGTCAATAATACAGCTATACAACCTCTAACTCAGGCTACAAACATCGTTACTAAAGCGCTAGTAAACCTGAGCAATTGGTGCCTTGGAGTTTTTGAAGATGGTTGGCAATCCACCCAACATCTTCAGAATATACTTGATAGTAACTATACTTGGGGTGTTGTAAGAAGTCAATCACTTGGTTATCATCATTCTGGAGGTAAAATAATTGATTTTGGACTACAACTCAATGGTCAACCGTTAGCTTTAGTTGTTAATCTAAAACCGTTGGAAAATAATGATGAAGTTGATGTGCTTGTACAGGTTGTTCCTTGCTATGAAGAACCTTGCAGTGAGGAATATCTACCGCCTGGTTTGAAGCTGAAAGTCACTCTTAATCCCAACACCGCTGAGTTAGTCAGTCAGGAAGTGACTGCGAGGCTAGCTGATAATGCAATTCAGCTAGAATTTAGTGAAGCCCCAGGCAAACAATTTCAGGTTGAAGTCAGCTTACTTGAAGCTGTAGTTACTGAGAAATTTTTGTTATAGCCCTGGGTTCTACAATCAGGGCAAAGGCATATTGTCAACAATAACCTGTATCAACTCCCGACGGGACATCTTGTTTTGAGTCGAGAGTGCAATTTCTAATCTCAACACAGCGGATTAAATGAGAATCAAATCGCCCTGCCTCCCTCAGATATATAGCAATCCGTGGAGGATTCGTGAACACAGAGAAACCCGGTTTCGCAAAAGTTACCGGGTTTGGTAGGGGCGTATTGCAATACGCCCCTTCAGGTGATCGGATCTCAAATAGGACTGGGAGCATAAAGAAGAAATTGATGCTGATATGAAGCGACGCTTTGAGTATGGAGAAAGATTACGTTTAGAAGCAGGAGAATCTCCATTAGCTCAAAGACTCCGTGTACAAGGATTAATTAAATCAGTGTTGCTCAATACAAGGATGAGAATGTCCATCGAGGAATTACATGTCTATATTTGACCACGTAAAAGGTAACTATACCTTAGTGTCTCTTCGATAGAACCCACCTTCTTGAACACCTCAATCAGTTCATGGACTCTTGTTTCTCGCTTCACCAGCATAACTTTCAACGGTTGTAACAAGTCAACATCTGGATCTAACACCAGTGCAACCTCAGCCGCTTGTAAAACCTTTGTCGCGGTGACAAAAATATCTTCGTTGCCAAACCCTTGTTGCGCTGAAAGTTGGTGCAAAGCCGCATCCGGTATAATTCCTCTACCAAGTAGTGATTGGTCTAAAACCAGACCTTTCAACAATGCAAGTAGACCAGCATAGATAGAAAAATCATCACAACTATCAAAAGCTTTAAATTCGATGCGACCGACTTCAGCGGGAACCCGTGCTATTCTTGTCAATGAAGGGACGCTGTTAATCAGTTGTTTGGGTTTCTCCAAATAAACCATTACCGCAGGTCTTTTTCCTGTTCTCATAAACGTCCTGACCGATAGTCCTTCCCATAAACCGCCTTGATAAAAGGGAGAACTATAACTAAAAGGAACAATGTAGGGACTATAATAAGTCAGCTTTCTGCCAATATCAATGACGTGTTCACTAGACTTTCCAGCCACAGAAATATTTAAGTCTGGACCATAGGTCAGCATGGCGATGTTCTCAGTTTGTCTCTCTGGAGTTGCCTGTCGCCATCTCAGTTCATACTCATTCAGTGGAGGTTCCGGCTCAAAAACAGCATGGTACGGATTAAAACTAACCAAAACTGGCGAAAAACCAAATTCAGCAGCAACGTTGCGTAGCAGGCGAAAGCTTTCAGTTAATTCAGTAACAGCCCTGTGAATGTCAGAGTGTATAGTTGTTCTAATTTCAATACCTTTAGGGATGTATTCGGTAACTTCTTTAGAATCCGCATATCGTTCAAATCCCTCAATATACCACCGTTTCGTTCTAATTCCTCCACCTCCGATGCGCAGTTGGGGATAGTCGCTGGAATATATAGGTAGTTTTTCGATAATTTGATTGAAATCAGCGTATTTCGTGCGGGTAAAATCAGCAAACTCTCCTTCTCGGTTGAGGAAAGCAACTTCATGCTCGATACCAAAATAGAACATTATTTAACCTTTTGTAAACTTACAGCTATTTTCTGTTTATTGAACCATAGATTGTCGTAAAGGAACGGCAGTGCCGTTCCCCTACAATGTGGTATTCTTATATAAATAACTCATTGACAAACATAACCAACTGTGCATCACCTCTCGTTACAAGGCTCTGCCTTGTAATGCTCTTGTGGTCGGCTCTGCCTCCCGGTTTGATGGGAGGCAGCAGCCCACGAGTAAGCACATTCCCAGGCTCTGCCTGGGAACGAGGCAGGGTAAAAATTTTATCTTAACAAGCGTGCTACCCACATGATGATAAATTTGTGATTATTTGTTCGTAGTGAGGACTTTAGTCCTCAAGAACATGAGGACTAAAGTCCTCACTACAAACCCATTAGAGTTAGTAATAAAACTTAGCTGGAAAATAAATAATGGTGCTTTATACTACAATAACGCGATCGCATTTCCTGAAGCAGTTTTTAGCTGGATTGAGCATGGTAGTGATTTTGTCTGCTTGTAATGGTGACAAAAATCCTAGTACTACCTCTACCTCCAACACAGCAACAGAAACAGGTGCAACAGGTAAAACCATTAGAGTTGCTACAGAACCAGCCTATCCACCTATGGAGTCTAAGGCGAATGGAAGTGAGTTGGTGGGCTTTGACATTGACCTGATGAAAGCGGTGGCAAAAACAGCCGGACTGACAATTGAGTTTCAGAGTTTGCCCTTTGATGGCATTGTTCCCGCACTTCAGGCAAATACTGTGGATGCTGCTGTTAGTGCCATGACCATTACACCAGAACGCGCCCAAACAGTATCCTTTTCCCGTCCTTACTTTAAAGCAGGATTAGCGATCGCAGTCCGCCAAGACAACAAAACTATCACCTCCCTAGATAGTCTAAAAAACAAAAAAATTGCCGTTCAAATTGGCACAACCGGATCTAAAAAAGCTAAAAGTATTGCAGGTGCCCAAATCCGGGAATTTGACTCTACTCCTTTAGCTTTCCAAGAACTGGCGAATGGTAACGTAGATGCTGTGATCAACGATGCTCCCGTCACTCTATACGCTATCAAGACCGGCAACATCAAAGGCATAAAGGTAGTTGGTCAACTGCTCACCGAAGAATTCTATGGCATTGCTGTGCCGAAAAACTCTCCCAACCTCAACCCCATCAACACTGCTTTGGCAAAGCTAATTGCAGACGGTACTTATACCCAAATCTACAAGAAGTGGTTTACTACAGAGCCTCCGAAATTGCCACAGACCACTTCGTGAACGGAGTGGGGAGTTGTTAGTAGTTAGTAGATAGTGGTTAGTGGTATTTTTTAACAACCAACAACCAACAAGCATCAACTAACAATGTTTCAGAGTCTAAATATTATTCTCAAAGCCTTGCCTAATTTACTGGTTGGTGCTGGGGTAACACTCCAGATCACAGCCATGTCAGTTTTCTTAGGAATGATTGGTGGCTCCTTGCTGGGAATTGCACGTTTCTCGTCAATTTTGCCTTTGCGGTGGGCGACTCGCGCTTACGTAGATTTCTTTCGCGGTACACCCTTGCTGGTGCAGATTTTTATGATCTACTTTGGTTTGCCAGCCGTGGCTCAAAGCTTGGGTGTACCTTTGCGCTTTGATCGGTTAGTAGCTGCGGTAACCGCTTTAAGCCTCAACGCCGCTGCTTACATTAGTGAAATTGTCCGCGCCGGGATTCAATCCATTGAACCTGGGCAAACAGAAGCAGCAAGCTCCTTAGGTATGAGTGGAGTGCAGACTATGCGCTATATCATCTTTCCCCAAGCCCTGCGACGCATGATTCCACCCTTAGGAAATGAATTCATTAGTATGCTCAAAGATACCAGCCTAGTAGCAGTTATCGGCTTTGAGGAATTATTCCGACGTGGTCAATTAATTGTAGCTGATACTTATCGTTCCTTCGAGATTTACACGGCAGTTGCCATAGTTTACCTGATTCTCACCTTGGTTTCTTCCCAATTTTTCTCTTTTCTGGAAGTTTGGCTAAACCCAGTTAAACGCCAGAAAGGCAGCGAAAGGGTGTAGGGGAGGCAATAGGGGTGTAGGGGAGGCACGTGAAAAACTCTCTTTCTTTTCTTGGCGAACAGGGGCGTCTTGGCGGTTCGTTAAAAAAATAATTACAGAAAAACGAACTATAGGATTCCTCAGCAGATTTTTGAAATACACGTAGGGTGGGCACTGCCCACCAAAACCTGGATATGGTGGGCAGTGCCCACCCTACACCACTTAAGATTTTTCACAAATGATTTAGGATTGCTATATATGAATTTATGTAAAGGTCCGTAGTTGCGCTTCAGCGCCCTAGATCTCAGCGCTGAAGCGCAACTACAAACCTTAGCTCTGCCTAGAGTATCAGCAATTAACCATAATTGATATTAATTGTATTACCTCAGTTAGAAGAAATTATGGAATTACGTTGGTAATATGACATCATAGCTGCAAAATATTGTTCAACTTTTCTGTGTTTTTCATTAAGTTTTTGAAAACACAAGCATCTATTTACAAATAAATATTATGGATAAAATTGACAACAACCATATTGATAGTCAGAAAATTTCCATTGCTAGCGATTTTATGCAGAGGCTTTGGGACGGGAGAGTAATTATTACTCTTGCACTGCTGGCTATCATATTTCGATTTGGCTACTACAATACTTCGCAGATGGCTATCCCTTCAACAATGGTCACGGCATCTGAAGTAACTTACAAAACAAAAAAAGAAGTCATTGGCAAAACCGTGACAATTAGAAGCAAGCCGATACAAAAAGTTGGTTTGAGTTCATTTATGGTAAGCGATCAGCAATTCTTGGGTGGTGAACCTACTGTAGTCATAAATGCTTCCGGTGTGCCCTTCGATTTGCCTACTGACCAAAACATAAAAGTTCAAGTTACGGGTCAAGTTCGTAACTTGGTGATTCCAGAAATTGAGCGGGACTTTAAGTTGCAATTGCTGGATGAGTCTTATAGAGATTATGTCAATAAGCCAGTCATTATCGCTCAGTCAATTGCTTTAGCCCCAAAACTTAGTGAAATAACTAACGACCCCAGCAAATACTATGGCAAAAGGCTGGCGGTTATGGGTAGAGTCCAAAATATCCAAAGTCCGGTTTTGTTTACGATGGATGAAAATCAGCTCATTGGTACTAAGGAATTGGTGGTTTTATTAAAAGCAACGCCAAAAGCGGCTATTAACCAGGGTCAGACAGTAACGATGGTGGGTGTCGTTCGTCCATTTGTCGTTGCTGATATTGAGCGAGAATACAACATTACCTGGAATCAGAGGGTGAGAGAAGAAATGGAAGCTCAGTATGGTAACAAACCTGTATTAATTGCTGATGTTATCTACCCTTAGAAACCCTCTGTAAAAATAATTCTTAATAGATAATGTAGAAACCGTAAATTTACGGTTCCTACACCTGTGGAATCTTCACGAACAATCCTTAACTTAACTGTATTGCCTTTTAATTACGAATTACGAATTAGTAACTTTCTCTTTTTTGTTGTAGGGTCAGATACTCTTGACTCCACCGTAAACTCGGGTATTTCCTGGAGTTCAGCCTCACTCAGACTATACTGTTCACAAATCAGACTTAGGCGAACACCTGGGGTGATCACAGGATTGACAGAATGGGTTAAATCACCCTGAAAGTAAAGCAAGGTATTCATTTGCGGCTGAATTTGACCAACTTGGCGTTTACGGTTGTGCAGTACTAGTTCTCCCCCTTTCATTTCCGATGGTACCTGAACATAGAGGACACTGACGATCGCAGGCGGCTCAATGGTTTTGACGTAGGAACGCAGAGAGCGATCGATGTGTGGATCGACACGAGAGCCTTCCTTCAGTAGCAAGGGATTGAGGTAAAAAGCATTACACGTGGGCTGGAGAGCTAGATTCAAATAAAGTTTGAAGAAAGGAAACTGTTGCTCCACTTGTCCCAATTGCGATCGCTGAAACACCACGGAAAACCCCTTGGTATTCACAAAGTCTCGGTTGAGGTTGTTAATAGCAAAGTAAGAGCAAGCCCGGATTTCTCCCGACAAATCGCTCAGGTAAGTGCAGGGGAAGGCATTTGCTTGTTGATGATAGTATTTCAAAATGGACTACCTAATAGGAGATTTTTTTTATGCTAAAGAATCAGTGGGATGCTGCCCTCTATGAGAGCAAACATTCTTTTATTTGGCAATACGGAGAAGAATTGCTCAAATTGTTGTCTCCACAACCAGGAGAGTACATCCTGGATCTTGGTTGTGGTACGGGACAGTTAACGGAAAAAATTGCCCTTGCAGGGGCTGTTGTGATGGGAATTGACGCCTCCAGCACCATGATTGAAAAAGCAAGACACAATTATCCTCAACTGCAATTTGCGGTTGCCGATGCACGGAATTTCCAGGTAGAACAACCGTTTGATGCTGTCTTTTCCAACGCAGTTCTACATTGGATTCCAGAACCTGATGCAGTTATTAGCTGTATTCATCAAGCCCTGAAACCTGGAGGTCGTTTTGTGGCAGAATTTGGTGGTAAAGGAAATGTCAAAGCGATTACCCAAGCCCTGTCTAGTCTATCACCCCAAACCCTGAGTCCATGGTATTTTCCCAGCATTGGCGAGTACGCAAGTTGTTTAGAACAGCATGGGTTTGAAGTGAGTTATGCAGTTCTGTTTGATCGTCCTACACCTCTTTTAGATGGAGATGTCGGCATGGTAAATTGGATTGAGATGTTTGCCAGTCGGTTTTTGTTGGGACTGTCTGTTGAACAGAAAACCGATGTGATTCAAAATATTGAACATCAGTTGAAACCAATGCTGTATCAAGATGGTGTTTGGATAGCAGACTACCGTAGAATCCGCGTGGTGGCTTTGAAAGCTTAGGTGGGTGGTTTAGGGATACACAAGAAACGTAGTTAAAGGGAGTAAACCCAGTCTAAACGTCTTGCTTTATGTTCGCTCTCTGATTGACCATACTCCGCATAGCTTTTTTGGTTCTAGAGTCTAGGACTTATCCGTGTCCGTTGTTTTATACAAGGGGATTTCAACCTTGTAACCCAAGATGTTTTTGCAAAGACCCTACCGTCGTTGTGAAATTATCCCTCATGGGTTAATTTGTGACTTTATCAAAAACTTAAATCTCAGTAAAGTGCAAACTGCATACATTGATTATAGCGCGATAGACTGCATTTGACTACAAAAAGCTACGTTATTTTAAGATTAGATTGCATGGCGATCGCCCTGCATAGCACAAGCATTGCTGATTGCCGAACCGTATTGCGACGCCATTAATCTTCCAAAGTTCCTAACTTTACCATGACTAATGTCATACTTAGCTCTCCACTAGAGTCATAAATTAAGTTAGTAAATTTTTCCCTACCAATTAAGAAATTAGACTCTTACAATAAGGAATATAACCGAACAAAGCTAGTCAAAAAAATAAAGTAACCGAGCAAAGTCCTTTAAAAACTCCCATGGTTGGAGGCTATGATATGAACATGAACAAGATTGTTTTAGCTGTTTTAGCCACCACTTTGAGTACTGCAAGTACTGTAGCTTTCTCTCAAAGTGCTAAAGCTGACTCGCCCTACGACCATCGCCCAGGATATTCTCGACAAGATTACCGAAATGATCGTTATCGCGATGATCGTCATCGGGATGATCGTTATCGGGATGATCGTTATTACTCTCACCGAGATTATCCTCGAAGATATTACGAGGGACGATATTATTATCCAGCACCTCGTTCTCCTCTTCAGCTGGTTGTTCCAGTGATCATTCGGTAGTGATTATTTTTTGAGCTAAGGTTCGATAGCAGAACTTAAATGAGTCGAGAATCACTGCCATGCTGAAACAGATCATAACTGTATCTTCTGTTGTATTCTTTGCCTTAACGACAAACTCGCTACCTATCCACGCCCAGCCCGTTCCTGGTAACAGAGCTCTCATTAATCTCGGTCGCGCCGAGAATTTAGCTCGCCAAGCTGCTGAACACATCAATGGCGGGTTACAAAATTATCGAGCACAAAACTCGATGTATGGCCCTGCAGAACGCTCTCCCCACACCTACGATGGGCATGGCAGTTGGACTTTCACCTTTAAGGGACATAGTCCTGATTCTAACACTCCTACAGTCGAAAGCGTAGTGACTGTCTCAAGAACTGGTATCGTTCATATTGACTATAACGGTCCCATCCGCTCAAGGAGTTGAGCGGTTTAATTGATCTGTTGAGCTTAAGCCATCCAATGCGGTAGTCTCTAGTTATCTGTAATGAGAAATATAGAGTCTTGAAAACGGGTACTTTTTGTCAGACTGGTGCAATTATCACTTTCTTCCTAGCATCTTATTTGCTATTTTTCTTCCAAAAAACTGGATTTACTACCGCTTTGTCAACCAAGAGTTATCAGTTGGTCAAAAAAGTTGTACTTGGTGAAGAAGGCTCTTGGGATTATCTTACCTTAGACAGCACTGCTCGTCGCTTATACATTACACGTTCTACACGAGTAATAGTACTTAACGTTGATACTGGCTTGGTAGTAGGTGAAGTTCCTAATACTGCTGGGGTACATGGTGTTGCCATTGCGACTGAACTGGGTCGTGGCTTTACTAGCAATGGCAAAGCCTCAACAGTTACCATATTTGATCTCAAGACATTACGAGTTCTAGGAGAAGTCAAAACCGAATTAAATCCAGATGCTATTGTTTACGACCCTAACTCTCAGCAAGTTTTTACTTTTAACGGTAAAAGCAACTCTGCCACTGTTTTCAATGCCAAAAGTGCTAAAGTCCTTGGCAATATTAAGTTAGGCGGAAAACCAGAATTTGCTGTTACTGATGGTTTAGGGCGAATTTACGTTAATATAGAAGATAAAAGCGAACTATTAACCCTTGATGCTAAAAGCCTCACGGTTAAAGTGCGATGGCCGCTTACACCCTGCTCTGAACCAAGTGGTTTAGCTATGGATAATGATCATCGGCGGTTATTCGTTGGTTGTAGAAACCAGATGATGGCTGTGGTGAATGCAGATTCAGGTAATATTACAGCGACTCTACCAATTGGCAGTGGTACAGATGCTACCGCCTTTGATCCCATAACTGGATTAGCTTTCAGTTCCAATGGCGCAGGCTCACTGACGGTCGTGCATGAAGACTCACCAGACAAATTCAGTATTGTAGATAATGTCATGACGCAGCGTGGATCTCGTACTATGGCTTTAGACCTCAAAACACACAATGTCTATTTGACCACAGCTAATTTCAGACCAACACCCAACGTTATGCCAGGACAGCCATTGGTTAGACCGAGTATTATACCAGGCACTTTCGTAGTTCTCATCTATGCACGATAAGTCATATCAATATTCGTAATTCGTAATTATTACCCATCCGAGAAGCCTTAGAGCAGACTCTAGCGTTGGCTGAACAGGGGATGAAGGATACAACGCCGATGTTGGCAAGGAAGGGACGGGCAGCAATGCGTTGAACCGAATCACTACTTCCGAATCACTACCCCCCTACCGATCGCCCAATTTTTCCCTCAACAGCGATCGCACTACGAGGTGAGCGATCGCATTATCAAAGCCTGTGGAAGTTGGGTTGAGTACCGATCACCCACCTACGCGATCGGCGATCGTACTGCTGGCAGCGACTCTATCTTATTCCGCTGTCCAGCTTTCGGGGTACATCATAAACTGCGGATATGTTAAGTTTGTGGTGACTGATTGATATTCCTCTAAGTTTTTACGATTATGCAAGTCACAATCGAGCTTCCAGATGATTTTTCAACGCAGGTACAGCCCTTATTAAGTAACCTATCTCGAAAGGTTCTGGAGATTCTGGTGATAGAAGCTTACGAGAAGGAATTAATCACGCGCTATCAGGTTGGAAAGTTTTTGGGTTTTTCATCGCGGTTTGATGTAGATCGTTTTTTGAAGGATGCGAATGTTTATCTACATTACGACGAAACCGATTTAGAAGAGGATCGAGAAACATTTCGCCAACTTCGCACAGAAGGTAAGTTGCCATCTTCATGATCGTTGTTTCTGATACTTCTGTATTGTGCTATCTGGTTCTGATCGACCAGATTCATTTGCTAGAACATCTCTATGGACAAATTGTCATCCCTACAGTGGTTCGAGATGAACTACTACATCCGGTCGCACCATCTGTTGTTGGCGTGTGGGCAAGTAATTTTCCGGCATGGGTTAGCGTGAGGGAAACGCAATCTCAGCCTGATGAGGCATTAGCGGTGTTAGATCGGGGAGAGCAATCTGCGATTTTGCTAGCAGAAGAACTACAAGCTGAATTGATCTTGATGGATGAACGGCGAGGGCGACAATTAGCTCGATCTCGCGGGTTACGGGTGACTGGGTTGGTTGGTATTTTGGATGATGCAGCAGGCGCGGGCTTGATTAATTTGCCAGAGGTGTTGGCAGCGTTGCAGACGACGAGGTTTTGGGTCTCACCCAGGATCTTACAAACATTGTTGGAGAAGTATGAATACCATCGTTGAGACGTTGAGCGTTCGCACTTCGGAGCGATTGCATTTTGAGCAAGATATAGAGATTGCGCTATCAAAAACTTAGGTAAACTTGGGCAGTGTATTAAAAACCCGTTTTGGCACGGGATGCCTTCCCTCTGCTTACAAGTCGCACCCTCAAGCGCACCGAGGGTACTTTCGCCTGGGAATCTCACCCAGGAGCGCCAGGAGTCGTGCTCCTGACTCGCAAGTGGCTTGCGCCTTGCTTACTACCCAAAGCCTTTACCTTTCGGTTCAAGCTAAGACCAGTAAGCGTGACCTGCGTGAGGCTGTTTGCCCCCGACTTCTGGGTAAAAAATACATGTCGATTACGAGAACCTCTTGTATTCAGTACCTTTGCTACCACGCTCCATGCTCGCCATACGTGCCTAAAGCTATCCACTGGTTTCTTTAGGGCGACATGGAGAGCGCGAGGTAAGCGCTCAGATTTCCTTAAAGCACGACGGGCTAAAACTAAAGCTGCTGCGCTCCCACTATTTAACCCGTACATTGCCATAAACTTCGTCAAGCCTTGCACAGAAGAGTAGGCAGGCTCGACCTTGATAAGTTCAATTCCAAACTTTTGACACCTAGCTAACAACATCTTCGCAAACGTAGAGTAGGCAAAATTAGAAAGCATCCGAGCATACCGCTTAGATTTCTCGCCCAGAGATGCTTTCTTTTTAGTAAAGTCTAAGTTTTCAATACTAATAGGAACACCATAGTTTTCTGCAATTCTTACCAACTCAGCACATACTTTACCAATTGCGTCCTTGGTTGCATTAGTTGACTTATCTTGAATGTTTAACTTAATGTTTCCTTTGTCTTTTAAGTTTCCTTGGGCATCACATACTGACCAATCGACAGAATTGGGGTTTAGATCAATTCCTAGAACGCCATTAATTCTATGCGATTGATAAGGAACTTCTGGTAACTCTACAGTAGTATGCAGATACCATTGATCACCTTTTTTAATAATCAGATGAGTTAATGGTGCAATTGTTCCCGTCCTGTAAGTTAAAACACAAGTCTTCTTGTTCGTGTTTTCAAATCTCTTCGGGGTCAAGGCTGCATTAATGTATTCTTGTCCATAACGGAAAGTAACGCCATTAAATGTAATATGAGTGCCAAACTGTGAGTCCAGCGCTGAAGGAGGGTCTCCCTCCGTAGGCGACTGGCGAACCCGTAAGGGCTCCTTTAGAGAGGGCGGAACCGTAATTGTTAGTTCACCTGTTTCAGTCAACCGACACAGTAAATTACCAGAGCCAAAACGATTAGACCCTACATAAAAGATGTGGTTAGACCGCGCTGCTTGCCAGTCTTTTAACCACTCTTCATGGTTCCTATAACCATTTTCGTGGAGATTAAATTGAGCTTTAAATAGTTCTTTTGAACCAAACGTTACCGAGAAATTCCCGGACTTCTTCGTGGCTTCTAGTTCAGCTAGCCGAGCAGTTTTACGTGCTAATTTGCGTTTTTTATGATGAATTTTCAACTCAAGAGAGGGGATTCTTTTCAATAAATCTTGCTTTTTCTTCCCTTGCTCTCGAAGAAGTTTAATCTGATCCTCAAACTTTTTGATAACTGATTTAATGGAGTTGATCGAATCATTGGTCTGCTCTATATAGAGATTCACTAATTCTTTTTGGGACTTATAGTTAGCCTCAGCCTTAGTTATGATATTCCGAACATCTTGGGAACTAAGCCCATTATTTTGCTGTATTTCATTCTCAAAAGCCTTCTCAATTACTCTCCCCTTGTTGATGGCATTAAAGACGGTTCGCTCTACCGCACCAAACTTAGCTGCCATAGCTTCTAGGAAATTTATTGAGTTTTTATCTTCGCTATTCAGCTTTGTTTGGGTGGTAAAACTCTGCATTTGGAAACCAAATTTTATCTGTCTCAATATAACTTTGCTATTATGATTTTGTCAATAGCCAATTACATAATTTTCTGAACTCTTCTGGACTTAATTCTTCGAGTTCCGTTCCATTGTTTCAGAAATGGAATATTCCATAAAATCCGCGAACTCCTGCAACGCAGCCCACTCGCGTAGCGAGTGGTTTCTCCCCAGATTGCTTAAGCGGGTCTTAAATTCTCGTTGTTCATGCTGCTCGTTATCGGGTGTGTTTATTGACAATATCAGATAAATCATGGGTATAACAAGCGATTCCGGAAGATTGCCTAAAATAACCTAGATTTTTCTTGTACAGTACGCACCCGATCGCTCTGTTCTCCGTTCAATTGCGATCGCACTTCCAAAACTATAATGCGATCGCACTACAAGGTGAGGGATCGCACTATCAAAGCCCGTGGATGTTGGGTTGAGTACCGATCACCCAACCTACGCGATCAGCGATCGCACTCATCCTACAGGCGATCGCATTAAGAAGGCAGCTATGTATCCCCTCAGCAACCAAGTCAGCTTACGTAGCATGATAGAAGGGCGTTCCAAAAGATGATCAATGCGACGGTCGGCTGGTGAATTGATGACCCTTGATTCAAAACTTTTGATGCGCCCGTTCCGCAGGTCATCAAATGTTTTTGCAACTTCTAGAAGACAAGGAACACAGGGGTGTATCCAATCATACTGCATCGGTGACACATTAAGGCAAAATCAGCTTTGTCAATAGTAATTATGCTATAAATCAGCCCTTTAATAGTGTATCAAATTAAACCGAAGATGAATCTTGAATTAAAAGGGATATTGCTCAATGCCGGACGGGCGGAGTAGTTGCGAGTGTTGGTTGTCTGGAAGTCCTTCATCTTTTGTTTGCTTGATAGCATCAAACCGTTGAAACATCCACACCCGCAAAAATAATAACCCGCCCAATACAACCAAAAAGGCACAAGCACCAAATAAACGATTGAGGGGAATTTCTAACACTCCCTGCAAAATCACTTCTCGTAGCGCGGAAACCAAAGATACTTCTACGGCTGCTCCGATAGAAATTCGCTGTTCTTGAAGATAAATAATTAACAGACGAAAGATTTCTACAAGAATCAGAATAAATAATATGTCTGACGTAACTGCCTCAAAATTAATGGGTTTCAGCAGTGAAAGAAACATGTCATCCAGCCGAATCAGCATGACACAAAACAAGCCAACACATAGAGAAACCACAATGAAATTCTGGAAAAACTCCAGATTACGCACAATGGTGTCTTTTTGGAACCAAGAGTTCCAACATCGATTGAGTGAAGAGGAAGACTTCATAGCTGTGTGGTGTTTGCAACAAAAATCGCTTTGCGCTACATCGGGTGAGAAAGCCATCAGAAACCTGATGGCTTTTGGAGAATTCTTGAATCAGAAACCCGATGGAATAGCCGCTAATATAAATCAGAATCGAGGAAGAGTTGAGGAACTAGTACCGCACGGCGTAAATAAACCTACCATTCAGAATGTCGCAAAAGCCCAGAATACAATACTTTTGACTTTTGACTCCCGCGCAGCGGTACTAGTAGCTCCTAACCTCAAGAGAAGATTAGCCGATGTTAACTTTGACGACTTTATTCTTCTCTTCTTCCGCTTTCGGGAGCGTGAGGTTCAAAATACCATTTTTGTATTCAGCTTGGACATCGGTATTCTGAACCCGTGCGGGTAAAGGAATCACGCGGCGAAAGCTACCGTAGCGGAATTCAGTGCGCTTCATCCCATTTTCTTCCGTTTTGGTTTCTTCTTTGCGTTCGCCGCTAATGGAGACAGCTTCAGCGGAGACTTGCACATCAATATCCTTAGATTCTAACCCTGGAACTTCCAGTTTCAGATGGATAGCCTCAGAGGTTTCGTGCATCTCAGCAGCCGGAGCAAAGGTTGTATTCAACCTGTCTCCATCCGTTGTCATGAAGTTGTCAAACAGGCGGTTCATTTGCCGTTGTAAACTGTCAATTTCTTGCAAAGGTTGCCACCGAACTAAAGCCATAATCGTTACCTCCTCGTTCTTTAGAGTTTTAGTGATGACTGTAAAGAGGTTTGAGAGGTTGAAGTTGCACACCTCTTCGATAATCTAATTTACGATAACCGCCAGCAGACTAGGTTCGGTTTGCCACCTCTCAAAAGTTGGGATTGCCCTAAACTTGATCACAGTTCTATCCGAATGCGACGCTGTAATTTCTGCCCGATGGCGTTCGCAAGTCCGCGAAACCCACTCGCTGTTTGTATTGCTTATCACTCTTCTATGACTCAGGTTCGAGAATAATCTCATGATACCCCGACACAGGTGTGGCTAAACGAACAAAGTCCTCGTTGAGTGGGACTAACCTGAAAATAGGGTTTCAAATTTCACAAGGCGAAAGTGATGAAAGAGCGTGTGCGATTCGTTGGTAGCCCAATCCATAAGCTACCCAAGGTTTAACAGCCAGAAAACAATTTCCGGCAACAAATAAGTTAACCATGAACTTTCTCTTTGATGTAGGTGAAAGTCCTACCCCTCAAGGTTCGAGGTGACTCAAGACCTATCCACAGTGACTAGACTCGGTTTCTCTTGGCTGAAGCTGGAAGTAGGACGTAATCAGACGGGGCATGTATCCCCGACACTGGCGTTATAGGAGTCCTTACGGTGAAATATAACCTAGAAAAGTGTCTAATTCATATACTCGGATACATTTAGAAAAACCGAGAATTAATCGGAGATAAAAATACCCGCTGCATTCTACGTTCAATAGCAGCAGAGCCAAGGGTATCCGGTAGGCAAAATGGTTACACCTAACAGGACAATCAATCATAGAGTTGGAACGAAAAGAAACGCAAATCTTAACTCATTCTGTAACGGAAGAGATAAGACAATCCTAGAGATGGACATAGCCGGATGTTTTGACAACATCAGTCACACCAAGCTAATGGAAGCAATCATGTTACCACAAGCATTCAAGACAGGTGTGTTCCGATGCCTGAAAGCTGGACTTGACGTAAGGTTCAACGATGACACCGAAAGGGGAACACCCCAAGGCGGTATCATCTCACCAACCTTAGCAAATATCGCTCTTAATGACCTTGACAATCTACCAATCTTCACCAAAGACCCCAAAGTCCAGAAAGTAAGATTAATCCGCTACGCAGATGACATGATTGCCATCATCAAACCAGGACTAAGCAAGGATTACGTCAAGAAAGTCATTGAGAACGAACTCCATCCATGGGGACTAGAGCTAAAAGCAAGCAAGACCCGATTTTCCTCCCCGACAGATGGATTTGACTTTCTTGGATGGCATTGTTCCACCCAAGCAAACAACGGGAAATTTAGAAGTACTCCATATTCGGACAACTTCAGAAAATTCCGAAGAAAAGTCAAGGATATCGTCAATCGCTCTGGTCTGAGTACTGAAGCAAAAGCTACCAAGCTGTCTTCCATAGTCAGAGGTTGGAGAGAATATCACAAGTATTGCGATATGACCAATCATTCCTTATGGCATCTAGCACACGCCACTTGGAAGAAATTCTGGAGAGACAAAAACAGTTCCACCAAGAAAGCTACTGAGTTAATCAGTATAGCATTCCCAACTGTAGATGTCAAACAGGCAGGACATATCAAGGTAGAAGGCAAACGTTCACCTTACGATGGCAGCACCGTATATTGGACAGATAGAAACTCTAAACTCTACAAAGGACTGACATCAACCGTACTCAAGCGCCAGAACTTCAGATGTGGAAAATGTAATCTAAGATTCAACGGTGATGAAAAAGTTCACCTACATCACAACGATGGCAATCATGGAAACAATAAGCTTAATAACCTTACTGCACTACATGAAAGCTGCCACGATTACATCCATATGGGCAAACGCAAGAGTAAGTAGGCTCTTCAGAGCAGAAACAACCAATGATAGCCCAGTACTATGGATGGTTGCCAGAAAGCGAAAGGGTTGAAAACTTAAGACAGACAATCGAGAGCCGAGTGCCGTGAAAGTGGCACGCTCGGATCGAACAGAGAGGGTCGGAGGATAATACCTCCACTCGACTCTACCTATTGACAAATGATTTATGACCTGAGGCTCCGATGGCGCTCTCCTGATGAATCGCTTGCTGGGGTAGTGTAAAGGTGCGCTGCGACCTGAGGCAAACTAAACGGTCACGCCTCGCTTTATTTCTTGATACCTATTTAGTTGGTGTTTTTTGTCGTTCAGGGAGGGAGAGCGATCGCACTAAACTCAGAGTCAGAGGTACCCGACTAATAGTATTGATGTAATTTGCACCTAAATATCTCACGTAATTTGGCTGCTGGGCAACGTAGGTTTGGAAGAAGGCAAGACCTAAAACGTTGACATAGCGACGTGCTAGGGCGGAATTAGAACCAATAACCTGTTCAGGAACAGGTATAGCACCAGGGGTTGGTGAGTCTCCAATGGTGGAGAAATGTGTAGCACCATTAATTAATGCTAAATACTTGTTTTGAGTTGTTAACCAGGTAAAGGGTTGAATCTGTTCGGGGAGAGCCGGTGCTACAGTATCAGCACTACCAGCTACAATCATGACTGGGATTTTGATTTGGCTGAGACTGGCTTGCCCCATAATAGTGCTATCAACTGGGTCAATGGCGATCGCTGCCTTCACCCGAGCATCTGATAAGTTATATATAGATGGGGGTAAATTTATTGCCAAACACTGAAGCAACAGCGAAACATTCAATGAATCATCCGAATGTGGGCAGTTTTTTTTGAGTTCCTGAAAGTTAATGGGCGCTCCTGCTAATGCCAAAGCAGTGTAACCACCAAAGGATTGCCCCACTACGCCTATGTGTTGCAGATTTAAGTGCCCCTGAAATGCTGGGTTAGACTGAGATAGGCGCGTTAGTTCATCCAATAGATACTTGACATCTAATGGTCGGTCAACAAACTCTCTGGGACGAGTAACTTCTTGCGCTCTACCTGCCAGTAATGCTTGCAACTGTTGGGCATTGCTACCAGGATGCTCTGGAACAGCAACCACAAAGCCGTAGGAAGCAAGGTGTTCAGCCAGATAAGCAAAACTTGTGCGATCAGAACCGAGTCCGTGGGAGATGACCACCACTGGGCGAAGATTTGGAGCCTGGGGTAGATAAATGTCCGCAGGAAACTTGCGCAGGCGCGATATGTCATTGAGGTTGATAGTTTGCTTTTGCCATTTAAAGCTTCCTGGTCGTATCAAGTTGGTCTTTGAGGCGTTAGTTGGTACAGGGGTAGTCGTTGCCTCAAAGCTTGATTGCTGATTAATGAGTGCCACCGCTTTCTGAGTCTGATTTACCAGATTTTTAAATTGATTGGCAATCTCTAAACTGCGGGCTAAGTCAATGTTAATCGCCTTTGAGGGAAACTTGCGTAGCACACTTAATAAGGTGAAGCCGTTTGGATCAGCCGCTGAGAGAATGAGGGCGGCTCGAATCGCATAAAACCCACTGATGCGAGATTCCTGCTTAATAACTTGTCCGAGTTTTGCTAACAATGTCTCGCCAATTGGCGTGTAAAGAAACTGCGAAACCTGTACAACATTTAGGGGAATAGGAGTCAGCAAAACCTGCCGTAGTTGAGGTAGATTCTTTTTGTCTGAATGTTTAATATATCCAGACAACTCATCATCTACTTTGCCTGTCTTAGCGTATGTTTCGAGAGAATTTATCGAGATAGATTGCTCCAAAAGACCATAGGAAAACTTTAGCCTCTCCGCACCTAGCACAGGACGGATTATGAAAGTAGGCAGTAGTAATCCTATACTGAAAGATCTCAACACTGTTTTTAGCCTGATTGACTGCTGACCTCTAAGACGAGGGCGCGGTTCACGAAATCTGGCGATCGCAGACGAAATTGACGAGAAAGTCATGTTTATCACTACCGCAACTAAATCGACAAACTTGTCGGTCATTATTAAATTTACTTTAATATCTGGGTAGTGTTCGATAAATGCCTTCATCCCAGATATGCAGTAGGGGCTACTTGCAAGCAGCCCCTACTGCATATCTGACGATTTCTGTCAATACATAAGTCTTAGGGTCAGCCCTTTCAAGGTGAACGTTTGTAGGACTTACTTATAGTACAAATTGACTATCATATGCATCAACAGATAATGGTCGTTTCACAGTTGTAGGAGCCAAGATGCTTGCGCCCCTATGGTGGATGATGATGGTTCTCATTCGTTCAAAAATCAAACGTAGAGTAAGGGCGTATTGCAAGTAGCCCCTACTATATCTCAATACGGTTGGTGTTAAGGGTGATCGGCGAGAATTTTAAGGTCGAAGGACAAGGGTTATCGCGTCTCTACAACCTGGTTCCCAAACAACTCACAAATTCATCTTTTTGTCAATGATTGTTAAGATGCGCTTACCATGTTATTTTAATAATTGTTGCCTTTAGCAATAAACAATATGTTTGAGATTTTCCAGTGGCTCTCTTGAGTTTGTGAGAAAAAAGTATTATTAAATACAAAAAAACGCTGGTATAGCGCCTGAAAGCCTTGGTGCTACTAATTACAAGTTTGCGTTATCCCCATAAGTACAGGCGTACAGGGGTTTCCAGCGATTTGCGGCTTTCATTCATAACTAATCAATTTTGAGCGTAGCTAAGGTGTATATAGCAATCCTCAATGATTCGTGAACACAGAGAAACCCGGTTTCTTTAAGAAACCGGGTTTCTCAAGCTTGATGTGTTTGTATCTCAAGTAGGATTGCTATATAATAAACATAACAAACGGATAATTTTTTTAAGTGAGACTGTGTAACAAACAGAGAAGGCACTAGTTGTTTATGAAGAAAATATTCTCATCTTATAGCTTAAAACTTTCAATCCTCCTAGCATTGAGCGTTACTGGATTTTTTTCTATCGATGGCTATATCCAACCGATTAAAGCTTCTGCTCAAGAGATTCCCTCAAATTATGAGCAATTGCTAGAAAAACAGAATAGGGCTAAGCTAGATACTCAATTCAAACTTAAATATGGTCAAATAGCGCTCATAAGCTCTGAAAAACTTAGAATAAAGTTTTTAAATGTTACTAATGACTCAAGGTGTCCAATTGATGTGCAGTGTATACAAGCGGGACAAGTAACAATTGAACTTGAGATTTTTAAAAACAATCGTAGTATTGGTACCCTCAGCCTTACCAGTAACGCAGGGCGTGAAGATTTAGCAATCGGATATGTTGACGGTTACTCTATAAAATTGGTAAGAGTTGACCCATTACCTAGAACTACTAAACCAATAGACATCTCAGATTACGTTGCCACGCTTATTGTCTCTTTGTAGGCTGAGGAAAAATAATTGATAGTCAACATAATTAATTCGTAATTGATCTAAATCGCTGTGCCTACACAGTGCTGAAGTCTTTGGGACGGCAGACTTACTTGACTCTAGTAGAAGAAGGCTTGTTGCAATGCTTGGAGAAGTATTACGGAGTTGGTGACAAAGAAAATTAGGAATTAGTGGAAAGCTCTTTTTGTTCACTCCACCTCAAAACTAATTGACAAAGTAGCAATATCCGCAGCTTTTACTTCTCCAGGTTGCACATTTATACCGCCACGGTCTACACTCAAATCATCCAGCAAATCGTTAATCACCTTAACAGGTTCTCTATTAATATCTATTGGATCGGAATCTCGATTTTGTTCTTGAGCCAGAGTTTGTAATGCCTTCACCGCTTTCTTTAAGGGAGAACGACTAGCAATTACCAAAGCCTCCGCTGATCCTTTCTCTACTGCTATTGATTTACCAACTAATAAATTTTCCTTTGGCTTCACTAGCAATTTGTCATCAGTAATATTTTTTTTATCGGGAAATGCCACAAATAAGCCGCCTGACTTTTCAACTATAAAGCTAACCTCAGCAGAAACAAAGTGCGTCCCATGATATCTGGTGCGTAGTTATTTTGAATTTGGTCTGCAACTACAAAGGTGCTGTTGGATTCATCATCTGATTTTCCATCTGTACATTTTGCGATAGGATTGGGATCGGGTAAGAAAGAACCGTGACCAGAGAAATGGAACACAACGACATCACCTGGTTTTGCTTGGTTAATTAGGTGTTTTTTAAATTTTTCTAAAATATTCTTGCGAGTAGGTTGGTACTCAGGTGGGGAATCAATATCATCGGTTAATTTGACGATATCGTCACGATTAAAGCCAAAACGGTGAACGAGAAGTTCTTCTTGCAACTTTACATCAGTGATACATCCTCGTAAGTTACTTAAGTTGCGGCGATCGCGGGGATATTTATTAATTCCAACTAGCAGCGCTAGCTTGCGCGGGGTGCTTTGCGCCAAAACTTGAGCATAGCGATTTCCTTGGTTAATAATATCGAGATGGGTTAATCCTAATGTACTTAGTGCTGAGCCAGCAAATTGTAAAAAATGGCGACGGTTCATCATAGAGATTTTGGATTTTAGATTTTGGATGCCCGAAATTAGGGAGTCAGGAGTTATTATTAATCCCCCCTCTCTCTATTTCCCTACTATTCAGCTTCACCGATAAGGGTAAATGCAGCCCATTTTTTAGGAGTATTCGGATATTCGTTTTTCAACTTGAGCATTGCAGAACGCAAAGCTTGTGCTTTATTAAGTTTCTTTTGGAGCATATTTGTATAAAACTCGGTCATCAACTCAGTCGTGGGTGCGTCGGGGACAGACCAAAGTGAGACAATGACACTGGGAGTCCCCGCACTAATCAAAGATCGTGATAATCCAATGACTCCATCACCAGTGATGCGTCCTCTTGCTGTGTTACAAGCACTAAGGACAACTAAATCTGCATTCAGTTTCAGGTTGAGGATTTGTTCAGCAGTAAGTAAGCCGTTATCTTGACCAGAGGGAGCAAGCGCAACAGCACTTTGTAAACCTTGGAAGTCGTCGAATAAGCCGTGGGTGGCGAGATGTATAATTTTAGCTTGGGGTAGCCGTGCTAAAACTACGGCTTTAGTGGCTTCGTTACCAATAAGAGCTTTGGTGTTGAGGATAGCTGCGATCGCTTGAGCTTCTCGTTCTGCTCCTGGTAAGGGAGGTAGCAGTTCTAGCTTCTCTCCAATTTTAGGCGCTACACTGGGCATGGTGGGATTTCCCACAACTATGGCATCTTTGACAGATGTTTGCTTCACCTTTTGGCGTTGCTTTTGGGTTAGTTTCAGTATCTGAATGGAAGGGGAAGTTAGAATTGTATGTTTTTCAACTAAATATTTGCCCTGTTTATCTTGCAGCGCGGGGAAAGGAACTAGGAATAATTCCCCTTGTGGGACAAAAATTACACGTTGATTGGGGTCGGTGGGGAGGATATCCGCAATGGGTGAAATTAACAATTGATGGAGTTGCTGTAGGCGTTTTGTTGGGTTTTCTTCATCAACTGGCAGTACTGGTTTCTTAAATTGACTGGTTTGAGCTTGCTTTAAACCTTGCTGCAATAATCCGTTTGCTTCGGCTTTCCGTGCATCAGTCGTCTGCGCCACCACCGCAGACCCCCCAAAAGTTATGGGAAAAATCAACCATAAAGGCTGCAACACGCTGATTAATAAAGTAACGGAAGCAATCAGAAAAATTTTTTTAAGTCGCATATCCGTAAAAGTACAACTGCATTCACAAGAAAGTCACTTGCTAACATATATCTCCCACAACAGGAGACTTATGCAAAAATTTCATCGTTCAACTATGGCAACAAAGAAACAGCCTCCTCCTCATCAGCACAAAAGTTACGTGCTTCAATTAAAAAGCTCTCAACCCATATTCGGCACTTCAAGAAGTAGCACCAATAGACTACAATTAGGCGAAACCAAAGGGTAAATACCAAGCCTTTATCTATTTATCCCACATTCCGCACCCTAAAGTTTCACATTTAGTAGTTTAGAAGACCCAAGAATAGAGCGCAAAAAGCAACATAAATTAATAGATATTATTTGCAATATGTGCTGCCGATTTCGTACTTATTTACCGGGTTTCTGATCTGGTGCTTATCCGAACCGTATTGCGCACACTCCAATGTAATCGCACACCAAAAATTAGCCCAACAGTTTAAACATCCTGGATATTTTGATCGCAAGAGTGTGATAAATGTTGGGTTTCGTACCTCAACCTAACCTACGTGAACGTAAGTTTTGGGCTTAACCGAACCGTATTGCGGAAACTGCTATTAAACAGCTTACTGCTCCTAGTATTTTACTCGAATGAGTCATGCTCACAGCAGATATGACATGGGATCGTACTCAAGAGCGATCGCAAACTCTTAGTACAGCGTTTCATAAATTCGTAGCGTTTTAGTTCGTAGTTACTAAGAGCGCTAAAGCGCAACTACGAACAATAGACGTCATTTTCTTGATCGTCACGAACTTGTGCAATCTTGTACTTATAGCGGTTTTCATCCGCATGAAGTACAGATTTATCTGCGTTCATCTGCGTACCCTCCGGGAAGCCGCCCAAAGGGCATCTACATCTGCGGTTTCTTACAGCAGTTTTCACCTAAATGAACCACAAGGTTGTTAGGTGTTATTATATCATCTCCTTTGTAAATTAACCATAATTGCCACAACCCCACCCCGCCTAAAAGTGAAAGCAGAGTCCCCCCTAAGAGCTAGCTCTTAGGGGCTGGGGGTGGGGTTCTTTTATTTAGTAGGCTTCAAGAACACCCCGTGTTTTTTGAGAGAATAGGGTAGTTGTAAACCTTGTCAAGCACAATGCAATGGACAATAATCGCTGGAGACTGACTGGAAAAAAAGCCCTAATTACCGGAGCTACTAAGGGGATTGGACTAGCGATCGCCCTTGAATTCCTTAACTTAGGGGCGGAGGTAATAATAGTAGCCCGGAATGCACAAGCCGTGGAGCAACAGCTTGAAAGCTGGCGAAATCAAGGATGGAAAGCTTTTGGAATTGCAGCAGACGTAGCCACATCTGATGGTCGTCAGGCAATCTTTGACCAGGTGAATGAAACCTTGGGAGGACTGGATATTCTCGTCAACAATGTTGGCACCAACATTCGCAAAAAAGCGATAGAATATACAGAAGACGAGTATAGCTCTATTTTCCAAACTAACCTGACCTCAGTCTTTGCAATGTGCCGACTGGCATATCCTCTGCTGAAGAATGGAAATAATAGTAGCATTGTCAATATTGGTTCTGTTGCTGGGCTAACTGTAGTTCGTACAGGCGCACCCTACGGGATGACGAAAGCAGCGATGGTGCAACTAACCCGTTCTCTTGCAGTAGAATGGGCTGGCGATCGCATTCGGGTTAACACTGTTGCTCCCTGGTTTATTCACACCCCATTGACTGAATCCCTATTAAACAATCCAGATGTTCTAACCTCAGTGAAATCACGCACACCAATGGAACGAGTTGGTGAACCGGATGAAGTAGCTGGTTTGGTAGCATTTTTGTGTATGCCCACAGCTACCTACATTACAGGACAGTGTATAGCAGTTGATGGCGGATTTTTAGCCTTTGGCTTCTGATATCCTGTCTGTAAAATTATCAGGCAAATATCTCTGCCTCTTTTAGTAACTTACCAGCCCGATCCTTAGCAGACAAAATTGGTTCTTCTTGAATTGGCCAGACGATGGCTAAATCAGGATCGTTCCATATAATAGTGCGATCGTACTGCGGTGCATAATACTCTGTTGTTTTGTACAACAATTCAGCAGATTCAGAAAGCACCAAAAAACCATGAGCAAAACCTCTAGGTATCCACATCTCCCGTTTATTTTCAGCGGTCAGAATGGTACCAACCCATTGACCAAAAGTCAAGGAACTTTTGCGCAAATCCACAGCCACATCAAATACTGCTCCTACTACCACTCTCACAAGTTTTCCTTGCGGTTGCTGGATCTGATAGTGCAAGCCACGCAACACGTTTTTGGCAGAACAGGAATGATTATCTTGTACAAAATACTCGAAAATACTGGCCTTTTCTAGAAAAACTTTTTCGTTATAGCTTTCATAAAAGAAACCGCGTTCATCCTGAAAAACGTGCGGCTCAATAATTAGCACATCAGGAATTTCTGTGTGTATAATTTTCATCGCAATATCCTAATTATGTTTTATATGTTCGTAGTTGCGCTTTAGCGCTAAAGCGCAACTACGAACCTTAACAGATAGTTATATTTATTCACGCCGACTTACTTAAACTTTCCTATTTTCATAGTTTTGTTTGAGCCAGTCTTGGTAGACTCCTGAACGCACCTGATTTACCCAAGCAGAGTTACTGAGATACCACTCCACTGTTTTGTATAAACCACTTTCAAAGTTTTCCTGTGGTTGCCAACCTAAATCACGGATGATTTTACTACAGTCTATAGCATATCTTCTGTCATGACCAGGACGGTCTTTTACAAAAGTTATCAAAGAAGAATAGCCAAAATCAGATTTAGGAGCAAGTTCATCCAGAATGGCGCAAATTTTCTCAACAACTGTCAAGTTTGCTTGTTCGTTCAGACCACCAATATTGTAAGTTTCACCAATATTACCCTGTTGGAGAACTTTGTAGATAGCCTCGCAGTGGTCAGTTACATAAAGCCAATCTCGAATATTTTGACCATCTCCATATATAGGTAGAGGTTTACCATCTAGAGCGTTAAGAATTGTCAAAGGAATTAATTTTTCTGGAAACTGACGAGGACCGTAGTTGTTTGAGCAATTTGTGGTTAAAGTCGGCACACCATAGGTATGATAGTAGGCTCGCACAAAATGATCAGAGGCTGCTTTCGACGCCGCATAGGGACTATTAGGTGCGTAGGGGGTATCTTCACGAAACGGTGGGTCTTGTGGAGTTAAGGAACCGTAGACTTCATCCGTAGATACATGCAAAAAGCGAAACTCCTGTTGTCTCCGTAACGATAGTTTTTCCCAGTAGCACCTACTTGCTTCTAGTAGCTGAAATGTTCCTACCACATTAGTTTGAACAAAATCCTGCGGACTGAAGATAGAACGGTCAACATGACTTTCAGCCGCAAAATTAATAATTGCATCTGGCTGATACCGTTCTAGTAGAGAACTTACCAACTCTAAATTGCCAATGTCTCCTTGTACAAAATCATAGTTTGGTGCACCTTCCAGTTCTGCTAGGCTTTGGAGGTTGCTGGCATAAGTTAGTTTGTCTAGATTAATTATCCTAGCCCATTGTGCCTTTCTAGCCAAGAGGATAAAATTAACACCAATAAATCCCGCGCCTCCTGTTACCAAGACTGTTTGCATATTTACTCAAAATCCCTCATAGTCAGCATTCCAGCGGTGTCACACGAACTCATCTACAAAAAGAATACCCTAAAATTTTTGTAAAGTAAAACAGTCTTACGTTTTACCGACAAACGACCCGCTTTCAAGTCAACCAGAAATATCCTATAGCAATAGACATAGTCGTGAAAATTAATTATGTAGAGACGCGATTAATCGCGTCTCTACGTTTTTTCTCTCCCTTGTCCCCCTTGTCCCCCTTGTCCCCCTTGTCTCCCTTGTTCGGAAATAAAATAGGATTGCTATAGCTTCTTGCGCTGGGCAGTTTTAAATAATTCATCCAAAAGACATATGGAGTTATTCAGCATAACTACATCTAAGAGAGAAGAAATAACATTCACACACTTCTTAAAATAAAGTCAACTTTAAGGAATCAGAGTGTCATTATGGCTGAACAACAGAAAAACCAACAACCCAACGAAGAAAACACTAATACCTCTGGTGGCTACCAAACCACCATCGAAGAAGAAACCCGCAAGACTGGCGTTGCTTCCAAAACCGATGCTAAGCCTACTGCTGTACCAGAATCCGGAACTAACGAACAGTTTGTTGAAGGTAGCCCCAATCAGGGAACTGAAAAGCGATAAGCTTGAAGTTAACTAGTGGTTCGCCAAACCAACGAAAGCGGGGTTACGTGATTCTTTAGAAACCCGGTTTCTTTAAGAAACCGGGTTTCTTGAACCTGGCAAAGTTTCCTTGGTGGACTACTAGTAGTCTGGCAACCGAACGAAAGCTTGGTTTGTGATCATTTGTTCGTAGTGAGGACTTTAGTCCTCGTATTTTTGAGGACTAAAGTCCTCACTACAAACCGCAAATTCAGATGCGATCGCACTTAATCAATTAATTTTTGCCAACTCAGTGGTCCTAAAATCCCATCATCTAGTAAACCATTGTGTCTTTGAAATGTCTTCACTGCCTCTTCCATTTCCACATCATAAACATCATTAACCTCACCACCTAGACGGTGTTGCAAGTATCTGACTACTGGACCACTAGGGTGGTTGACTCTGATGATTCGTTTCGCTAAAATCACATTAATTGCTTTCCATGTTGCTTCTTCGACAGTTTCTGTCTGTTCAATCCCCACTATTTCTTGAAATTGGTGGAGTGCTGATATAGTTTTTACCCCAAAATTGTTATCTTCGAGCAAGGGTTGACCATTTTTATCGGTAATTTTTAATTGATTTAAGGCTTTTTGTAGTCTGATAACTGTTGTATCTAGATTCTGTTCTTCATCTGGTATGGGGTCAATAGGGACAGTTGGCAATTCACCAGTTAAGCCATTGACGATCGCATTTGCCATTGTTTCTGTATCCAAAAGACGCATATCTTTTTGTGCATCGCAGAAACAACATTCTACAAGAATCCCCGGCATATCTATATTTCTGAGAACATATAAGTGACTACCATTCTTAATGCCACGATTAAAAAATCCTAACTTGACAATCTCATCTAATACAGGAAGAGCGATTTTTCTACTGGAAGCGCTAATTGCATACACTTCTGTACCATTTGCTAGTAAATTAAAGTTATTGAAATGAATCGAAACAAAAATATCAACTTGAGTCGTGTTAGCAGTGTAGCATCTTTTTGAAAGGGATTCTTCTAGAGAATAAGCTTGAGTTGGGTTACATTCTATCACTTCATGCCCCAAATTTCTCAACTTGTATATAACTCTAGTCCCCACATCCAGCGTCAGGATATCTTCTTCTATCTGTATACCTAGAACACCTGTATCAGGAAAACAATTATGCCCGATGTCGATTCCAAATTTCATAGTATGCACCTCAAGATTGAGCAACGCCCCAAATAATATATAGCAATCCTATTTAAGATCCGAACAAGGGGGACAAGGGAGACAAGGGGGACAAGGGGGACAAGCCGCTACGCGGAAATTCACGCATTCAAAACATTTTTGATTTTTGACTTTTGACTTTTGACTTTTGACTTCCCCCTTGGGGCGGGGGTGTTTGTAACTCAAATAGGATTGCTATATAAATAGTTAAGCAAACATGATAGGGCAATTATTTATGATAAAATAGGAAGGATGCCTATAGCAAGAAAATCCAAAAGCATGAAACGCATCGTCTTGATTGCTGGGTTTGAATCGTTCAACGCTGACTTGTACCGGAAAGCGGCAATACTCGCTAACTCTCGGGTGCAAGAGTTGGATATTCGGGTGTTTAGCGCAGCAGACATCACCACGAAGCCCACAGAGGTGGAAGCAGCACTTGATAAAGCAGATGTGTTTTTTGGCAGCTTGCTATTTGACTATGACCAGGTTTTGTGGTTGCGCGATCGCGTCTCTCCCATACAAATCCGTCTTATATTCGAGTCAGCTTTGGAATTGATGAGTTTAACCAAATTGGGTGCTTTTGCCATTGGCGACAAACCCAAAGGAATGCCCAAACCAGTTAAATTCATCCTCGACAAATTCAGCAACGGTAAGGAAGAAGACCGACTTGCAGGTTACATCAGCTTTTTAAAGATTGGACCAAAGCTTTTGAAATTTGTGCCAGTGCAAAAAGTGCAAGACCTACGCAACTGGCTCATTATATATGGTTATTGGAATGCAGGTGGATCAGAAAACGTTACGGCTTTATTCTGGACACTAGCAGAAAAATATCTGGATTTAAAAGTAGGCGACATTCCTCCACCACTGGAAACCCCAAATATGGGGCTATTACATCCCGACTATCCAGGTTATTTTGAGTCCCCACGGGCATACTTGGAATGGTATCAAAACAAAGCCCTACCCACTGCAAAGCAATCCTCCTCATTCCCCACTCCCCACTCCCTATTCCCCATTCCCCATTACCTACTCCCCATTACCCAGTCCCCAAGTGTTGGAATTTTACTTTATCGCAAGCACGTTGTTACGAAGCAACCATACATTCCCCAATTGATTCGCAGTTTTGAAGAAGCTGGTTTGATACCTTTGCCCATATTTATTAATGGCGTAGAAGGTCATGTGGCGGTACGGGATTGGATGACAACTGACTACGAAACCCAGCAACGACAACTTGGTAGGGTAGAAATTCCCGAACTTTCTCCTGAAGCAGTGAAAGTGGATGCTATTGTTTCTACCATTGGTTTTCCCTTAGTAGGTGGTCCTGCTGGTTCAATGGAGGCTGGACGTCAGACGCAAGTTGCTATCCAAATTCTCTCTGCTAAGAATGTACCCTATATCGTGGCTGCACCATTACTCATTCAAGATATTTACTCTTGGACACGTCAAGGTATCGGTGGTTTACAAAGTGTCGTTTTATACGCCTTACCAGAACTAGATGGGGCAATTGATACCGTTCCCCTTGGTGGTTTGGTAGGAGAAAAGATTTATCTGGTTCCCGAACGGGTGCAGCGATTAATTGGGAGGGTGAAAAGCTGGGTTTCTTTAAGACAAAAACCTGTCTCTGAACGCAAAATTGCAATTATTCTCTATGGGTTCCCACCTGGATATGGTGCTGTGGGAACAGCCGCATTGTTAAATGTACCACGAAGTCTCCTCAAATTTCTCCAGGCACTGAAAGACCAAGGTTATACTGTTGGGGATTTACCTGAAGATGGGGAAGAGTTGATTCGCCGGGTGAAAAAGGCGGATGAGGAAATTATTTCACGCAAAGGCGCAAAGGCGCAAAGAGAGGAAGTGGATGATTCTCTTTGCGTCTTTGCGTCATTGCGTGAGGAAAAAACTCAAATTACAGTCAATGTCCGTACTTTAGAAAAATGGTTGGGATATCTCCCCACATCCCGCATTGAGAAACAATGGAAGTCTCTGACGGGTACTGGGATTAAAACCTATGGTGATGAATTCCATATTGGTGGTGTCCAGTTAGGGAATGTGTGGATAGGTGTACAACCACCTTTGGGGATACAAGGGGACCCGATGCGGTTAATGTTTGAACGGGATTTGACTCCCCATCCCCAATACGCGGCTTTTTACAAGTGGTTACAAAATGAGTTTCAAGCTGATGCTGTGGTTCACTTTGGAATGCACGGCACTGTAGAATGGTTGCCTGGATCTCCTTTGGGTAATACGGGTTATTCTTGGTCTGATATTCTGTTGGGAAATTTGCCTAATCTATATATATATGCTGCAAATAATCCTTCAGAATCAATTTTGGCTAAGCGTCGCGGTTATGGTGTGTTGATTTCTCACAATGTACCGCCTTATGGTCGTGCGGGTTTATATAAGGAGTTGGTGACTCTACGGGATTTGATTTCGGAGTATCGAGAAGACTCAGAGAAAAATTATGTTCTCAAAGAAGGGATTTGTAAGAAGATTGTGGATACGGGTTTGGATGCTGATTGTCCTTTTGAGGATGGGAAGCGGTTGGGAATTGCTTTGACTCCGGAAAATATCCGCTTGTTTAGCGATCGCGTTTTTGATCATTATTTGGTGAAGTTGTACGAGTATTTGCAAGTTTTGGAGACTCGGCTTTTTTCTTCTGGGTTACATACGTTGGGGGATGCGCCTAATGAGGAGGAAATGGCGGGGTATTTGGAGGCTTATTTTGGGGATGAACTGTCGAATCGCCAAGAAGAGGAGGGGTTGATTCGGGAGTTGTTGGGACAAACGAGTGATGAGTTGAGGAATTTGTTGCGGGGTTTGAATGGGGAGTATATTTTGCCTGCGCCTGGGGGTGATTTGTTGCGGGATGGGGCGGGTGTTTTGCCTACTGGTAGGAATATTCATGCTTTAGATCCTTATAGAATGCCTTCTGCTGCTGCTTATGCGAGGGGAAGGGAAATTGGGCAAAAAATTATTGCTCAGCATTTGCAGGAGAATGGTTCGTATCCGGAGACTGTGGCGGTGATGTTATGGGGTTTGGATGCGATTAAGACTAAGGGTGAGTCTTTGGGGATTCTTTTGGAGTTGGTGGGTGCGGAACCTGTGAAGGAGGGGACGGGACGGATTGTTCGTTATGAGTTGAAGCAGTTAGCTGAGGTGGGACATCCCCGGATTGATGTGTTGGCGAATTTGTCGGGGATTTTCCGTGATAGTTTTGTGAATGTTATTGAGTTGCTGGATGATTTGTTTCGACGGGCGGCTGATGCTGAGGAACCCGAGGAGGAGAATTTTATTAGGAAACATGCTTTGGCTTTGCAGGCGCAAGGTGTTGAGAATGCATCTGCAAGGTTGTTTTCTAACCCGGCGGGTGATTTTGGTTCCCTGGTGAATGACCGGGTGGTTGATGGGAATTGGGAATCTGGGGAGGAGTTGGGGGATACTTGGGAAGGTCGGAATGTGTTTAGCTTTGGGAGACAAGATAAAGGTCAGGCTAGACCAGAGGTGTTGAATAAGTTGTTGCAAACAAGCGATCGCATTGTTCAAGAAATCGATTCGGTAGAATATGGTTTGACGGATATTCAGGAATACTATGCTAATACGGGCGGTTTGAAGAAAGCAGCAGAAAAGCAACGCGGGAAAAAAGTGAAGACGAGTTTTGTGGAAAGTTTCTCGAAGGATACCACACCTCGTGATTTAGATGATTTGCTGCGGATGGAGTATCGCACTAAGTTGCTGAATCCGAAATGGGCGGAAGCGATGGCGAATCAAGGTTCGGGGGGTGCTTTTGAAATTTCCCAACGCATCACCGCCTTGATTGGTTGGGGTGGTACTGCGGATTTTACTGATAACTGGGTATACGATCAGGCAATAGATACTTATGCTTTGAATGCAGAGATGGCAGAGAAGTTGCGCAAAAGTAATCCGGAGGCTTTCCGTAATATTGTGGCTAGGATGTTAGAAGCCCACGGGCGAGGTTTTTGGAATGCCGGTGAGGAGAAGTTGCAAAAGTTGCGCGAATTGTATGAGTTAACAGATAAGGAACTTGAGGGTGTGACCGAATAATTCGTTCGTAGTTGCGCTTTAGCGCTCTTAGCAACTGTAAGTGCTCGATTAAGAATAGTTGAGGTGCCAGAAACCCGGTTTCTAATTTTTCCTTAACCGAGCAGTATTAGAAAAGATCCTATTTCTAACTGGGCTGATGCTGTAAAATTGGGAAATATCAACTGTATTTGCAAGGTATCTGGCGATGCGCTTAAATCTTGGGTGTGGGGCAAAGTATCTCGATGGGTACATCAATGTTGATAAGTTTGGTAATCCCGATCTTCGCTTCGATCTTGAAACATTCCCCTATCCTTGGAACGATAATAGTGTCGTTGAGATCGAGATGCACCACGTTCTAGAGCATCTTGGACAACAAACGGAAACTTATCTGAAAATCATTCAGGAGTTGTATCGAATTTGTGCGCCAGGAGCAAAGCTACACATTACCGTTCCCCATCATCGTAACGATAGCTTTTTCCACGATCCCACACATGTTCGTCCCATCACGACAGTTGGGTTGAGTATGTTCTCAAAACGGCTAAATCTGGAGTGGCAGGAAGCCGGGAAAGCCTTTACACTTCTTGCTCTTTACCTAAACGTCGATTTCGAGTTGACTGAAATAGTCCATAACCCGAGCGAGGTTTGGTTAGAGCGGTATCCAGAAAGCACATCTGACACGGAGAAATTACTAAAGGAAAGCGAAATCTACAGCAATTTGATTAGAGATGTAAAAATGACATTGGTAGCAGTAAAATAATCCCTCTTTGGGTATCAGGACGCCAGTCTTTTTCTAAGCTCTGCCTCTAACTGTTCATCAGTACTGACCACTACTCGCCCCGGTTTGGCTCTCATGATGCTGAGGAAATACTGAAATGCTTCTTCATCCTGGGGATGGGCTTTAACGTATTCCCGTAGTTCTTTCTCTGACAAATTTAAATAGTCGCTCATCCTATAATCTTCTCTCCGTTACTCAATATTTCTACTTGGATGGTTTCACTTATCAACACCACAATTCTGTTTGTTCTTTCGTCGTACCGAACTAGCTCAATATTTCGTAGCAGATTGCTAGTGCGAACGCATAATCGAAAAAAGGCTTTGAGTTGGTCTATGGTCGGTTCCATTATTTTAGGTGTTAAATCTTAAAATCTTTTTCATTTTTCATTCAAAAATCTTTTTCATTTTTCATTCATAAGTTATATTGTCGCTCTCTGTGCTCCTGTTGCTCAAGCTCCTTGGCTCGGCTCTGCATCTCTTACCGTTGGCGCTCTATCTCCACAGCCCTATTGTACTGTTCAAGTTCAACCGGGAGCAATGGGATTTTGGGGTATCAACTTAAGGCGGGAAAACTTACCCTGAGAAGGTTCTAGCCTGCAAGGAATTGAGCCTCGCTTAAGCGAAATTCTGTCCCACTTTGTCATGCTAAGCACCGCTATTTGTGAGGGCTTCTACTCCCATGGGTCTATGGATGCAACGTTTCTCTATCCCCCCGGTTTAGAAGTTTATTATCAGCAACATTTACAGACAATGATACCCCCAAACGCCACAAGGCTGGAGACGGAATTGAAATTATCTGTACTGAAGGCGTTAGCGCAACTTTCGTCACCAGTGTCAGCAGAAGCGATCGCCCACAGCATTGACGCTGACGAATACGATGTCGAAGAAATCCTGGAAAATTGGGTGGAGTTTTTAACATTCCAGCAACCAGATAGAGAAATCCGCTACAGTCTCTACCATGACAGCTTCCGCCACTTTCTCAGCAAACAACCTGCAACGCAAGCTCATTGATAGAAGTCGCAATCATCATAACAGTTTTCCAAAATATTTGAATCAAGTAGTACTAGCGTTCTAGGTCGAAAACCGTTGGTAAGAGGTAAGTGCTATGTACTTTCACAACTCATTCAGTCTTCTTTTAGAAGACTTATGCTATGAGCCTAGGACTTCGAGTCCTAGGCGGATGTGGACTTTAGCGCCCACGACTGTCTAAGGCGCTAAAGCGCAACTACAAACCTATTTTTTCAAAGCTGCTACTAAAATGCGCATGACTTGCTCTAAATCTTCAGGAACGCGATAGCTATTAATCCCCTGTTCAAAATGCTTTCTGTTGCGGTCAAGCCTACCGAATTGCCATATTGTACCTGTAGAAACAACGCCAATTAAAATGGGCTGTTGGTCAACTGTAGTCCCATTCTCTCACTGATCGAGTGCCACCAATTCGGCGACTAACTGCGTAAAACCTCGTGTCAAATCCTCGTTTTTGGCTTCTATTACTAATAGTTGATTGACAGAATTTACCCGCAGTAAATAATCTAAATTGCCCTGAAGCCAATTAGAAACCTTCAAACTATATTCAATTCGTAATTCTGCATGTGTGTAATGAGTTAACTCCGTCACAACTCGCGAGATGAGAATTTCTCTTCTTGCGAGTTCGTTAGTCAACGGTACAAATGGTAGTACCTCCTCAATGCGATCGCGTAATTCTCCCAAGCGGTCAAGTTCATCAGGGAACTGGGGTAAATTGAGCCTTTTTCGAGTTAAACTATAGCCAAATTCTTGAGCGAGTTCGCTAGCTTCAAAGCCAAGCTCAAAGTATCGGCTGAAAGTATAACTTTGATTGGAGTCAAGAATTGACATAGTTAAAGCTGCACATTACATTTTTCTATATAGGAATCATATTTGATTTTTGAAATATACGTAGGTGGGGCTATGCCCTACATAACCCGGATATGGTGGGCAGTGCCCACTACATGAATGATTGAGGATTCCTATATCACGGATATTGGACTGATGATTGGTACATTGGCTACGTCCTAGAGTTAGCCGGGGCAAATGTACAGGAGAAAACTTTGGCAGAAGCGAGAGTTAGTCTGGGGGAAACTATTGAGCTAATCTTACCCAATCGGGATCTTGCAGAAAAAGAACTTTAACTATCAACTAACTGACGCGCTAACTCTATGGCTTCTGCTGGTGTAGAGACTCTACCCTCAATTTGTGCCAAGGCAATTTCTGTAAGTAGCTTACCTACCAGTGGCGAAGCTGGAATACCCAATGCTATAATCAATTCCTTCCCACTAATTAATAGCTTGGGATGAGCGACCAGATCATCAGGGTTAAGGTAGCGGTTGATTAAGGGTGCGATCTCCTCTACCAGAGTACCATGTGCAACAGCTAAAACTGCGATAGCAGGAAATACAACTCCTGCTTCTTGAAACAAAAAATATTGCTCTCCCAATGTCCTTGGGAGTGCTATCATATGCGGAAGCACTCTTAGAGCCGTAACTACGGCTCTGATCTCCGCACGACTATAGGTAAGTTCCTGTAGTTCTATTTCAGCTAAAGCTGGTTCTGGGTTAACAAGACAAGCGAGTTTGGCAATACCTAACCGAGTAGTTTTAATAGTATCCCTCACGTACTCTCCCAGTGCCCCCCTCAGTGGCTGCCAAATTTCTGCCAGATGGGAAGCAGCTGTGTCAACGGCTGCTAGTCGAGAGAAACTTTCTTTTGTGGCGGATTTAAAGAAAGAGGAAAGTAAACCATCTTCCCAACTACTCAACAGCCAACAAGTACCCTCAGCTTTGAGCAGCATATAGCCTAATTCTACCCTAACTCGTTCCGCTGCAACTGTAGTGATACGTGATGCTAAAGAGCGAATGACTGCCACAGTAGCTGGCTCAATGGTAAAATTTAGTTGGGATGCTTGACGATATGCCCTTAGTAACCGTAAGGGGTCGTCTTCCAGGTTGGCAGGTGATACCATTCTCATCAGACGCTGTTGGATGTCGGCATAACCTTGTTCTGGGTCCAAGATTTCTTGGGTGTGGGGATTGTAGGCGATGGCATTTATGGTAAAATCTCGCCTGTGCAAGTCAGTTTCTAGACTATCACCTTCTTGTTGGGCAAAGTCAACTGTAGCGTGGGGAAACACCACACGGGCAATGTGTCGTTTGGGATCAAGTAAAACAAAGCCAGCTTTGTAACGCGCCGCTATTTTGCGAGCTACCTTAACCGCGTTAGTTGGGAGAACAAAATCGAGATCTACGTATTCTTTCGTTCTACCTAGGATAGCATCCCGTACAGCACCACCTACCATGTAAGCATTTTGTGGCAAAAATTCGCGGCTAAAGGGCCAGGATTTGGGAGATAGGGTAGAAGGGACTGAATGCATTGTAATAAAAATAAACCCAACAACTAGTGAATAAAGGGTTGGCTTAAGCTACATTAACAATAAAGCTCCCTGGAGTTGGTTCTATTATGTGTATTTGTGTAAACTGCCACTATGTAGACAGCTGTCTCACCTACCACGCGGTAGAAGGGCAGCACCAACAACCCCACTTAACGGAAATGCCGGATTTTGACCCCAATGAACCCTCTATCAACGTCAACATCCGTACGAAAGAGGATGTGATTGAAATGGAATGGGATGTGGTGGGATGTCTCAGCTTCAAGCAGGAAATGGGTAAGTGGTCTAAGTTGCGTCCAGGTGAATTAGTGCCAACGTGATGGTAGCTTATGGTTGGGTTAGGAAAAGCGATCGCCTAGGGGAAGTGTACGCTATGTCAAATACTCTCACTGATATTGGTACTCTCATCGACACTCATCCTGGAATTCATGGCGATCGTCCTCTGATTGCTGGAACTGGTGTAACAGTGCGACGAATTGCCATCTGGTATAAACAAGGTTACAGTGCAGAAGAAATTGCTGATCAGATTGGTCATCTAACTTTGGCACAGGTTTATGCAGCTTTGACATATTATCATATCAATCGGGAAGAAGTTGATGCTGATATTGCCGAGCAAGAAGCAGAAGGAGACCGCATAGAGGCATTACATAAAGCTGGAAAGCGTTTCCTCAGCTACTAAATCGCTGAACCATCTTTACCACTAACATTGTTCTGCTGCTTTTTTTCATCGCTCTATTTTTGCCAAAATTTCGTGACATACCAAGTTATCGATGCTGCAACTAACGCGGAAATGATGCTCCCCAAAACCCAGAGAATAAAAGGATGGGGAGACACAGAGGCGTTGGGAGACAAGGGAATTTGAATCGGGTTTTTGTCTGTCACTTGGCTAGAAGCAGAAACCACAATCCCTCCCACTGATAAACCAGCGCCTACTGCAAAGACTGTAGTTTGGAAGTTGCGATCGCGCTCTTTTTCTAATTTCTCTTGTTCCTTGTGCTTGTTTTCCTCGAATTCTTGTTGTCGTCGTAATTGTTCTTGACGTAGGCGATCGCGTTCAGCTTGATCAATTTCTACGAACCCTCGACTTACAGCGATCGCTTGTTGAAACATATCTCCCCCTGGGGATAAGTAACTCAAGTCTGTCTGAATCTGTTCGTGCAAGCGCTTGCAAATGCGATCGTGAAAATTCTTTAAAAATTCTAAATCATCATCGTCAAATTTCTCTTTACTTTTTTGATAAATTTTTGCCAACCATGTGTTATAGTTTTCTGTGTTAGTAATAATAGAAGAGTCACTATCAAGCATATCTCTCAGGATACGAGCGTATCGAAACTGAATAGGTGATAGAGTAGTGAGCAGTTTCTTGAGCTTTTCCAGCCGTTGCGCTGAATCAGTAGGCAAATTGTTAAAAATCTGGGTTTCTGTTTCTAGCAGACTATAAAGTCCCCGTGCTTCCCGGTAAGATTCCCTTGCTTGATGATAGGCAAAAAGGATTTTACTACGGCAGCACAGAAGATTCAACACGTAGTCTGCTGTCTCTCCTATCAAATTTATGGTATCATCGCTCCTCTTCAACCACACCCAGAAATGACAGCGTTGGATGGGGTTTTCTTCCAAGTTGTCATACTCAAAAATGGGGCTACCAAAGAGTTTCCCTTGGGCGATACACGTTGGTTGGGGTAGGGTAGATTCTGATAAGACTTCTTTTATACAAGCATTTGCCAAAGTTCCACAGTCAGCGCTACAATAAAGTGGTTCAGCAAATAGCACTAGTGTTTCTCCCAAATTGGGACGCATCCAATTGGACAACAGGAAACCTTTAGGATTGAGGAGGCTGAGTTCGGTAATGTCTACAGCTTCTTCGTAGCGCAGAGTCAAGTCAACAGCATAAGCATCGTGAATGCGATACGGATAAATTTCACCGGATACAAAGCTATGTTGAGTGCTGTTCCCTTGAGAGGGGACAGAGAATTCTAGGTTTGGGGGCTTTCCTAATAATTCGAGTGTGACAAGGGAGTCTTTATCTAGATGCTGGTTTTCCTGCCCTTCCTTCTCAATCCTGGACTTGAGGGATTTAAGGTCGTCGATATGGAGCTCATCTCCGAGTGTAACACACCGTTCCCATAAGTCATTTGCATCTTCTCTCACTTGCTCAGAACCTTCCGTGAGACTCTGGCGCAAATGGAAAGCGTAGAGAGTTAGGCTGGGATGATTCACCTTGAGTTGCGCCCTAGGTGGTTGGTTCATGATTGAGAATTCGACGGATTTTGGTTAGGGGGTTGTTGAGTGGGTTGTTGCGGTAAGTGCACACGCATAGCATTTAATATAATGTCATTGTAATCCTTAGAGTCAGGTGATTTAATGTTTTTTGCCGCTGCTCTTGACGGTGAGTCATTCTCTTTTGAGACGCTATTGATGAAAGGCATTAGCTTCTCGCGGATGTGCTGACGAGATTCGCACCACACGGCGATCGCATTTGAGATTTGTTCTGTATCATTAGGTAAAGTAGTGACTAACTCCCATAGCGAAGTTTGGTCAGAAGATGAAAACACAGATGGCTGAGACTCAATCAGCTTTACGAACCCAACAATATTTTGTTCATCAGGTGACATAGTATAATTCCTACTATAGTAATAACGGCGTTGCTGAATCAAGATATGAATGGTTTGGGAAAATTAAGAATTCAAAACCGCAGATGAACGCAGATGAACGCAGATAAATATTTACCATTACCGGATGAAAACCGCTATAAACGTAATTCATTACTAAATTCAGCAACGCTACAAATCCATCTGCGTTCATCCGCGTTCATCTGCGGTTTATTAACTCTTGAATGTACCTCACTGACTTGAAAAGCGCCATAAGTTTACTTTAACTCCCAACTGCACAAAACGCTGCCCAATGTTCAGGGGAATGAAAAGGTTGAGCGCAAACCTGACTCAACTTGCTTTCCAGCCATAATTGTTTACCCGCAGGAAAATCCAATTCCTTTATCCACCCCTTTAATTCGTCCTGTGTCACATCTCGTAACCAGCGCTGAGCATTGTTGAGAGCTTTGGCAATTACTGGTTCTGTTTGCAGATTTTGGTAAAATTTAATCATCAAAAAACAAGTAGAAAGGTCATCAACTAACCAAAGACTGCTGACAATCCTAGGGCTACCTGCTATCAAAAAACCACTTGCCAAACCAATATATTCATCCGTAAGATTGCTCCAGTCTGTCAAACCCGTTTCGCAAGCCGAGAGAGTGACGAGACGGCATTGTTTGAGGTAAAGGGCAAAAATTTCGCTTAAAGTGAGGCATTTTTCCAAGTCAACATCAAGACTATCTCGCCAAGGTAGATATCGGGTAGCTTGTGTGGTACTCTTGGCAGAAGAGTTAGAAAGAACTTGGGATTCTGCTAACAACAGGTGAGAAAGCAGAGGGGCGGAGGCGTGAAAAGAGCCATGACAGGAAAAATGAACCCATTCGGCATTGAAGAAGAAATCAGAAGATTGATCAAGGGCGTTTTTGGTTGCTTCCCCTTTAGATAAAATTTGCTTGACATCAAAGTCACGCTGAATGGCTTCAACTTCAATATCCGTAAATTCTAAATCGTTGGTAGGATTTTGGATAGCAAAAAAGCTCTTCACAGAGGAAGTTTGCAGTGACGCTACTGTTTGACTCAGTTGCAATAGCTGGTGACTGGGGGCGTATCGCACACCATCGCAGAATTTGTCGAGAAGAAGGCATTGAGGACTTTGTAATGGTAATGCATGGAGAGGAAACACGTGCAGGTAGCGATGGGGAATGAGAATCAGTTGGTTGCAGTTACTCGGGAGGTGAGAGAGAATATCGTCCAAATGCAAAATTGCGGAGAGCTTCTGGAGTCTTGAGGTGAAATCAGTTTTCCATGCTTGTGTCTCTTCATCTTTCAAAGCTTTGTAGTCATTGAGATACTCATCCCGCCATTCTTCCAATGCTTCCAAGTCATCGCTGGAAGATTGCCAGTAGTAAGGGTCATTTTCGCGGGTGATGACAAAGGTAAAAAAGCGATTGGATGTAACATACCATGCAATGATAGCAGTGCGGTTATCTATAGTCTCACGAATTGCTTGAAAAGACATAGGTTGAACCTTTTGAGTGAGTTGATAGCTCGGATCAAAAGGCTTGATTTTGTTCAACACCTCTTCTAACTGAGACTGCAATTCATTCAGTTCTTGCCGCAATCCCTTGACATAATCTGACGAGAGGGATAAACTGGTTTCTGTAACTTGGGTTCTTGTATCTATCCGTGTATCATTAGTCGTGTTGCTGAGAACCTCTAGCAATTGTTGTTTAGGTGGAATCTCCCGTTTGAGACGATTGAGTTGTTCAACAAATTCTTGGGGAATGTCACCGTTTGGGTAAAGGTTGCGGTTAGTCAAAAGTTCAACTAACGTACGGGCTTTACTGCGCTCAACATATTCAATCGCTTTCTCTATCTGATTGCTATTGATACAGGCTTGGACAATTTGATTATAGACATCAATCGCATCTTCTCGCAGCCCTTGACGAGTCTTCTCGCTACTAGCCCAAAATGAGCTTTGTTCGACAGCTAGAATAGCAGCATCATAACCAAAAATTGCGTCACACCATCTCTCAGCCTTAGAAGCTGTCTCGCCTAGGTTACGCCCTGATTGAAGGCAATCTATAGGTAAAGCGGTAGGTGTACGAATTTCTAGGGCTAATTTGAGACACTGAATGGCTTTGTCAAATTGTTCCAAATCACGATAGGCGAGGGCGAGATTGTTTTGTGTCATTGCCCAAGATTCTGGGAAGGCATGGCGGGTGTAAACTTCAAGTGCTTGGGTGAAAGCTGCGATCGCCAATTCGATATTTTCTGCTCTTTCCCCTTTTATTCTATTACTGTAGGCGATGGCGAGATTGTTTTGTGTCATTGCCCAAGATTCTGGGAAGGCATGGCGGGTTCTAATTTCAAGTGCTTGGGTGTAAGCTGCGATCGCCAATTCGATATTTTCTGCTCTTTCACCTTTTATTCTATCAGAGTAGGCGTTGGCGAGATTGTTTTGTGTACCTGCCCAATATTCTGGGAAGGCATGGCGGGTAAAGACACTCAGCGCTATCTCATAGCCTGCGATCGCCATATCTTGGTTGACTGCCTTACTACCATGAGGATATTCTTGAATGAGTTTGCTGAAATCAAAGATAGGCTTGGCGATGCGCTGAGCTGTATCTGCCTCTGCGTTGGATAGGGTATTTGTTGCCCAGCGCTGTAATAAAATAGTGAAGTTATCATCTAATTTGCCGAGGTTGGCTTCTAGTAGCGGGTAAACCGCTTCCTTATCGCCCTGACTCTCCAAAGTAACTTGCAATACTTCTAAGAGAAAATTCATATAGTCTTCAGGAGTTACCATTGCTTATGATTTGCCTTGGAGTGAGCGATTCAACCAACTTAGTTTCTCAGCGATATTGCGTATTAAATTTGTGAAAAAATCACCCAACATCCAGATGAACTCCTTTTTCTAGCCTTAATTTTAACTGTTTGTTTGCACCAAACCAAAGCTAATTGTTAGATAACATAACGTATCCAGGTTTTACTTCATAAGCTGTTGAGCTTTTTCCAGAAAATTTTCGCGCTGTGCAACAGTTTCCAATCCTAAATCCTCAGCAATCATCGCCAAGCATTTACTATCATAGTCCCAAAAGATTCCATAAGCGCACAGAAGCTGCTCTGTTACCCACTTGAGATGATGAGTTTCCCCATTCCAAGCGAGTCTGTGATGCACAAGTTTTTACCTTCTGTAAGTGAGGAAATATAGCGCTTATCGTTTGAATCACATACAAAATACCCTCACCCCGCCCGAAAGGGCACCCCTCTCCCAAACTTGGGAGAGGGGAAGGGGGTGAGGGCGAGAGTGTATGGGATTCAACACCAGAACTGCTATAATACCAATTCGTAATTCGTCATTAAGAAATTCATGTTTCATCTAGGTTTTCGGGTGTGAATCTGTCGTCAGATTTTAGAGAATTGCTATAACTTGCTGAGTAAGAGAAAATATTGAGCCTCAGAAACCCGGTATCTGGGAGATACCGGGTTTCTCTATCTCACGAATGATTTAGGATTGCTATATTGGGTATCTGCGTAAGATGGTGCGCTGGGCGTTTTTTATCTGACGGCGAAAATGTTGGGTAACGCATTGCCTCAAACGCCAGTCGCCTACAGAGGGAAACCAAGAGTGCCACGAGGTGCTCCCCAACCTACGCAGAACAAGGGCTTTTGGCGCTAACACCAAGCGTATTACAACATATTCAGTCCTCTTTTAGAGGACTTATGCTATTAGCCTGGGACTTTGAGTCCCAGGTGGATGCAGGCGCAGTCAGAAAACCATCAAATACGGAGTGATTTTTTTGATGTGCTATCAAGCCTGCCTGTGGGGTGCTCCTAAAGCATCTAAAAAATATTGGTACTTGGGAAGGAGATGACTTGGAAGAATGCCTCCAGCTCGTTTATGCTACTTGTGGCAAAGCTAAATTTAATTTGGAAAACCCTTTTGAGTAATGCAATTAGATGTGACCACTGAACCAAAACAACTCGAACCAACAAAATACGGATTGGCGCTACATACCACCACACCTGAACTTGGTTTAGCAATCAGTAATTTTACGAGTGACACACGTTCTAGTGTGTGGAATTTAGAGCGTGAATTATCCAGTCACTTACATCAATATTTAGTGGAATTTATCAAACCTCAAACTTGGGCAGATTTAGGATTTATTGCTGTAGCAAAAGGACCTGGTGGTTTTACTGGTACTCGTATTGGCGTTGTCACTGCCCGCACCTTAGGGCAACAGTTGAATATTCCTGTATTTGCAATTTCTACTTTAGCCGCGATCGCCTGGTCACAAATTCCCCCAACCCCCTCCAGTATCACATCGGGTATTGACCAGCAGGGGGAGCAAGTTATTGCTATACAAATGCCAGCACAACGAGGTCAAGTTTTTGCTGCTATTTATCAACGGACGCCAGATGCTTCTAGACTCAGTGTTTTATTACCAGATACTGTGTTTACACCAGAAGCATGGCTAGAATTGTTAGCTAATTGGAAGACAAGTTATCAGTTAATAGAAGCCAAATCTGGTTTAGCAGCAACTGTGACAAGCGTATTAGAAATAGCCTATGTAGAGTGGCAATATGGAAAGCGTCCTAGCTGGTCAGAAGCTTTGCCGTATTATGGGCAAAATCCCGTGGATATGTAAGGGCGCGACACCACTAACTGACCGTCTTCATTATTTCTTTGCAAATAGCCTGTGAATGTTCATTCCTTCTTTTTTTTTCTATTGGAATTATATCAAATTGTATCCTACTATATATAAGTGCTAGATGTTTTGACCTAGTAAATGAGATTTTTCTCTAAAAAAAAGGTTTTTATTCAACCATGAAAGGCAAGGTTTAATCTTCTCTCAGCTTTGTGAAGCGCAGGAAATATAATTATCTTTCTCATGCAATAGACATGGAGTGGAAATTAATTATGCGTTGTCTACAACCTTGAAATAGAAGCTAATCAGCGTTAACTTTGCTGTCCAACTTTTTTTAGCAAAACTCACTCTTATGCCCTGGAAAGTCGTATCGAACTGTCCGATTAATCCTATCCATGCTGCTTTATTACGCACTGGCAAGGTCTTGTTTTTCTCAGGTTCGGGTAACGATCTGAACAACGTAGCAAATGCTCCTCAAGGTGCCGCTCTGTGGGATGTCACAAATAATACCTTTTCCCCTCCGCAGATCCCACTTGATAGTAGAGGAAAGTCGATTGATGTTTTCTGCGCTGGTCAGGCGTTTCGATCTGATGGCACACTGCTAGTTGCTGGCGGTACTATACAGTATGACCCTTTCTTTGGACAAATCAGTGCTTTGATATTTGATCCTAGTACCGAGAAATGGACACAAGTAGCATCGATGAACAAGGGTCGATGGTATCCTACCCTTGTCACCCTAGGCAGTGGAAGAGTCTTTGCTCTGTCGGGTTATGATATCAATGGTAACCTCGGCACTAACCCAGAAATTTTTTCCGGCAGTAGTTGGAACGTTTTTTCAAGATCAACTAGTGGTTTTGATCTCTACCCTCACCTGTTCCTACTCAGTAATGGCAACCTTTTCTTTTCAGGTATCCAATTTTCCGACAATAATTTATCACCACGCATCCTGACCATACCAGGAAGTTTTACTCAAGCCATTGCGGAACAAGCTGTGTCTGGGTTTCAACAGATAGATTCCGTCGCACAAGGTGCCAGTGTATTGCTACCACCAGCTCAAAACCAAAAGGTGATGATTCTGGGTGGGGCAAATGCTAATGGTGTAGCAACCAACCGAGTCAATATTATTGATCTCAGTGCTACTAACCCCAAATATGTGCCAGCGCCCTATCTAAACTACCCCAGAACACACCTCAGTGCAGTTTTGTTGCCAGATCGCACAGTTTTTGTTAGTAATGGCAGCCAAGCCAACGAAGATCTAGCTCAATCAACGCTACCAGCAGAGATTTACAATCCAGCAACCAATACTTGGACAGTGGTAGAGACACCAACTGTCAACGGTCGTGTTTATCATTCAGTGGCCCTGCTTCTGCCAGATGGCACAGTCATGATAGCTGGGGGAAATCCTCAACGTGGTACTTTTGAACCACGGATAGAAATTTACAGTCCGGCGTATATCTCAAAAACACGACCCGTGATTCAAAGCGCTCCCTCATCAGTGGGATACGGCAAGCAAATCACTATCCAGACACCCCAAGCCGGGAGTATCAAATGGGTTAATCTCATTCGACCAATGGCGACAACTCACTCTTTGGATACAGAACAACGTCTTGTAGACGTGCCCATCAACTCTAGAACTAGCAGTTCTCTCACCGTTACGGTAACCAGTAACCAGAATCTAGCACCCACAGGCTGGTACATGCTGTCTATTACTGACAATAATAACATTCCGTCAGTAGCAAAGTGGATTCAATTAAGTTAGTTGGTTTATGGCTCATAGCTAATAGTTAAGTAAGTCGGCAATTCGAGGAATCAATTATGAACATGAAGCTAACACGCAGACAGTTTGGTCAGTTGGCGATCGCCAGCACGGCAACAATAGCCGTGGGAGCCCTCGTTAGCCAAGCTGTTGCACAAACGCCACCGTCCTCAGTCCTCATGGGTGTCCGCGTTGGTGCGATAATCGGCATCGATCCCTCAGTCATTCCTGAAATCAACAGCACTGATATCACCAAAGTAATCCCTAGCATAAACACAACGGTTACATCCCTTACCCAACAAATCGTGGTGGAGTCCTTAAATGTGGGGAGTCTTGAGATGAAGACACAATTTATCACCCCAGGGATTCTGCTGCCTAGTGAGCAACTGAGTGGTGCCGCCGCCTTAAATGGTACACCTGTAGTAGCCGCTACTAATATCAGTACAGGTTCAATGCGCCTGATATTTCTAAGTACGTCTCCAAAAACCCAAACTGTCTCAGGACTCAAAAGTAACGACACGCTTTTAGATCTACAGGTCTTGAAAGACGGCTCCCTCATTGGTATGGTCAGCAACAACAACAGTACGCCCCCCTTCAGGCTAGTTAATATTAATCCCCAAACTGGTGAGATTACAGATAATAATACATTGGCTGAAAACCAGCGGATTACTAATATAACTCAGTGTCCGGATGGCAACTTGTATGGGATTGCTGTTAAACCAAATGGCGAAACTGATCTGATAGGGATTGAGAATGGGCAAACAACTTCATTGCGCTTTAACGATCAGCTTTGGACTAGTGGTCTAAGTGACTTGGTTTGCTCTCCATCAAACCAATTGTTCGCCCTAGGTTCCGGCAGATATGAGTTAACTAAATACCTGCACACCATCGATCAAAAAACTGGAGTTCTCACTCGCCTCAAAGAATTCAACGTTGCCAGGATTACAATGTGAAGTTAGGAGTTAGGAGTTAGGAGTTAGGAGTTAGGAGTTATACCATTTCTGTACGAAGCTGCGTGTAATAAGCATGCGTTGGCACCTTTAGACCCAATACCCGTGAATGAATGGAATCAGAGGACAGTAGTCCTGGTATTTCATTCTCATTTAATCCGCCTGAGAATAAATAGCGGTTCTCGTTTGAGTCAAATACAGAACCGCCCTCAAGATAGCCCAATTCGGGCACCCCTCTCCCAATTTGGGAGAGGGGTTGGGGGTGAGGGTCGATCTCTTCCTGCATAAACGCACCCCTCCCTATCACCGGGGAGGGGTTAAAATTCCTAACTTCTGACTTTCATTACTTTTTCAACAGCTTGCAAAGCCACATCTACTTCTGCCTCTGTTACAATCAGTGGTGGTACAAAGCGGACGACTTTTGGACCTGCGGGGACGAGTAATAAACCTTCGTCCATAGCTGCGTTGACCACATCCGCAGCAGTGATCTGAGTATCTGCTTGCAATTCCATACCGTTGATTAAACCCCAGCCGCGTACTTCGGCAATTTGGTGGGAATATTTGGTTGCGATCGCCTGCAATCCTACTCGCAATTGCTCACCTCTAGCCTCCACATTCTGCAACAGATTCTCCCTTTCCAAAGTCTGGCAGACGGTGAGGGCAACTGCACTTGCAAAAGGATTTCCACCAAAGGTGCTAGCATGATCTCCTGGTTGGAAGACATCGCAGAATGATTTGGACATCATTGCTCCCATGGGGATACCTCCGCCTAAACCTTTAGCACTCGTGAAGATATCCGGCTCAACACCGAGATGTTCGTAACCCCATAATTTGCCACTGCGCCCCATACCTACTTGCACTTCATCAAAGATTAGCAGAATACCAATGTCATTGCAAATCTGACGCACCTTTTCAAAGTAGGCAATTTCCCCAGGACGAACACCGCCTTCTCCTTGTAATGGCTCCAAAAGAATCGCCGCTACTCGGTAATCACCTTCATCCAGTTCACCAATGGCTGCTTCCAACGCACCAATATCATTATAAGGGACATGCTGGAATCCCGGCACTAAGGGTTCAAAGTTTTTTTGATACTTGGGTTGACCTGTTGCAGTAACCGTCGCCAAAGTTCGTCCGTGGAAACTGGCGTTTGCTGTCAAAATAATCGGTTTGTCAATTTCTAGCACTGTGTGGGCGTATTTCCGCGCCAATTTAATTGCAGCCTCGTTCGCTTCCGCCCCTGAATTGCAGAAAAATGCGCGATCGGCGCAGGAATGTTGAACTAACCACTTTGCCAACTCTCCCTGCTCTGGAATATAGTACAAATTGGAAACATGGTGCAATTTCTGAATTTGACGTGTTATCGTTTCTACTAACGCAGGGTGGGCGTGTCCCAGTGTGCAAGTAGCGATCCCAGCGACAAAGTCAAGATATTCTCGCCCCTCTGTATCCCAAACGCGACATCCTTGACCTCGTTCTAAAGCTAGAGGAAACCGCGCATAGGTGGACATGACATATTGATTGAAACTATCTTGCTCAAAGGTGCTAGATGGCACAGCACTTGACTGTGAATCTATCTTCCCTTGTTCAGCCAGAGTTTGGATGCTCACTAGCTCATTCCTCAAAGTTCTTTATGATATAGTTATTTACTATCATTATAAAAATTTTGAAAATAATCTTCTCATTTACCAAAAATAGGGAATGGGGAATGGGGAATGGGGAATGGGGAATGGGGAATGGGGAATGGGGAGTGGGGGAGTGGGGAATGGGGAATGGGGAGTGGGGGTGTAAGGATGTAAGGATGTAAGGGAAATTGTATTTGAAATTATTGCCCCACACCCCCACACCCTTACACCCCTATTCCCCCACTCCCCCATTCCCCCACTCCCCCACACCCCTATTCCCCTACAAGTAGTGAAAACCTGTGTACTCAACACTTGAGCAAAAATATCGTCGCATCCAAAAAGAACTCATGGCAGGGGTTATCGCGCTTGGGGGTGTCTTCCTCATCGGTACTTCATGGTATCGTTTCGTGGAAGGCTGGTCCTTGCAGGATGCGGCTTATATGACGGTAATTACCTTATCTACGGTAGGGTATGGAGAGATAAAACCACTGGGAGACAGAGGAAGGTTATTTACCATCGCCCTGATTTTGATGGGTGTGATTACTATCGGTTATATTGTTAATCGGTTTACAGAAGCTGTCATTCAAGGCTACTTTCAACAAGGAATTCGACTACGACAACAACGGCGCATTATGGAGTCATTATCAGGGCACTATATTATCTGTGGATTTAGTCGAACTGGCCGTCAAATTGCCAAAGAATTTCGGGCAGAAGACGTTTCTTTTGTGATCATTGATTCTAATGGTGAATCTGTGCAAAAAGCCCACGAAGAAGGTTATATTGTATATCAAGGTGATGCGACTCTGGATGAAAGTCTTTTGAAGGTTGCTGTAGAAAGAGCCATTTGTATTGTTGCAGCACTTCCTTCAGATGCGGAAAATTTATATACTGTCCTATCAGCAAAAACACTGAACCCAAACATAAGAGCGATCGCCCGCGCAAGTACAGAAGAAGCTTTACAAAAGTTGCAACGTGGCGGTGCTGATGCTGTCGTTTCTCCCTATATCACTGGCGGTAAGCGCATGGCAGCAGCTGCCCTCAGACCTCAAGTGATGGACTTTGTAGACGGTATTATCTCAGGTACAGACCGACAACTGTACATGGAAGAATTTTTGCTTGACCCTACTACTAGTGTTTTTGTGGGTCAAACTTTAGGTCAAGCAAGGTTGCGGGCACAAACCGGAGCACTCCTGCTTGCCATCCGTCGCGCCCAGGGAGAACTCATTGGTGGTCCCACTGTTGATACAATATTCATGCCAGGAGATGTACTCATCGCTATGGGTACAGCTGAACAACTGCGTGACCTCAACCAACTTTTAGGACCCATTGGTTCCAAAAAATTGCGGCGACCTAAGCATAGTTAACCGAGCTGATTCCAGCCGTGCAAGGGCGCTATACTTGTTGTCACTAATTCGATGATGATTGGGGGAGCTACTGATATCAAGATGCTGGGATAAACTGCCATTCCCCAATCAGGGTGAACTAACACACGGCAGTTGTTCCGAATTACTGGGTACTGGAGTAAAGCTTTCACAACTGCTGTGTCGTCATGAGGAACTGTTCCCGGACGGGAAAGTAAAGGATAGCCAGTGCGGGGGTCGATAAGATCTGTTATGTAGCCGCGATCGCGCAAATTAAATGCCGCATCACAGCCAAACCTCATAAACTTTTCCCGCAACCGTTCTTTTTCTGCCTCTATTTCTGGTGTCATTTCCACTAGTTCAAATCTTGATTGCTGTAAAACAATCACCACCCACAAAGAAGGTTGCTTTTTCCAATCTGGTAATATCCGTTGGCGGTTGGCACAGATATACTCACTAGGAGGATGAATTGAAATTTGAACTGCTTGTCCCGTTCTGCCAACTAAATGAATGAGACAACCTGCAAGAGAAGTGTAAACTGTCGGATGATTCACTCAACCCTATTTGGTTTATATCAGTTTTTTACATTAATCTTTTGTACTGATGATAACTCTTAACCAGTGACAACATTCATCAATCCTTCATGATAAATTAGGTTGATTTAAAGCTGCCGTTAATTATTTATTATTTCTTAATATTTTTATTAATTAATCTTAACTTTATTTGATGTAATTTTATGCTATGTTTTTATTTATTTTTTTTCAAGGCTGGAAATTGCTAAATCACTTGCCAAAGCTGGTGCGCATGTCATCGTCAATGGACGGAACCGTACTCACCTTTGTAATATGTGTTCTGGTTGCCTCGAAGCAATTACGCTTCGTCTTACCCGATGGCAGGGCTTCAGCGTCTCGTCTCGCCTACAGAAGTTTCGACCTATCCCCTGACCTGACGATCGTTTTTATTCGTTCCGACCCTCAGATTGTGATGATGTTTTAGGACAGACTAATTCGCCTATACCCTTCTCGGAGATTGCAACTAGGTCGGCTAACTGTTGCGAGAGTTCCGGGTATAAAGTCAGCATCTTTTATTCAGGTTGCTGCTTCTTATTAAGACGTTTTTCTAGGTCTAGTTTATCCATGACATCTTCCCGTTAGCGCCAGTGTGGCTACCTGCTTGCTGAAAGGTACGATGAACGGAACTATCGTCAGGAAATTGATCGGGCAGTTGATTCCACTGGCAACCACTGCGAAGACGAAAAATAATGGCATTGAGTGCTGCACGGGTATCAATGCGTTTACGACCGATAGGTTTTGGCGGGTCATATTGTTCAAAAATCGGCTTGAGCTTGTTCCATAGATCATCAGGAACGCACCAAATTGTGTTCAACAGTTTCTGGTCGTCATTGCTCTTGTCAATCATCTTTATTTCTGATTCATAGCAGATTCCCTAACTTGATTTGTTCGTTATGCCAACTTAACTAACGCTTCACTGCCATATCTGATGCATAAAATTTCAATCGCCACAAGTGCTTAGAGTTTTGAGATAGTGTCTTAATCAACCACCTCTGAACGGTCGGGTTCATGGGTGTTGTTAGGCTTGCTTGCCGAAACCGCAGAAGGGGCAAAGCTGCCGAAGGTAATTGCTTTTAGAATTCTGTCTTGGATTGGATTGTCATGCAGGCGTACATTAACCATTCCGTACTGCTGGAAATGACTAACGTATTCAGACTGATTGGCAATATCTCCGAGAACAAGGCTGCCGCCAGGTTTTAGAACGCGAATCATTTCATCCAGGGCTTTTTGCCGATCTGCCTGAGCTTCAAGGTTATGCACAGTCCAATTGGAAGTGACGACATCAAAGTAATTTTTAGGAAAGGGCAACTGACGCATATCGGCTGTTTTGACCTCAACCCGTTCTATAACATCCTCAATTTTTGCGTTCGCCAGCGTAGCATCTAAGCTATTGTTGGCTTGATCTTCCTGTCGCCACAGATCAATACCAATCGCTTTGCCTGTTTTGAGCCGCTTGGCAGCACCAATTAGCATTAAACCTCGACCACAGCCAACATCGAGCACAAGTTCATCACCTGACCATTCAACCAAGTTGAGCAGATTTTCCCGATCTTTTATTTTCTGAACTTTACTGTAGAACAACATAAAACAGCCCATGCTTAGTAAGTAAAAGACACTGACTGCCAGTAGTAAACAAGCGATTTGTTTTAATATGCCACTCAATAATGGTGATGAAAATGCTGTAATAAGCAATGTTGCACTGATAACACCTGCGATGAAGAAAAATTTGAGTAGTCCAGGAGCATCGATACCATATTGGGGATTTTGCATCAGTCTAGTCATAAATGGGCATCAGGCTCTGCGATCAAATTGACTTAGTCGATTGCTGCGTTGGTGACTCATCAATCACTAGCACCATCTCTTGATAGGCACGTAGCATAAAGTTCGGAGCAGGGGTGATGATTTGTCCCGGCTCTAGGTGCAAGCTGGGATAGTGCTGTGCGAGTTCTTCCAAGGCAAGACGCACTTCGAGTTTGGCTAGGGCCGCACCGATGCAGTAGTGAATGCCATGTCCAAAACTGAGATGCACTCCTAAAGTTAATACACAGCGTGTTAATTTGAATCCCATGAAACATACCTTAAATTCTTTGAAACCCCTAATAAGGATAGGCTTCAAAGATTAAGAGTAGTTGATATCAACCTAGAGTCATTCAAACGTTTGTCTTTATTATTGAATCATACCTTCTCATTTATTGCAATAACTGAATTGGAAGCCACACTAAAGCTGGATGCCTTAAGTGACTACCAGATTCTCCATTACAATTGGCAAAGGCTGAAGAATACAAGAAAGGATCGTGGCTTCAACAATTGATACCAAAGAACAAATTATCGCGGTTGCTGAACGCCTTTTTGCAGAGCGAGGTTTTGCTGGAACCACATTGCGGAGTGTAGTCGGTGAGGCAAATGTCAACTTGGCTGCAGTTCACTACCACTTCGGTTCAAAAGAAGATTTATTTCGAGCCGTAGTTGCGAGGTTAGCGCGTCCCATTGTTGAGCAACAATTAGCCCTGCTAAAGCAACTTCAGGCAGATAATCAAATGCCATCGGTGGAAGCGATTTTGACTGCAATGATCAAACCCAACCTGGAATTTGTGGCGACAGACAAAGAAACTCTGCTTGTGCGTAGTCAATTTATAGGACGCTGTTGGACAGAGCCTGAGCCAATCCACAGCATTGCCGCAGGTGAATTTGCGGTTTCAATCGAGACATTTCTAGATGCCTTGCAGCGGGCACTTCCTGAGCAGTCGCGATCGCAACTTGCTTGGAAATTAGATTTGGTGATCGCAGCATTCATTCGAGTGCAAACTGAAGCTGGGAAACCGTTTGCACTACTCAAGGATACATGTTAAGGATAGCTTAGGCATTGAAACCGGGTTTCTGAGTAGGTGCTTAACACCAAGCGTATTCAACCCGGTATCACCAAACCGAATTAATCAAGTTTTAAGGCATTGACTGGAACTTCATCCCAAGAATTAACTTTTCGCAATCGCGCCTCCCAACCCCATGCCTTTTGCTCCTTGGTCAAATTCTGCTCAAAGGATTCATGGCAATCTTGAGCTTGAGACTGATTACAACAGGCAATACAAGCATGAATCATGCCAGATGGGTCAATTTGCTCGTTTATCCAAATAGTCATAGTATTTTCTCCAAAAAACTTGAGTGGTGGCTAATGGCAACAGAACAATGAGCTATTAGCAGTTAGCCATTGAGATTTATGGTTTTTGCGCGGCGATCGCTAATTTTGCTCCCTGTACCTGACGCAAGCGATCCATAACTGCTACTACCTGACCGTGACTGACTCGTTCATCAGCATTAATAATGACCAAACTTTCTTGGTTAGGGCCAATCAAGGAACGCACTTGGTCTGTCAAGCCATCAAGAACAATCGGTTTACGGTTCAAGCTAATTCCTCCTTTTTGGTCTACGGTCACTGTAATTGGTGCGGATGCTTCTTGTTGTGCCGTCCCTGCTTTAGGTAAATTCACAGGCAATCCTTCGGACCGAGTTAAGAACAGCGTTGACATGATAAAAAATGTCAATAACGCAAACATCACATCAATCATCGGTACAATATTGATCTGAAGTGGTGGTTCTGGTTCATCTTGTAGACGCATAAGTTTTGTCTCCTCTTTCATAGCGACGACGATACAGTAATTCTAGTTGTCCTCCGTACTCCTGAATCCGTGCGATTTGCCGCTGGTACAGTCCTCGGAAAGTGTTAGCAAATAAAAGTGTAAAAATAGCAACCACTAATCCTGAAGCAGTAGCAGTCAAAGCTTCACTAATCCCACCAGTGACATTTGCTGTTCTCGTACCTCCCACATCACCGATATTGAGAGAAGCAAACGAGGCAATTAATCCCAACACAGTACCGAGAAGCCCTAAGAGTGGTGCTAGACCAATGATTGTCTCAAAAATGTTTTGGAAGCGTTTCAGCAAAGGTATTTCTGCTTGTGCTTCACTTTCTAATGCCAGACGAAACTCTTCTGGAGTAGGTTGTTCGAGTTCCAAAGCAGCCAAAAAAATCCGTGCTAGCGGCAAATCAGTATTTTGGTGGAGTTTATCCAAAGCACCAACCACATTATCAACACGGTAGAGATTCAGTACCTCTTTGATTAAGCGAGTTTGACGGCTATTTATCCGTAACCAAAATATCACACGCTCGATAATCAGTGCCACTGCTAACAGAGAAAACCCTAACAGGGGCCACATGACAACCCCGCCTGCTGTAAATAGATTATTAATTACCATATTTTGATGAAACTGACTCTTATTTGCCTACAGTAGTCGTAACCTTGCAACCAGCACAGGTGGAATTTGACTGAATTTGGTCCAAGCAAGGAAACGATTGTTCTCAGTATACTTGGATGAAAAAGCAAGTTCTTCTAAGCCATCTAACACAAATCCAGCACGGAATGCTTCACCCAATAGGACATTTAGTGGTCGATGGAAATATAAGTGCGGCTGCGGTTGATTCTCAAGTGCTAGCCCCCGAGTGATACTAGGTTGTAGGTATGCTGTCACCTTGACTGAGTATTCAGTTACTAATTCGCCTCCACGATCTGTTTGTTCGGCAACCATGCTGGTGTGAGTGCTGTTGAAGCAGGGGTGCATGACGGAAAAAACAAAACAGCCTCCAGGACGCAGCAGCTTTGTAAGTGCCCGCAGAAGAGGGGCAATTTCAGCCATGTCCATTAGTGCCATTGAAGACACCGCAGCATCGAAGGAGTGTTCGCCAAACTGAAGCAAAGCCATTTCATCCGTTGCGTCAAGAACATGATATTCTATTAATGTCTCATGGGGCTGAGTTCTCCTACGTGCAAAGGCAATCATCTCCTCGGCAAAATCAATTCCTACTACCTGTGCCCCTAGGCTAGCTAATCTACGGGTAGTTAACCCATTACCACAGCCGATGTCCAAAATACGATGCCCTGGTTTTATTCCAAGCAGTTGTTCCGTGGTCGGACGAACTAGCATTCGGTGGAAGTCGTTCCCATCATCCCCCATTTTTGCATCCCAAACACTGGCGTTGATGTTCCACGCCTCGCGGGTTTCATGATTCAGTTCATTGGTCGAGTCAGTTGTCATTGAACTATCTCCTAACAGTAGTTACTATAAATCACTACTATTTTGGCTAGTTGTCAAGGCATTTTATGGTATAAATAGCGAGGTGACTAGCCACAGAGGCATAATAAATACACAGCGTAGTCATGACATTGAGAGATGGATAAACCTTTTGTTGATGTTTTTCGCGCTCGCCAGGACACGCTCGGTTGTAAAAATGTTGTACATTTTAACAATGCAGGCGCGGCACTCATGCCAAAACAAGTATTGGATGCTATAATATCCCATCTAAAAAAAGAAGCCGAAATCGGAGGGTATGAAGCGGCAAAGCTTTCTCATGACGCCGTAGAGCATGTGTATGATGGAGTGAGTGAGCTAATTGGCTGTCAGCGTCATGAAATCGCCATTATTGAGAATGCAACGCGTGCTTGGGATATGGCATTTTATGCGATTCCTTTTAAGTCAGGAGATCGCATCCTGACATCCGTTTCTGAATATGGCAGCAACTATATTGCTTTTCTCCAAATTGCGCAACGTACTGGTGCGGTGATTGAGGTGATTCCCAATGATGATTATGGACAAGTTTCTATCACCGCACTCAAAAATCTGATCTCGGAGCGTGTTAAACTAATTGCCATTACACATATCCCAACCAATAGTGGATTGATCAATCCTGCTGTGGAAATTGGAAAGGTGGCAAAACAAGCCAATGTTCTTTATTTACTGGATGCTTGCCAATCGGTGGGACAAATGCCCATAAATGTGCAAACTATTGGTTGTGATATACTCTCGGGAACAGGGCGAAAATATCTCCGGGGTCCACGAGGTACTGGTTTTTTATACGTCCGACAAAATGTAATTGAACAATTAGAACCACCCTTTTTAGACTCTCACGCAGCACAATGGGTGACGAAAGACCAATTCAAAATCCGCACGGATGCCCGTCGTTTTGAAAATTGGGAAACCAATTATGCTGGTAAAGTAGGTTTAGGAGTCGCGGTGGATTATGCCCTTTCCTGGGGACTCGAAAACGTTTGGGCACGGATATCCAGTCTTGCTAAGATGCTTCGGACTCATTTAAGCAATATTTCCCATGTTAAGTTGCAGGATGTAGGACTTGATAAATGTGGCATCGTCGCATTTACAGTTGACGGACATAACCCACAACACATCTATCATCAACTGGCGAAACAGAAGATTAATGTTTCTGTTTCACAAGCCGCATCAACTCGTCTTGACATGGAGAAGCGTGGACTGGAAAGCGTCGTTCGTGCTTCAGTTCATTATTACAATACTGAAGATGAAATCCAATTATTCTGTGAAGCGATTACGCGCATTATCTCCCAGACTCAGGTCAGTTGAGAAATTAATAACCTCGAATTCAGCAACTCCACCACAGCTTTACCACCAAAGACGTAACTTGATACTCCATAAGGCTGAAGTTGCTTTGGCTTTTCTTTGTCAACCTATTAATAAGGGTGTGAGAGTGTAAGGGTGTAAGGGTGTGGGGTGTAGGGGTGTGGGGTGTAGGGGTAAGTAATAGTATAGATAAACCGTTAATTTAAAATCTCTAGTTCCCCTACACCCCCACACCCCTACACCCCTACACCCTTTATTTTCATACTGTCAATCAGCAACGCCGAGTTTTGCAACACAACAGTATTTGATGGCTAAATCAATTGTTTCAACAAAACGGCTCAGCAAACAGTTCATCAACTGGTTGCTTGAAGAAGACAGACGAAACAAGCAAAGACCATTACCCAAGGAAGAACCACATCGCCAGCATTCTTGGTGGCAGGTCATGTGCCTGACTGGTGTAGATTATTTCTCAACCCTAGGCTATCAACCTGGTATTGCAGCACTGGCTGCAGGCGCTATTTCCCCTGTGGCTACCCTCATTCTGGTTTTGCTGACGCTTTTTGGCGCATTGCCAATCTATCGGCGCATTGCGGCCAAAAGCCCTCATGGCGAAGGGTCTATTGCCATGCTTGAACATTTGCTTTCTTGGTGGCAAGGCAAATTACTTGTACTGTGCCTACTAGGCTTTGTGGCTACGGACTTTATCATCACTATTACCCTCTCAGCTGCTGATGCCACAGCCCATATCATCGAAAATCCGCTGACGCCACATGTACTTCACGATCAAAGCATTGCTATCACTCTCATATTAGTTGCATTGCTAGGTGCAGTTTTTCTGAGAGGTTTTCAAGAAGCAATTGGTATTGCAGTAATTTTGGTTGGAGCTTATCTGCTGTTAAACTTCATTGTTATTAGTTTTGGTTTGTATCAGATTCTCACTCACCCATCGGCGATCGCTCAATGGCAGACTGCACTTTTCGCACGCAATTCTAACCCTTTGGTAATACTTGGGATAGCTATCCTGTTGTTCCCCAGGCTAGCGCTGGGATTGTCAGGCTTTGAGACTGGCGTGTCCGTTATGCCCCTGGTAAAAGGTCGCAGCAACGACACACAATCCCAGCCCAGAGGACGTATTCAGAATACACGCAAGCTGCTGACGACTGCTGCTATCATTATGAGCTTCTTTTTGCTCACCAGCAGCTTTATAACTACTCTACTAATTCCATCAGCAGAATTTGCCAATGGGGGCAAAGCTAATGGACGTGCCCTGGCTTATTTAGCACATATGTATCTAGGCAATGGATTTGGCACAATTTACGATTTAAGCACTATTTCGATTCTGTGGTTTGCAGGTGCATCAGCAATGGCAGGGTTGCTCAATATCGTGCCTCGTTACCTGCCACGCTATGGCATGGCACCAAATTGGGCACGAGTCAGGCGACCTCTAGTGTTAGTTTATATAGTGATCGCCTTTATTGTTACAATTATTTTTCGAGCAAATGTGGAAGCCCAAGGTGGGGCTTACGCAACTGGCGTGCTTGTGTTGATCACCTCAGCTGCCTTTGCCGTAACCCTATCAATTCACCGTCGAGGAGAGAAGCGCGGAACACTCGTCTTTGGTAGCATCACACTGGTGTTTATATACACCACTATTGTCAATATCATCGAGAGACCAGAAGGGATTAAGATTGCTACCTTCTTTATCGGTGCTATCATTTTAACCTCCCTGATTTCTCGCGTTTGGCGTTCAACTGAATTGCGAGTAGAGCAGATAGAAATTGACGATAATGCGCGGCAATTGATTGCTGAACAGAGCCAGGGGGAAATCCGACTGATTGCTAATCGGTTGAATGCAGGCGATGTCCAAGAGTACTCTTTAAAAGAGACAGAGGTGCGTGAGGACAACCATATTCCACCCAAAGATCCAATCCTCTTTTTAGAAATTAAGGTATCAGATGCTTCGGAATTTGCGGATGTCATTAAGGTAAAAGGATTACAAGTTGGTGATTACCACATCCTACGTGCTGAGAGTGCAGCAGTACCTAACGCTATTGCAGCTTTACTGCTCTATATTCGTGACCAAACAGGTAAGATTCCCCATGCTTACTTCGGCTGGGTTGAGGGAAACCCCATACAATACTTAATGCGTTTTATCTTATTTGGTGAGGGAGATATTGCTGTGGTCACCCATGAAGTACTCCGTCGGGCGGAAAAGAATCCCCACAGGCGTCCTCGCATCCATGTCGGCGGTTGAGGAAGGGGATTGCATAATTCCGCCCGATGGCTGTTGGATTTACTCCCACACGGCCTTATTGACCAATCACTTTGCCATCTTTAATGGTGATTGTTGTACCGTCGAACTTGGTGAGTGTAAAACCACTGAAGGGTTCTTTATAAAGCAAAGATCGGTCTTGAAGGACGCTAATGGCTAACGCTTCACCAAGCTTTAACCCTTGAATGGCGTCCGAACGCCAATGGAGTCCCGCAGCGTCCCGTGCAAGAACAATATTGGAAGCAAGCTTATTGAGTTCACCCCCCACCGTCAAGGCAGATCCGGTGTAATTAAGCAGTGACTTGCCGTCATCACTGGCAACCACTGGATTGGGGAAGACAAATGATTCATTGAACCAGGCTTTCAGCACTGTCACCGAAGCACCAGTATAAGTCGCATGACCTGATGGATAAGCGGGGTGAACTGGAGACCCTTCTGGGAAAGCTTGTGGTAACAAGTAGCTACCATACTTGCTAAAGACTCGCTCAAGCACGGGCGAGTGGAAAATCTCCTCGTTGATTGGGTAACTTGCCAACCCCTTCTTCTGATTATCGATCCACCCAGCAAATGCCTCTGGTCGTAGGCGACGATGAACCAACCACTTCTGATACCACACCGCCTTCGTTGCTTCATTGGCGACTCTAGCAACGTCATCCAAAATGTCTCGAACACCAAACGTGGTTCCACCTACTTGTGCTTTTGCATTCAAATAAGGATTGTTAGGCTCAATGGCGGCTGGTCCTTGACCGAGCAAAATTAACGCAGCATTCACAAAGGTCAGATAGGGATAGTCGCGATGGGTATATTCAGCTAAATCGCGACTGGTGTGAATATAGCGTGCTTGAGGATCTAACTGAGTTCGCTTTGGTGAGGGCTGCCCATTTTGGTTATTCAGCCATTCTTGTCGATCAGTTAAGTAGTCTATACCAGGCGCGGCGAAATTCCTTTTCTGGGAGTTTGTCGGCACCGGCACAGCTCCTACTCCCAGTTGTGCGTCGTTGGTGGGGTAGGTGTCGCTAACCCCAACCCCGTAGGGAACATCAAGCCAGAGAAACTGGGAAAGGTAGGGACCATTGAGGACACCGGGTATCTTAGACCGGAACAACGTCCCTGTAGTCACTTGACTATTCACTTTAGGTCCACGAAAATCTGAAAAATGAGAGAGGTCATCTGCTGCGGCTTGGGTATCCTGATTATTGTCATACTCGGAAAAAGACACATCACGGGTCAGTGCTTACCAGTAATCTTCTCCGATTTCACTGGCTGTTTCGGCACTGCTGAAGGTGGGTGCGGGAGGTATGGTCAGACCATGGGAATCAATCCCTTCAAGTTCAAAAGCGTAGGCTGACTCGGGGTTGGCAAGTTTAGCTGTACCCCCTAACGGGATAGCCTCAAAATCCTCAAAATTACCAGTCTTAATAGCACTCAGTTCAGCAGTGTAGGCGCTAGTATCTACCTGACCTAGGGCATCATGTGGCAGTGCCTTAGTGAAGTTGGCAAGATAATTTTGGTTGGCATACAATTGTTCATCTCCGTTATTGGGATGATCCAAGGAAAAGTTATTCCTTTGGTTCAACGCTGCTCTTAGCCTATTCAGAAATGCTTGATTACGACGATCTTTAGTATCTGGCAGCTGACGAACTTGATCGACTAGCTGCTCAAAATTGTCTACGGAGGGGTTAACGGCCACTATGCTTGTTTCCTGGGGAAAGCCTTTGGGCACCTTGGCAAGGACTGTGAAATTTAGAAATGGGGAAACGAGTAAAGTTATGGTGCAGACAATGGAGGCTAATGCTAGAAAAACTAGCGTTGGCTTGCGAACCAGAGGTTTTTTGGGCATGTAGAGATCCTAATAGTGTTGTGTCACCTGAAGACCAGGTGTAGTAGAAGAGATTCATCTCTTTACATCAACCTCAACTTATATTGAGAAGGTTAAGTTTAGGTTAAGGAAAGTTTATGATAAGTTTAAATTTTGTCTGAAATCGAGGAAATTTTTGATGTTTCAGACTTATACCGCAATACGGTTCAGATAAGCAGGGGATAGGAGAGCAGGGGGGTATGACCTCTGCGGTCTTAATGAGCAGTCTTTAACCGGACACGATATAATCTCTTGTGTCCCCATATACAATTAGGAAAGCTAATTTATTTTATCTTTAACCAGAAAATAAAATTGTGAAACGGAGAAAATTAGATGATTTCCCGGAAGTCTAGTGATAAAAGCTCACGAAATATAGATGAAATTTTACGGGAGTCTATAAATGACACCTTACAGAACTTTATAGATCAAAAGTTAAAGAATTCTATAGAGACTTCTATTGTCGAATCCTTAGCTAATTATATAGCTACTTCTATCGATATAGATGACCCCAAACAAATCATCCGTGCATACTACAAAAATACAGTGGCTATTCAAGAGAATAGCGCTACTGTGCAAGAACTACACGATAAAGTTAAACAATATCTGGATAAGATACTGATAGAGCAGCGTCAGAAGGATGGAGAGCGAGAGCGGAAAATTCAGGCTTGGGAACAAGCTGCTATAAATTTTTTTATTTTACTAGAAAGAGCATATGAAACAGATGAAAATAAACGGTCAATCGAGAAAATATTATCTGAGTTTGAGCGTATTGTCATTAACGTGGGGTTGGAACGCATAATTCCACAGCATGATGAATTGTTGAATGAGAAATTTCACGAAGCAGTTGAGGAAGAAGAGTCAGACATTTTACCAGGTAATATCCTAAAATGTACAGGTTGGGGTTACAGAATTGGCGACAATGTCATTCACAAAGCAAAGGTAGTTGTGGCAAAAGCACCAGTAGAGTAGGGAGTGGGGGAGTGGGGAGTGGGGAGTATTTTCCTAGTACTGATAATCATTAGTAAAGGAGTAAGGGAGATAATGGCAAAAGATTTTGCTATCGGGATTGACCTAGGGACATCCACGTCTGAGATTTGTGTGTATCGGAATAATGAATCATTTCCAATTCCTGATCCGGTGACAAAATTGGCAATTATTCCATCAATTGTTGCGATTAGTAGAAAGGGTGAACTGCTGGTAGGAGAAGATGCTCGCAGTTGGGTAGATGTATCAGGTCGCGGGATTCGCGAAGTCAAGCGGAAGATGGGAACGGGAGAAACCGTGAGGCTTCTAGATAAAGAATACCGACCTGAAGAAATTTCAGCGCTGATTCTTCGCAAACTTAAGGAAAATTCTGAAGAAGCATTAGGAACGACAATTCGAGAAGTTGTCCTGTCTGTTCCTGCTAATTTTCCAGATGCTGCACGACAAGCAACACTTAATGCTGGTGAATTGGCTGGACTGAAAATTATTCGCCTGATTAATGAACCAACGGCGGCGGCTTTAGCTTTTGGCATCAAAAATATTGATGTTGAAGAACAGCTTGTGGTCTTTGATTTTGGTGGCGGTACATTAGATATTACGGTACTGGAGATGGTAGCAGGTGTTCTGGATGTAAAATGTAGTTTTGGGAATCCTCAACTTGGAGGTAAAGATTTTGATGACGCAATGATGGCATTGCTCAAGGGGAAATTTAAAGCCGAGAATCCAGAGGCGAAAATTTCTGATAAGGCTTATGGGGCGCTCAAAGAAGCGGCAGAAAAAGCCAAAAAAGCGCTTTCTAATGTGCGATCGCATGATATAAGAATTCCGTATTTTGCCACCAAGAACGCTGAATCTGTTGACTTAGAGGTGGAAGTGACACGGTCAGAATTTGAGCAGGCGATCGCTCCTTTATTAGACAAAGCAAGGCAATGTGTGAGACACGCACTCAATGCCCAGAAGCTGCGTCCTAGCGCTATCAACCGGGTGTTACTGGTGGGAGGTACAACTTACGTACCAGCTGTGCGCCAATTAGTACACGAGATGTTTGGTAAAGAAGGAAAAGCACCAGATGTTAGTTCTGACTTAGCTGTTGGCGTAGGTGCATCTATTCAAGCTGCTATTGTCCAAGGTTTAATCAAGAGCGACTCAGGTATTATTCTCACCGATGTTGCTCCCTTTGGATTGGGCATTGAAGTCGTCAGTGAAGTTGGCAGACAATACATGCTGACATATGAACCTTTGATCAAGCCAAATACAACTATTCCTTATTCTACTCATAAAACTTACTCTTTGTTGAGAGCAGACCAAAAGCGGGTTGAAGTTCGTCTCTATCAAGACAACACAGGCAAAGCAAAGCTAGCAAATGATGCTATTGATACAGGTATAGCAGCGGAAATCACTGATATTCCTCCAGCTCCTGATGGCAATCCCTATCCGGTAGAAGTGGAGTTTTCCTATGATCTCAACGGGATCGCAAAGCTAAGAGCCACCATTCCTAACATTAATAAAAGTGTAGAGCTAGAGTATGCTCAATCTGCCATGCGCATGGATAGACAAGACATAGCTGATGCAGCTTTTCGCCTCAAAGAACTGTGGAAGCAGAATGCTTTGGCGAAAGAATACGAAGGGTTAATTAATAAAGCAGAGCGATTCATGGCAGATATCCCTCCTCAGGAAAGGTCGCCACTGTCTGATATAGTTATGGATCTCAAAAAAGCGCTGATGAATGACAATACTGAAGAAATACAAAAAACAGGCGATCGCTTAATAGACGAATTGTTTGACCTAGAAAACAACATGGGAAACTAAGAGATGGTGTATGAACTTTATCAGATGCTGGAAATATCACCCCAAGCATCGGCTGATGAAATCAAACGAGCTTACTTTCGGTTAGTTCGCAAATATTCTCCGGAAAAAGACCCAGAAAGGTTTAAGCAAATCAGAGGAGCGTATAACACACTTTATGATCCCACAGCCAGACAAAATTATGACTCTCAGCAGCAGTATGGCGATCAGATTACAGCCCTGATTAACCAAGCTCAAGAAAAAATGAACGTAGAAGAATGGTCTAGTGCCATTTCCTTACTAAAGCAGGTACTGTTGCTAGCACCAGCAGCAGATGGTGCTCGCAATCTGCTGGGTCTTTGTCATATTCACCTGGAAAATTGGGATTTTGCTGTTAAAGTATATCGGGCATTAACGAAAACTAATCCAGAAGTGCCGATTTATTGGAGCAACTTTGGTCATGTCTATAAACAGCAAGCTGAGTCTTTGAAAGATGAAGATTATTCTGAATTAGCGCAACTTTATCACAACGCTCGGGAATGCTTTCAGCGAACCATAAAACTGGAATCATTTAATTCTGAGCCTTATCTAGAGATAGCTCGTACTTACCTTGAGGAAAGGAATTACTCTCAGGCAATAGCTTGGGCTGAAAGTGCCATTGGTGCTGATGGGAAAGCCGATGTTGATGATTTTGAGGCTCTTTTCTTTATTTGCCGCGTTTACCTTGTTAGTGGGGAATCATACAAAATAGAACCAACAGCGCAGAGAATTGCATCCTTGTTACCTGAGCGTGAGGATGCACAAAAATATGCAGCTGAGCGATTTGCTGGTATGGGGTTGGAAGTGGCAAAAATTGGTGCAAAATACGCTGATGTGGGTTTATTGACAGCGGCTATAGAATTTTTGGATGTTGCGAGAAATTTTGACCCTTGCGATCCAGATATTAGAGAAATTTATGAACGAGTTGAAGACATGCTTGCACCTCTTAACGAGTATGAACTTCTGAAAGATGATTCCTTAATCATTCAAGGACTCCAAAAACTGGCCGCATTTTGTTTAGCTGATTTTTTTAGTCTTCACCATTCAGAGCAAGAAAGAAAAAGTTATCTCGATGAGATTATTGCTGAAATTTTTGCGAATTCTAATAGAAATATTTTTCCTTCAATCAGAAGAATTAAGTCTCACTATCCTTCTGTGTATGGGTTGAATAAAGATTTGTTTAATCGCATTGAACAGGCGGCTTAAATTATAATTAATTTTCCCAGATGTCTAATGCCATTTTTGCTCATACACTTCCTCCTGTGCGTGCAATAGTGTACTTTGACAAATAATAAGTATATATGCTGATATATCTGTATAAAAACGTACAAAATACTCTTTTTTTGAAGAGTGGATAAATTTTTACTTTTTTGCCGGATTTCATCAGTAAGTTGTGGTTATGCTGTAGCAAATAACATATTATGGTGCTAGATATGGCAAGAGATCGCAAGTCTAACAGGAGCTTCGTTAAGGGGGCAAAGATTTGTGGGCGAAGTATCTACAATTGGGAGTTCTCGGGAAAAAGTAGGCGATCGCTTACATGGGTTTTAGGTAGCAATTGGAACTTCGAGAAGCTTTCTAAGCTCTAGATATGGTGATTGCTAAATCAATATAGCATTTACAATTTAGCAAATTGATTGCAAAGATGAGCGTTCGTTCTTTTGGTACAGGCGATCGCTGCTTAAAAATGCTGTTTTGCAGTAAGAAAGCTAAAAACAAAACATTACCTCTCAAGAAACACGGGAGTGGGGAGTGGGGAGTGGGGAGTGGGGGAAGAGGGGGAATGGGGGTGTTTGTTCCATTCATAGCGGGTGGCGCGCCGCCCGTGGGGCGCTCCTAAGAAACACAGGGGTGTGGGGGTGTAGTTTCAGGGGTGTAGGGGAAAAATGTGTTTCTTTTATATGTTGGGATTGCGCCCCGCGCGATAGTTAGAGGCTCATATCTTGCACCATCATCTTATTGCAAAAAAAGCAGCCTAAAACCCTGATTATTGCGTAGGGTGGGCACTGCCCACCAACCCGGACACAAGGGAGGTGGACTCTGGTCAGCCCCTCACTAGCGGCTTGTCGTCACACATCGCCACTAGCAACATCCTGTAGAAACACATTTTTGTATATTTCCTGAAAGCCTTGCTGTATAAGGGTTATAAAATGTGTTTCTTGAGAGCACAACAGCGGGCGGCGCACCACCCCCTATGAATGAAAGAAACACCCTCATGAATGGAACTACACCCCTACACCCCTACACAGAAAGTGTTTCTTGAAAGTTACCAGGCAAGAACTGGTTAAAAACAGTGCTGTTTCTTTGTTAAAAAGTATTATATTTGATATTTTTTTAATTAAAATGACAAAAAAACAACCATCTAAAAATATACCTTGGCAGCAAATAAAAGCATTTATCAAGGTAATTGGTATACCTGATTTTTCTGAAATAGAAGCTCTAGAAATTGCTTTGATGCATCCATCATACATTTATGAATTAAATGGAAATAGGCAGATACAAGACTTACAAGAAAAACTTTACTGGCGACAGGCACATTTAGGTAGGGATATTCTTTGTGCTATTGTTACTGAATATTTATATGAAAAATTTCCTAATTACACAAAAGACGAACTCGCACAAGTCAAACAACTAATTATCGATAATTTTCAATTATCTGAATTTGCAATTAAATTAAAATTAAAGCAGTTCTGTTTATTAGAAGAAAGTCAAAAAACAAAGCCTTTAGACGAGCAAGAGAAGCTGATGGCAGAAATGTTTGAAGCTGTCTTTTGTGCAATCTATCTGGGATTGAAGCGCGACTTTTGTAAAACTAAATTTTGGCTCATTGAGCGCTTCATAGCAGATGCCGTCAACGATATTTTAACAGATTGATATGACACACTAGACAAAAAGCATAGGTTGATAGTATAATAACGTCTTTCGATAAGAAATGCCCCAGTGTGCGCTGGGGCTTAGTTGCTTAAACGTTTCCTAAGTCACTATAGTGACAACTGTACCATTAGGGAATTGGGATCTTACCCAATATTTTTTGTACCAAAGATAACCCCATCACAGGGGTTATTTTTCATTCGGTTAGACTACTTTGTAGCTTAGTTTACTACAAGGAATCTCATAGAAAGTAGCAACTAGCAGGTTTGTAGGGTATGGGCAACAGCTAACTAACCAAGAGTGCCTCAATCTTACCACTCTTTTATGTGTAACTTTTTAACACATTCGCTTAGTATAAGCGTATCAAGCGTATCATCGAAATATATATTTCTCGTGATGTGCAACAAAAAAATATTGCGTCTTTATTGAAACCCCTGAAATTTATTTATGGGGTTTACCCTTGCTTGTCTGCCTTGTGCTGGTGGACACGCCCAAGGGACGTACTTCTGCCAACTCAATGCATCGCTAATACCAACTATTTCCAACTACGTAATAGCACTCAGATAATAGTACTTTTAAAAACTTTAAAATAGTAAACATAGCAGGCGTGCTATATATAAAAGCGTGGAACTCAGAGAGTACCACGCTTAGAGGAAAATAGTCATGTGTATGCTCTCAAAGCATGGCTCTAGATAAATAGAGTAAAATTACTGGATTTTCTGCGGACACATCTGGTGAAGTCCAGTATTTTTACTCTAGACACTAATGAAAAGTGCAGGGCTATTTCATTCTACGCTCTTTGCCAGGAACCAAAGTCGTGGCTAAGAGCTGAAGTCCTTTAAAACGGACGCTCATTCCTTCTAGTTCTAGTCGGCGGTATGCCGACTTCAGCTATTAGCCGTGCGTAATTTATTCCTAGGCGTGTGGGTTGCTTCAAGTTTTCGCCAATACCTTTCCTTGCACGAGAATTAAAACAATCAGACTACGATTTAAGGAGCAGATTTTATGGCAATTAATGTCACGTTTCTCAAAGAGGGTGAAGCAGGACAGGCTATTAAGGTAGCAAACCAGTTAGCTGAATTCATTAGCGCTGCCAAATCTAATTTGCATATAGCAATCTATGATTTTCGGTTAAAAGATCCAAAAACTTATCAGCCTGTGATCAACGCCCTCACTGACCGTGCAAACGCTGGGGTAGAGGTAAAAATTGGGTATTACGCTGGCAGACCAACAGGGTCTACTCACAAGGGCGAAAAGTCAGCGGTTGTGGAAATGAATATGGATCAATTTGTGGAAGTGGGTGGAGACCCGGCACCTGCTGATATTGGAGATTTTCTCTCGAATCCTCCCAAGAATATCCAAGTCAAGGGGATTGTGGGTCAAAAGCTGATGCACAACAAGTATGTTGTGCGGGACATTCATACGGGTAATGGCACTCTTTGGACAGGATCAGCCAATTTCACTGATGATGCCTGGAGCTTTCAAGAAAATAATATCGTGCAAATTCAATCTCCAGAGCTTTGTTTATTCTATGAAACTGATTTTCAGGAGTTGTGGGTCAAGGGAAATATTCAATCGACAGGGGTCGGGGATACTGGCACTGTGACTGTTGGACAGAATGCTGTGGATTTTGGATTCTCACCCGGTGAAGGGGAAACCATTGACCAGAAGATTTCTAGTTTAATCAGTTCAGCCCGGCGTCGCATCAAGGTTTCCTCAATGGTGTTAACTTCTCGCGCTATCCTAGGGGCGCTAGAGGAAGCCATACAATTTCAGCAAGTGAAGGATTTTAGTGGCATCTATGACCTAACGCAGATGGGACACATAGTCAAAGTCTGGAAAAAGTCGCCAAAGAACAGCAGTATTATCTCAACTTTTGAGGAAGTGGCAAGTCATCTGGTGGGAAAACACTCAACACCCTACTCTCCCAAAGGCAAACACGATTTCATGCACAACAAAGTGGTGGTGTGCGATGATGCCGTCGTCACAGGAAGTTTTAACTTTTCCCACAATGCCACTCAAAATTCTGAGAACATGCTGATTCTGCATAGTAAAGCCTTGGCAGATCAGTATGCTGCCTATATTGATGAGCGGACAGAATACTATGGAAAACACAAGGGTGTAGGGGTGTAGGGGTGTAGGGGTGTGGGGGTGTGGGGGGAAAATGTTTTTTTAATCTCTCGTTAGTGGGCGGCAGCCCACTTGATCGCGTTCCCCGGTAGCAGCCCAGGAACGAGGCAGTGCAAGGTTTTCGTTAAAACCCTTGGTAGCTAACATCTTGCATCTCCCTTGTGGAAGGGCTGGTAGTTTTACTAGCCTACCTACGAAATCATCATCTTTTTGTTGCTCTTATTTTCGCAACAAGATGATTGTGCAAGATATGAGCCTCTAACTATCGCGCAAAGAGCGCAATCGCAACATCCTATAGAAACACATTTTTCCCTACACCCTCACACCCCTACACCCCCGTGTTTCTTAGGAGCACCCACACGGGCGGCGCACCACCCCCTATGAATGAAAGAAACACTGTCTTTTCCCCTACACCCCCACACCCTCACACCCCTACACCCCTGTGTTCCTTAAATAGTAATGCCACCAACGGGGGGAGAAACTGGAAAGAGTATTGACAGTTGCCAGAGAATCTAGTTAAATATTAACATAGTTGTTCAAAAAGTCAACTATGTTGAGATTGGAAGATTTAGTCCAAATAGGTGAAGCAGCAAAAATTAAAGGTGTTTCAATTGAAACATTAAGACGTTGGGAAAAAGCGGGGAAGTTGAAACCAGTAGATCGCACAGAAGGTAATCATCGTCGCTATCGAGTCGCTGACCTATTAAAGATAGATAAACCCAATTTGCGATTTACCGTAACATACTCTCGTGTAAGTACTCCACAACGCAAAGATAATTTAACGACTCAAACAGCAGTTCTTCGTGCTTACTGTGAAAATCAACGCTGGGACAATATATATTCCCTTTGTGATATAGGCTCAGGATTGAACTATAAGAAGAAAGGCCTACTGAAGTTGATTGACATGCTTCAACGAAACGAAGTTGAACGACTGGTCATTACTGATAAAGAGCGGTTACTCAGATTTGGGTCTGAATTAATCTTCGCCTTATGCGAAGGAAATAACACTGAAATCATGATCCTGAACAAGGCAATGGATGTTGAACCTGAGCAAGAGATAAGTGAGGACATACTGACAATTATCACTGTGTTTAGTGCCAGGTTGTACGGAAGACAGTCACGCCGTAATCTAAAGGCGATGCAAGCCTTACACGAAGCCCAAGAAAAAATTCTTGATGAGATATTGACACAAGAAACTCAACAAAGTTAATATATGTAAATTTTAAGACACAGAAGTCTCTCGAAAAGATTAAAATGGGAATATCACAAACTAGGACTAATAAAATCAAGAAAACGTGATAAAGTTACTAGCCTTGTGTTAAATTGGTATTGATGGCAAAATTAAACATTAAACAATTAAGAGGAAATCATTATCGTAGTCCAAAATCAACTGCTTAACTTGCAAATCAAGTCACCGCAAGTGTTCTTGATTGACCATGAGAATAACAATCGTGGTTTGACAGACACATCTGTTGCTCTAGAGCTAGCACAGAGTCTAGAACTTGACTTAGTCGTGGTTTCTCAAAGCAAAGACACTCCAGTAGCGAAGATCCTCAACTATGGCAAGCTTCAGTATCAAAAGAAAAAACGTCAGAGCCAGAGTGCTAGACCCACGGTAAAGGAAGTCCGGTTCGGTCTCAACGTGGGTGTGGCTGATTATAATTTACGTATCGAGCAGGCGGTTGGGTGGTTGAGTAAAGGCGATTCGGTGAAGTTTGCTGTTCGGTTACGTGGTCGGGAACATCAATATCGTGAGCAAGCTGGGAAACTGCTAGACCGCATTGTCAGTGATCTCAGTCAGGTAGGTAAGGTCCAGTCCCTTGATAAACGCGCACTCATTGCCCAAGTCATTCCTGCGTGAGTAGGGAAGCGCAATTAAAAATTCGTAGTTCGTAATTCATAATTCGTAATTATTTTTCAGACGGGGATTTAAACCCCGACTGAAAAATGACCAACTGTAGGCGCGGGGGTATTAAACCCATTTTTAATTACCAATTACGAATTAGTAATTACGAATTCTGATAAACATAACTATTTGATACTCCCCATAGGCTGGGTCGCTTAATAGATAGCGATCGCACACCCTAAATAGTTCAGTTTCAGTCCGGGCTTGGCGGAGATCGCTTGCGCAACTACAAACCCATCAAAGTATATTTGACAAACTACTAGTCCTTGTGTTGCAGAAGGGGGAAATGATACGGTATCCGTTGCCGTATCTATGTCGTCTAATCGCGTCAAACCTAGTTTATCTAGGCTTGCCCAGATTTGCGGAGATTTAAATTAACGGTACTTGGTCATAATCTATCTATGGACTCTTGACAAATTTAAATGAAGAGTATAAAGGCGCGGAAAGAGCGCTAAAGCGCAACTAAAGCAAACCAAATCTCCTACCGAATATGTTTTGGCAGCTACTGGCGACGTTACTTTTAGCTATAAGTCTATTTTCCTGGGCAACACCAGCTAATGCAGATTGGACTCATCCGCTGTCATTCAGCAACGCAGCGCTGACAAGACATGATTTTTCAGGAGAAAGTTTGCAAGCGGCTGAGTTTTCTAACGCTAATTTGGAACTGGCTAATTTTGCAGGTGCTGACTTGCGGGGAGCAGTTTTAAGTGCTTCGGTGATGACAAAAGCGAATCTCCACAAGGCAGATTTAACCAATGCAATGGTAGATCAGGTAAACTTGACTGGGGCCGATCTGAGTGATGCGGTTTTTAAAGAAAGCCTTTTGCTCCGTACTGTATTTACTGATGCGAATATAACAGGAGCAGATTTTACAGATGCAATTCTGGGTAGGGCGCAAATCAAAGAATTTTGCAAAAAAGCCAGTGGTGTGAATTCTAAAACTGGCGTGGAAACTCGTGATTCTCTGGGATGTCGATGAAGCGTGTTGGTGTAATTGGTGGCGGACAACTCGCCTGGATGATGGGTGGTGCTGCAAGGAAGCTGGGAGTAGAATTGGTCGTGCAAACTCCTAGTGTGAATGATCCAGCTGTGGCGATCGCTCTTGATACCGTTTTTGCTTCAGTAGATGATGCCATTGCTACAGCCCAGTTAGCCGAAAAATGCGATGTCATCACCTTTGAAAACGAATTTGTGAATTTAGATGCTTTGTCACTCTTAGCACACCAAGGGGTTTGCTTCCGTCCCAAACTCGAAGCATTAGCCCCCCTTCTAGATAAATATCACCAGCGTTGCTATTTGCGCGATTTGGGTTTATCTGTCCCGCAGTTTTTTGCCGTTGAAGAAGACAGGTCGAACTCTGGGTTAGGGTTTCCAGTGGTTTTGAAAGTTCGCCGTCATGGTTATGATGGTCAGGGTACTTTCATTGTTAAAGATCCTGAGACTTTAAAACAAAAGATAAAATCTATTAACACAAAAAGTAGAATATGTCAAAAAAATCTTTTATTAGAAGAATTTGTACCTTTTGAACGGGAGTTAGCGGTAATTGCAGCGCGTTCTGTCAGTGGAGAGGTAGTCACTTACCCAGTTGTGGAAACCCAACAAGAAGAACAAGTCTGTCGGCGGGTGATTGCGCCTGCTCATATTACGCCAGAACTAGCAGCGGAAGTAGAGGACATTGCTCATACCCTACTCAATAGCCTAGAAGTAGTAGGAGTTTTTGGAATTGAGCTATTTCTCACTGCTGATGGTAAGGTGCTGGTAAATGAAATTGCACCGCGCACCCACAATTCTGGACATTTTTCCCTAGACGCCTGTGAAACTTCTCAATTTGAGCAGCAATTACGAGCAGTTTGTGGGTTGTCTTTGGGGAGTCCAGCTATGCACTGTGCTGGCGCGGTGATGGTGAACCTCCTAGGGATTTCAACCGAGAGTAAGAGTGATTATTTCTCAAAGCTCTCCTTACTGCAACAAATTCCCCAAGCTCACGTCTACTGGTACGGTAAAATTGAACCACGAATTGGGCGGAAACTGGGACACGTCACGGTTTTGCTGGATAATCAGCAAGCCGATTCGGTGAGTGCGATCGTGAACACCATAGAATCCATCTGGTATTTCAGTTAAATAACGAGAAATTTTCCATTTTGTACACAAAAATCTCAACCAGCAGGCTATAATGAAATTGTTGCACTGAAACGTTGGTGACTGCCATCAAGTTTTTTGATCTATGCCTTGAAAGATAAGGGAATCACACGTTCTCGTGGCAGTAGACCGGGCATGTACCCGGAAACTTTAAACGATGAGCTTTGGTACCCACCTGGTTAAACCAGGTCATAAACTTAGGTAAAACGGCGTTTCGGTGCATTCAAAACAATTACGAATTACGAATTATAATGAGCTACACCCAAGGCTAAAGCCGATGGGTGATATTTTGGTTAAAGCTGTAAAAAAATTGTTAGACAAACAAATTAATACCGTGTTTCCAGCTTCAGTCTTCAAACTAGACAATAGTTTAACGCTGATTCATCAACAAATTCCCACCACCCCTGTAGTTGCTGCGGACATTTGGGTGGGTGCAGGTGCCAACCGGGAGCAAGAACCGTGGTTCGGTATGGCTCACTTTTTAGAACACATGATCTTCAAAGGTACGGACAAGCTACCTCCTAGAGTATTCGATGAGAAAATTGAAAATCAAGGCGGCATCACAAATGCAGCAACAAGCTATGATTACGCCCATTACTCTCTAACCACAGCTTCCTCTTACCTAGAAGATACTCTGCCTTACTTAGGTGAACTGCTGCTGAATGCGGGAATACCAGAGAACGAATTTAGCCGCGAACGGGATGTGGTGCTAGAAGAAATCCGTCAAGCAAACGACGATCCAGATTGGGTAGGATTTCAAGCTCTCATTTCCAGCGTTTACCAACACCACCCCTATGGACGTTCAATACTGGGTACAGAAAAAGACCTGATGCAGCATTCACCAGAAGAAATGCGCCGTTTTCACCGCACTCACTACCAACCAGAAAATATGACGGTGGTGATTGTAGGGGGAATTGCCCAGGAAACTGCTTTGGAATTAGTCAACAGCTCATTTGCTGATTTTGCCTCACCTTGTGGTGATTGTCCCCAAAAACAGGAGGTGATACCAGTCATAGCTGGAATTCGCCGTCAAGAACTTTATTTGCCACGACTAGAGCAAGCGCGGTTGCTAATGGGGTGGACCGGACCTAGTGTGGAACAACTCCGCACCTCCTATGGTTTGGATTTGCTATCAGTATTACTGACAGAAGGGCGGACTTCTCGCTTAGTGCGAGATTTGCGGGAAGAGCAGCAAATCGTACAAGCTATTTGCAGTAATTTTTCGTTACAACGAGAATCTAGTTTATTTACAATTACAGCTTGGTTGGAACCAGAACAAATTGAGCGTGTAGAAACCTTAATTCGCCTTCACTTAACTGATTTACTGGACTTTGGAATTAGCAAGCAGGAATTAGTCCGGTGTCAACGGCTGCTGTGTAATGAGTATACATTTTCTACTGAGACGCCAAATCAGCTAGCGGAACTTTATGGCTACTACAACACCATTGCCCAAGCTGAGTTAGCAGTGACATATCCTCAGCAAATTCAGTCCTTTGATAGCCAAGAACTGCAACAATTAGCACAAGACTATCTTTCCCCTAATTATTACACTGTCACCGTAGTCAAACCCGCTTAGTATTGGTTGTTGGTTGTTGGTTGCTGGTTGCTGGTTGAATGTCCTACTAAAACCAAACACCAAACACCAAACACCAAACACCAAACACCAAACACCAAACACCTAAAAATGACAATTTCGCTACAAAACTCGACTATCCATCGCACCGTTTTAAACAATGGCATTGTGGTGCTCTTGTCGCAAAATCCGGCGGCTGATATTGTTGCGGCGCAAATTTTCGTTCGCGCCGGTAACTGTTATGAAAATCGGGAGCAGGCTGGGGTGGCACATTTGCTATCAGCAGTACTAACAAAGGGATGCGATGGACTTTCTAGTTTGGAAATTGCCGAACTTGTAGAGTCTACGGGAGCAAATTTGAGCGTGGATATCGCTCCTGATTATTTCTTGCTGTCCTTGAAGACGGTGGCTTCAGATTTTGCCGAAATTTTGACATTGGCAGGGCAGATTTTGCGATCGCCGACTTTTCCGGAAGCTGAAGTGGAACTAGAACGGCGCATTTCCCTACAAGATATTCGCTCACAACAAGAGCAGCCATTTGCGATCGCCTTCGAGCAACTGCAACAAACGATGTATCAAAACCATCCCTATGCTATGTCGGCGTTGGGAGATGAAACAACCATGAGCCGCCTATGTCGTACAGACTTGGTGCAATATCATCAAACTCATTTCCGTCCAGATAACGTGGTAATTAGTATTGCAGGTCGAGTCACAGTAGCAGATGGTATTGCTTTGGTGGAAGAAGTTTTTGGTGATTGGCAAGCTCCTACTGACCAGCCACTGCCCATACTAAATTTACCAGATATTAAGGTTGAACCACAACATACAATTACCCCCCAATCCACCCAGCAATCAATCGTCATGCTAGGTTATTTGGGACCCTCTGTACATTCTGCTGACTATGCCCCATTGAAGTTGCTATCTACTTATTTGGGAAATGGGCTTTCCAGTCGCTTGTTTGTGGAATTGCGGGAAAAGCGTGGTTTAGCTTACGACGTATCCGCACTTTACCCTACACGGTTATTTCCGGCATCATTTATAGTTTACATGGGTACGGCTCCGGAAAACACTAAACTAGCCATTTCTGGACTCAGGGCAGAAGTGGATTTACTTTATACAACCCAGCTTGAGGAAGATTCACTCCAGGCAGCTAAGAATAAGATACTAGGACAGTACGCCTTGGGTAAACAGACTAACGGGCAAATTGCTCAAATTTATGGCTGGTATGAAATTTTGGGGCTAGGAATTGATTTTGACAGGCAATTTCAAGAGCTCGTCGCAGATGTCAGTGCTGCGGATGCAATAGCAGCGGCTTGCCGATATTTACGGGAACCTTATGTCTCCTTGGTCGGTCAAGAAGCATCTGTCAATAGTGCATTCACGTAAGTTAGTTTGTAGTTTTGCTACCCTTGCACCGAACTGTTTCGGCAAGCAATCTTTCTCAACACCCTACACCCCAGACCCCACAGCCTGTTTTGGTAATTCGTCGTTCATTTTTGGAGACATCTAATACTAAAGTTATGTTTATTCACGACTAACAACCAAAAATGACCAATTCTCTAGAGTTTATCACTGTGCCCCCAAAAACAGGTCAAGCACCAAAGGGTTTAATTGTTACTTTGCACGGTTGGGGTGCAAATGCTGAGGATGTGGCATCTTTGTCACCATTTTTGAACTTACCTGATTATCAGTTCCTGTTTCCCAATGCGCCTTTTCCTTATGCTTATTCTTCCGTGGGGAGAGCATGGTACGATTTGAGGGCGGAGAATATGTATCAGGGTTTAAAAGAAAGTCGCTCACTGCTAACTGATTGGTTGCAATCTTTAGAGGGTAGCACTGGTGTGCCTTTATCACGTACCATTCTAAGTGGTTTTTCTCAAGGTGGGGCAATGACTTTGGATGTAGGTTTAAAGTTGCCTACAGCAGGTTTAGTTGTCATGAGTGGCTATTTGCATCCAGGTGCAGCCGATGTAGAGGCGTTCCATGCACCGCCTTTACCCCCAGTTTTCATCATGCATGGTAGACAAGATACAGTTGTGCCACTGCAAGCTGCACTTTCCGCACGGGAAACTTTAGAGTCACTGGGAGTTACGGTAAAATACCAGGAATTTGATATGGGTCATGAAATTCGACCGGACATGCTAGAACTGTTCAAGAATTTTCTGCTCAATGTCATCCCCTAGTTAGATTACAAAAGTTTTATAAATTTCGGGAGAAATCCTCAAAATTTTTACGAAATCCATGCTCTTGAGTGAGTAATATAGATTGGGTGGGTGCGTCAAGCGCAATTCTACCCATTCTCGATGCGACTGCGGCTAAAGGGAGGGGCGAACACTAATGAAAACTCTAAGCATTTCCAAAAAAGAAATTGTTGCCATGACTCCACAAGAGGTGGAAAAGCTAGCTACACGTTTGGAGCATGATAATTACAGTAATGCTTTTGAAGGCTTGGATGATTGGCATTTACTCCGAGCGATCGCTTTTCAGCGTCCGGAGTTAGTTGAACCATATATCCATCTCTTAGATTTAGAACCCTACGATGAAGCATGAAGAGTTAGGAGTTAGGAGTTAGGAGTTAATTCATAATTCATAATTCATAATTCATAATTTTTCCCCATGTCTAATCCAAACTTGAAAAGGGTTCTCATTGCTGTAGGCGGCGGTATCGCCGCCTATAAAGTTTGTGAGGTTGTTTCCACACTGTTTAAAACTGGTGTGGAAGTCCGAGTCATTCTCACTCGTTCGGCACAAGAGTTTATCACACCGCTGACTTTAGCAACGCTTTCTCGTCATCCGGCTTACACAGATGAAGATTTTTGGCAACCCACTCACTCGCGTCCCTTGCATATTGAGTTGGGTGAGTGGGCAGATGTGTTTGTGATTGCGCCTTTGACAGCTAATACATTAGCAAAGTTAGCCTACGGTATGGCTGACAATTTGCTGACAAATACAGTGTTAGCTTCAACAAGTCCCGTGTTGTTGGTTCCAGCCATGAATACCGATATGTGGGAACAGGTGGCGGTGCAGCGGAATTGGCGAGAATTGTTGACAGATGGCAGATTTCATGGGATGGATACGGCATCGGGGTTATTGGCGTGCGATCGCGTTGGTGCTGGAAGAATGGCAGAACCTCCAGACATTGTCGCCTACATCCAATCTCTCCTACACACCGCAGGTAAACGAGATTTAGCAAGCAAGGGAGTTTTAATTAGTGCTGGGGGAACACGAGAGTATCTTGACCCAGTACGGTTTATAGGCAATCCTTCCACAGGGAAAATGGGGTTGGCTTTGGCACGCGCTGCACTCCACCGAGGGGCAAGTGTGACACTGGTATATGGTCCTGCTAGTTGGGATATACCTTTGGGTATACAAGCAATTCCTGTTGTCAGTGCTGAGGAAATGCGAACCAGTATGCTGGAGTATTTACCCCATGCAGATGTGATTGTCATGTCGGCAGCAGTAGCGGATGTGAAGCCACGGGAGTATAGTAAAGAGAAGTTGGCAAAGCGATCGCTCCCTGAAGCTTTACCTCTAGAACCTGTACCGGATATAATTGCAGAACTCGCACGAAGCAAGCGATCGCATCAACTTCTAATTGGTTTCGCTGCACAAACAGGAGATATTGTCAAGCCAGCATTGGAGAAATTACACAGCAAGAACTTGGATGCTATTGTTGCTAACCCTATAGATGAACCGGGTAGTGGTTTTGGCAGCGATAACAACAAAGCCATCCTTATAGATAAGCAAGGTCATCAAGTAGAAATTCCCCCCTGCTCTAAACTACAAATGGCTCATCATCTCTTCGACATCCTCGTTCCCACGCTCCGCCTTCACACCTAATAGCCTGCTGTAAAGCACTAAAACGAAAGAATTTGCGCTCGATGCTTGACAATCTCCTCACCTTGGAGTATGATTTTAATATAATAGAAATCTGTGTGCCCATATATATACAAGTTTAAAAGTTTCAAACCACGGCTATGTAGTCAAAAATTTCGTCTAGATCCGCTTCCGCCTGTGGGCGTTTGGTGACTATCGCCATAACAGCCCTAAGCTGAATCCCTTCTTTTCTGTTTGGCTGCTAATCGCTGCTTGCCACGGCGAATAACATCTTCCATATCTAAAGGCGTCCCTTCCCCACTGTCAATCCCTCTTTGGATTTCTGCGCGTAAAGCTTGCAGTTTAATCTGTTGGAACATATCCCGTTCCTGGAGCAACTTCAGCCCTTCCCTGATTACCTCGCTTGCGGAGTGGTACAAGCCACTGTCAACCGCGCAAAAGCCGGAGTCTAGGCTCTTTCAATTGAGTCCTGATTCCAAACTCTCAGTAGATGAATTGATCAAGGTCGTGGGTGGGATTGCTCTTAAATTTTTCACGCCATCTGTCGCGCCATCAAATCAGCAAACAATCCCTCCACCGCCGCCAATTCCTGAAAACACCCCTGTTGGACTATCTTCCCAGCTTGCAGTACATAAATTCTGTCAGCATAATGAATAGTACTCAAGCGATGGGCAATTACCCAAGGATTGGCTACCATTGAGTGCATTGGCTATTTTCGGGGCTTTAGGCGTACTCTGGAGCGTCCAAGGTAGTATTCCCATCACAGTCACGGGTAAGGGAGTGCTAATTAATCCCCATCGAGTGGTGCAGTTGCAATCCCCCATATCTGGACAATTGCGATCGCTCAATGTTAGGGATGGACAATGCGTAAACAAGAGCGAAATTCTCGGAGTCATCGACCCCTCGGATAAAAAACAGCAGTTGCAACAACAACGGGATAAACTAGCTCAATTAAAGCAACAAGTAACCAAAACTACAGCAGTGCGACAACAACGCACCCAACTAGAAACCGCAGCCATTACCGCAGAACGCACCAGTTTAAAACAACGGTTACAAGATACGCAAAAATTAACTCCCCGGATTAAAGATGAAGGGTTAAATAGCATCTCCCAGCAGCGTCTTCACCTCCAGCAAAAGCTCAAAGATGCGGAAGAATTAACCCCCATACTGCAACAGCGACTAGCAAAACAACAGGAATTACAACAACAAGGGGCTATCTCATCAGAACGGGTATTACAAGCAGAACAAGAATATCGCCAAACCCGTCAGAATATCTCCGAGATTCAGGCACAGTTGCAACAGGTGCGGGTACAGGAAACAGAAATACAACAAAAATATCAAGAAAACATCAATAATATTACTCAAATAAACGCCGAATTAGAAAAATTAGATACCCGTAGTAAACAACTAGAACAGAATAATCTAGAAGCTACCAATACTGAGAAAAATCAAATTCAGGAACTAGAGCAAGGAATTGCCCGGTTGCAAAAGGAAGTAGCAGACAACAGCACTATTAAAAGTCCCCACGCCGGATGTATTGTGGAAATCATCGCCACTGTGGGGCAATATCTCAATCCTGGAACCCGTTTAGGAAGGTTGCAAACAACTGCTTCAACCGGGGGGATGATGAGCGTTACCTATTTTGCAGTTGAGGATGGTAAAAAAATCCGACCGGGAATGGAGATTTTAATTACACCGGATACGGTAAAACGGACAAGATTTGGGGGAATTATCGGTAAAATTACTGAAGTATCCCGCTTTCCAGTCACCTCGGAGGGAGCGACTTCTGTGGTAGGAAACCCGGAAATGGTGCAAAAAATCATGGGTGAGGGAGGAGGTAAAATAGAAGCAACTGCTCAACTGCAACTTGACCTAAAAACCGCCAGTGGCTATAAGTGGTCATCTTCATCAGGACCACAGTTAGAAATTTCGCCAGGGACTACAACAACAGTCAGAGTGACAGTGGAAGAGCGATCGCCCATCACCTTTGTTTTGCCTATTTTAAGGGAACTTCTCACAAGTTGAGTTAGAAAGCGGCTACCCTACTAGATGAGAACTCTTGCAAAAGTCTTTTGTGATCTGATTAAAAGTTTGACAATGTCTAATGGTTGTGCAAAAAGTTTAACTGTGGCTAATGACTCAGCCTCGCCATTGTATAAGCATCGATATAAGCACCATCACGGAAAGCATACTTTTGCATATCCAATTGTAGACAACGTGTAGACCATGGGGATTTAAACCCCAAGACTCCAAGGCGGGTCGCACTCAGGTTTCGTTAGGAGAAGCGTCTCCCCTTGGGAGAAGGGAATGACTGCCTGGAGTCGGGAGATTCTACCCACCTAATTCTACCAAAGACAGCAAGCAGCCTAGGGGATTGCATTCCCCACTCCCTATTCCCCACTCCCTATTCCCCACTCCCCACTCCCTATTCCAAATTCAAGCCTGAATTCCTGCTAAGGAAGAAGTCGGAAGAAATGTTGCCATATACTTTTCAACTCCTTTGGGATCTTGTAGAAGTTGTGCTGCTACCTCAGTCGCCTGCTGACCTGGATAGACATCTTCCACCCCATCAATAACAGCTTGCAACGCTTCTTTGGCAACTACACCAGGAGCAACTTTTGGGTCGGGCCAGTCCTTGGCCAAATCTGTGTCAACGGTTCCTGGCATAACTGCCACAACTAAGGTTTTCTGAGATGCTAGTTCAGCACGGACACCGTGAGTCATTGATAAAGCTGCTGCTTTGGAAACACTGTAAGAACCGCTGAAAGGCAAATGAACTCGTCCTAGAAGGGACAGCACATTGAGAATTGTGCCGCCGCCATTTTTCTTCAGCACTGGCGCAAAAGCGCGGCACATGGATAACATGCCAAAATAGTTTACTTCGATCTCAGACCTAGCACTGTCGAGATTGGAGGCAGAAATAACGCCTTGGTTCAGCGATGTGCCCGCATTGTTAATTAATAAGGTGACATCTTGGCAATGAGCAGCAGCATCATTGACAGATTTAGCATCCGTTACATCAAGCTGGATAGCTACAATCCTATGATCAAGAGCAACAAGATCGGCAACTTTTTCAGCGGTGCGGGCACAGACATAAATCCGGGCAGCTTCCAGATGTCGCAACTCCTCAACAAAATGTTTGCCAATACCTCCATTTGCGCCTGTCACCAGTGCCACTGAGTCTTTGATTTGCATCACTTACATTCCTTTTTTTAAGATTCAAGGGGTGTGGAGGTGTAGGAAATCTCTCAATTATCTTACCTTAAACTCTTCCCCACTCCCCATTCCCCATTCCCCATTCCCCATTGATGTCAAGACTTTGACGAATTGGATGCAGCAATGGGTGAAATAAAGTGCCATCTTATAAAAAAATGGTATGAGAAATCTCGATGTCTTTAAAAGAATATAACCTTTCAACAAAACCCGGATGGTCTTTGCAAGAGCGAGATCCCAGAGTCATTCAATCGTTTATGCCAGCGTGGGATTGGCTGTATCATCACTATTTTCGAGTTCAAACCAGTGGCTGGGAAAATATCCCATCTGACAAAAAAGTCTTATTTGTCGGTTCCCACAATGGCGGATTTGCTGCACCCGATATGTTTATGATGATGTATGACTGGTTCATTCGATTTGGTGTAGAGCGACCAGTGTATGGTCTGATGCATCCTAAGGTATGGCAGATAAATGCTTCATTAGCACAATTAGCTGTATTTTGTGGAGCCATCCAAGCTCATCCTAAAATGGCGATCGCAGCCTTGCGTTCTGGAGCCAGTGTACTTGTCTATCCTGGTGGATTGCAAGATGTGTTCCGACCACATAAATTGCGTCATAAAATATACTTTGCTGGGCGTCGGGGATTTATCAAGCTAGCCTTGCGGGAAAATGTAGCGATTGTACCAGTTATTTCCAACGGCGCTCACGATACACTGATTGTGGTAGCTGATGCCTACAAAATGATGCAGCAACTTCACTCTTGGGGAATGCCTTGGTTGTTGGGGATTGATCCGGAAGTTTTCCCCATTTATCTCGGGCTACCTTGGGGATTAGCATTTGGTCCACTACCCAACATCCCATTACCTATACCTATCCACACGCGGGTTTGTCCTCCAATTGTATTTGAACAGTATGGTGACGAAGCAGCAAGCGATCGCGCTTATGTCAACACCTGCTATGAGATTGTCCACAGTCAGATGCAGCAGGAGTTAGATAGTTTAGTGAGGACAGTTTAATTTTTGCCGGAACTTCTGATAAGCCTGATTGATTGCTTGCATACTAGCTTTTGCAGTAGCAGAACTGTTGACATCAGGGTGATACTGTCTTACTAAAAGACGGTGAGCACGCTTGATATTGTTGGGATGATCCTGCTTATCCACGCCCAATACCTCCCACCATTCTCCGAAAAGTACAGAGTCAAATGTGGATTGGTGATCACCAAGCATTTGACGCCAAATCTGAATGGTGCCGCAGTTACCGCCACTCACGAGGGTACTGCCGTCCGGACTGAAGGCAACGGGACTGCGCCCAGAAAGGTTTTGTAGCAGTTCTCCAGTGTGTAGATTCCAAAGTTTGATAATACCGTCTCTGCTACTACTAGCGAGGGTTTGTCCATCGGGGTTGAGGGCAAGGGACAAAACTGCTGTCGAGTGTCCAGTCAGGGTGCAGAGTAATTCCCCAGTGTGGAGATTCCATAGCTTGATTGTGGTGTCAGTACTACCGCTAATGAGTTTTTGTCCATCAGGACTGATAATAACTGTATTAACTGCTTCCAAATGTCCCGTGAGAATACGAAGCTGTTTCCACGTTTTTAAATTCCAAAGTTTGATAGTTTTATCAGCACTACCACTGGCAAGGGTTTTGCTATCGAGACTGATGGCAACAGACAAAACTGCATCTGAATGTCCGTTCAAGGTACGTTTTAGTTCTCCTGTGTAGCATCCCCAAAGTCTAATGGTCTTATCAGCACTACCACTTGCAACAAATTTTCCATCAGGGCTGAAGGCAACTGAGTAAACAAAGCTGATATGACTATAGGGAAGGTTCAAATAAAAGAATGTACGGAAAAATTTTTTTGTATCCAAATGCCAACTGCTGATTTTGCGATCAACACTACCACTGGCAATCAGTTGGCCATCAGGGCTGATAGTAACAGACAAAACTGCCGCTGCTTGTCCAGCGAAGGTATAAAGCCATTTTCCTGTTTTCAAGTTCCACAGATTGACTGTTCTATCGTCACTGCCACTCACAAAGATATTACCTTGAGGGCTGACAGCGATCGCATTAACTGCGGCTGAGTGACCTGTGAGAGTGTGTACACATTTCCAAGTTTCAGGTAGCTTGGTTGTGAGGGAGACTACTTCTGTGTTAATTTTTGAGTCAGAGGTTTCAGGGGTTATAAATTGCGAGGAGTTTGTTTCATTTCTCTTACCTAACTCAGCCCTAAGTGCCTGTAACTCATCCTCAACTTCCAACGCTGCAAATTTTTGGCTGACATCTTCGCCTGATAAAAATGCCTCTAGTTCCATAAACCCTGAGGAACAAGCTTCCATCTGCAAGACTTTTTCTTCCATCCGGTCGAAAACCTGTACTGGAGTTTCCGCACTCCCAGATTCGTCTAGCAGCTTGGCGATACCATAAGCGGCGAGTCCAACTACAGCACCAAATGCTGCCATAGGTGCTGTGCCAATGCCAAATGCTAAACCTATTTTTGGTGCGACTAATCCCATACCACCAACGGCATGAGAAATACCAGCACCGCCTACCGCACCAATTCCCATGGCACTGAAAGCGGCAGAATCTCCCGCTACCATGGCTTTGAAAGCACCGTAACCAGCAGCACCAGCAACAGCACCAACAACGATTACAGGAACCCCCCCAATTCCAACTCCTCCAAATCCCCCAGCTAATCCCATCCCCCCTACTGTTGCGGAAACGCCAGCACCTGCTACAGTTCCTCCTGCTATAAATGCTGAACCTGTTCTGAAGTTTTGTGTCACTTGTTTTCGTGCGAAGTATGTTACTTTAATTAGTTGAGAAATGACCGAGGCGAACTACTTCAGCTTAAGAAACAAAATCAACAACGTCATCAGAAATTACCGCAAAGCAGAAAAATTCAAAATCCTTATATCTACCCAGCTTAATTTATCAAAAATTTAAACTACATAAAAATCATATTTTATTTTTGAAATATACGTAGGGTGGGCACTGCCCACCAGATCCGGGTTTTGGTGGGCAGTGCCCACCCTACACTACTGGAAGATTACCTATGTTATTCTTGGCGTCCTTGGCGTCTTGGCGGTTCGTTTTCCGGAATACCACCAGCCAAACCTGGCGGTATCCATACAATACTCCCTAACCCTCGATAACTTCGAGATGAGGTCTAGCACCCATAACCTTCAACCAACGATAGTTAGCACTAAGTGCTTCACCAAAACCTTCATACACATTATACTTCACCCCGAATTCCTCACAAACTTCCGCCAATATCGGTGCTATTTTCGGATAATGGATATGACAAACCTGGGGAAACAAATGATGCACAACTTGATAATTAAGACCACCAACATACCAGTTTAAGAAGGCATTATTCGGGGCAAAATCTACCGTAGTTCTCACTTGAAAAATTGCCCATTCATCGTCAATCACATTTGACTCAGGATTTGGTTGAATAAACTCCGCTGTATCCATAACATGGGCAAGCATAAAAATTATGCAAATCAGCAGCCCATAGGACATGTAAGTAATGAGAAATCCCACTAAAGACTCTACAGGAGTATATCCCACCGCAATGGGTATTCCCAGAAAAAGTCCTAGCCAGATGAATTTACTACCTAACAAAATGAGCATTTCTAAAGGGTTAGGTGTAGGAATGACATGCTCATGGTATTTACGCTTGAATAAAATTAGATACACATCAGCAGCAGACCAATAAAAAGGAATGACTAAATAGACAAACCAAATGAATAAGTGTTGAAATTCATGATACCATTTATGCTCCATAAACGGAGACATCCGCACCAAGCCATCTCCATGTATTTCCAGATCATGCCCCAATATATTAGTATAAGTATGATGCAGAAAATTATGGCGTAATCTCCACAAATAACTGGAAAGACCAATAACGTCGTAGGTTAAACCAAAGAGAGTATTGACCCATTTTTTATTAGAATAACCGCCATGATTCGCATCATGTCCTACACTAAAACCGACCCCAGCCACACCCAATCCTAGAACGACACACCCAAGCACTTTCATCCACATTATGGATGGTCCGAAGAGAGTAAATGTCCAAGCAGAAATTACCCATGCCAAGATAATTGCCGTTTTGACGTACATCGCCAGATTATCGCGCTTAGGAATGTTCTCAGATTCAAAATAAGCCTCAACTCGTTTATTAAGCTCTTTTCTAAAACCAACGTTTTTAGCAAAAGTAACTTTCGTTTGTGTCTTTGTCATGAAAACTTCTCACTAAAATAAGCGCGTACCCGCAGACCATCATATCAAGTCTTGTTTGTTTGTTAATCTCAAAATTAATATTTTCGCATTTTGTTGTACATGACTATATAGCAATGCGTGGAGGAATTACAAACACCCCCACCCCTTTGGGGAAGTCAAAAGTCAAAAGTCTTTTAAATGTTGACTTTTGAATGAGTGAATTTCCGCGTAGCGGCTTGTCCCCCTTGTCCCCCTTGTCCCCCTTGTCCCTTGTTCAGACTTAAATAGGATTGCTATACTCCTCTGTGAGATATTCTGAAAAGAGCCATATAGCTTTTTTAAAGACAAAATTTTAATGACCTCAGTAAATTTGCCCAAGCATACAAAAGCCAAAGCCCTCAAACCCACTAGCCGTCGCCCTGCCAAAGAACTCTGTAGCGAGTGCGGACTGTGTGATACATATTATATTCACTATGTCAAGGAAGCCTGTGCATTTATTAATCAGCAGATAGACAAACTCGAAGAACAGACCCACACTCGCTCTCGTCAACTCGACAATCCCGATGAACTATACTTTGGTGTTCATCAAAACATGATAGCCGCCCGGAAGACAGAACCAATCCCAGGCGCTCAATGGACAGGGATTGTCAGCACTATAGCCATCGAAATGCTGAATGGCGGCATTGTTGAAGGCGTCGTCTGCGTGCAAAACACTTCACAAGACCGCTTTCAACCCATGCCCATCATCGCCCGCACACCTGAAGAAATACTAGCAGCACGAGTCAATAAACCAACATTATCCCCCAACCTCTCCATTTTAGAACAGGTAGAAAAATCTGGGATGAAGCGGCTACTAGTCATTGGTGTAGGCTGTCAAATACAAGCACTACGAGCAGTAGAAAAACAACTAGGACTCGAAAAACTCTACGTCCTAGGTACTCCCTGTGTAGACAATGTCACCCGTGAAGGACTGCAAAAATTTCTAGAAACCACCAGCCGTTCCCCTGAAACAGTCATCCATTACGAATTCATGCAAGACTACCGAGTTCACTTCAAACATGAGGATGGCTCAACAGAAACAGTACCCTTCTTCGGACTAAAAACCAACAAGCTCAAAGATGTCTTTGCCCCATCTTGCATGAGTTGCTTCGACTATGTCAACTCCCTAGCAGATTTAGTCGTCGGCTACATGGGCGCACCCTACGGCTGGCAGTGGATTGTGGTCAGAAATGATACAGGCAGAACCATGCTCGAATTAGTAAAAGACCAACTAGAAACACAGCCAGTCACATCGAAAGGCGATCGCCAAGCCGCCGTACAACAAAGCATCCCCGCCTACGACAAAGGCGTCACCCTCCCCATGTGGGCAGCAAAATTAATGGGCGTCGTCATCGAAAAAATCGGCCCCAAAGGCTTAGAGTACGCTCGTTTCTCCATTGATTCCCACTTCACGCGCAATTATTTGTACGTCAAGAGGAATTATTTAGAGAAATTAGAATCCCATGTTCCAGAATTTGCCAAGCGCATCGTCGGGCAGTATAAATTGCCGGAATAATTACTGTAAGCGCAGTGGCAAGCAGGAGTACTATGAGCGGGAGTACTATTAAGGAAAGACAAGGAGCATTGTTGGATATCCCTATGAACGTGGAACACGAAGCGCTTTTCAATCTTAGCCCTTCCGAACGACTTTTGCTGGCGCAAGACCTGTGGGACAGCCTCAGTGTCGAGGATATTCCTCTTTCCGAATGGCAGAAACAAGAACTTGATCGCCGAAAAGCCGTTTATGAGACGAACCCAGGTTCTGGGCGCTCATGGGATGACGTACAACGCCGGATTATTGAGCGTCATGGTTAAGCCTGTTGTCCTTACACCAGAAGCTGAGGAAGACTCCGATCAGGCATATTTCTGGTACGAAAGCAGACGGATCGGCTTGGGGCGAGAGTTTCTGACCGCAGTCGATGCGTGCATCCAGTCCATCCATCGCAATCCGAAACTATACCAAGTCTTGTATAAGGGCTATCGCAGAGCAGTCATTCGGCGCTTCCCTTACGCCGTTCTCTACGAAGAAACGGAGGCTGAAATTGTTGTGTATGCCGTCTTTGATTGTCGCCAAGCCCCTGCAAAGTGGCGCGAACGCTTACAATAGCTCAGGGAGAATTAATACTCCACCACAAAGAAGCAAAACTATCTCACTTTAATTAATCCTGCTGGTCAAATTCTCGGCTCCCCCTTAGAGGTTGTTTGAAAAGTTGTTGGCGGTATGGTCGCACTTATTGATCGGAACTAGCCCCCCTTAAAAAGGGGGGATCTGGAATCAAAGTCCCCCTTTTTAAGGGGGATTTAGGGGGATCTAAAAGTATTTGATACATCACGCTTGGACTTTGAAAACATCCTCTTAATTTAATTGGAAAGTTTTGAGTTTTAAATAACACAATTTGTGCCCTTTGAGGGTACAAAATCGGTTCTAGCAAAGTGATGGGATTTTGGCGACACAATCTCTTTTAAGAATGTTTTGCTAAATTAAATGCTGAGAATCCCTGTTTATGCTGCTCCCACGGCTTTAATCGCCGCCTCTAGGGCGATCGCCACATGAGTCCAATGGGTTCCGCCTTGGCAATAGACGACATAAGGTTCCCGCAAGGGACCATCGGCTGAAAATTCCAAAGTGCTACCCTCGATAAAGGTTCCTCCAGCCATGACGACATGGCTTTCATACCCTGGGATTTTGTCGGGTACGGGGTCGAGGTAAGAACCAATGGGAGAATTCTGTTGAATTGCCTGACAAAAGGCAATGAGTTTTTCTGGAGAACCCAGTTTAATTGCCTGAATCACATCCCGACGCTTAGCAAGTGGTGCTGGATTGACTGGATAACCCAATTTGTCAAATATATAACCAGTGAGGTGAGTGCCTTTCATCGCCTCACCTACCATCTGGGGGGCGAGAAATAGTCCCTGGAACAGCAGGCGATTTTGGTCAAATGTGGCACCTCCATAACTACCGATTCCTGGTGCGGTGAGGCGACAAGCTGCTGCTTCTACTAGGTCAGCACGACCTGCGACATAACCGCCAGCGTTGACAATTGTGCCACCTGGGTTTTTAATGAGTGACCCTGCCATTAAATCAGCGCCGACTGCCGTGGGTTCTTGAGTTTCGATGAATTCGCCGTAGCAGTTATCGACAAAGCAAATGGTGTTGGGGTTTTGCTGTTTTACTAATTGGACGATTTTTTCAATTTCGCCAATTGATAGGCTGGGACGCCAAGAATAGCCGCAGGATCGCTGAATTAAGACTAGACTGGTATTATCACCTACCCCTTGACTCAAAGCTTGCCAATCTACAGTTCCCTCTTCTGTTAATTCTAATTGGCGATAGCGGATGCCAAACTCCATTAGTGAGCCTTGACCTTGACCCCGCAAGCCAATGACTTCTTCAAGGGTGTCGTAGGGTGGACCTGCCACTGCTACCATTTCATCACCAGGACGGAGTACACCAAATAAGGCACAAGCGATGGCGTGGGTTCCGGAAACAAACTGCACCCGCACTACCGCAGCCTCAGCATCCATGATTTGCGCAAAGACTTTATCTAAAGTTTCTCGCCCTAAATCATCATGACCATAGCCGCTGACACCTGCAAAATGGTGTGCGCCGACCCGATGATGCCGAAAGGCATTAAGCACTCGTTTGAGATTTTGCTTGACCTGAGCGTCAATACCAGAAAAAATTTGTAAGAGTGCCTGTTCTGCTTGCCGCAGCTGTTCCAAGCTGTTCATTGCTTCCTCATTCAAAAAAATTTAGATATGCGGATTTTACGATCGCGCAGATTAGGTCAAACAATTCCTATTCAAGATACTGCATGACAATTGCTACCTCGACCAAACGTCAAATTAACTGGGTTAATACCCTCTTTTTCGCTGCTTTGCATATCGGAGCTTTATTTGCCTTCCTTCCTAGTAACTTTAGTTGGAAAGCAGTAGGTGTGGCTTTGCTTCTCTATTGGGTAACTGGCGGATTGGGTATTACCCTAGGATTTCACCGTCTTGTCACCCACCGTAGTTTTCAAGCTCCTAAGTTACTTGAGTATTTCCTGGTTTTTTGTGGTACACTCGCCTGCCAGGGAGGACCCATTGAGTGGGTCGGGACACACCGTATACACCATTTGCACTCTGATCAAAGCTTGGACCCCCATGATTCCAATCAAGGCTTCTGGTGGAGCCACATGGGTTGGCTGATTTATCAGGGACAAGATGAATCAGAAGCGCCTCGCTTGACTAAAGATATTGCTGATGACCCAGTTTATCAGTTTTTTCAAAAATATTTCATTTTCATCCAAATTGCCTTGGGTTTGCTTCTGTTATTGCTGGGTGGCTGGTCGTTTGTAGTTTGGGGTATTTTTGTCCGCATGGTGTTTGTGTGGCATTGCACTTGGTTGGTCAACAGTGCTACTCATAAATTTGGCTATCGTAGCTACGAATCTGAGGATAGATCTACAAACTGCTGGTGGGTAGCCCTACTGGTATTTGGTGAAGGCTGGCACAATAACCATCATGCCTATCAATATTCAGCTCGTCACGGGCTAAAGTGGTGGGAAATTGATTTAACTTGGATGACAATTCAATTACTGCAGGTACTTGGTCTGGCTACGAATGTGAAGCTAGCAGAGAAAAAGCAGTAAGAGACTTGATGAATAGCAATTTTATCTGCTAAAATCCTCTAAAGTTGGTTAAAATGGCGAAAAACAAGCTAACCATCTCTCAGTGGGAGCAGCTAGCTCTGACGTTACTGTTGTCTACAAGAAAGAACCGTCTGCCTTGTAACAGCAGCAATTAGTCTTAATTCATCAAGTACCGCTGTGTGCGAATTTTACCAGCCCTCGCTTCTAGACTAGCGTCTAGGCGTAAGCGGGGGTTTGAAATTGTGGATTATGTTGTATAATCCAAAACGTTAACATGAGGAAACTTTGAGACAATTCACTTTTTTAGTGAATTGGTGGTAAAGTTTGTTGTTTTTTGGGTATTCATGACTACATCAATAACAATAATAAACAGCCAAAAGCCCGCTGATGAGCTTGTTAACTCTGAGGTGAAGCTGAAAGATATTATCAAAACCCTGCCACGGGAATGTTTTGTGCAAGATCGTCGCAAAGCTTGGACGGACGCGATTATCAGTGTCTTGATGGTTGGCTTGGGCTACTTAAGTCTGACAGTTGCTCCTTGGTTTCTTTTGCCCCTAGCCTGGATTTTTACAGGCACTGCTTTAACGGGTTTTTTTGTCATCGGACATGATTGTGGTCATCGTTCATTTGCTAAACGCCGCTGGGTTAATGATTTGGTAGGGCATTTATTCATGATGCCGTTGATTTACCCGTTCCACAGTTGGCGGATTATGCATAATTATCACCATGCTCACACCAACGAGCTGAAAGAGGACAACGCTTGGCACCCCATTACAATAAAAATGTATGAAGGCTGGGGAAAACTTGGCCAGTGGGGCTTTGAAATCTTTATGCGCAGCCGCTTATGGTGGATAGGGTCAATTTTACATTGGGCAGTTCACCACTTTGATTGGCGGAATTTTCGCACTAAAGACCAATCAAGTGTGAGGTTTTCTGTGGCTGTGGTGGTGCTGTTTGCAGCGATCGCTTTCCCCATCCTCATCGCCACAACTGGGATCTGGGGATTCGTCAAATTTTGGTTTGTTCCCTGGATGGTTTTCCATTTTTGGATGAGTACCTTTACCCTGGTTCACCATACTTATCCAGATATTCCTTTCGTCGCCACACCCAAGTGGAACGCGGTATCTTCCCAACTAGCTGGGACGGTTCACTGCGATTACCCCCGTTGGGTAGAATTCCTTTGCCACGATATTAATGTCCACATTCCCCATCATATCTCTACTGCCATCCCTTCTTATAACTTACGGCTGGCTCATCGTAGCCTTCAAGAAAATTGGGGAGATTATTTACATGAATCTCGGTTTTCTTGGTCTTTAATGAAGCACATTACAGACCATTGCCACTTGTACAATCCTGAACACGGCTATTTGTCTTTCAAGGATTATTACTCTGGATTATTCATAGATGAATAATTCGTAATTCGTAATTCGTAATTCGTAATTCGTAATTAATTGAGGAATAGAGCAACTCTATAATTCCTAATTCGGAATTATTATCCTCCGAATAAATCCGGAGGCTAGAATGGAGTGCAATACTGCGTAGGTTTTGCCTAAAAAATAAAAATGTGTAGGTTGGGTTGAGGAACGAAACCCAACATTTTACAGGTTTTGTTGGGTTTCGCAAAGCCTCAACCCAACCTACGAATTGGCGTTTGAGGAACGAAACCCAATATTTTACAGGTTTTGTTGGGTTTCGCTAAAAAATAAAAATTTGTAGGTGGGGTTCAGGAACGCAACCCGACCAATGCGAGAGGTTTGTGGGGTATCGCAAATCCTCCACCCGCCCTACGAATATTCTTAACCGAACAGTATTGACCCACCACATTTGTTGTTCTCTTTTACAAAGAGAATTGGTATAATGAGGAATTACGAATTACGAATTATGAATATAGCAGTCCTATTTCAGTTGTGAAAAATATCAGTTGTGGCAGTTGACACTCAACAGTCTACAGCCTATATCTGAGATTTCACAAATCATTTAGAACCGCTATAGTGAAATCCTTTTTTTCATAATTCATAATTCATAATTCATAATTCCTTGAAATTTATATCCAGCAAAAAAAAATTAAGTGCAATCCAACGCCATCAAAGCAAACAATCCTCATGTGCGTGAATTATCTGAGGATGTAACCAAACTACCCTTCACGCTTGGTGATTTGAAAGCAGCAATCCCATCTGAATGCTTTCAGCCTAATGTCGGAAAATCACTATTCTACTTTTTTCGTGACATCCTAATTATCAGTCTGCTTTATGCAGCCGCTCATTACCTAGATTCTTGGTGGCTGATGCCTATTTTCTGGGTCATGCAAGGAACAATGTTTTGGGCTTTGTTTGTCGTAGGACATGATTGTGGACACCAATCTTTTTCAAAGACGAAATGGCTGAATGATTTCATTGGACATTTGTCCCACACACCGCTGCTTGTTCCTTATCACGGTTGGCGAATTAGCCATAGAACTCACCACCAAAATACTGGCAATCTCGACAATGATGAAAGTTGGTATCCTGTGACAGAATCACAGTATAAGGTGATGCCATTTCCAGAAAAATTCGCTCGGTATTATGCTTTCTTATTGGCTTATCCACTGTATTTGTTTAAGCGCACACCTAATAAGCAAGGTTCCCACTTTTCTCCCAACAGTCCGCTTTTTAAGCCATCGGAGAAATGGGATGTTATCACCAGCACAATACTTTGCTCTTTAATGGTTGGTTTGCTGGCTTTCCTGACCTATCAATGGGGTTGGATGTGGTTGCTGAAATACTACGTAGGCCCCTACATTGTATTTGTAGTTTGGCTAGACTTAGTGACATTTTTGCACCACACTGAGTCAGATATTCCCTGGTATCGTGGAGAAGATTGGAATTTCCTGAAAGGCGCTATTTCTACTATTGACCGCGATTATGGTTTTATCAATCACATCCATCATGATATCGGTACTCATGTTGCTCACCACGTCTTCCTGAACATCCCTCACTACAATTTAAAGAAGGCAACTGCGGCAATTCAACCGATTATGGGTGACTATTTCCGCAAATGTGAGAAACCAATTTGGACTGCATTATGGCACTCATGGGTCAGTTGTCATTTTGTCCCAGATACGGGAGGAAAAGTTTACTACACATCTCACAAGAAATAGTTAGGAGTTAGGAGTTAGGAGTTAGGAGGCGCGGAAATATTGACTCCTCACTCCTGAACTTTAATGATTTTAATGAAAATTAACTTTCAAGACTCAACTATAGTTAATCAATCGCGGTTGATTTAATTTTCTGGATTGCCATCGCCAGTTCATTGATTTCTATGCCCCTATTAAGTCAATCGAATTCGTAATGAGTTAGCGAGTCTATGCTGAATTAGCCATTGTTTCACCTCGGGAGTTAAAAGGTCAATGGTTGCTCCTTCATGAGTAGCAGCTTTGAGAAATTTTTGTACATCTTCAGGTATTTTGTCAGAACTGAGACTCTCTAAAGATTGCCTTAATTCCTCAATTAATTTATCAACCCTGTCAAAATCTTCGCTGTTCTTGGGAAATTCAACTTCCTGTATTTGTCTATCTAAAAGGCAAATTGTTTGAATAATTGGTCTAAGTGACTCCAAACCAGCAAATATTTCCAGCATTTCTTTATTCGTACTGGGTACATGTTGAGTAAGGTAACTTTTCCAGGCTTGACAGAGATTCTGTCGAAGTGTATTTCTCAAACTTTCTACACTAGAAGTAAAAATATTGCCTTTAAAATTATTATTATCAAGAATCCATTCAGGATTTTTCCGAAAATTTTCTTCAGTATAGGTAATAAAGTTTAATAAATTATCTAGTTTTTGATTTAAATCAAAATTGATCGTACTTCTTTGCCTAAAAGCTTTCAAAGCAATGATAAGGGGCTGAATTTCTCGAACAGCATTTGTAATTTTTTCTTGTCTTGATGTAAAGCCGTCAAGTTGAGTAGCGTACTTTTTTAAGTCAATTTTTCTTTGAGATAAAATAATAAGTTGTTGGCATTTTTCTTTTAAAGATTTGGGTGTAGAATCAGGAAGTTGATTAACAAAAGTTTCTGTTTCGATGGGCAAAGTTAAATTTTGGCTGTTATCCAATCCATCTGGCATTTCATACTCCAAACTTAACTGTCCGTTTGATTCTACCCAACTATTTAAACACAGATGTACCTGAGCTAGATAAACAGTATCCATCTTGGCATAGTCTAGCTGTTTTTGGCTCAGAGGTCGTCTTCCCCAGTCACTTCTTCCTTCCTCTACATCTACATGAGTAAAATTGCAAAGTTCTTTGGCTAAAGTTTTAAGTTTTAAATCTGATGTTAAGAGGCGATCGCGTGATATCTTTCTAGCTATTTTTAAGGTACAGGTGATATTTTGCGCCTGAATACCACCTAAATACTTCAGGTCAAAGCTGGAGTTGTGAAACACCTTTTCAATCTTGGCATTTGCCATGATTTGAGTGATAAAATATCTTACTATATCAGGTTGCTTAAATACATCTAATATATAAACGCTATCGCCAGCTAAATCCTTAGGTTCTGCCAAAACCTGAATCAGAGATAGTTTTGGAAAAGGTGTGTCATAGTCAGCAACTTCCGTATCTAACCAGAGAATTTGACGCGAAGCCAGTCCGGTTATAATTGCTTGGATTTCCGAAGCTTGAGTTAAGTAAAACATTGATTTTAACTACTTAATTATCAATTTTTGTCCTCTTGAATCTCAGTTAGCAAGCTACGCAATTCGACTAACCCATCCTGAATTGCTTGGTGACTTGATTCGACTGTTCCACCACCAGATTTTTCTAGTGTATCAATCTCTTTGTATACTTCGTGGAGAGAGGCATCCAGAAAAATACTTGTGGTCTTGAGAAATTCTAAACCATCTGTCATAGCTTTTTGATAATCTTCGCTTAAATACTGAAGCAACTTGCCTGTTTGATTATCTAGATTTTCTCTGTCTATTTGTACGCGCTTCATTGTATCTATATAACTAGAAAATCTAGTGCGGCTCAACTGTTCTAAGAGTAGATTGAGGTCATCGAAGCTCTTTTTGCCACGAAATACGGCGGCTCCTCTTGCCGCTTCCATTGACTGTTTTACAATATTAATGAGCTCCTTTTTCTTAATATCTTCCCCTAGCTCAGATACAAGAGAATGGTACACAGCAAGTTGGCGATCGCACTCTTCCTGAATCGCTTTTTCTAACAGTTCATCTACCTGTTGACGTACCTTGTATAATTCTGGAAATTTATCGCGGACATCCTCAGGAATTTGATATTGAGGTTGCCAAGATTTACGAACTTGTTCCAAAGGTTCTTTAATTTGAACTGCGTCAATAATCTGGAATGTAGAATTACTACCTTTGGTGCAAGCAATTCTACTTTTGACAATTTCTAGTAGCGCTTCTCGATTTTTCTTGTTAGACAACGAATCAAATAGCTTTTTCCAACTTGATGCACGATTTACATCTTCGTTCTTATCTAAGTCAAGAAACAAAGCATTAATCACATTTTCGAGTGTATTGGTAGAATGTCCCGCCATTGTCGCCGCTATCGCCAGTAACTCCACCGTTGCTGGTACAGGGTTCCAAGGTTCTCCAGACTCGCGGGGATAAAGAAGAATTTGCTCTAAGACATACTGACTCCAGCGTTCCAGATACTTCGTGTAGGTGCGAAAATAGCGATCGCCATCGGGGAATTTCCAATGCTTGTAGTGGCTATATAATAAAATACCTTGAAAAGTAAATGCAGTTTCTTTAAACTCATCAGAGTTGTTAGGGTTTAGGGGGAGTGATAAAATAATCCCGGAATAAGTCCCTCTTTTGACCTTTGGATTGTGGAAAATGACATTTCTTTGCTGAAGTAATTTACCACCACTACCTACAAAACTACCCTTCAGCAGCATTTCTGTATCCCATTCAATTCTCTGGGTGACAGATGGAAAAATAAACTCACGAATATCTTTAGCAATGGTGTCAGGAAGAATTTCTTGATTGTTCCAACTATCGAGAATTTTCAGTTTTGTTGACAGTGCATCTGGTAGTTCTTGTACCGGAATATTGCTGTAAGATTCAGAATCAGTTTTGTAGGTTGTTCCAGAATTTACGGCACTTGGTGTGAGACGATTAATTTGTGGCTGTTGTACTACCCGTTGAATTTCTGTCTGCTGAATCTTGACTCCTAAGGAAGGTAAATTAAAAGCTGTGTGAACTTCTACAGGTAGGTCGCAAAGTTCATGACTATCAGTCCAAAGGTCTAAGAGTATTTCACGACGCTCAAAGTTTTGTGAGTCTTTAGCTTTGATATCTAACTGTAGTTTAGCACTCAGTTTCATTTTGCCAAAGTGTTGTCGCAGGGTGATTGAAGGAAAATGGCCGTTTTTAATATCTTCAACAGAATTTTCTAAGCTGTACTTAAGAACATCTTTAATTAAAATTCGTGGGTTAAAATCGCCAGGGTTGACCCTACTAAACATCTGTTCTAAAGCCTTTGGCGTGAAAGGATAAAACCCTATCCCGTTCACATTTCCAAATCCTGCATGACAAGCTTGGAGATTTTCGCATTCGATACAAGCGCTTGTGAGAGGTTCCCTTTGATAATCTTCCTCTTGATTGTCAGAATTTGCCCAATTCTCAATAACTTGTTCTTCTAAGCGCACAGCATTTAAATATCTAGCAACAAATGCTTGAATGTTAGCCTGAGTCATTAAAGATTGTTCGCCAACTGCGCCGATATCTAGATTGACGTTGAAAGTAACACGCTGTTGTACTGTATCAATTAAACTTTCAAAATAACCTGTAGTACAAGCCAGTGCAGTGCGGATAGCGCATAGTTGTTTGCTTCCCGGTTGCTGAGGTCGTGCGAGAACTGCTTCTAATACTTCTCTATCAATACCTTGTAACTTAGCAAAATCTTCTATCAGCAAAACCAATTCTACACCTTGTTCTGCTAAAGTTTCGCGCACTTCCCGCATTAATCTTTGTAAATCTTCCCGACCCAAATTCAACACTTGGGTAATAGCTTGATCTAGATGCTGGTTCAACCAATCGACAGTAGCTTTTTGGATATCATCGTTACCGATGAGAAAACTGTAAAAATCTTGAGCTTGTTTACCAGCTTTTTGCAAATTCAAAACATCAAGAGGTAAGTCATTTAGTGAAAATTTACGTCGTTCTTCAATAATTTCAACTTTATCTTGATATCCTAAAATGTGGATAACCAAGCGATGAATAATACCCCCATCTTTAAGCCAATGTTCTCGGAAAAATGGGTCATATAATAGAGAGTCAAGTTGATCAACAAGGTAGTTTTGCTCATCAGTAAGTTGAGAGCGATCGCGCTTACCATTATCACCTACTGCTGCTGCTAATTGGTTAAGTAGTTGCACACGAGCTTGAGTTTCAGTTAAAGTATTAGTTGCTCGATTGACACGTTGACGGTATTCATCAAACCTTTCGCCCTCTATCCCTTCAAGAATCAGACTGATAATATCTTTTAAGTTAGTTCCGATTTTCGGAATGAGTAATACCTGACGCTGAGACGTAGATTTGATATTAGCTGCCAACCAACGAATCAGGTGAGATTTTCCTGTTCCAGAACCACCTAAAACAGGCACAAAAGCAAAATCTTTTTCAGCAATAAAATCTTTGAGAAATTTCTCTTCATCATATTCAACCCGTGATGATGCTTTAATCAATTCCTGGCGATACATTGCGACTGGATGGTGAGTTGCCAAAAATAGATGATTTGAGGGTTGGGTAGCTTCTACATCCATCACCCGGCGAATCATGTCAGTATTCCAGCAAACAAAGTTTTGAAAAGTCATGATTTTTATCCTATCCAAATAATATGAGAAATGCGGCTATCATCGTCAACTTGACTATTCACCTTAGGTAAAATCATCAAGTCCGCATCTGATTTTCTCTCTAGTTTGATATATCCCTCATCCTGAAGTCTAAATAAGGCAAAAGCTGTGCTATTAGAAAGATAATTAGGTTGACGACGACCAATTTCTGCTTCAACTTCTTCCCTAAATTGACCTGTTTCAAACAGAGGGCATTTTTTAGCAAGGCGAGTAATGAAATCTTTGACAATAATTTCTTTTTGCTCATTAAATAAAGGCTTCACATTACGTTTGAGGTAAGCCGTAGGATCGGGAACGGTTACTCTTTTTCCTCCTAATGCATGTCCCCAAGCAAAACCCATGTAGCACATCCAGTCATCCATTTGACCATAAAGGTTGTTATTTGACATTTTTAAAAAATAGCCAACTTTCTGCCTATCTACTTGTCGTTCTACTTCTTCCCAACTTCCTGGTGCATCATAAATTTCCTGTGCTAAATACCAAGCACAAACACGACCAAAGTCTTCTTCATCTTCGTTATTAGAAGCAAAGAATAGTTCGGCAAGAGTATCAGGTAACAGCTTGTCACCAAATTGAGGATTTCGAGCATTTTCTGGTAAATCTGGGTTAATGGCAATTTCCTCGTCCTCTTTTACCAAAAGACCTGCTTTAACAATCTCATTGATTGTTTTACGCAGCATTGGACGTGGAGAAGGTGCATTTTTTACCAGTTCATCAGGAGAAAGAATCTTTTCTAGTACTTCTGTTTTTTCTCGTTTTTCTTTTGTTTGCAGTAAGTATCTAAAAACACCCCTAACTCTGCTGGGTGTTGCTAGCGGTTCTTTTAAAACACTCATATACTAATCTCCGTGCAGAATATGTCAAATTTAAATTGCTATCCTGAAAAAATATTCATGTTAATTGGTTACATTAGTAAATTTGCTACCAAAAAGCTTAACTTAATCAGCAATAAAAATAACTCAGTAATTTTACTTCTATTTATCAAGAACAAGATTTATCTAAATTTAAGTGTAATTCCTCAGTGCACCACCTCCCGCACCATCCTTTAGAGTATGAGTAGCATGAGCATAAGGCAGCCAATAAGGGCTAACTTTTTTATCAATACCTGCTTGCCGTGCTGCTTTTTCAACAATTCTATTTATTTAACTGCGATCTAAATGACAGCCAGCTTTAGCCTTTCCGAAAAATCGGCGTTGCATAATGGCAGTATGAATTAAGATAAATTCCTATACAATGTCCTGAATGTGGCTCGACATATATCCGTAAAAATGGAAAAAAGAAAGTTAAAAGGTCAACCGTTTGATTCTACCCAATTATTTAAACACAGATGTACCTGAGCTAGATAAACAGTGTCCATCTTCGCGTAGTCTAGCTGTTTTTGGCTTAGAGGTCGTCTTCCCCAGCATCTACATGAGTAAAATTGCAAAGTTCTTTGGCTAAAGTTTTAAGTTTTAAATTTGATGTTCCTAGGCGATAGCGTGATATTTTTCTTGCTATTTTTAAAGTACAGGTGATATTCTGCGCCTGAATGTTACCTAGATACTTGAGGTCAAAAATAGAGTTGTGAAATACCTTTTTAATGTTGGCATTTGCCATGATTTGAGTGATAAAATCCTCTACTACATCAGGCTGCTGAAATACATCTAATATATAAACTTTATCGCCAGCTAAATCATTAGTTTCTGCCAAAACCTGAATCAGAGATAGTTTTGGAAAGGGTGTATCATGGTCAGCAACTTCTGTATCTAACCATGGGCTGATTCATTGGTTATAAGATTAGTTCTAACGATGACAACAACATTTACTTGCTCCACCCTGATGGGGAATGAATGACGGTCTTTTGTACTTACCAATGATAATGTAAAAAATGTCTCTGAGTTTTGGGAAGGAGTCAGTCATGGATGATCTTCTGTCCGCTCAGTTTGCATGGGCGATCGCCCAGATACAATAATGAAACCGACAGAATCCAGTCTAATCTGTGGCTCTTGAATTCCCGCTAAAATGGCTGCACTTAAAGCTCTTTCTATCTTCAATTCTTCAGCAAGTTCACGATCCCAAGTTTGTTGGTTCAGGCGCAGGCGTAATTGTTCTATTCCATTCCCTAATTTCTTCTCAGCAACCTTAGCATACCGTTCGCATAATTCCATAAAATCAGGACGCGTGGAAAGTAATTCCCAAGAGGTTTTACGCGCTTGATAGCAAAAATTCTGCCATTTACTAGCGTCTACAAAATCGTCAATAATTCCTAAGCGCTCTTTTGCTAGATTGTAATCTCGTGCTTGATTACTGTTTCTATCTTTATACGGACGTTGCAGTATATTTAAAAGTCCTTCATCTTCAACAATACTTATTGGCTCGTAGCGACCATCAATAAATATAGTTTCCATAATTGGGGGAAATAAAGCATCGACACGTCGCTGCAATATTTTGTATTTAGAATTATCTAGTTTGTACTTGATTAAAACTTGTTTCGCAATTTCTAAATTTGCTTCCACTATATAATTGCATCGGAAACCGAACCACTCCATCCCTTCCCCAGCATCCCAAGATGTATCTGTGCGCCACATGGCAAAGGCTTGACCTCGGTCATCCCAGTTTATATAGCTCAAGACCGCTTCTACCAATCCTTCTCCTATACGGAAGAGTTTAATCCCAGAATTTTGGTTTGCTACCCTACGGTTATAAGTACCAAATTGGTCAATGTAACTATTAGCAAAGCGAGTTTTCAAATCATCCACAGGAACCAATGTACGCATCGTGGGTTGATAACGCCGAACTTCCAATGAATTTGAGTTATTGATTGGCTTAAATCCCAGTGCGTCACAAATCCAGCCTTCAATTGCTTGTTTAATTTCTAGATGTCTTGCATCATAGTTATCTAATTCTTGAAAATACTGGGTTGCAACTTCATTGCTTGCATCAATTTCATCTAAAGCATTCTGTTCGCTAATTTTTCCTATTTCGGCTTTAATTTGTGACTGAATTGGCTCAATCATCTCCAACAGTCCAGCAGCACTCGATTGAAACAAAGCTGTTTCCAATTCTGCAAGTTTCTCATCCACATAAAACTGTAAACTGGCAATTGATTGCTGGAAGATACCAAATCCATCTTTCAATATCTGATACCAAGCTTTGTGGGGGCTATCCTCTAAATATGGACCAAGTAATACACAGGATTGGACTCCAATTTTGCTGCCAATGCGGTCAACTCTGCCGATTCTTTGCTCTAATTGATTAGGTGACCAAGGGAGGTCAAAGTGAATTAACCAGTCAGCAAACTGGAGGTTACGTCCTTCTTCCCCAGAGCGATCGCATACCAGAATAAAGCAGTTTGGGTTATTCTTGAACCTACTTATATTTTCCTCAATCTTTTCTCTCGATTCCCCAAATTGATGGCTAGCTACTGTCCCTGTCCCGAAGGTATCGGATAAAGACTGCACAATTTCTGCACAAGTTTGCACAAAATTTGTAAAAACCACAAATTTGGGCAGAATATCGCCGGGAATTGGTCTGCGAATTCTCTGCTGTATCCTTGCTAGTAATTCATTTTTATTTCTACGAACTGCGGTGGGAATTTTGAAGTCCACAGCTAACTGATTCAACAGCACTGTTCTCAAATTTTCCGCGCGTTCTCCGTCCTCTACAGGTTGGCGAATAATTTTCAGTAAAGATTGCAGAATCGCTTCTTCCCCTGAGAATTTAGGAGTTGCAGTTAAGGTGTGAACATTATCTTCGCCAAACTCTTGGATGAGTCCAGCATGGGGGTTATTGCTTAACCGTGCAGCAATTACCTGTTCTAAAATGCCCAACCAAGTCCCAGCAGCCAGGAATAACAGCAGAAAAATTCGTCTATACTGCTCCTCATTAGGGGCGACAGTACGCCATTCATCGATGAGTTCGTGGATATCAGGCGATCGCTCATCTAAGTCATACTCTACTTTAGGTATAACATTGCGGTCAAAAATTACATCTTCTACGGAAGCGCGACGATTGCGAAGCATTCGGCGGTGAAGCCGATAGGTGTCGCTGATGTGAGTGCGAATTGCTCTGACAATTTTATCTTTGTCGTCGGCTTTTGCTTGTAAACAATTTTGCAACTCGTCTGCAAGGTTAAGTAAATACTTATCTTCAGCAAACAGGTTGCGCAGTTGTTTGAGGTTAGTTGTGAGGACCAAGGGGTTCGCGTCTTCTTTAAACGACAGCAGCACTCTACCAATTTCCTGGCGTTTTATCACCCTGTGGCGAAAACCTGGCAAATCATCTAGCTTATAGGTTGTCGGATCGAGCAGGTGAAGCATTGCGAGAAAATCCTGCTCGTGATTGAGAACTGGGGTAGCGGAGAGTAGAAGTAAGCGATCGCTTTTATGGGCGAGGTGTCGGCAACGTTCAAAACACTGGCGCTGCGATGCTTCAGAGGACGTTGCCATGGCAGCAATGTTGTGGGCTTCATCTAAAATTAGGAAGCCCAAATCAGCATTCTGGCTAACCTGACTCACATCCTCAACAGCAAGTAGCTTCACCCTATCTGGAAAATGGGAAATGTAAAATTTGTTTTCCAACTCTTGATGCCATTGTTCCAGTAAATACTGCGGAACTATCACCACTGCACGTCCAGAAGGTTCATCCAACAGGTATTGACGAAGAATAGCACCAGCCTCAATAGTTTTTCCCAGTCCTACCTCATCTGCTAGCAGGTAGCGTTGAATCTGATCTTCTAGTACGCGCCGAACCACTTCCACTTGGTGAGGATAAAGGTTAATGTTCGCGCCCAACAGTCCAGTCATCCCGCGACTCACAGCCCGTTGCTTAATCAAGCTTTTGTAGAACGCCAATCTTTTGTCGTGGAAGTAGGGCGTTTCTTGACCCTTCATTGCCAGGGTTTCGATTGGATCTGCGCTCAGTATATTACAACGGACATAAATTTCCTGCTCAGTAGCAAAGGTCGTTTTCTTATCAGGCAGGTCGATTCGATACTTTCCACTCTCTTCGTCCCAAACAGAAACTCTGCCAATTATCCATGTATCCTGGGTTTCCGAAATAATATAGCATCGAGTCTGAGGCTGGAGCTTGACTTTATCTAGCGAATCTAAGGGTAAGGTTTTTTGGATACATTGCGATAATGAGCAAAAATACTCAATGTTTACATTGACATGGGATAATATTTCAGTAACTTTTCCTATCCCCAAATCATTGTTACGGGACTGCACTAGTGAACCTAGCTTAATCATAATTCCAGCCCCCTGAATACACTAAGAGGAAACCTAGCCTGTTCGTTAGATATTACAACGGCAACAGCTATCGCCTTCCAGAATAGCTTACTAATCTGTGTTTGGCAATTTTGTAAATTTCGCAGATAAATATATAGAGAACAAAATACTGGTATCACAGTAAAAATAGTATAAATACTTAAAATAAATAAGTATATTTATTAACAATTATGATGATTATTTTACATAACAGAGTTGGACAGTTTATGGCAAAGACGAGCGTGACACCACGATGCATCTATCGGCGGAACCAACTTGTGTTTGGGTTGGTCTGGCTTGGTGAGCAACGAGATTTTGGCTCGCATTGGTTTGTTATCGCCCCAAGCACCATGACATTGTTTAAAAAGGTCAGGGCTGTGGTAGATTTTTAACAGTGCTGTCTGCTCGCCCCATATCCTCAATATCCAGCGATTAAAATCGCTTGTGTCGCTTCCATCCCCGATATAAATACCGTTAGTTGGCTCCTGAGTCACCAACTAACTTCGGGGTTTCCCCCATACCAGGAGTTTTAGATGAAAATCGACCGACTGCAGGAACTTAAGCAAAAACTGACGCATGAAGCAGACTTGTCCCAGATATGGTTATTTTATATGGATCATTTTGCGGATGATCCAGAATTTACTGAACTGGGTGAGCCTGTCTATAATGAATACCTAGATGCTGTCCTCCACAAAACTTGTGAGCATTTGTTTGGCAAGGCAATAAAGATTACGGACTTTTTGGTGATCTACATTGCAAAGTATCGGTTATTTCATGGACCTTTCCAAGTTAAAGGACGTATTGGGGGTGTGATTTATTTCGAGGATATAAAAATTGGGTTACTTGCAGTGTCGGCGGATGATCCCCCTCTGGATGCGGTTAAGTATTCACGTTTTTCTGAGATAATTCAACTGTCGGCACCTAATCGCAATGATCTCAATTGAGAGAAGCACAGGATATAAAGGTCAACTGTTTGATTCTACCCAACTATTTAAACACAGATGTACTTGAGCTAGATAAACAGTGTCCATCTTCGCATAGTCTAGCTGTTTTTGGCTCAGAGGTCGCCTTCCCCAGTCACTTCTTCCTTGTTCTACATCTACATGAGTAAAATTGCAAAGTTCTCTGGCTAAAGTTTTAAGTTTTAAATTTGATGTTCCTAGGCGATCGCGTGATATCTTTCTAGCTATTTTTAAGGTACAGGTGATATTCTGCGCCTGAATGTTACCTAGATACTTGAGGTCAAAGCTGGAGTTGTGAAATACCTTTTTAAGGTTGGCATTTGCCATGATTTGAGTAATAAAATATTCTACTATATCAGGCTGCTTAAATACATCTAATATATAAACGCTATCGCCAGCTAAATCATTAGGTTCTGCCAAAACCTGAATCAGAGATAGTTTTGGAAAGGGTGTATCATAGTCAGCAACTTCTGTATCTAACCAGAGAATTTGACGTGAAGCTAGTCTGGTTATAGTTGCTTTGATTTCCGAAGCTTGAGTTAGGTAAAACATTGATTTTAATGACTTAATTATCAGTTTGTTTTCTCTTGAATCTCAATTAGCAAGCTACGCAATTCGACTAACCTATACTGAATATATAGCCATCCTATCTTCTTTTTAACGAACCGCCAAGACACCAAGAACGCCAAGAAAAGAAATATTTGTGTTCACAAATTATTTAGGACTGCTATAGCAATCCGTGGAGAAGTTACAAACATCTCTCCCTTGTCCCCCTTGTCCTCCTTGTCCCCCTTGTCCCCCTTGTCCCCCTTGTTGAGATATCAAATACGATTACCATATAGCAATCCGTGAAGCTGAAGAGATAATTATGAGCCGGGTTCTGATTCTTGGTGGGACAGGGGATGCAGCAGCACTGGCGGCGAAAGCCTCAACTATTAAAGGTATTGAGGTAATTACGTCTCTGGCTGGGCGCACCCGTCAACCATCTGTACCGATAGGTCATGTTCGCATTGGGGGTTTCGGTGGTGAAGCTGGACTGGCTGAATACCAGCGGGACATGCAAATCGACTTTTTAATTGACGCAACCCATCCCTTTGCGACTCAGATTTCTTTCAATGCAGCAGCAGCAGCAGCGGAAGTTGGTGTGCAGCGTTTGATGCTGGTTCGTCCAGTTTGGCAGAAGGTGAGGGGCGATCGCTGGCTGGAAGTTGACAGCGTTGAAGCAGCAGCAGCATCTCTACCCAACCAAGCAAAGCGGGTCTTCTTGACAGTAGGTAGGCAGCAACTTGCCTCCTTTGCCCATCTAGATGATATCTGGTTCCTCATGCGGCTCATCGACTCTCCTGCACCTGATGCTTTGATACCCAAGGGGATGTTATTGTGCGATCGCGGACCTTTTGCCTTAGAACATGAGAGAGAAATCCTGCTACAGCACGAAATCGATACCATAGTGAGTAAAAATAGCGGCGGTGATGCCACCTATGCCAAGATTATTGCAGCGCGGGAGCTTGGCGTCAAGATTGTCATGGTGAAACGTCCGGCTATACCACCAGGAGAACAAGTTCCTGATGTAGATGGTGCATTGGCGTGGTTGATTGATAAGCTACAAGGAAAAAAATAGATGTGAAAATCACGCCTATCTTAGAGACGCGATTAATCGCGTCTCTACGAGGGTTGTAGAAAATTACAAATCTGTAACTAAACGTAATTCATTCCAAAATTCACCAACCCCGATTTATCTGCGTAAGAAAGCGGGAAGCCGCCCAAAGGGCGTCTACATCTGCGTTCATCTGCGGTTTCTTTTATACTTACTTTACCACAATCCACTGAGTAACAGGTGCCATAGCTCGCCAAGCCAAAAATTTGCCAAGAGGTTCAGCGTGCTGGATGGCGATGCGAGTCAAATTGCCACCTTTGTGTTCGTGCCATTCCAGTAACTTCCGCTCACCTTCTACTGTCACCACATTAGCAACCAAACGTCCACCTGAGCGCAGGGCTGTCCAACACTCCTCCAAAACTCCATCTGCTGTCACCCCACCACCAATGAATATAGCATCAGGTGTGGGCAAGTTTTTGAGAGCAGTTGGTGCAACACCATCAATAATTTCAAGGTTGGGGGTACCAAGGGCAGCGGCGTTATCGGCGATGTACTGTAGTCTTGATGGGTTCTGTTCAATGGCGATCGCTCGACACCAACCATTGCTGCGCATCCATTCAATAGAAATTGAGCCACAACCCGCGCCCACATCCCACAATAGTTCTCTTGGTGTAGGGGCTAAGGCTGCTAGAGTGATTGCCCTGACCTCGCGCTTAGTGAGTTGCCCATCGTGGTGATAGGCGCTATCCGGCAGTCCCGATTGCCTTGGCAAACAAACAACCCCAGGATCTGCTGTACAATAAACTGCTATGGTATTTAGATTGGCAAGTTCTGTGTCAGTCCAAGATGAAGCCGTACCTTCTACGATTCGTTCCTCATTCCCCCCCATACGTTCCAATACTGTGATCTGACTCCTGCCAAAACCACGTTGAGTTAACATTTGGGCTACGAGGACAGGTGTAGATTTTCCCTCACTCAAAATCAATAACCGTGCGCCAGCATAAATATAAGACTGGAGTAGGGAAGGTGGACGACCATTCAAGCTTAAAGTCTCCACCTCAGCCAAAGACCATCCCAGTCTAGCACAGGCAAGGCTGAAAGCTGAAGGTGCTGGGATAATTGTCATCTCTGACACTGGAAGCCGCCGCGTGAGAGTAACACCAATGCCATAGCACATCGGATCGCCACTTGCCAACACGCAGATGGATTGACCCCGACGACGGATGATCTCCTCTACTGAAGCACCAATGGGAGAGGTCCAAGCTAATTTCTCACGCTTATCGTCTGTGGGAAGCATTGCCAAATGGCGATCGCCCCCAACGATAACTTGAGCACCATCCACCAAGGAACGGGCTGCTGGACTCAACCCCAACAACCCATCCTCGCCAATGCCCACCACTGAGAGCCACTTCTGTTTCTTAAAGCACACGGGAGTGGGGAGTGGGGAACTCGGGGTCCCCTCTGGGGATAAGGGGCAATGGGGAGTAGGGGAAAAATGTGTTTCTTTCATATGTTGCTATCGCCCAAAAACCCAACAAAATACCTAATTTTTGAACGGTTCGGGAGTAGGGGCTACTTGCAAGTAGCCCCTTCATCATTTCGGGGAGATGTCTATTACTTACTGTCAAACCACATTTCTAAATCTCTCACCGAAGTAAAATCTAGTAATGCCTCACCTAAATCCTCTAACTCAGTAGTTGACAAATTTTCAATGCCTTCTTGTAACTGGGGAGTTAGCATCCCAACGCGACGGCTGAGTAGGCGCGAAATTAGTGCCACAGCTTCCTGTTTCTTTCCTTGTTCGATTCCTTGTTCGATTCCTTGTTCCATCCAACTGGTAACAATCTGCATCACTCCCTCCTGTTCTCTTGGTTCAATGGTAGCAAGTTGCTCAACAAACAGTGCTGTTTCTTTAGCATTTAGTTTGAGGTAGGTATCAATAAACCCGGAGATCAATTGTACTTGTGCAGGGTTTAATCCCAAACTAGCAAGTAATTGTAGTGATAATAGCTTAACTTGATGACGTTCAACTTTATTCATCCGCATCTTTGCCATTAAGGCACTGGCTACGGGATTTCTCTTATTGACAAATTCCTGCCAATGTAATTGATTTAGCTGGATGACTTGGTAATTGAACTCTAATACAGTCTTGCCAAACAACTCTACATGATAGGAATTTGGTTCTAGCTTGGTAGGTGTATCGTAGGAATAAATGACAATAGGATAAATGGGGAGAGCATATTTTTCGCGCAGGCGAGCAAAGTAGGTGAACATGCGCTCAGGGAAATTAGTTTGAGAGTAAGATTGATGTTCGGTATGGATGATAAACAAAGCATCTTGATTTTTGAATGAGGCTTGAACGATTAAATCAATAATTTTCTTTTCTCCCTCAGTGACATCAGTAAAAACTTCCTGCGGCAAGAAGCGGATCGAGTCTGGTTGCCAGTCTGCACTAATTTCAGGAAAGAATAATTCGATAAACTCAGGAAAGAAGTTGTCTAGGAGTTGTTTAAATAGGCGATCGTGATCAATCATTGAGGAATTTTACTGCGTCTGTGTATAGAATAGATGAAGGACCCGTGAATGAAAACCCTCACCCCTACCCCTCTCCCAAATTGGGAGAGGGGTGCCCGTCTAGGGCGGGGTGAGGGCAGTAATGAGGATGAAATAGCAGGATTACTGCCCTCTGATTCTATTCATTCACGGGTATTGGTTTTAAATCCCAGTCAGAAAAATAATTTAAGTTAAAAAAAATCTCATCCAAACTTCTGAGCGCATTCTCATGCTAAATTACTAAAGCTTGGAGTTGGGAAACTCCGGTGAGATACCGGGACTGTGCCGCAGCTGTAATGGGATAACCTAAGTCAGAATGCCAACTCCAAGATTGTCCTCAAGACACACTCACCGTGTACTCCCTGCGTTGCACAGGGAAGGAGCTATATCCTTGCTGTCCGCATTTACTGTCTGTCCAGGCTTATTTTACGCCACACCCGCCCGCGACGGGATGTTGTCTCGCATTAGGATACCAGGCGGAATTGTTAATAGTCAACAGTGGCGTGCCATCGCAGACATCGCGGCGATTTCTGGCGGTGGCTATGCAGATGTGACGAATCGAGCTAACCTGCAAATCAGAGAAATCTACACTAAGATAGATGCCAATTTACTGAGACACCTTCAGGATTTAGGATTAGGTTCTAGCAATATCGGTGTAGACCATATCCGCAATATTATGAGCAGCCCAACGGCGGGTATCGATTCCCAAGAGTTGATTGATACCCGCCCCCTTGTCCAAGGCTGGGATAAGTATATTGCAGCACATCCCCATCTATCGGGACTACCTGCAAAATTTAGTGTTTGCTTTGACGGTGGTGGGGCAGTTCGGGTGTGCGATCGCCCAAATGATATCGGGTTTGCTGCTGTTATAGTTGACGGTAGTATTTACTTCCGCCTCCATCTCAGTGTAGGTGCGAAGGGAGAGGGGCCTATGGATATGGGAATTTTGTTGCAACCAGAAGAATGCTTGCCAGTCTTGGCAGCTTTGGCTGATGTCTACCTGAGTTGCCTCGACACCACCAGTACTCGCAAACCCCGTCTGAGAGAGTTGCTCAATGGTTTAGGTTGTGAAAATTATCTCCAAGAGGTTGAGCGTTGTCTACCGTTTCCCTTGCGGTATGTTGGTAGCCAAGAGTACCAAACTCAAATTCCCACTGCTAAGTATAGACATATAGGTGTTCATCCTCAGCGTCAAAGTGGCTTATCTTACATCGGTGTTGTCCTTCCTCTCGGTCGCCTAGAAACCTCACAAATACGAGGATTAGCTGATTTAGCACAACGCTACGGTAGCGGCACAATCAGGCTCACTCCTTGGCAAAATCTTCTGATATCAGATATTCCCCATCAACAGGTTCCAGATGTTCAACGTGAAATCGAAAGCCTCGGATTACATTGGTCGGTAGGCAACATTCGCAGTGCGCTGGTTGCTTGTTCTGGCAATACGGGATGCGCCGCTTCAGCAACTGACACCAAAGGTCACGCAAGAGGGTTAGCAGAGTATCTCGATGGCGTTAAGCTCAACCAACCTATTAACATCCACTTGACCGGGTGCGAGAAATCCTGCGCCCAGCATACCAAAAGTGATATTGCTTTGCTAGGTGTCGGTGTGGGCTATCACGTCTACGTCGGTGACGGTGACTGTCACCAGAAATTTGGTCGAGAAATTTACCAAGAGGTGACTTTTGTAGAACTTCCCCCATTGATAGAGAGGATGCTAACAGTATATAAAATCCATCGCCTGACCGTTGACGAGTCCTTTGGAGAATTCGCCAATCGACACGCGATCGCCCAATTAAAGCAGTTAATGGGGAGTAGGGAGTAGGGAGTAGGGAGTGGGGGGATGGGGGGATAGGGGGATAGGGGGTAAGAATACTACATTGTCCCCACCGCCCCCCCCCCCCCCCCCCCCCCCCCCCCCCCCCCCCCCCCCCCCACCCCCCCCCCCCCCCCCCCCCCCCCCCCCCCCCCCCCCCCCCCCCCCCCCCCCCCCCCCCCCCCCCCCCCCCCCCCCCCCCCCCCCCCCCCCCCCCCCCCCCCCCCCCCCCCCCCCCC
>JADQBA010000422.1 GCA_016903675.1 Stigonema ocellatum SAG 48.90 = DSM 106950 | reverse complement strand
ACCTGCTTTAAGTGCAAGCCAAGCAAGTTTATCAAAAATATCTCCCCAGCCAGCATCTTGGATAACGCGGTTCAATCCAGTCTTTTGGCTTGCCCCGTTGCGCTTGTAATTGCCCTTACCATCATGTTTAGGCTTGGCACGCTTGAGCATATTTTTAATGTTCAAGTTCTCTCGCGCCACAACATCAGCAGTCTTGACAATTGTAGATGCGACTTGCCAATTATACCCATTCCTCTGTTGGGCAACTTTGTGTTGCTGTTTGGCTAATTTTTTGATAGCCCTAATCTTGTTCAAAGAACCTTTCTGTTTACGAGCAATAGCACGTTGACGCATCGCTAACCGACGTGCTGTCCTCGAACGCGTTGCTGCCCGTTTGTTTTCAAGGAAGCTGCCATCAGACAAAGCTACTAGCTTCGTGATACCAACATCGATACCAACAACTGATTTACACAAATCCAGTGGCTTCAACTCTGGCAGCATACCAGGAATTTCCACCAACATCGAGATATACCAGTTGCTGCCAAAGCGCTTGATTGTGCTTGTCCTTAAATCCTGAATCAGGGATAAATCACGGCTGTTGTGGAACTTAACATCGCCAATTCCAGGCAGGTAAGCAGTAGCATAATTCTTGCGGATATGACGTAGGATAACACGACCTGGCTTGTACTCAAAAGAATCTAGCCGTCGCAGGAATTGCGGGAAACCTCTACCCTGTTTCCAGAAGTTGGCGTAGGCTGTGTCCAATTTGGCAATGTTCCGCTGCAAAACACATGAATCAATGGCAGCAAAACGAGGCAATGATTGCCGCAGTTGGGACGTAATTTTCATCTGAATACCAGATACTGAGTCCCACCCCATAGTAGTTGATAAAACTTCCTTAGTTTCAAAATCCCTAATTTTCGATTCTTTAAACGCTAATCCTAAGTTTTGGGGAATGACGCCGTGTTTTTGTACTGGACAGGCTAAAGGACAACTTGAACCGTACTCTATTCTTGAATTTAGGTCGCAATATGACCCATAAGCATAAACGACTTGTTGGGCTGACGCTTGATTGTTAGTTTCAAACCCGTCCAAGCGCTCTCTTAACGCATAATTACGATGTTTTCTTAAAGTCACCAACCAATCCTCAAGAGTCGCCTCCTGCTGTTGGTTGGGTAACAATTTGAAATTCCATCGTACCTGCACGAATGCGCTCCCATTGATTAAATAAATCCAATATAGTTACTATATACTTGTAAGTTGTATAGTGCAAGTAGTATTTTGAAAAAATTTAAATCCAATAACAATGTCGTCACATCATGTAAG
>JADQBA010000267.1 GCA_016903675.1 Stigonema ocellatum SAG 48.90 = DSM 106950 | reverse complement strand
ATGTTAGCCCTAGCTTCTGTTAACAATTCCAACAGCACACGAGCGCGGGATTTTTCACTCGCGTTGAGGGCTTTAACATTATATCCTATGGAAGGATGTTTTTTGTGCAACTGCATCAGCAGGTCAATGTAGAATTTGTAGTATCCTTGTACTGAAGCAAAGTAGGAAGTACGTAAGTTAGAGTTATCGATTTTGATGCGTAAATCTTCGATGATTTTGATAGCGGCTTCTATTTGTTGAAGAGATTGTTCTAAGTTGCCCCGGTTGCGTTCCAGGTAAGCTATGTTATAAAGGGTGGTGGCTTCCCCTGACTTGTCCCCCACTGCACGTCTTAGGGGTAAAGCCTGATTGTAGTACTCAAGTGCCTTCTGCTTTTCTCCTAAATCATCGTAGACTTTGCCAATACCTGTGAGGGTGAGAGCAAGGTTTGCTTTATCGTTCAATTGTCGCCATAATTCTAGGGCTTTTTCCAATTTTGCGATCGCCATCCGCAGCGATTCTGCTGTCCCTTGTTTATAGAGTTTAAATCCCTCTTGGTAAGCTTCTTGTGCAGCACGCTTTGCATCTTCTTGGTTTGTGACTGACTGTTGTCCAATCCGGAATTCTCTTGCTGATGGTGTTGCACCCACCATATCTGATAGCAAAATCATGCTTAATAATAACGTTACGCTGTAACGACGTATATATAGTAAACAAGACCAAAATTTACACACAGACTTTGCACTCCTCAAAATTGTTCAACCCCAACCGAATTGCTTGTTCCCACAACAATTGGACAATCCCCATTCTTGTGGATCGTGACGTATTTAGCTATCTACAAAAATCTTACGGACAATATATGCCGATTTTACGCGTCTACTTGAGCTTGAGCCGTGTTAGTTTCATTTTTGGCAACGTATCCTGACAAAAAATTAGGGTATGGGGCTACGTTGCCAGACTTGCCATTGAGCAACATTTCCTTGTAAAATTCCTGCATCAGCATAGATGTGCCTTTATCCTCTACCTGCCATAAAGACAGCACCAACCTTTCTCCCCCTGCATACATCAGTCCTCTTGTCAACCCCACCAAACCTTCTCCTTGGATATTCTTCCCTAAACCAGTTTCGCAAGCGCTCAAAACGATTAAGTCAGCAGGGTAGTCGAGGTTAAACAGTTCATTTAATCGTAGGTAGCCTTGAATGTCTTTACCCTGCTTATTAACAAGAGAAAGAACAATACCAGGTCCGAGATACATAACACAGCAATCCAGACCTTGGGCAGCAAAGGGTACGACGGCTTTGCGATCGGGTGTAGTTTCATTCTGTGTAGGGGGAAAAGACAGTGTTTGTTCCATGCCTTAACGTAACTTTCTGCACCACTGCTCATTTCACCCCGCTATTTAATAGTCTGTTTATTTACGCGCCCGCTGTACTAGCCCATTCCGGTTCAAAAATTACAAAAATACTTGCTTCGCGCATTCTGTGTATGCAATAATTTGCATGTTTTCCTATTAAATACTGTAAATGTACAAATTTAACGTATTTATCAAGAGAGAGTACCAATGAATTTTTAGCTAAGTAGCAGCCGACTACGTTGATTGAAATAGGAATTGTTGACCAGTGTCCCAGGATATCTACTAAATGAGGAAGATTGAGAGAATATGGATCAGCGCAAGTCAAGAGTCTTTGGTCGCCGTGAGTTTATAGGTGCTACAGTTGCGAGTACACTCCTTGCCGCAGGAGGTTCCAGCTTACTACCTGGTCTTTCGGCTAAGCCACGGCGTCCTAACATCGTATTCATTTTGGCTGATGATCTCGGTTGGGGCGATCTGAGCGTTTACGGACAGCCAAACTTTCGTACACCTAACTTGGATCGTTTAGCACAGGAAGGTACACGCTTCACCAACGCCTACTCTGGTCAAACTGTTTGCACGCCGACACGAGTCAGCTTCTACACAGGTCGTTATCCAGCAAGACTTCCAATTGGTCTCAAGGAGCCTTTAGGTAGCCTGAAGCAAGTCGGTGACAGTGTCGGATTACCACCTGATTTTCCAACTATTGCCTCTCTCCTGAAGACTAAGGGTTATGACACCGCCTTAGTCGGTAAATGGCACTGTGGTTATCCTCCTACATATGGTCCAGTCAAAAATGGCTTTGATGAATATTTTGGCGATCTAAGTGGTGCGATCGACTACTTTAGACATGTAGACACTGATGCAGAACCTGACCTCTGGGAAGGTCAAGAGCAGGGGAATAATACTTTTTTAAATAAAGTAGAGCGTGCTGGTTACAGTACAGACTTGTACACTCAGCAAGCCATTGATTTTATTAGCAGACGCCGAGAGAATCCATTTTACCTAAGCCTTCATTACAATGCACCCCATTGGCCCTTTGAAGGACCGGATGACGAAGCTATCAGTGATTCCTTGATAGGTAACGATAGTGTACAAAGTTGGTTGGCTTCAGGATCTCCAGAATCTTACGCCGCATTAGTAGGGAGATTAGATGATGGGGTTGGCAGAGTCCTAAAAGCTTTAGATGATGCCGGACTAACTGATAATACCTTAGTCATCTTTGCCAGTGACAACGGAGGTGAAAGGCTCTCCTATTTTGGACCGTTAAGAGGGAAGAAAGGCGATTTATTTGAAGGCGGGATACGAGTTCCCACAATTGTTCGTTGGCCTGGAGTCACATTAGCTAATAGAGTAAGTGAACAAGCGATTATCACAATGGACTTAACAGCAACTATTCTTGCTGCTACAGGTACTAGGCCCGATCCGCGTTACCCACTTGATGGTCAAAATTTACGAACAGTTCTTCAAGGTAAAAAATCTGTTTATTCTCGAACACTTTTTTGGCGCTTTGGGGGCGATCGGCCTGGTGGCGATATACAAAAAGCTGTCCGTAGCGGGGAATGGAAGTATTTACTCAGGGGAGGAGAGGAAGCTCTGTACAATCTTTCAACTGATGAAGGAGAGCAAAATGACCTCAAAGAACAACATCCAAAAATATTTCAGCACCTACGTACCACATTCGGGCAATGGGAGTCGCAAGTACTGCCTTATCCAGCAGCTTGAGTAACGGTATGGGAGCGGTATGAATTCTAAGCCGATTGTTTCTGCTCGTCCTGGTAAACCACCTGATAAAAACATGGTCTGGATTGCAGGTGGCAGTTTTATGATGGGGTCTGACCACCACTACCCAGAAGAAGGTCCAGCCCATCGTGTCAGTGTGGATGGCTTCTGGATAGATCAATATGCAGTCACCAACAAGCAGTTTCAACGCTTTGTCAAAGAAACTCGCTATGTGACACTTGCAGAACAGCAACCGTTGCTTGAGGATTATCCTGGAGCATTACCAGAACTGCTCGTACCTGGATCACTCGTGTTTCAGCAGCCCCACCATCGAGTTGATTTACAAACTTGTAGTTGGTGGGCTTATGTACCCGGTGCTAACTGGCGACATCCAACAGGCCCTGGGAGTTCAATCAAGGGACGAGAAAATTTTCCTGTTGTGCATATTGCCTATGAAGATGCTCTTGCTTACGCAACTTGGGCTGGGAAATCGCTGCCAACCGAGGCGCAGTGGGAATTTGCTGCTCGTGGCTCTTTGGATGATGCCGTCTATCCCTGGGGTAATGAATTTGCTCCTCAAGGGAAGCGGATGGCAAATACTTGGGAAGGTGATTTCCCTTGGCAAAACCTAAAACCACACCCTCCCGAACCAGAACGAGTCGGCTCATACCCTCCAAATGGTTATGGTCTATATGACATGGCAGGCAACGTTTGGGAATGGACAAGTGACTGGTATCGAGACCATCACCCGGAAAACAAGACCAAGTCATGTTGTATCCCGGTCAACCCCAGAGGTGGAACTCAAGAAGAAAGCTTTGACCTCAACGTTTCATCTCGAATACCGAGAAAAGTCCTCAAAGGTGGTTCCTTTCTCTGTGCTATCAATTACTGTCAGCGTTATCGACCAGCAGCCCGTCATCCAGAAACAGTAGACACCTCAACGTGTCATATTGGATTTCGTTGCCTGGTTCAGTGACATCTTATTAAGTTTTCAAACAATTTAAGCCCTGCCCCCCTGCTCCCCCACTCCCCCACTCCCCCACTCCCCCACTCCCCACTCCCCCACTCCCCCACTCCCCACTCCCCATTTAACTAATAGGTCATTGAATGTATGTTACGTTCGACTTTACGAGCGATCGCCCTGCTCACCGCAGGCATCTCAGTATCTGTTGCCATCAGCTTATTGACACTTATTAGCCCAACCCTTGCAGATACAGCAAAGGTATTGCCTATTCCCCAACCACCCTTTCAGGGTAAAATCGGCATCACTTACCAAGAGTCAACACCAGATTTTCCCGCCCCAATCACCGCACCAAAAAATGCCCCGAATGTGCTGCTCGTGCTACTGGATGATGTGGGTTTTGGGCAAGCAAGTACCTTTGGTGGACCTGTAGAAACCCCAAATTTAACTCGTCTGGCTGAAAAAGGATTGCGTTACAACCAATTCCATACCACAGCCCTTTGTTCACCTACACGAGCAGCTTTGTTGACTGGACGCAATCATCATTCAGTAGGTACAGGAGTCGTTGAGGAATTAGCAACAGGTTTTCCTGGTTACACAACTATCTTACCTAAGAGTGCTGCCACTGTAGCAGAAGTATTGCGGCAAAATGGTTATAACACTGCCGCTTTTGGTAAATGGCATAACACACCAGATTATGAAACTAGCGCGGTAGGTCCTTTTGATCGTTGGCCAACATGGTTAGGATTTGAGTATTTTTACGGTTTTTTAGGTGGTGATACGAATCAATGGAGTCCGGCTTTAGTCGAAAATACGAAGCGGGTTGCACCACCAATTAATAACCCTGATTACCATTTGACCCCAGATTTAGTCGATCATGCGATCGCCTGGATTCGTTCTCAACAATCCATAGCCCCTGACAAGCCAATATTTACCTATTTGGCTACCGGTGCTACCCATGCACCCCACCACGCCCCTAAAGCCTGGATTGACAAGTATAAAGGCAAATTTGACCAAGGCTGGGATATATTACGAGAACAAACTTTTGTCCGTCAAAAACAACTGGGTGTAATTCCCGCCAATGCCCAGCTGACACCTCGTCCCAAAGAACTGCCAGCTTGGGATTCTTTATCCAAAGAAGACCAAAAAATCTATGCCCATGAAATGGAAGTATTTGCGGGATTTTTAGCACATACCGACCATGAAGTAGGAAGATTGATTAATGCGATCGACCAAATTGGTGAACTGGACAACACCATTATCTTCTACATCGTCGGCGATAATGGTGCTAGTGCAGAAGGCGGTTTAGCAGGTAGCATCAACGAATTAAGAGTTTTCAATAAAGTACCCGAAAGCCGAGAGCAACTGCTAGCTTCCTTAAATGACTTAGGTAGTCCCAAAACCTTTAATCATTATCATGCCGCCTGGGCATGGGCAGGCACTACCCCCTTTCAATGGACAAAACAAATCGCCTCTCACTTTGGTGGGACTCGTAATCCCTTGATCGTTACTTGGGGTAATCAAATTAAAGATCGTGGTGGAATACGGAATCAATTCCATCATGTCATTGATATTACCCCCACCATTTTAGAGGCGGCGGGAATTACCGTACCTACTGAAGTTAACGGGGTGAAGCAACAGAAACTTGAAGGTACGAGCTTAGTCTACACCTTTGATAATCCTGATGCGCCTTCCCATCATCAAACCCAGTATTTCGAGATGTTAGGCAATCGCGCTATTTATGATGAGGGATGGGTAGCCGCCGCTCGTCATCCTCGATTACCTTGGCAGGGTACAATCGATGCTGACTTCCAACAAGATCCTTGGGAACTGTACAACATTGAGGAAGATTTCAGTGAAGCCAATAACCTAGCGGCTGAAAATCCAAAGAAACTGGAAAAACTGCAAAAATTGTTTTTCTCAGAAGCACGTCAATATCAAGTTTTACCATTAGATGCTCGCGTCTCTGAACGGTTTGATGTCAATAGTCGCCCCTCTCCAGCCGCAGGACGCACAACTTTTACTTACTATCCTGGTGTAGCACCCATCCCAGAAGGAAGCGCACCAAGTCTGAAAAATAGATCCTTCAGCATCACGGCTGATATAGAGATTCCAGAAAGTGGTGCAGAGGGTGTGCTATTAACCCAAGGTGGACGTTTTGCTGGTTGGGGATTTTTCCTTGAAGATAGCAAACCAACATATCTCTACAACTTTACTAATGCAGAACGTTACATAATTCAATCTCCTGAAAAATTACCTCCAGGTAAATCAACAATCAGATTTGATTTTGATTACGATGGTGGTAGAGTTGGTGCAGGAGGGACTGGGACATTATTCATTAATGATCAACAGGTAGCTGAAGGTCGAATTGAAAAAACTGTACCCTATCGATTGGCGTTAGATGAAACCTTTGATGTTGGTCGAGATACAGGTACTCCGGTAGCTGAAACTTATCAAGTACCGTTTGCGTTCACAGGTAATTTACAGAAAGTGACCTTGAATCTGAAGTAAAAAATGTAGAGACAATTTAGCAAACAGAACTCAGGAGTCAGAATTCAGAATTCAGTTGGGTATTCTGTACGACTGGTAGATGAGTAGATGGGTTTAAGACCCCCGCGCTTATCGATTAGGATCGCAGTCTACAATTAGTGGGGGTCTGAATCCCCCTCTAAAAGATTGCTGAGTTCTGAATTCTGAATTCTGAATTCTTCTTCAATTTTAAAATTATGAATGAAATTATCCCAATACTTGACAAAATAGCATTCTTATCATTTGTCGTTGCTACTATGTTTGTCACAGGTTTAAAGTTAACTGTAAAGCAGATTTGGCAACCTCTTTGTAATATTCGCTTGGTCATTTCGTCGCTCTTGGCAAATTTTGTCTTAGTGCCAATTTTTGTATATTTACTACTGCAAGTCATACCACTCAGCGAACCTGTGAAAGATGGTTTGATCATCATGGCATTAGCGTCTGGTCCTCCAGCTTTACCTAAACTTGCCCAAATAGTTAAAGGGAATTTAGCTTTTTCTACAGGGCTGATGATGTTGTTAATGTTAGGTACAATCTTTTATATGCCGCTGGTACTACCATTAGTTTTAGAAGGTGTACAAGTCAATTCTTGGGATATTGCTAAACCATTAATTTTTATGATGTTAGCACCGTTGGGAA
>JADQBA010000503.1 GCA_016903675.1 Stigonema ocellatum SAG 48.90 = DSM 106950 | reverse complement strand
TCCACCCTTACCACTTGTGGAGGTTGCACTAATGCTAGGCTCATTATTAGCATTGTCGAGTTTCAAAAATTCAGCAGTTATAGTAATTTTTCCAGCATTCCCGGTGCCATCAGCTTTGGTACTTATAGTTCCGTCGTCTATTGTCAATTGACCTGCGACATTAACTGTGATATCTCCAGCTTTCCCTATGCTATTTTCAGATGTCCTGCTATTGATGCCCGCACGTGCAACTTGCAAAGAATTAGCAGTAATGTTGATTTTTCCGGCATCACCTGTGCCAGAGGTATTGGTATTTATCAATGCTGTGT
>JADQBA010000159.1 GCA_016903675.1 Stigonema ocellatum SAG 48.90 = DSM 106950 | reverse complement strand
ATGTCACCCACTTATATTTAGGCTTCTGTCCCCGTGAATTTGGATAAGCAATTTTGGCGTTGCTGATTAAGAGTATGAATTTAGTCTCACGCAAAGGCGCAAAGGCGCAAAAAATCGTTGTTTAGTCATCTCGAAAAATGTCAATTCATACTCCGATTCAGCAACGCCGCAATTTTAAACAGCTGAGGAAATTGGAAGTCTTTTGGGGTAGCGATCGCTTGCAGGGCTATTTCATTCTACACTCAATGCCAGGAACCAAAGTCGTGGCTAAGAGCTCAAGTCCGTTTCAACGGACTAAAATTTCTGAACTTATATCTTGCACCTCTAAATACAAACCACAGTTTACAAAATCAAGAGTCATTTAATTTACATTTATCCCAGAACTCCCAAAAGTCCTCTCAAAGAGGACTTATGCTATAAGCCTGGGACTTCAAGTCCCAGGCGGATGCGGTCTCCGTGAGAAAACCATTAAATACTGAGTATTTTTTTGATGTGGTATCTGGCTGGTGCAAGATGTGAGTGAAAGTTCTAGTCGGCGGTATGCCGACTTCAGCTATTAGCCGTGCGTAATTTATGACAAGGCATGTGGGTGGCGTTTTGCACCAATGAAATAGCCCTGCGATCGCTTGATAATAAAGTCGTATAGCAATCCTCAATGAATTACAAACACCTCTCCCAAGTCCCTCTTGTACAGAATTCAAAGCAAAAAAATAGACAAGTAAATAAATAAAAAAATCATTGTGACTTTGCCCTATGCTTCTGTAGACTTAGCTCCATAGGTGCTAATACAGTTCAATTAATACCCAGTTGAAAACTGCACGTTATTTCCTTCCCCTGTAGTACTCCCGATTTCGGACGGAAATCGTAAACAGGAAGCAAATTATAGTGCATGTTCTAGTGAGAAAATGACAAAGCTCATGATGAGTCCCAGTGTTAATTTAGCTTGTGGCTCCATAAAGTTTTTAAAAACTCTTAGAACTTATTTTAATTGAAACCATACAACTGCTCAACACTCAATGTCTAATCTATGAAACTCAAATCATTTGCCTTAACAATTGCCACTGTTGGCATTGCCACAATAACAGTGACGAAAGCCGTTGCACAAGAAGCTGTATCGTTTGAGGTTGTGGCTGATGGTCTTGATAACCCACGGGGTATAGGCTTTGACCCTTGGGGAAATCTTTATGTAGCAGAAAGTGGTCGCGGGGGTGACGGAAGCGATGGAAGATGCATACCATCACCTAGCTCACAGAATATCCCATTATGTGCTGCTGAAAATGGTAGCGTTCTCAAAATTACTCCATTTGGAGTGAAAACAACGGTACTCTCAAATCTCCCATCCATAGGGTTAGCGCCTACAGGAGAACAATCTGGTGGTCCTGCGGACATCAAATTCGATTCCAGAGGTAATGCTTATCTTCTCACTGGCTATGCTGGCAATCCCAACCTACGCGATACAGTGTTAAAAGAGCCTAATCTTGGACGGTTATTCAAAGTTAACCTAAGAGATGGTTCACTGACATCTATTGCTGATTTTGGAGCTTACGAAGCCAAATATAATCCTGATGGCACTGATGTCATTTCCAATCCTTATTCTTTCGTAATTAAGGGTGATTATGCTTACGTTGTTGATGGCGGTGGAAACGATATATATAAAGTAGCACTTGATGGCAGTGGTATTAAGACCGTAAAAGCCTTTGCCCAGCAACCAATACCATTTGATGAACTCGAGTTCCCACCCCTTCCTCCCTCGTCACAAGGAAGTTCAGGTGCGCCAGACCAATCACAATTACCCTCAGGTTATGCAGTGACTCCTGGCGGTATTCCCATCACACAACAATCAGTACCTACAGCGATCGCAATTGCTCCCAACGGAACTTTAACAGTTACTGAATACACCTACTTCCCCTATCCAAAAGGAAAAGCACTTATCTGGAGTGTTGACGATAATTTGACAACAACAGGGACAGGTGTTAACAATACCCCGCTGACCGGCACAGAAATAGCTACTGGCTTTACGCAGCTAACTGGTGTAGCATACGACTCACAGGGCAATGAGTATGTATTGCAACACATCAATCAGTCAGAGTGGAAAGCAGTTGAACAGGGCGGTAATATCATCGGTGATGTCAGTGGTTCTTTAATTAAAATTGCTCCTGATGGTACTCGCACAGTTCTCCTCAGTGGTCATGGATTAGAGGCGGCTTCTGGTATAACTGTTGGTCCTGATGGTGATTTGTATATCTCCAACAACGCCAGATTTGCACAGAAAGGACAAGTCATCAAAGTTCATCTTCCTCAAAACGACAAACGCCAACGCCAGGAAAGATTTGGTCAAGAGTTTCTCGGTAAGATAGACGCTTTCTTGGACGGTCAACCTGAGTACAAGTACGAATACAACTTTTGACTCAAGCTTGTAGGTTGAGGAAGCACCTCAGCTTGAGGTGAGTTGCGTTTGAGGAAGGAAACCCAGGCTAAAAGACTTGAGTGATTACTGTTCCAAACAAGGTAACAGCCTCAGGAGGAGATGCAGAAGTTTGTAGCGTTATGGTTCGTAGTTGCTAAGGGCGAAGACAGCGCAACTACATACCTATGAAATTCTGCACTGAGAAACTAGTACAACTTACACTAACGGTATCTGAAAGATGGGATTATTCAAAAATTTGTCAATTGGCTTAGTTAGTACCAGCTTGATGGTTATGGTAGTATCTGCCCAAGCCAAGGCGGACTCCATATCCTTAAAGTATGAGACTTCTATCGGTAGACCTGCTAACCTACCCAAAGGGGAGTTTCCTGGTGTTCCTGGAACCCTTGCTGTTCCTCAAGGCATAGGTGTGGGTGCTGATGGCAATATCTACATCAGTAATGGTCGTGGTATCGATCGCGTCGATGTATTCGACAGCAAGGGTAACTATATCAAAGGAATTGGCAGCAGTGGTAGCGGTCCTGGACAGATCGATGAACCATTAGACATCAAATTCGACCCCCTGACTGGCAACATCTATGTAGGTGATGGTTTCAACAGCCGCATTGATGTATTCGATCCTCAAGGTAAGTTTATTAAATCCTTTGGTTCCTTTCAGGGTCTTATACCAGGTCGGTCATTCTTTGGACCTGGCGGTATGCAGTTCGATAGGAAAGGCAATTTTTACGTCACTGATTTTAGCGCTGATGTCATCAAGGTGTATGGTAGAGATGGTGAGCTAATCAAAACTATTGGTAGCTCAGGCACCGAACCAGGACAGTTTATCGGTCCTGCTGGCTTAAATATATCACAACGTACTGGGAATATCTTTGTGACTGACCAGTACAACAACCGCATTCAAGTATTCGACCCAGAAGGTAATTTTCTGTACACCTTTGGCAGTCAGGGTCAAGGACAGGGTCAGTTTGAAGAGCCAATTGGTATAGAATTGGATGAAAATGATAATATCTACGTGGCTGATGCAATTAATAGCCGCGTCCAAGTCTTCGATGTGAAGGGTAATTTTCTCACTGCATATGGTCAACCCGCCCGCAATGCATCCGGTCAAGTTGTACCACCTCCAGCCGCAGATGGTCCTTCCCCCTACGGCGACCCCCTCGACCTCGAACCAGGTACGTTTAACTGGACCGCTGGTTTACACTACTATCAAGGGAAGTTGTATGTCGGCGACTTTTTCCAAGGTCGCGTCCAGGTGTTAAAGGTCGAATCTGTCAAATCTAAGCCTTCCCAACCTGAATACCATTGGTCGTTTGACGACAAATGGTAAAATGTGGCTAGCCTAGGAATTTATTACGCACGGCTAATAGCTGAAGTCGGCATACCGCCGACTAGAAATTTCAGGTATTTAGTCCGTTTCAACGGACTTAAGCTTTGAGCCTTGAACTTGAGTTCAGGGCTACGGTGTAAGTAGGTCGGCGTGAATAATTAAAGGTTTGTAGTTGCGCTTCAGCGCCCTAGATATGAGCGCTGAAGCGCAACTACGAGCCAATACATAAATTCATATAATTCGGTTTTTCTGTGCCGATATACTTAGAATGAAATAGCCCTGATATAAGAGGGCGCAATCAGAAAAGTTGTAGAGACGCGAAATTTCACGTTTCTACAACTTTTTTGTTTGTCAAAAAAACTATTTTGGCAAGAATAGCTGAAGCTTAATAATTAACTTTCTCAAACTTTCCAGAAATATTCACGCCAGAGTCTGTTCCAATGTAGAGAATTTTTTTGCCTTGTTCAACAATAACACCAAAGTTCGTAGATTTTGTACCATCAGCTCGATCAAAGGTTATGGTGACAGTGCAGTCCTTATTTACTTCGTAGTTGCCAGTATTAGAGAGATTTTGAGAAATTGCTCCACCACTACTGATACTACCGTTAATCCCTTTTATGTTGCCATTTCCATCAAATGTATCTAGGAAGACTAAATTAAAAGGAGTGGCTCCAGAATTTACAAAACCTGAAGATTGGACTCCATAGGAGCCATGTAACGTTCTATTTGAGCAAGACAATCTTTGTGATGCATCTTGTGCTTTTGCTGAGGTTCCTACACTTACAAAACCCAGGGCAAATATGGTTGAAAAGATAGTTGTGAGCGCTCTTTTTTTCAAGGACATGTTGTTTTTCTCCTCTCTAAATTGTGGATATTTTTCGCCAATGTTAAATGTTGGTTTTCAAATTGAAAACCAATATTTAACTTCAACAGATTATCTGTCACTGCTATCGCTCAAAAGATGCGTTTTTGTGCAGTGAGTACAGTAGAATCGAGTAAGTTTTTGGATTGACTTTAGAATTCTTCTAATGTTCATTAGAACACATTGTGACTAGAGATTCAAGTAGTAATTTTAAAAAAAGTTAAGTGTTACAAATTTCCTATGGGCGGGTGTTGTTCGTAGTTGCGCCCTTGCGCGTAGACAGCGTAACTACAAGCCTTTATTGCGTGCGATCCGAATTTATGAAACGCTGTACTAATGGTTTTCAATACAGGAGGAGCGATCGCTCATCGGGCAATTAGTATAGAATATAACCGAATCAAGAGACATTACTTTGATTTTTGAGTTAAGATTATTACAAACAATACATAAGTAAGATGGCGGAAACTGGCAGAATTAGGGTAGCTAAAGATAAGGCTGAGTTAGTAAAATCTTTAACATCGACTGATGGTGCTACAGGTCCTTTCCAAACCTATGCTGATGCGATCATATTTGCTGCTGCTTTGGGTGCAAAGCATAAAAAGCGTATTCCGTTAGGAGAGATATCCAAAAGAGAACCAGGTCCAATTCCACAAGAAGTTTTGGTATCTAGAGGATATGATTTAGTCATCAAGTTTCTGGGAATTACTGCAACTCAAGATATTAAAATCCTTTCCTCTAATGAGGAAAAATCCGAAAATCAACGTCTGCGTATTTTTGAAGAATATGCCAATGGTGGACTGGAAATATTACAAGCAGAATTCCGGGGCGCAGTAGACTATTCGGAAAGAATTCTATTGCTTTTAAGTTTGGAGAGAACTAATGAGACACAATCAGAAGATGAATTTGACTTGAGTAAATTCAGAGATTTTTAATCTAGACTTTTTTAAGTTAATCTTAATCATTTGTCAAATATCAGGGCTGTTTCATTCTGCAAAACGCAACATCCTAGGAATAAATTCCTAGGCTAATAGCTGAAGTCGGCATACCGCCGACTAGAACTTTCAGGAATTGAGTCCGTTTCAACGGACTTAAGCTTTGAGCCTTGAACTTGAGTTCAAGGCAAAGAGTGTAGTATAACTGAACCGTATTGGGCTATGCCCTACAAAACCTGGATATGGTGGGCTTTAGCCCGGACTACACTACTTAAAATGGTACTTATCAGCAAGCTTATTGACTTAAAAATGTTTTATAAAGTCTTTTTTTGACGCCATCAATTTTTAAAGCATAACGTTTTCATATCCATCCCAGTGTCATTTTGACTATCTTGACTGCTGTTGCTATAGAACCTGCACCAAATGATATTTTGTAAGGCTTGTCTGGATTTTTAGGTTTGGGGTCTATCCTAACTGCGTTATCCTTCCACAGAGGGTTTTCTCTCGACCAATCTATCTGTGCTAGTTGTGAAATTCTCTCTTCATTAAAATAATTGCTGTCTGGTGCATAAGTACAGTACAGCAACCGTCCCAAAATTTCCAGTCCAACACTCACACCTAGTAAACAATCTTCTTTAAAATTACCTATCTCATCAACTGTTAATTCTTCAACAGTTTTATCAAAAATATATTGAGTATTATTACATTCCGAGAAAAACTGATTCAAACAATCCGCTAAAGCTTTAGATGTTGCGGCAACATCATAATCAGGTAGTTCATCGCTTGGATTATCAGCAAAAATACAACTGACAAATCTACCTATGTAATTCGTAGTGTAAATGAGCTTATTTTTAGTTGAGGGAGATGCTTTAATTTTTTCTGTTTTACCATCAAACATTGGCACTTGTTCTATCAAGCTTTTAGTGATGCCAACTTTACCAGAAAATTCACCAAATGATAATAATAATGATTTATCCAGTTGTCTGGTTTTAGCCATGTCTCGAAAATCTGTTTGACATTGGCGAAAGTCACCTTCTAAAACCAGGGTAATGGGAAAATCATTGTCAGCAATTAACTCACTTTCAGGACTTTCAATCAATTCGTGAATTGCACGTTTACGATGCTGACCATCAGTAATATCTAACTTGACTCCACGGCGAATGACAACTATACAAATACCCCTACCTAATTCAATGATAGTAATTTTGTCTGGGGCTACATTTGCCGTGAGTGTCCCCATAATCCAAGGTTTTCCTTTTCTAACACGATCAACAATATATCGTTTTATTTCATCGCCGTGACCTGGAACCTCAGGTCGATTCTTTCCAGAATCAGGGTCGTTGCCAGTAGAAGGTTTGGCTTGAAGAAGAACAGGTAAGTCTCCTGCTGGTACATTGATTTGTACCATTCTACGCTTCCCTTGCTGAAAAACTAGCCCAGGATAGCATCGTTCTCGATGATATCGTGAGAAGAACGGCTCAATCAAGCTAGTAAACTGAGCTTTCTCCTCAGGCGAAACACTATTATTCCTATCCTCATTTGTTTCTGACATACAAATATTTATACAATTTGGCTGATTTGTGAGAAAATACTTAGCCTCAGAAACCCGGTATCTCCCAGATACCGGGTTTCTTTATCTCACGAATGATTTAGGAATGCTATAGGAATCATATTTGATTTTTGAAATACACGTAGGGTGGGCACTGCCCACCATATCCGGGTTATGGTGGGCAGTGCCCACCCTACACTACTTAAAATTTTTCATGAATGATTTAGGAATGCTATAACAAATATAATATGCTACTATGGGATTTGATGTAATCAGTGAAAACCCTAGTAAAACAGCAGATAAACGCTATTCTTTTCCCAAACAAGAAACGCCTTACTCATTAAAGAACAGATGGTAGTCCTACTTCCTTAGGTTCAACAAACTTACCATCAAAACCTATTGTTTTATCTTCAACAGTTCTGGCTTTAGCCAAATCCTGGCGAAGTTCAGCACGTTCTATCTGATCCTGAATACCATCTAGGATATATATCAGTAACCTCGCAGCCAAATCCCGTCCAGCAACCTGCACCCGCTTTTTGTTTGGGTCATATAAAACACCATACCAGAGAGATTTCGGGTACTCCATCCCACTAAAACCGCCTTGCTGGTCGTACTTGCGAAGTTTCTTAAAAATATCTTTTGGAGATAACCCTTTCCTAAAGACTAGGATACCAAGAGCTTGAGCTAAAGCAACTTGACCCACAGGACGGAATAGTATATTTCCTTCGCCCCCATCCTTCTCGAAGCTGAAGCGTCGCAATTGAGGCGTATCTTCGTATTCCAGAATCTTGTAACTTCCTAGGGTTGCTAAAAAATCAAATAGCTTGTGAAAATCCTTTATCCCCTCATATAGTTCCTCATCCTCTGGTCGCATGGGAATTAGACCTTTATCTAAGGGTTTCCAGTGCAGAAATTTTTGCCCTAAATATCGTTCAGACATTTCTTTGACAGCTTGCAGTGTTGTCAAAACAGTTGACTTGGCTGCAACCGTCGCACTATTCCAGTTGACGCGAGGTTTCCTATCCTCACGCTGTTCCAAAAGTGGATGAGTGACAGCAATTTTTCTAGCAACAATAGAAAAACCATCATCCTCATTCAACTGTGCTAACTGACCTTTACTCAAGGGTACAGCCATCAGGTTCACATGAACAAAGATGGATCTCACCCGTCGTCTGGCTTCTTCACGGGTTTCACCAGCAGCAACTGCACAAATAAACTCAATACCAATTTTTTCTTTGGGTAAGTTTTGCAAGTAAGCAGATGACACATAATATTTTTCTATCAAGTCATCTACTGTAATGAAAGTTTCGTAAGGAGTTTTATCCTTTTTGGAACGCTGGAGTTTACCTGTTTTTAGCAACGCCATCAAACCTTGCACACCCATCAGTCGGTGTTGACCATCCAAGGCATAAATGGTTACATTCTCCTCAGATATATTTAGTAGACCAAATGTACTATCTTTATCCAGTGGCGAGAATTCGAGACTAGATTTTATGGCTCGTCCCTGACTATCCCACTCAGGTGCGTTATAATTATCTACCCACGGTTGGTTAATCACTACTAGGACAGGCGGGAACTTGTGATGTTTTCCTGTTGCCAAATACTGTACTAAGGGTGCTTGACGTGACCAATCAAGTGGACGCTGCTGAATTTCATCAATGCTATCAGCATTAATTTCGATATTCTGCGTCTGGGCATTGTACTTTTGCTGAAGTAGGGGTAGGCAAGACGCGAAGTGAACCCGACCCGCGAACCATTCCAGAGTCACTGAACCTACATAAGCCTGGGTATCACCCATCTCGGTTTTCTGAACCAGAATCCGATCGCGCTTCCCAAGATACTTGTCCAGCAGTAAACTAAAAAGCTCTATATCCCCATTTTCCTCTTGAATGTACTGGTTAGCGAGAGGTAGAATCTGCTCAGTTGGAATGTTTTCCATTTTATTGTTTAAAAGCAAAGGACCATAGCACACTTAAATATACAAAAAATTGTTAGTTTTAACAGTCTTGTTTTTAAAAACCGTAATGGCGACAAATATATGTAATACTAGGTTTGCCTTTACTTCACTTGCCCTAACCAATAAAATTCACGGCTACACCAATCCTAAATGAATTACAAACACCTCCCCCTTGTCCCCCTTGTCCCCCCCACCCCTTTGGGGGAAGTCAAAAGTCAAAAGTCAAAAGTGTTTTAAATTTTGAATGCGTGAATTTCCGCGTAGCGGCTTGTCCCCCAAGTCCCCCAAGTACAGCGCGGCGTAAATAAACTACCCATTTCAAACAGGCACAAGCCTTGTTCTATAATACTTTTGACTTATTACCTTAGCTTTTGACTTTCCGCGTAGCGGCTTGTCCCCCTTGTGGGTAACGAGGCAGTTGAACAGGATTAGATAAATGACTACAGCACAACATCCAGAAAACAAAAGTCAAGGTCAGCGGACTGTACCAGAGTTAGTAGACGATATCCAGGATCTCACCACTGAAATTCAACAACTGTACGCCTTAGATTCCATACCTTGGTGCATCGGGTATTCGGGTGGCAAGGATAGTTCATGTGTACTACAATTAATCTGGAATGCGATCGCCGCACTCCCACCCTCTGGGCGAACCAAGCCAATCCATGTCATCACAACAGATACACTGGTGGAAAATCCAGTAGTCTCTGCTTGGGTACGTAAATCCCAGGAACAGATGAAAGTTGCTGCCCAAGAACAAGGAATGCCGATAGAACCCCATCTGTTTTATCCCGCAGTCAAAGACACTTTCTGGGTGTGCTTAATTGGTAAAGGCTACCCATCCCCTCGCAATCGCCTACGTTGGTGTACTGAAAGATTAAAAATTAAACCTGCTGACCGCTTCATTCGTGAAATGATCCAAGCAAATGGTGAAGTCATTCTCGTCTTAGGAACTCGCAAGGCAGAAAGCGTCAAACGTAGCGCGACAATGGCGAAACATCGAGAGTGGCGGATACGCGATCGCGTCAATACTAATCCCAACAGACCTAACTCTCAGATTTACCTCCCCATCGAAGACTGGCGGACTGATGAAGTTTGGCTTTATTTAATGCAGTGGCAAAACCCTTGGGGATATAGCAACAAAGATTTATTCACCATGTATCGGGGTGCAACATCAGATAACGAATGTCCCTTAGTAATAGATACTTCCACCCCAAGCTGTGGTGATTCTCGTTTTGGTTGCTGGGTTTGCACAATCGTTAGCAAAGATAAATCAATGGAGGCAATGATCCAAAATGACGAGGAAAAGGAATGGATGCAGCCTCTCTTAGACATACGCAATGAATTAGATATTAAAAACGACCGAGACAAGAGAGACTTCCGACGTATATGGGGTGAAGTCCAACTTTTTGAACGCAATGTAGAAGGTGAGATTTCTGTTGAACCAATTTATGGTCCATATACCAAATACTGGCGGGAACATTGGCTAAGAAGAGTTTTAGAAGCACAAACACAAATTCGTCGCACCGCCCCAGAAAATATGCGTGACATAATCCTAATTACCTTAGAAGAAATGAGTGAAATTCGGCGCATCTGGCTAGAAGAAAAACATGAATTTGATGATAGTTTACCCCGCATTTATGAAGAAGCCACAGGCGAACCCTTTATAGACCCGCGTCCTGGTGCTGGTAACAGTCTACTAGGTACCGATGAATGGACCGTCCTCGAGGAAATTTGTGAAGACGATGCGATGCACTTGGAACTCATGGCAAAACTCCTAGACACAGAACGCCAGTATCGCAAAATGTCACGTCGTGTGGGAATATACGACGCGCTAGAAAAATGTTTTGAAACAAGTTCCCGTTCCCCTGCGGAAGCAATTAAAAATGCTCACCTGAAAAGGGATTTGAAAACAGCAATTGATCAAGGTAATGTAGAAAAAGTCAAGCAGTTAACTTTGGGAGATGTTGCCAAAGACTCTACTTGGGCAAACGTTAAATTCCAAAAATAAGTAAAATACTACTTTTGCGCCTTTGCGCCTTTGCGTGAGACTTTTTAAAAACCGCAGATGAAAACTACTATAAAACTGTGATATTCCTTGAACTCGTATTACAAAACTTTGGTCCTTACTGTGGTCGTCAAGTCATCAATCTTGACCCACATTCCCAGGCGGAACCAGGGAACGAGAATGAAAATTCTCGCCCCATCATCCTACTGGGTGGGATGAATGGAGGGGGAAAAACTACCCTTATGGATGCTATTCGCCTTGCCCTTTATGGGCATCGCGCTCAATGTTCTACCCGTGGTCATCTAAGCTATAACGATTTTCTCACACAATGCGTTAATAGCCACACCCCACCAACCGAGAAAACTCGTATTGAATTAGTTTTTGAACATATCGAAAACGACAAGCCAGTCAAATACCGCGTTGTGAGGACTTGGGAAAAAAATCCTAAAGATGGTAAAGACCACTTAGGTATTTTAGACGCTCACGAATGGTTAGACTCAGCTTTAGTCAATATTTGGGATGAGTACATTGAAAATCTACTACCTTTAGGAATTTCTAGCTTGTTTCTGTTTGATGGGGAACAGGTTAAGGAACTTGCTGAACAGGAAACTCCTCCATCCATTGTAGTTGATGCTGTTCGTGGTCTTTTAGGGTTAGAGTTGGCTGAACGTTTAGCTGTTGATATAGAAATTTTGGTCAACCGCAAACGTAAGGAAATCGCTGATATACAAGACTTAGAAAATCTGGAAGAACTTGAGCAAAAGCTGAAACAGCAACAAGAAGATTACCATGTGGAGACGCAATTAATCGCATCTCTACAAGAAAAGTTAGAAGTTGCAGAAAAAAACCAGCAAGAGGTTTTTGATAAATTCATCTCCGAAGGTGGTAAAATTGCAGGCGATCGCAGTCAGCTAGAACAACAGCATGACCAAAGAACTGTGGAAGCTGAATCAGTGCGATCGCACATGTGTGAATTAGCCGCTGGTGTCTTACCACTGGCCTTGATCCAACCCCTCCTCACTCAGGTACACAATACAGCAGAAAAAGAAATTCGCCGTCACCAAGCACAAATAGCAAAGAATATATTGCAAGACCGAGATGAACGCCTCATTAATAAAATAGTAGATTTGGGTATATCAGATTCACAATTAGACAAAATAAAATTATTCATCCTGGAAGAAAATCAAGCCCTTGGGTCAGACAACCATGAGGAATCGTGGCTTTTAGCTGACCCAGAAACTCTCCATGAACTGACTAATATTAATAATTTTTACTTGGAAACCGCAATTGTATCCGCACAACAGCAACTAGAATTTCTCAAAACAGAGGAAGAAGAAATAATCAAACTGGAAAGACAATTACAAACTGCTGCATCACCAGAAGCATATCAAAAGCTAGTAGATGCATTGCAACAAGCACAAACTCAAGTAGCGGAAGCTAAAGCAGCATCCCTGACAGCACACCGTCGTTCAGTAGAGTTAGAATCTACTATTCAAAATTCAAAAAAAAGCTTACAAGAATATACTAAACAAAATCTAGACCTCAAAAATAACGAACATATCATCGCCATCTCAGCCAAAGTCCAAGAAACCCTCAAAATTTTCCGAGAACGCTTAACCCTCAGAAAACTGAACAAATTAGAAGGAGAAGTCACCGAGTGCTTCCGCTATCTCCTCCACAAATCTGATTTAGTGCATCGCGTTGCTATCAATACCCACACCTTCAGTCTTTCTTTGTATGACCTACAGGGTAAACCCGTTCCAAAACATCGCCTTTCTGCTGGGGAGAAACAACTACTAGCGATCGCCTTCCTTTGGGGATTAGCCCGTGTATCCGGACGCCGCTTACCAGTAGCAATAGATACTCCATTAGGACGCCTGGACTCCTCCCACCGCAGTAACCTAGTGGAACGTTACTTCCCATCCGCCAGTCATCAAGTCATTCTACTTTCCACCGACACCGAAATCGGACAAAAGGAAGTGCAAACACTACGAAAAAACGACGCGATCGCCCGCGAATATCTCCTCAAATACGACTCCTCCACCCGCCAAACAACCATAGAACCAGGCTATTTTTGGTAAAGAGTGGGGAATAGGGAGTGGGGAGTGGGGAGTGGGGAGTGGGAAAAAATTGCATTCCGTGCTCCCCAGTTATAAATTAATTCATAATTCATAATTCATAATTCATAATTCCTCATGGAATCTCCAATCGAACGAATTCGCTTATCCCAAACAGCCAAAGACCAACTCCTAAAACTAAGACGCAACACCAAAATCGACCAATGGAATATCTTATGTCGTTGGGCGTTTTGTCGTTCCCTCGCCGAATCAACTTCCCCTTCCCCAGTACCCATACCCACGGACAGTAACGTCGAAATGACGTGGCACGTGTTTGGCGGCGAAATATCGGATATTTTGCTACTCGCCCTTAAGCAACGTTGCTACAACGACGGCTTCAGTACTGATAAGGAAACCCTTGCTATGCAATTTCGCCTCCACCTACATCGTGGTATTGGTTACTTGGCAGGCGATCCAAATATGAAGAAAATTGAAGATTTGATTGAATTAGCTACAAGAGTTGGCAGGATATGTAATTGAGGCGGAGCCTTATGGTAGGCATTCCCAGCCAGAGGCTGGGAACGAGGAAAACTCCCTATTCCCTACTCCCCACTCCCTAATTGCTGATGTCAGAAAGCTATCTAGAAATAGAACGCCATAAAGCCGCAATTTTTCGCACTGACTTATCTCGACCAGTGCGATTGGCAATAGAGTCGGCAATCTTAACTAATGATACCACGTTTTTTGACTACGGTTGCGGACATGGTGGTGATGTACAACGAGTGGCAAACTTAGGCTACACGAGTACAGGCTGGGACCCTTATTACTATCCTGACACTCCCATTTTCGCCGCCGATATTGTCAACTTAGGCTTTGTTCTCAACGTGATTGAAGACCCAGAGGAACGCCAAAAAAGCCTAATCCAAGCTTGGGAACTCACCCGCAAGGTCTTAATTGTCGCCACTCAAGTGCTAATCAATGCTCCAAGCAAGACTCAAATAGCTTACGGTGATGGTATTGTCACTCGCCGCAATACTTTTCAGAAATACTACGAACAAGAAGAACTCAAGAGTTATATTGACACAGTACTGAATGTAGATGCAGTGCCTGTGGCGTTGGGTATTTATTTTGTGTTTCGGGATGAAGCAGAAAAAGAGGTTTACAAAGCTAGGCGCTTTTTCTCCAACACTTCTACACCCAGAGTACGTATTCCCAGTAAGCGGTTTGAAGATTACAAAGAAAAGCTAGAACCACTGATGGCTTTTTTTACTAAGCGTGGGAGACTTCCGGTTAAGGGTGAGTTGGAGAATGAACAGGAACTACTCAGCGAATTTGGTAGCTTCCGTCGCGCTTTTGCTGTGGTGTGCCAAGCAACTGATGAAGTAGAATGGGATGCGATCGCCTACCGTCGTTCTCTTGACATCCAAGTTTACCTCGCTCTCACCCACTTTGATCGCCGACCTTCATCGCAAAAGCTAGCACCAGAAATGCGCCACGATATCAAAGCTTTTTTCGGTTGCTATGAGGAAGCTTGCGAGGTAGCTGACGCTAAGCTTTTCAGTTTGGGTAAGCCTGGGGTAGTTGAGAATGCTTGTCAAAAAAGTAAAGTTGGTAAACATACCCGCAGCGCCCTTTACGTCCATGTTTGTGCCCTTGGAGAACTGGATTCTTTGTTGCGAATTTATGAAGGTTGTGCTAGCCGCACTATTGGGCGTGTTGATGGTGCGACGTTGATCAAGTTTTCTACTGATGAGCCACGAATATCTTACTTGTTTTATCCGGAATTTGATACTGATGCTCATCCTGCTTTGAAGACGAGTATTAGTATTGAGTTAAAGTCTTTGAGGATAACTCATCGAGACTATGAAGTTAGGGCAAATCCTCCTATTTTACACCGCAAGGAAACGTTTGTGACTCCTGAGTACCCGCTTTACGAAGAATTTGCTCAACTGACTCGACAAGAAGAGGATTTAGGATTGCTTCAGCATAAAAGCGACATTGGGACGCGTGAAGGGTGGGGAAAATGTCTTGCTGAATATGGGGTGGTGATTAGAGGACATCAAGTTTATGGGATTGATGAACCGCGAAGACGCTAAGAACGCGAAGATTAAGAGTTCTATTTGGTATGGTCAAGTCGCTATCTCTCTATGGTAATTCGTAGTGACGCTCGTTCTCGTTTCTTGGGTCTCCCCGCGTGAGAAGACTCCCGCTAGACATACCTATCTATATTATAGTATGTTCGGTTGAACAGTTTTATTAAAGTTCGTAGTTGCGCTAAAGCGCTTTAGCGCAACTACATACCTTTTATGAAGAATTATCCGTCCATGTCTATTATAGACTGTCAGAATTAGAACCGCCATCACTGAAGTTTGTAAGAAGGAGGAGTTTTGAAGTTATGAAAGAAGTGCGATCGCTGCTATTGGTTTTTAGCAGCAGGAAGATGGTGGCTTTATTGTTTCTGGGGTTTTCGTCGGGGTTGCCGTTGTATTTGATTAGTAAGACACCGCTGCAAGCATGGTTGACTAAAGAAAATGTTAGTCTCGGTGCTATTGGCGCTTTTAGTTTGGTGGGATTGCCCTATTCTCTGAAATTTCTTTGGTCGCCTTTGCTAGATCGGTTTGTCCCTCCTTTTTTGGGTCGTCGTCGTGGTTGGCTTGTGATTACACAACTAGCACTGGTGGTGGCGATCGCCGCGATGGCTTTTCAAAGGCCGTCCTCCGGGTTGACATTTTTAGCAATAACTGCGGTGATAGTCGCTTTTTTTAGTGCCAGTCAAGATATTGTTGTAGATGCCTACCGCACTGATGTACTAGCAGAACGAGAAAGAGGTCCTGGTGCATCTGTTTTTCTGTTGGGGTATCGTATTGCCATTCTTGTCACGAGTTCTTTAACTCTGTTTCTTGCAGATAGAATGCCTTGGCAAGTTGTTTATTTATTGATGTCGCTATTGATGTTCGTTGGTGTGGTAAGTTCTATCTGGGCACCAGAACCAGTTCTGCGTTATCGCCCTCCTCAAACCTTATGGGATGCGGTCAAATTACCTTTAGTTGAGTTTTTCCAGCGTAATGGCTCACTCCAAGCAGTTTTCATTTTAGTGTTTATTGTGATTTACAAGTTGGGGGATTCCTTGCTGAAAAATGTTTCCACACCATTTCTGTTAGATAAAGGCTTGCATTTTACCCAAAGTGACATAGCGTTTCCAACGGGATTGGGGATTTTCGCCGTTATTGTCGGCACCTTGTCAGGGGGAGCGATAATGACCAAAATAGGCGTTAATCGTGCTTTATGGATCTTCGGTATACTACAAGCTGTGGGAAACCTATCTTACTTTGCTTTGGCAGTGGTAGGAAAAAATTTCCCTTTGATGCTGACTGCCATTAATATTGAAAATTTCTGTGCAGGCTTGGAATCAGCAGCCTTTGTGGCGTTTTTAATGAGTCTTTGTCACCAAGGATATTCAGCTACTCAGTACGCTTTACTGTCAAGTGTGCAAGGTTTTAGTCGAGATATTCTCACGGCACCAGCAGGTGCATGGGCACAAGCTACTGGCTGGTCTTTATTCTTTTTGAGCACGGCGATCGCAGCTTTGCTAGGATTGCTGCTATTACCATTTTTTGCCCCTTGGAACCCCCAACCAGTACTAATTTCTAGACCAGGACTCGACGACGATGAGGGAGAAGATGTATGGGGCAGAAAATAATTATTTCTACAGCAACAATTATTCTGTTGATTACAGGGGTGTTACTTGGTTATGTTCTCTCCCAATTAGTTCTGGGCTTTCTGGCCCTTAACCTACTGACTTTTCTCGGAACATTCAGCCTTATTCTCATTTTTGGTACACTTTATTATGTTTTATTTTGGGAGTTTAGGAGACAGCAGTCGCAGCCATCACCACCACGGACAACACCCCAATCAAGTGAACCTGTACCTGATGAACGTCTCAGAAGCAGGCTGATCGCTATTTTAGGAGGCGACACCGCCGCAGCAGAACGGTTAGTTGATTTGGCAAGGCAGGACTATCCTGGTATGCCGGAAAATTGGTATTGGGAACGAGCGATCGCTGAATTGGAGCGTGATAACCGATAATGGCTATCGTCGCTCAAGATTTCTCAGTTCCTCTAAAACTCGCTAAAATAAGTTGAGAAAGCTTCATAAATCTTTAGCTATTTCCAAGAGACAATTTCAGAAGAAAGATTCAAATATGGCTATATTTCGTCAATACATCGCCCCGTTCTTAGTGGTGCTAGTGTTTTTATTTGCCCTTGTGGCAGTCAGTGCCCGAATCTTTTTACCTTCGGACATGGCTTCCCCCGCACCTATTGAGGAAGTAGGAACACTCCCAAAAGAATTAACACAAGTTATTTGGATGAGTGTCTGAACTACTACTACAAGGTTACTGTATTCGCCGTGGTACAACTTTAGACCGGGCGCTGCTGGTCAAGTTCATGCAACGGACTTACCAAGATATGTTTCCAAAATCAGATTTCTCCCATCTGGCGGGAACAGTTGAGCAATACTACTCTTGCGAAACTCCTTTATGGTGGGTGGATTTTGTAGGCAAGGGAGATGAGGGAGGAATTAATTTGTCTCCAAGAGCAATACAAACTCCAGTCGCCTGTCTGTGGGTAGGAAATGCTATAGATCAAGTCCGGGGCGATCGCCATAGTCACATCTTTTTACTCTACGTTGTACCAGAGCATCGGCGGCGGGGTATTGGTACAGCTTTGATGCGATATGTAGAAAATTGGGCAAGAACCAAAGGCGATCATCAAATTGGGTTGCAGGTCTTTGAGTCAAATACACCAGCATTAAATCTTTACAATCAACTCGGCTATCAAACCCAGTCCTTGTGGATGGTAAAATCTCTCCATGAAGACAAGACAACGAGTTAGTGTCTTAGTGTATAATTTGATTATTCTTTTTCCGGCTTTGGCATCAGGGGTTTTGTCTGAATCCCTATCAGGTATTGTAAAATGAAATGAACTATGTATGACGAAAACGACTTAAGCCTACTTGATGCCGAAGCAGACCTAGAAAGCCCTCTAGATCACTTAGGACCGCTGAGTGCTGAATCAGACAGGCCTAAGCCTAATCCAGAGGCGATGCTGGCATTATTGGAAAATCCCCAACCACAGCAAAGGATGCTGGCGGCGCGTGCTTTTTGTGATATAGAAGATGCACGAGCAATCCCTCATCTGATTCACCTGTTAACTGATACTTGTCCTTTAGTCAGGGTCAGTGCCGCATACGGCATTGGGCGCAATCCTAGTCCAGATGCTGTGGAACCATTAATTACCCAATTAAAGCGAGATTGGAATGGTTATGTGCGTAAAGGTGTGGTTTGGGCATTAGGAAACTGTCGCGATCGCCGTAGTTTAGCACCCCTAGCAGATGCCTTAAAAACCGATATTTCAGCAGTGCGTCTGTGGGCAGCTAGCGCCTTAGCACAGATGGCTGAAGTGGGTTACGAAGCCGTTGTGGGAGCAATACCACCCCTAATTACAGCCTTAGTCAAAGACCCAGTCGCAGCAGTACGAAGTAATTGCGCTTGGGCCATTGGACAGATGTGCCGCGAACTACCTTCTAACGTGGTTTATGCCACCGCCATAGATGCTTTGATTCAAGCCTTTGCCGAAGACCCAGATTTGGGAGTCCGCGAAGACGCGAAAGCCGCAATCCTAGGCGTAGGAGACCCCCGTGGACTTCAGTTGATTGAAACCTTGGAACAAGAAGGTTGGTTTTGAATTAGGGAATGGGGAATGGGGAATGGGGAATGGGGAATGGGGAATGGGGAATGGGGAATGGGGAATGGGGAATGGGGAATGGGGAATGGGGAATAGTAAGAAAATTCCTAACTCCTAACTCCTAACTCCTAACTCCCCACTCCCTACTCCCCACTCCCCACTCCCTACTCCCCACTCCCCACTCCCTACTCCCCACTCCCCACTCCCTACTCCCCACTCCCCACTCCCCACTCCCCACTCCCCACTCCCCACTCCCCACTCCCCACTCCCCACTCCCCACTCCCCACTCCCCACTCCCCACTCCCCACTCC
>JADQBA010000432.1 GCA_016903675.1 Stigonema ocellatum SAG 48.90 = DSM 106950 | reverse complement strand
GGTCTTCACAGCTAGGAGAAATGAAAAATCAGTTAACGTTTTGAGAGGGGCGATGCTACAAATTTGGACTAATTTCAAGGATTTAATGGGGGAAGCCTGTAATCGCTTTCCATTGAATTGCCTTCATGGGTTTGAACAGTTAATTGCTATCCCCCAACTGATAAAGTGGTTATCCATTTCCTTTGTTGTTGGCATTCTTGCCGGAACAGCTTCCGCTGCTCTTCTAGCATCCTTGGAATGGGCAACACAGGAGCGAGAAACTCATGTGTGGATCATTGCCTTCTTGCCGCTTGCTGGCTTTTTAAGCGGTTGGATTTATCATCGATTCGGAAAGGCTGTAGAAGCCGGAAATAATCTTTTACTTGAGGAAATTCATCACCCCAAAGATGTTATTCCATTGCGGATGGCGATTCTTGTTTTACTAGGGACGGTCTTGACCCACTTATTTGGTGGTTCAGCGGGTCGCGAAGGTACAGCACTGCAAATGAGTGCCTCCCTGGCAGATCAGTTGACGAAGCTATTGCGCTTTCAAGGAGTAAATCGGCAAATTCTCTTAAAGGCGGGTATCAGTGGAGGATTTGCTTCAGTCTTCGGTACTCCCTTGGCTGGAACCATCTTTGGCATGGAAGTTTTAGCAATTGGGAAGCTGCGCTACGATGCCCTTTTTCCTTGTTTAATTGCAGCATCTGTGGGCGATCGCGTGACTTTGCGACTTGGTCTACATCATACAGCATACCAACATGCGCCGTTTATACCGAAACTCACTACTCAGGGACTGATTTCTGCCATTGTTGCAGGCGCAGTCTTTGGAATTGTGGCGATGTTCTTTGCGAAATTGACTCACCAGATTAATCACGAATTCAAAGAAAAAATATCTTATCCTCCTATACGTCCTTTGCTCGGTGGTGCCCTTGTAGCACTGATAGTTTGGGTGAGCGGCACAACCAAGTACATTGGACTCGGTATCCCAACCATTGTCGAGGCTTTCTCAACTCAGCTACCTCCCTGGGATTTTGCTGCTAAAGTGGGTCTTACCGCTCTTACTCTGGGGGCTGGTTTTAAAGGCGGGGAAGTGACACCTCTATTTTTTATTGGTGC